>NZ_JALDXW010000007.1:0-139813 GCF_032154635.1 Cytobacillus sp. | reverse complement strand
CATTTCACTTGAATAGTAAGTCATTATCTTAAAATGATATTACTATACCCCAGAACGGTATGTCAATAATAAAAAGTCATTAAAATGGAAAAATAACTAAATTTCTGATCACCTAAGTATGAAGTGAATGATTGTTAAACACCAAGTCCCCTCACGTATTAAAGTTGTCTTCAGAATAATTAAAGCATCTCCACCAAACACAAAACCGTTACCCATTAGTAGGTAACGGCTGTTTTCGAAAAGCGCCCGATTGTTGAAGATAGCAATCTTTATTATTACTTGTACTTCTTTGAATAAATAAATTCTGTGATTGGAACCGTAACAAATGTAAGACCTACCACCATAACCAGTGGATAATTATCAATATGATTAAAATTACCAGTTCCTTCAGAAATAAATAATATTAAACCAGATAGAATCATTAGCACATAATAACCTATTTTGGCACTTTGAGTTTCAATATGTCTATCTAATTCATCTTTCTCACCGCCACCTTCATGATGTCCCCAATTAAGCCAATTAAAAAAATAGCTTAAAGCTAGAAAACTAAAGAATATACCAGCTGCATCTATAATTCCAAAACTAACCCATTTGTATAAGGAAAATCCTGCAATTGATAAGAAAACAATAAAGATTAAAATAGCTATAACACTTTTGGTTTTATTCATTCCTTTTTCCCCCATTCTCAGAGATAAATAAATCTTCCATAGCGACTCCCAAAGTCCTTGCTATATCAAATGCTAACTGCAAACTTGGGTCATATTTATTGTTCTCAATAGCGTTAATCGTTTGTCTACTTACATTGCATAATTCTGCTAATTTCCTTTGTGAGAGACTGCCTTTTTCTCTGTACTCCTTAATTCTATTTTCCATTTACTAAGCCGCCTTTAGATTTTATAAGGTGTAAAAGGTTTTTTACACCTTAATTATAAAAAAAGACAAACTATGTGTCAAACATATTTTACACCTAGTTTGTCTTACAATTATATTACCTATTGCTGAAAAGGGCACAATTCTTCAAGAATTGCGCCCTTTAATTAAAGACTCGGTTTAAAGATAATTTTCAAAAGTATTCATAACATTCAATGTCGTTTACTTCTAATTTGCAGAAGAGATTTTCAACTAGTTTGTACAGCCGTAATTTTGCAAGTTGAAATTACAAATCTAAAAATTGTCTCAGGACTTATAGGTAAAGTGCCTAACACTATGCCAAGACCTGTTTGTTCCACATTAAAACCTACTGCAGTAGAGCCATTTATTGCTAAAAGATTCACAGTAGATCCGATAAGTGTATCTAGCAATTGTCTAATTGGTCGTTCACGGCAATCACATTCACACCCAGATTCAACAGGCGGCAATAAACTTATTGGAGGTCCCGGTGGTAAAAATCCTACCCCTGTTATATCAGAAATATTAACCACATAGGTTGCCCCTCCATTTGTAACAGTAACTAAAAAATCGTTCACTTCAGTAATAGTGAATAAAAAAAAGAGAGGAGGTACATTTGGTGGATCAGCAATAGTACTAAGTATTACAGTTTGACCCACCAGTTGTTGTAAAACGGACTGCATTGGAAAAACACAACAGTCACAAAGACATGGTCCGGGGGGACCTGGTGGCCCAGGTGGGCCAGGAGGTCCGATTAATCTTGGTAGCCTTGGCGGTTTAAAAGTCGGACTAATTGGACAACATCCCTGAAATGGTTGGTTATTGTTAGCCATATAATCACCTCATAAAATTTAACTATTACAATATTATGATGGTGAATTTGGGACGGATTGGACGACTTCTGTATTTGCACTATTTACAGTTCGTTTATTTTATATTTTTTGTCGAATTGTTTTTTAAAATAGACTATACGCTGTTAAAAGTAGGTTGTAATCTAGGAATCTAAATGAATGTCTCAATTTTGAGGACATTCTTTTTTTCTAATTTATAATATTTAAATCCTTATTTCTCAATCACACCCTTTAACAGAAAACTTGAATTCAAAATAATATCAATAACAATCCTCCACATCAATGTACAGAAAGGAGTAGATCAAATTCTGCATCTTGAAACTGTAAAGAAGGTAAATGGAACATATCTTCATCCGAAAAAAACATCCAAGTCAGAGGAATATACTTCATCTATTTATGAAAAAATACATGACTCCCCTACTGCAGCTACCTATCCAATAATAAGTAAGTTTAATAAAATATATTAGAAAATTATATTTTTGAGAGGAGGTGACTTTTTTGTCCAGTAGATCAAAAAAAAATACAATTACTACGGGGCCTTTTCTAATTCCTGAAGTTATTGATGGTTTTGAAAATAATCGCTTGGTAATAACTATTAAAAACCCAACAAACAGACCATTAGAAGCTGAGATTGTAATTGAAACATGTCCACGGCCACCGGCACCTATTACCTTGCCATTTATCTCTAACATTCCTGAAATTCCAGTTCCCATACATTTTGGTCCTTCTATCGTGCCCCCAATGAATTGCACTCGAATAGAACTTGATATTTTCGATTTTGAGGGTGCATCCCTTCGTGTAACTTCTAGGGGTGACTATTTAGTTGGTGAAGATCGCCCATTATGTGGAAAACTCGAAATAGAAGTGATTGGTGGACAAGGTAGTGTTAGTAGGACGACCCTAGATCTTGCACCCGGGCTTTTTAATGCCGACCCTTCCTTGATATTCCATTATGGAGATTTTATAGTTTGCAAAAGAAAAGAAGAAAGTTGCTAAATCATACCTTAAAACAAAAAGGTAATAAATGTGATTATTTTTTGTTATAGGAGGTGATTTTATGTCAAGTCATAAATCATTCGATAATTCAAGTTGTAGTTCAAAGTGTCATCAAAAAAAACATACAATTACTACAGGACCGTTCCTAGTCCCTTTGAATGCCGAAGTTGGACAACCAAATAATCGACTTGTAATTATTATTAAAAACCCAACAAACAGACCATTAGAAGCTGATGTAGTGATTGAACTTTGTCCTCCAGTTCAGATCTCTGTTGAAGGTATCCCACTTCCCTTTATAACTATTGAGAGTGAAAGGTCACTCCTTGAAGGCATTGGTCCTACCGTTATTCCTTCAATGAATTGTATTCGGCTTGAGTTTGATATTAGTTCTTTCGTAAATGGAATTCTTCATGTTAAATCTACGGGGAATTATGTAGTAGGGGAGGATCGTCCATTACGTGGGAAACTTGAAATTGAAGTAGTTGGTGGAGTTGGTCTTTCCAATCCTACGAATCCTGGCCTTGCTGTTGCAGATCCCTCCATGGTATACCATTACGGTGATTTCGTAGTTTACTAAGGACCCATTCACGCAAGTTGACATTCCTCTCATCTATGTAAACTGAAAATGTATATCATATTCACGTTTAAAACAGTCTGTTCCTACAGTGAATAAACACTCGAAAGTTGAACTTTCTTTTCCTAGAAAAATCGATTGTTTTATATGAATTAAATAGAACCTACAATATCTAACCATTGTTTTTCTATTTCACAATATCCTTTTAATAGTTTAGTTCAATAAGTTCAAACAAAAAAAGCGTTAATCCCTTCTTGAATCAATTTTTTCTATAAATTTACAATTAGTTTTGCTCCGGAAACTCAAATACTTGCCGCAGCTCAATTTGACCTTCACCATGTCCTTGTGGATCCGGCATCTGCATGGCCCACTCAACGGCTTCTTCTCTCGATTTAACATCAATTAGTATGAATCCAGCAATCAATTCATTCGTTTCCGTAAATGGGCCATCCGTGACCACTGGTTTTTCTCCTTGTTTTGGATACGAAAGCCGAATCCCATTTGAACTTGGATGAAGTCCTTTAGCCATAATTCGCACACCTGCTTTCACTAATTCCTCATTGTACCTCGTCATGGCTTCCTTGAGCTCTGGGCTCGAAAGATTTCCGGCTTCCGAATTCTTCGAGGCTGTTGGTTATTTTAACAAGCTTCATATTGTTAGGCATCCTATTATATGGAGTATTATACGGAAGTTCCTACTTTATAATGATTGATACACAGGGCGAGTATAGAAAATACGATACAGGAGTGACAATAGAGCTTAAAAATTCAAGCCAGCAGGATATCTCAAATCTTAAATTTTCATTTGGTCATTTACTAGATATTATTTTCCAAGAGATAGGTGAAATCAAATAATTAAAACCTGGACAGAGTTCTAAATCAACAAGTAAAAGTATTGATCTTTCTAACTCAGACTTAAGCATGTATATGGAAATTTTATCTTAAAGATGGAGAAACAAAAGTAGAAAATAGTATTTTTTACTTAGATACTATAAATCCCAAAAAAGTAGTAGCTTTAATAGATATTACTAAAGTAGATGAAGAAGGCAATTTGCTCCTTAACGTTAAAGGGTATAATGGCTTTACTCAAATTACTGATGAAATCGATCCAGATAGAGATAATTAATGCTTAATGGAATAACTAAGCCCCTTTCAAACGAGAAGGGTTTTTTAATTTTGCCTGATTAGCTATCCGAGCAATTAATTAAACAATCGTCATTAATGTTATTCAATAATCGGGCCATATTGTTGAATAACGTAGTGCGCGTAATATGCTAAAATTAGGAAGAGATTGTGAAGAAATGTACTTAAAGTAACGGGAGTTTAGTTGAAGAAAGGGTGTTAAAATTGTTAAATTTCAACTAACTGATAATTGGCTAAATGAGAGGAATGGACTTAATGACTAAAGAAATGTTTGTGAAAATAAGTGATTGTAAACTTTATGCTAAATTGTGGGGAGATAATAACGGAAAACCAACTGTCATAATGGACGCTGGATATGGAGATTTTTCCAAGGCCTGGGATTCGGTAATTGGGGATATTTCATTGCTCTCTAATGTTCTAATATATGATAGAGCAGGACTTGGGAAAAGTGAAACAAGTTCTAACCCCAGAACCAGCCGTGAGATGGTAAAAGAATTGAAGGAACTTCTTATTAAAGCGAAGATTAAACCTCCCTACATATTAGTCGGTCATTCATTTGGTGGAGTAAATATGCGGATGTTTGCAACTGAATATCAAAATGAAGTTTGTGGACTTATCTTGGTTGACTCTACACCTGAAGATTACAAAGAAAGATTTCTCCCAACTATGTCACAAGATTTTCAACAAGCATACAACAAGCAATTCGTTTACGAAGGCAATTATGATGAATTTATGGAAAGCCTAAAGCAGTTAAAAGAAACCAGACTAAAATTAAATGTCCCATTAATTGTTCTTTCCGCTGGTAAGAAAGCTCATTATTCAAAGGAATCACAAGAGTTATGGAATGAAATGCAGAGAGAGATTCTAGAAATATCCTCAGATGGTGAATTGGTGATTGCTCAAAACAGTGCACATTACATACAAAATGATGAACCAGAATTGGTAGTCAGTGCGATAAATAAGCTGATCGACATTATTAAGAATAGATTGTGAAGGGATTGTACTTAAACTATCGGGTAGCGTTAGTTTAAGAAGCATAATGTTTTTTGAATGAGGTCCTATTTTAGTTATTCCATTAAAGGGCGCGATTGTTGAACAACTAGTAAAGAACATTTTTATAATGAAAGCAACTGGTTTTATGATAAATATTACAACTAGTAAAGGACTTTCTTTTTTTATTAATTACACGTTATTGATTTTAACAGGATTTTTATAACCTTTTAGTAAAGAACTATTTTTTCATGCAACAACTGTTGTGTCTCCAGACAACTCAGTCGTGACCTAGTGTTTTTTTAAAATTAAGTTGTACTCTTGAAAATCTAAAGGAATGTCTCAATTTTGAAGACATTCCTTTTTTCTAACTTATAATATTTAATTCATTGTTCAACAATCGCGCCCGATTTTGGAATATTGAAAAATAAAAAAGCTGCAAATACAGCTTTCTATATTTTTCCTCCATTTTGAAAAAATAGATTAAAATGGATTTAATCTTTTTAACTAAATATAAGATTTTTTAAAACTAAAGTATCCCGTTAGCCATCCATGTAAACCGTACGACTTTATTTCAAAGACACAACAATCTTATACATGCTTTTTATTTATCCCACACTCTCATCTGCTAGTACTACTATTTTTTATTACCAAATTAGCCGTTTCACTCGGATGGTTAAGAGGAAAATGATGACCATATGGAACAAAATCAACCTTGCCAAGATGCGAAGGAGCAGAATAGCCTCTGTCATAATCCCCCCAAATAATGCGAAGATTATACTTTGTTACTTCATTGAAATCACCTTGAACGTTTTTCAATAGTAAATTGTTAAGCTGAACCGTAGTATTTAAAATTCTAGGAGAAGTAAAACTGTTACTTATTTTTTCAATATAATGTTTAGGGATACTCACCGTACTTTCAAATAAACCATTACTTAATAAATAACGCTCTATCAAATTAGTAGTTGCCAATTTCAATGTCCATTTGTTCATAAATTGAGGAACATTTATCGATTTAGCATTTTTTTTAGCAACAGGTGGCTGAAGTAAAGTAATTGTATACTTCTTATCTATGTACTTTTGTACTAATGCTTCCAAAAGAATATACGCACCAAATGAATGGCCAATTAGATGGGCACCATTAGTAGCTTTCTCCAATAAATTTTTCAATACATTCAAATAGATATTTAATAGATTTTTCTCTCGTTTAAAAGGAGAACGTCCCAAACCTGGAAGGTCCATGATCCATACAGGTCGACCTGTTTTTTCATGAAGCTCTTTCCCTAAAGGAAATAAATCTTCTCCATCACTTAATAAACCATGTAATAAAATAAACGGTTTCCCCTCTCCTTGTAATTGGTAAAGGGTATTGTTATCGCATAATGTTCGCTCAAATAAATGATGATGCTCACCATTTTGATACATCAATCGATAATCCAGATCAGCTACTACGGCAGGGAAAAAGTTCATGACACTCATCTTCTTAAACCAATCTCCCCCCCTCATGTTTTTCACCGAACCATTTGAAAATGTTCGTTTTGTGATAAAATTCAGTCCATCAGAAGGAATGTTTGTTATTTTACTTACTCCACTTTTCATTATTGTTTTCATAAGCGGCATTGGAACAGAGATTTTTGGTGCCCTCATATTCATACTTTCCGACATAACACTTAATAATTCAGCAATGTTCGGATCGTTCTCTTTGTCATCAACAAGTGTATATGTTTGAATAGCCGGCTGCTCCAATTTGAAAACCTGCACAATAAACTTCGCAAACTCATCGTTTGAAATCAGTGGCAACCTATATCCCTTACCTCCAGGAATCACTGGCATGAGCCCTCTTCGCATACTTGTCACAAGCAAACCTAATCCTGTTATCTGCTCTGTACTCCCTGTTTTACTACTACCAACCACAGTTGGCGGATTAATGACAGACAGCGGATAACCTACTGCTGATGCCTGTTGACGGATATAAAGATCTGCTAAAAATTTTGTTCTCTCATATGGATTTTTTATTTTCAAAAAATTGTTTCCTTCTTTAAACACATCTATCGCAACCTTGCTATTATTATCATCAAAGGGACTCATATAACCTACAACATGAATAAATTGTTGCAATCCCTTCAATTGATGAATATTTTTAGCGAATTCACTAATATGTTGGGCACCATTCAAAAATACAGAAGCTGCCTCTTTGCTTGTTGCTTGAATATCCATGGGGCCTCCTGCGTGAATAATTACATCCGTTTTCAATACCAACTCCTTATCTTCAGCACTTAGACCTAAGTCTATTTTTGTCAAATCACCTTCAATAAAGTGCATAACTGCCTCTTTTAAGATGCCTCTTTCTTGATAAATGCGTGTTGCTTTACTCTTCGATCTCACTAATAGAAGAATTGTAACATGCTCTTTGGCTAATTCCTTCACTAATTGCTTTCCAATAAAACCTGTTCCACCAGTTAAAAATACTGTTCTCATAAAAATCCTCCTTGTAGTACTATTCAGTACTAATTTGATGTAAAAAAAATGCTTCTTTTATCGAAGCAAGTTAAAAAAATGATCTGCTGTTTTCATAATTACAGTTGCATCCTCCAGTGTTTCTGAAATAAATAGCGCTCCTTCAAGATTTGTAATAAAAAGAGATGCAACCTCGTCAATATTAATGGTCTTTCTAAATTCACCATTCTCTACCCCTTGTTTAAGTAATAGAGAAACTTTCGTTTGTAATCCTTTAAAAAAAAGACCTATTTTTTCTTTTACTTTTGTGGCATTTGTAGGACTTTGAATATAAAGCGTAATGAACGGACAGCTCCCCTTATATTCTCTCGTCTGAACTCCTTGTGATAATTGCTTTAAAAACAGTTGGATACGATCCTCAACTAATAATTGGTTTTGAGTTAGTAAGCCATCAATTGCAGATTGATACATTTCAATCCAATAATCAACGACCCCTTCCAACAATTCTTCCTTATTAGAGAAGTGATAATACACATTAGACTTTGAAACTTTGCTTACACGAACTAATTCATCCATGCTTGTATAAGCAAACCCTTTTTCTAAAAATAATGATGCAGCTACTTCAATCACACGTTTTTGATTCATTAATTTTATCCTTGTCATAATTAGTACTGTATAGTACTACAATAGGTGTTGTCAATTATTTTTGTTAGTTTAATAAAAAATTGATCAAAAAAGCAATACTTTAATTGATTTTACTGCTAAAAATTAATTTCATTTGGAACAAAGTTGAACTGAACCCCGAAATTGTTTTGGATAGCTTGCATTTACTCACTTTAATCTGCACCCCAAATGTTAGACTCGACTCTAACATTTGGGTGCAGATCAATTACAGAAACAATCGGGCCAGATTCTTGAGTAATAGCTTTAAATTGCGCTGGCATAAATTTATTTTGAAATTAAGGAGGATAGTAAGGAGGCTATCAAGAATTATACATAAATTAATGAATCACTTTAGCAATTATCGAGTTAAGGGAGAGTGGGGTAATGGATAACAAACGTTTTGAAACTATTTATACTCAAGGAAAACTAGAACTTTTTAAGATTATTCGTGATAACCAGACGGGGGTTCTATATATGTTGAATCTTTCTGGTGTTGGAAGTGGATTAACCGTTATGGTTGATCAAGAAGGAAAACCTTTGGTAGATGAGAATTTTAAAAAATAGTCGAGAATGAGTTAAAGTGCCCATTTGGGAAGGGTTATTCCAGTATCGGGCGCTTTTTTGAATTTGATCTGCACCTCAAATGTTAAACATTTTTAAACGTGATTTTGTAGCGACAAAACTAAATGAAAAGTGGGTAACGGACGTAACTGAATTTCATTTATTTGGTGAGAAGTTATATCTTTTCCCTATACTTGATTTATTTAATGGTGAAATTATTGCCTATAATATTCAAAGCCGTCCTACATATGAAATGGTTTCGAAAATGTTAGACAAAGCTTTTAACTGCTTATCCGAAGGAGATGCCCCTGACTTCTTTACGGTAGGATGCTGCCTCCATAGTTGCTATTAGTTTTTCCTCATGAGAGATGTCAATATTTTTGAAATTCGAGACATGCATATAACAAGGCATGTCCTTTTTGGTTATCGGTCCATTTTCTCGAATAACACTCAGTAAGGTAAATGGATATTTATGTTAAAATAATTATAGGTTGTGAATGATTGTACTTAAAGTAACTAACAGGATTGTAGAATAAAGATATTGTATAAATCAAATATGGGGAGAAGGAAGATGAATTATAAAATAGAAATTTCGTTGGATAATAACGAAAAATTTTCGACTTTTTTACATGAAAATATTAGGGAATATAATAATGAACATTCCATTCATCATAAAGAAGCAAGGAAAAAAGAAGCTGTACAGCCGATAAATATTATTGTTTCAGATGACAAAGAAAATTGGATTGGTGGTTTAAATGCTGATGTTTATTGGAACTGGCTAGAAATTAATGATTTTTGGTTTAGTGAAAAATACAGAGGTAAAGGTTTAGGCGGGCTTCTTCTTGATAAAGCGGAAAAAATCGCCAAAGAGAAGGGTGCAAAGAACGCACTTTTGACCACTTTTGAATTTCAAGCTCGGTCGTTTTATGAAATCAAAGGGTATCAAGTTGTTGGTGAAATTAAAGATTATCCTCCTGGTAGCTGTTATTATACAATGGTAAAACCACTAATTTAATTAAGTAAGTCTTATTCAACCAACGGACGCTTTTCTGAATTAAGGAAAACGTCTTTCTTTATGAATAGGGCCAGATTGTTAGATAATAGCTAATAAATAAAGGGGGAATACGTATTAGTGAGAAGTAGGTGAAGAAATCGACAGTGGAAACAACAGATTGATGAATTAGCTAAACAATATAAAACCATTACGTGGGATGTACGTGGACATGGTCAATCTTCATTACCAAAAGGTAAAGTGGACTCCGAGGACTTTAGCAAAGACTTAATTGGATTATTAGCCCATTTAAATGTAAAACCGGCTCATCTTTGTGGCTTATCAACGGGAGGGCATATCTCTCTTCAAACTGCAATTAGGTACCCGGAATTTGTAACATCGCTTATATTAATTGGTACGCCTTTTACTAATACATACAATTGGTTTGAGAAGGTATTTTTTTCCATAAATCGATGGTCAAGCATTTTTATACCTATGAGGGTAATGGCAATAATTCAAGCAAGAACGCTCTCTAAGTTCAATAGCAAAAACAAACAATATATCAAAGAAGCGGTTATCTCAATACCTTTTAACCGTTGGATACGTATATGGCATGCAGTTTCTACAATGGAGAGTGGAAATGACTTACATAATTAAGCTGCCCCGCCTTAATACTTTAGGGCGATCATGACACTATGACAGAAAGACAACAACGAGAAATGGCTAAACGTATTTCTCTATCTAAATTGGTTTATATAAAGAACGCCCATCATGCTACAAACCTTGATAACCCAGTCCAAGTCAACAATGAGATTATTAATCACTTGTCAGAAATAGAAGCATAACTCTAATAAATGCTACTTACATGAAGAACGGCCCGATTGTTGAGGTGTAGACTTGGAATAAAATTTGACACCATGATGCTGATAATCTGTTTTTTAAAATTCAACAAACTTGGTCATTTTGCGGAATAAACCTTAGATTAATATTTAAGTTGTGCAAAGAACCTATTTCCTATAAAATTATAATTATCAAAAAACTTGTCATTTTAAGAGAGAGGAGTGTTCACCATGAAGAAAAAATCACTTAAGTTCTTATCTTACGGATATGGATACTCCACTGCTGTTTTTTTCTAGAAATCTTTTAAAGGGTGAAGTGTGTCTAAATTTGACTTTCTAGGCAAAACTGCAGGAAAATTTTTAAAATGGCGAGGTAAATAAATGGAAAACGAAAAAATCACAAGGAAAAACCCAACAAGTATGCCTGCACCAGTTGGCAATTACACACATATTACAAAAATTCCAAGGAATGCGGAGTTATATGTTACATCAGGTCAAGTCGGTGTAGATCGAAATGGTCAATTTCCACAAACTATGAATGAACAAGTAAGTAATACGTTTATCAATATAAAAACAATGATCGATTCTGAGGATTTAAGCGCTGAAAACATTATAAAAGTGAACATATGGGCTACTGAGAAAATTGATTGGGACTTTTTTTATTCAGAATGGGAACAATTATTTAGCAATGATTATCCAGCAATGACGATTGGATATATTGCTGAGTTAGGTTTACCTGAGATAAAGATTGAAATAGAAATTTGGGCAGCTAAAGTATAAAGTTCAAACACACTTCATCAAAACCATGGAACTCCTAAAGCTAGGTGATTCCATGGTTTTTAATATAAGCACATTTTAAGCAATCAGGCTCGATTGTGGAATAGGGTAAAAATGATCAAACCTTTTTAACTAAAAATATCCAATTTTCTTCTTAAACAAAGCGCTCTACATGGAATAAGTATATGTATAATTCCACTAGGGTGGGGACTGCCCTTTAGTACTTTAAATCCTTCAGGGTAGATCTTTATCGACACTTCTGTGAATCTGATATTTTGCTTTTGATTAAGTTAAGGAGTTCTTCTGTACTGTTTTTTTGCTCCGTTGAGCCATGCCTTGTCTGACGCTTTGTAATTTCCTTGTATGGAATCTGATCAGTATTACCCCACTTCTTCCATGGAACTTTATCGTATGTATGGTGCTGGTAATACTTCCATGGATGGATACTCCCAGGTGCATAATTATATGTGCCTAAGTTAACCGGATCGGTTACCATCTGACCCGTCTCAGCATGATAGACAACTTCAAAGCGGCCATTCGATGATATAAACTTCACATTATAAGCAGCGTCATATTCGCCTACTTCATACCGGTGATATCTAGCGCTGAATAGTTTCCATTTGCCGCATGCCACAAGTTCAATCATTTCTTCTAATTGTTCAGGCGCCTCTCCATATCGATTCAGTTCATTGCGAAAATAATGAATTTCTTCCGTAATATAAGGGAGTTGTTTGACATGTTGATCAAATGTCTCAAAAAACAGATCAAATTGCTTATGTCCATTCAGAAGCTCTTGATTTTCCACCAAATCATTCATCATATGCATGAGGATTGCATGTGATGCAATTGCTTTAGATGTATCAAATATATACCATTTTTGATGCTTAGAGCGAATTTGTTCATACTGCTCCGAGAGTTCAGAAAAATATGCCTCTGATAAAAAAACAGTCTTGATTGCTACAGGCACAACCGGATATACAAAGTCTTTCTCTAGTCGGTGATACCCGTAAATCGACACTAAAAACATGAAAGAAAGAATGATAAGAACTGTTTTGGACGACCGATTTTTGATGACTATCCTAATTTTATGCCCCTCCCTCGATTTCGCTATACTTTTTGAGTGACTTTTATAATACCTTTACTCATGGCTGAGCCATCCTTGCCTATCCTTATGAAAAATCCTTTTTATATTGGACGGCCAAGTAAATTCCACCAGCTAAAAATGCCAGTGCATATTTGAACATGAAAAAGATGTTCCACATATAATCTTTAGGGAAAATCAAGTCACATAAAACAATTACACACAACACAAAGTAAGCACTTTTCAAAGAGATTTTATTTGTCCGTTCATCGGTTGGCCCCATCTTCATATGAAATACCAAGGCAAAAATCGCACTGCCCATAAGAAGTAAAAAACCAACTCCAATGAGAATATTCCAATTTCCAGTAGATTGTTCAGCCCAGGATTTTAAAGGGTAGAATATTGAGTTATGGATATCCGAGAAAAACTTAGTTATCATTTTGATCATTTCCTTTCACATAAGTAAAAATATCGTTTACATCAGCATTAAAAAAATCGGCAATTCGAAAAGCTAACAGCAGAGTCGGAACATAATTTCCTTTTTCCATTACGAAGATGGTTTGCTTGGAAACTCCGACTTTCTCCGCTAATTCTTGTTGAGACATTCTGGCAAGTACACGATATTCATAAACCTTATTTGATATCGAATCACCAAAATCTTTTTTCATAACAACCACCTCTTGAATTAGATTGTAAACCCAATTTTTATAAAAGTAAAGTATACTTATACAAGTATATAAAATACCTTTATATTTACTTAGATAACTTTGATTTAAGAATAGCCAGAATGCAGAAAGAACCTGACGAAACTCATGATTCCGTCAGGTTCACAAATTGATCTAGTATAATTTATTCGTTTTTGGTGGCGAATTTAATGATATTTAGTATGTAAAAAATGGTTAGAGTTAGGCAAGGGGTATTTTTTTGAATATGAAAAGAAGATACATCGAAATCACATGAATGGACAGGTTAAAATGATATAATCATTAACAATATGAAGATCAATTAAGGGGTGAATAGGGTGCTTAAAATAAACAAAAAATCCGATAAATTAATTATAGTTGTTCACGAAATATATGGAATCAACCAACATATGGTGGATGTATGTAATTTATTATCAGAAGAAAACTTTGATATTATATGCCCTGATTTATTCGAGCATATCCCCTTTGATTATTCTCAAGAGGAAATGGCGTACCATTTTTTTATGGATAATGCAGGTTTCTTAAATGGATTACATAAAATAAAAAATATATTAATAGATAGTAAAGATGAGTATTCAAAAATATTTATCATTGGATTTAGTATAGGGGCAACGGTTGCTTGGCTGTGTAGTGAGGAAGAAGGTGTGGATGGTATTGTTGGATATTATGGTTCACGAATTAGGGACTATGTAAATATACATCCAAATTGTCCGGTATTGTTATTTTTTCCGAATGAGGAAAAATCATTTAATGTTAATGAATTAGTTTCAACAATTGATCAACCAAATATAGATGCACATATATGTAGGGGGGAGCACGGATTTAGTGATCCATACTCTTCTAAATACAATGAAGAATTAGCTAAAAGTACATTTAGAGAAACAGTGAATTTTTTCAAAAACAACTGAGTTTTTCCGCAAACCACCTAATAGAATTTCCTTTGGTATTTTCAAATGGTAATAAAGCAGAAGACGACTCTGAATGTGAAGGGAGAACGATCATGAGTGAATTAGAAAATAATATTGTGTACAAAACCTGTGTTCCGACTGGTGTTGAACTAAAAGACACTGGATTTGGATATACGTTGTCTTTAATAGCTGGTAAATATAAAATGATCATTATATATTGGCTGTCTGAAAATAAGGTTATGCGTCATAATGAGTTAAAGCGAAGTATCGGTGCCATTTCCTTTAAAACGTTAAGCATCATGTTAAAAGAGTTGGAGGCAGAAGGTCTTATCATACGCAAGGAATTTCCTCAAATCCCTCCAAAAGTTGAATATTCATTATCTGACCGTGGTCTTTCGCTCGTTCCATTATTAAATATGATGTGTGAGTGGGGAGAGAAAAATCGTTTTCCAGCACCGAAGGATGTATCGCAATAGCTAGCTAATTTGTTTAAATAAAAGAAGTATCTCCTCAAATAAGGAAATACTTCTTTTTATAGTTTTTATAAAGCTGCCCATTACAGGTTTTCAATAAAATTCAAATAATCCTGAGCGCTTTTATCCAATTCTCCTATACCAGATTCAGTTTCTTCTTCGTTTCCCCCCGGCTTATTTTCCTTGCCATAAAACGAAAAGTGCGAACGATAGTCAGCATTGCAATACAGGAATGTCGTTTTAAAGGGAACTAATATTTGTTCAAGTGTATACTTATATCTTCCGTTTTCACGATAATCTTCTTTTTTGATTCCTGCAGTTACACCTAAAGCAACTTTACGATTTCTTAA
Source organism: Cytobacillus sp. (assembly GCF_032154635.1). Taxonomy (GTDB): domain Bacteria; phylum Bacillota; class Bacilli; order Bacillales; family Cytobacillaceae; genus Cytobacillus. The sequence goes on along the minus strand of NZ_JALDXW010000007.1, from coordinate 124,567 downwards.
TTTATCCCCTCCATTTGAACCATAAGCCCATCCATAGGCTAATACATCATCAAGCCATTTTTTAAGGAGAGGTGGACAATTAAACCAATATATAGGGAACTGTAAAATAAGATTACCATGTGATTCAACCATTTTTTGTTCTTTTTCCACGTCTATATTTCCATCAGGGTAAACCTTAGACAATTCGTGAACAGTGTACTTTTCTGGGTATTTTTTCAGTTCTTCTACCCATCGCTTATTAATGACGGAAGTTTCTATGCTGGGATGTGTTACAATAACAAGAGTTTTCAAAAATTTGTCCTCCTTAATATAATTTATATTTTGATCATAAAGCGAACACTGTAACTATGTAAGTATGCACTTTTATTACAGGTACTTACAAAAAGGTGAGTGTTAAATCATTTATAAAAATATTTTTTCTTTATGGAGGACCAGCAAGCTTATTACCCGCAAAGTAGAATAGCTACATTCTCATGGAAATGCCGTACGAATTGAATGTAACCCATTGAATTACCTCTTCTCTGTAGCAAAATAAAGGATGGCAGCTATTGGGAAGGCTATTCCAATCCATAATACAGTATTCCATCCTCCCGCTGCGTATGCCCATCCCCCAATCGCGGATCCAATTGCGCCACCGAAAAAGAAAATAGCCATAAATAGTCCATTCAGACGACTAAGGTAAAAAATGTTAAAAACAGAAAAAAGTTCGAAATGGTGAACTATAATTAGAAACTGTAGAAATAATGGGCAGTATCTATAAAAAATTAAAATGAAACATTTTATATACCAACTTAAAAATCAAATAATTAAAAAGAGACTGGGACAAAAGGTTTTCAGTAATGAAGAAACCGAACTATTATTTGAAACTCTATTTTAGAGCTTCAGAGTAGTTCGGTTTTTATTATTTTTCACGAGTTTAGTAAAGTATATTATACAGATTTAGAAGTGGATTATTTAGTTTTGTCCTAGCCTCTTTTTTTGTTTGTAATAAAAATAGTTAAAAAGGAAAAGTAACAATTCAAGTGAAAAGTTAATAGGAAGAAGTTAAGTTTTGTTACACCTGTGAAGATATTGTTGACGATAAGGATACGAATGTATAAAAGTCACTTTAAGTCACAGATTGTTAGGTATTTTGTGTGGGTTTTGAACTGTTCAGCTAAAAAAAATTCCCCTATAATTACACCATATATTGTGCAGAAAATCACAAAGTAGGTTTATTGTGAATTTTCAGTCATCTAGATTATTGAGAGGAGGCGGTTCCATGACTAGCTTGTGCGCAAATGATCAATCTACTGTTAGTTTCCAGAGAAAATGGGTCTACGAGTTTCTCATTGTCGGTTTTAAAGAACCACTATCAATAGAAACTTTGCAATGTTGGAAAGACATGCTTTACACAAGTAACTTATCCGTATTTGCTGAAGGGAATACTCACTTAAATACATTTTTTACTAAATTAAAAATAGAAAATGTAAGTGAAGTTGTTGAAAAGGAAAACAACGAATTCTTCCGTATTTTTAATGTGTTTAATGAAAAGGGCGAAATTCTTGCACCACCTTGGGAATCTGTTTATGTCACAAAGGATCAGACTATGTTTGGAGAGACTGTGTTTCAATTAAGAGATAAGCTACATCAGTTTGGTTTGCGATTTATTAATGAAAAAGAAGAACCGGAAGATCACATAGCTATCCAATTAGAATTTATGCTTTTTTTACTTCAGTACACGGAAAAAGCGTTTGATGAAAGACAAAAGGATGATTTTATGAGGGGAATATATAATCAATATTGGCTGCTTTCGAATCATCTTATGCAATGGATTAAGCCTTTTACAAAAGATATTTACTCTTACTCAACAAGTGATTTCTATAAAGGAATAGCAACATTGTTATTGGATTTCATCTATGAAGAATTTGAATACATTAAGAGTTTCAAGGAGGTTCTTGAAAATGGATAAAAACTTTTTAGAGCAAATAGCTAAAAAAACACTGAAGCGACGAACATTTTTAAAATGGTCAGGAGCAGTAACGGCACCTTTAGTAGTTGGAAGTGCTGTGACATCAAAAAGCTTGGTGCCAAAAGTGCTTGCAAAGTCAGACAATAATGATGTGAAGGAAGTCGTTGTTCCAACTTGTAGTACGTTGAATTGCGGCGGGAAATGTCTAATTAAAGCGCATATAAAAGATGGACAAATCGTTCGTATTTCAACAGATAATGACGAAAGAGATGAGAATGCGGATAATGAACAGTTCCCGCAAATTCGCGCTTGTTTACGCGGCCGTGGTTATCGTAAACATGTTTATTCACCTCATCGGATTAAAAAACCATTAAAGCGTGTTGGAAAACGTGGAGAAGGAAAATTCGAGGAAATTTCTTGGGAAGAAGCAATAAAAATTATTGCTAGGGAAAACAAGCGAATTAAAGAAAAGTATGGTCCAGCTTCTCGCTTTAGCCTTTATGCTACAGGGCAAACGGGTACAATAGGTAGTGGAGATACGGTCATTCAAAGACTACTAGCACAAGATGGCGGGTTTTTAGGACGCTATTCAAATTATAGCTCAGGACAGCACGGTGCTGCGACACCATATACGTTTGGTACAAGCTCAGCAGGCAACAGTTGTCGCCCGTTATTAGATTCAAAGCTGATCATTTTACACGGTATGAACCCTGCTGAAACAATCATTGGCCATTTTAATATGTATCTTCGAATGGCGAAAGCAAAAGGGGCAAAAATTTATACAATTGATCCGCGGAAAACGGACACAAACGTGGCTTTTGCAGATGATTGGTTCCCTGTTAAGCCTACAACAGATAATGCGCTTGTAGCTGCAATGGCGTATGTCATGTTTACAGAGAATCTTCATGATCAAGATTTTTTAAATAAGTTTTGCGTTGGTCATGATGAAGAGCATATGCCAGAAGGTGTTCCAGCTGGTGAATCTTACCGTAGTTATGTAATGGGTGAAACAGATGGAGTGCCAAAGACACCAGAATGGGCAGCAAAGATTACAGGGCTCCCTGCGAATCGCATCATCAAGCTTGCACGTGAAGTGGCGACAACGAAACCGATGGCATGGGTTCAAGGAAACGGCATTAATCGTCATATGAATGGTGAGCAGCTGTCACGAGGCGGTTCTATGATCGCAGCATTAACTGGAAATATTGGTATCAGTGGTGGTTGGGCAGGACCAAACTTTCCTAGCGGTAAGCTAATCAAATATCAAGATTTTCCAATCCCAGAGAATCCGTTAGGTATTTCGATTCCTGTGTTTAAATATACGGATGCGATTGTCCGAGGTACAGAAATGGGTGCGGAAGATGGCGTTAAAGGTCTAGAAGAGGGGCAAAAATTGCCATCAAACATCAAAATGATTTTTAATATGGCGGGGAATTGTTTAGTCAACCAACATAGTGATATTAATGAAACGACCAAAATTCTTGAGGATGAATCTTTATGTGAGTTTATCGTCACATCAGATATTTATATGACACCTTCTGTAAAGTATTCAGATATTATTTTACCAACTTGTACATTCTTTGAACAGAATGATTTTGTTCCACCATGGAGCTTTGGTCAGCATATTTTCCTTTCACAGAAAGTTGTTGAGCCTTTATATGGTTCGAAGACTGAATATGAATGGATGACTATGCTTGCAAAAGAGTTAGGTATAGAACAAGAATTCACAGAAGGCAGAACTCAAGATGATTGGGTGAAATGGATGATTCAGGAGTCGAAAACAAAGGATCCAGACTTCCCGTCCTATGAAGAAATGCAGAAAAATGGTGTTTATAAATATAAAGACAATCACATTGTCAATTTCAAAGAACAAATAGAAGATTTTGAAAATAATCCTTTTGAAACACCTTCAGGAAAAATTGAATTATTTTCTAAACAGCTATGGGATATGGATAAAAAAGAAACAATTCCTGCTATTCCGAAGCATGTGGCAGTTGCAGAAGGTCCAGAAAGCAGCGTAACTGGCAAATATCCATTACAAGTGTTTGGCTGGCATGTGAAAAGACGTTGCCACTCAACATGGGAGACGAGCGAGTGGATGGAAGAGGTACAAACACAAGAACTATGGATCAACCCGATTGACGCTAAGAAAAGAAAAATTAACGAAGGCGACAAGGTAAAGGTATTCAATGATCGAGGGACGACGATTATTCCTGCAAAAGTGACTAGCAGAGTAATGCCTGGCGTTATTTGTATGCCACAAGGTGGTTGGTACACACCAAACGATAAAGGGGTTGACGAAAGAGGTGTCATTAACGTTCTCACGGGGCTAGAAGCTTCACCAATGCATTGTAACCCTCAGCATACGAATTTAGCACAAGTTGAGAAGGCATAAAGGAGGAGGATGAAAAATGGCACAATTAGGTTTTTATATTGATCAAACCCGCTGCAATGGTTGTAATGCATGTGTAATTGCATGTAAGGATAAGAATAATAACGCAGTTGGGATAAATTTTAGACGTGTATATTCATTTGAAGATGGTCATTTTACGAAGGATAAAGATGGTGCTTGGATTAATAATGTTCGAGCGTATAATGTCTCGATTTCTTGTAATCATTGTGACGAACCTGGCTGTGTAAAAGGCTGCCCGACAGGCGCGATGCACAAAAGAAGTGAAGATGGGATCGTTGTAGTAGATCATGAAAAATGTGTTGGTTGTAAATACTGCGAATGGAATTGTCCTTATGGTGCTCCGCAATTTAATGAAGAGCTTGGGATGATGACAAAGTGTGATACATGCTTAGATCTTCGTGAAAAGGGAGAAAAGCCAGCTTGTATCGCAGCTTGTATTATGCGATGCATCGATTTTGGCCCGATTGATGAGTTACGTAAAAAATATGGTAATAATGCAGAAATTAAAGGACTCCCTAGACCATCTATAACTAAACCAAATATCGTTATTAATCCGCATAAGGATGCGGCTATATAAAGGAGGATTCCATAATGCATGAATGGCCATTATTAACTTTTACTATTTGTATGCAAGCGGCAATTGGTGGAATCGTTATGCTGTCGATTTTTTACAATAAGATGAAGAAAAACGGAACAGATCCTTTCACAGTAATGAAGTTACCGTTGTTCGTTATTACAGTATTATCATTCATTGGACTAGGAGCTTCATTTGCACACCTTGGAACTCCAACGCATGCTTTCAATGCGATCTTAGGAATTAGTCATTCGTGGATGAGCCGTGAAATTGTCGTTACTGGAACTTTTATTGCTTTTGTATGTGCTACTACGGGTTTAGCTTTATTACAAAAAAAGGTGAATCCAGTTTTGCTTATTTTTACAGCCATCGTCGGTATTATTGATGTGTATTGTATGGCAGCCATCTATTCTAATACACTCGTACATGGCTGGAATCACGCAAATACATTCTTGTCTTTTTATGGTACAACGTTCACTTTAGGAGCGATTCTCGCTGTTAGTCTATCAATTCTTTCACTTCAGAATAATGAATTGTCTAAAGACCTATTAAAAACAGCTTTCATCGTAGTCTTTGCTGGTATTGCTCTTCAGCTAATTGGCTTAGCAACATACTCTTCTCTAGAAGGAGAAATTCGACAAATAAGTGGTCAAGCTGCTGCAGCTAGTTTAGGAGCTTACGAGGGAACAATTACAATCCGCTGGATCATTGAGCTTATTGGAATTGTAGTTTTAGCTTATTTAGCTTTAGCTCCAAGCAAAAAAGCAACTTATTCATTTGTTTACTTAGCATTGCTAGCGATAATCATCGGAGAAGGCATGAGCCGGTATGTATTTTATGTTCTAGGTTCTTGATTTTGAATAGAAACGAAAGAGATATGTTAGTAAGTGGGAAATCTGATTTTTGTTATGTGAAATAACGAGTAATTATACGCAGTCTTTATTTTAGAAGGGGGCTATCCCAAAAGCCATGGAAATTGGCTGAGGGATTGCCTTTTTTATGTCAAGAAAAACAAAAAGAGACTATCCTTTGGTAAAGTGGAAGCATTGACGCTTTGTGAACAAGAAATAGAAGTTATCTCACTAGCTCATTTAATACTAGTTTTCCAGCCTTTTTGCAGTTGTTTTCGGATGTAAACAATTTGTCCAATATGGTAAGCGTTATGTGTGGACAAATTTCCCAACAGCGCCCACCACTTTGCAGTCACTGGGAAACCATCCACGTCACTTTCTACTTTTTCTTCAGTAAGTAGATCTTGCCAGTGAAGCAGAACCTCTAGGAGGTCCTCTTTTAAGTCTGCAAATCTTTTATTTTCCGAAACAATAAAGCTTTCATTATTATCACCTATTGGGGCAACAGCATTCACATGAGATTTTTCGTACCTTTTTTGCCAAGTTTCATTCCAGTAAAGTAGATGTTGCACAATTTCAGCGATACTGTTACTTTCATCGTTTGGTTTCCAAAACGCTTCTTCCTCTGACAAGTTTGCTACTGATTCCGAAAACGGAACATAAAAGCTAGGGTCGTTCGCATTTGCTAACAACTGGTCAGCTAAAACCTCTTTAGCATGGGACATATCAGTCACACTCCCTTTTAATTGTATCTAGTCTATTTGTCTATTTCGGTGACTTTTTGAATTCTCCTGCTTTATTTCATTAAATGGCCCGTGGTTAAAGAAAGCCAAACCAAGATACTCACATAACCTGAAACGGTAGTTAGAAAAGCCAAATTATAAAGCCCACTTTTTTTGAGGTGAAAATTTACATTTTTTTCAAAGTGAAAATGGTATAATACAATCAAAATAAAGGTTAAAAGCGGGGGTATGATGAAAAAAATTGTAATTGGAGTGATTTTAGCCATAGTGGCAGGGGGAGCTTACTATATGTTTGTCGTGAAGAAAACAGCATACGATGAAGAATTTGTATTACCTGAAGGATATCAGGGATGTGCTCATGTGGTATATAACGTAAAAGATGCTCCGCCATTAAAAGTAACGAATGGCAGAATCGTCCATACCTTTGATGAGAACGGTATTTTTCTCACTTCTTCTCCAGAAGATTTTGGCTGGGAAGGAAAGGAGTCCTCAGGTTCCTTTAAGTCAACATACGTCTATGCAGATAAAAAAGGAAACAAGACAAGTGAAATCGAGCAAGAGCAGATTTTTGCTTCCGCATTAGGCAGTTTAGAGGAAGAAGGTGAAGTCACAATTACTCACTATCACTTCTCAGTAAAAGATAAACATGCCAGTTGTGAAAATGATTTAGAAAGAGTGAAGAAACTCCTAAATTAAAGCCCAAAACCCCTCTTTATGAAAGTAAGCAGCTTGCCAAAAGCATTTCTGAGAGGGGTTATTAGTTAAGCTATAAAACGATACCTACTATTACAGCGGATAAAATACTAACTAATGTTGCTCCATACAATAGTTTCAGCCCAAAACGAGCAACAGTATTTCCCTTTTGTTCGTTTAGGCTTTTTACAGCTCCTGCAATAATTCCAATGGAGGAGAAATTTGCAAATGAAACAAGAAACACAGAGATAATGCCTAATGTTCTCGAGCTAAAACTTCCAGATATTTTGGTTAAATCCATCATTGCTACGAATTCATTTGTAACAAGTTTTGTCGCCATTATTTCTCCAGCTTTAACAGTTTCTGAAAATGGAACGCCCATGATAAAAGCAATAGGCGCAAATATATACCCTAATATTCCCTGGAAGGATATACCGAAAATCATATCAAACAAACTATTTATTCCAGCCATTAAAGCAACAAATCCGATTAACATTGCACCAACAATTACAGCAACTTTAAATCCATCAATAATGTACTCTCCTAGCATTTCAAAAAAGCTCTGTTTTTCTTCTTGAATGATAAGTAAATCTTCATCTGCTTTCACAGTATATGGATTAATTACTGATGCAATAATAAATCCGCCAAACAAGTTCAATGCTAAGGCAGTAACAACATATCTGGGTTCAATCATTGTCATATAAGCACCTACAATGGACATTGAAACAGTTGACATTGCTGATGCACATAGTGTATACAATCGATTGGCAGGCAGCTGGCCTAGTTGCTTTTTTACGGTAATAAATACTTCTGATTGTCCAACAATTGCTGAAGCAACTGCATTGTAAGACTCTAGTTTTCCCATCCCATTTACCCTACTTAATAAGAATCCAATTGCCTTCATGATAATCGGAAGGATTTTTACATACTGTAGAATCCCAATTAATACAGATATAAAAACAATTGGAAGTAAAACGGTTAAAAAGAAAGGCTGTTCGCCATTATTCGCCATCCCTCCAAATACAAATGACACGCCACTCCCTGCGTAAGCCAATAAATGATTAAAAACATCTGCAAACAAATTAATTAGTGCAAATCCAAATTTCGTATTTAGAAATAAGACAGCTAATAACACTTGAATAATAATCATAAGAATAATTGGTTTAATTTTAATATGTTTTCGATTGTTACTTGCCAAATAAGCAAGTCCTAAAACCACCAGTATTCCTAGTAAAGCAACAATGTATTTCATATATTCCTCCGCAAATTTTTATAGAAGATTTTTCTTTTTTTACTTCTACATAGTATTTATCAATTAGATTTTTTCATTACACAATAGATGGAAAAAAAGAAGACAGTCAAGCGATTGTCTTATACATTTGTATATAAATTTGTATAGTTGTATAATAACTTGTCTGATAATAAGCAATGATAAGGATAGCATATACAAAAATGGAATACAATATTTTGGGGAGAAATAAAAAACAGTGCATTTCCTATGAAATAGCACTGTTTTCAATCTTTTTTAAGATATAATTTAGCAAGCTTTACTATATGCCATTTATTACTTTTGGGCGTTTACAGTAATTTGACTATCCTTAACAGGGATATAAAATTTATTATATATAACAGGATATTTATCACTAATGTATACGCTCTCCAGTATTAATTCACATTCTTCTCCCTTAGCAAAATGGTATGTAAGTAAAGGTGTTTTTGTGAAATTTGAACGTTTGATTTCGATCGTTGATGAATTTGCTAGTTTATATACATTTTGTTCAAGCATCTCTAATACTTGTTTCTCATTTTGTAAATTCAAGTTTAATTCATTGATTGTCTCCATTGCCATGATTGAAAATGCATAGGCAACTACTTTATGATTGCTTTTATACAATCGATCAAAAGTAACAATCGCTGCCATATCCCTATTAAGTACCTGCCTTGCATAATCGTTAACGAGTTCTATTTTGAAATGAAGTTCTACATCGTCTATTTTTTTTGTGAAACATTTATATATCGGGTTACCAATCTTGTCTAATCCAACTTTTTTTTTTCTGTCATGAAATTTTGTAATGAAATTTCCTTTTCCGTGGATGTTTTTCACTAAGCCATCTTCTTGCAATAGCGACAAAGCTTGCCTTAAAGTCATTCTACTTACTCCATATGTTTTTGCTAACTCAGGTTCCGATGGTAGTCTGCTGTCAGGTGGAAAGGATCCATCCATAATAAGCTTATACAATTTATCATAAACTATGGTAAATAACGGGCGTTTGGATTTAGTAAGGTCATCAAGTTTTTTGCTCATTTCTTACTCACCTTTACAAAGACATATTATAGAAAAATGATTATGAATGATATTCCTTATTATATAGAAAAAAAGACGAAATTCATATAATTGTTCAACTATCATACTATTTCTCTGAAAACATATTTCAAGAAAGACAAAATCTGTAATGTGTTTTTTAGTTCACTTCCGATTTTGACTGCATTGATCTCATCATTAAAGCCATGCGAAGATGAAGGGAGTTTTCCGAATCACGGACAGAGTAGCCTAGAATTTCCTCACATTTTGCAATGCGGTATTTGACTGTGTTTCGATGGACAAACAGTTTCTTTGCTGTTTTTGAAATCTCACAATGATGATCGAGATAAACAATTAATGTATGAAGTAAATCTTCCTCGTCCTTTGATTTCGGATAGGAAAGCGAGCGCAATGTATTTTCATAAAACTTTTTAATATTTTGTTCAGGCAGTAGGTGCATTAATTCCTTTAATTGCTTTGTTTCATAAAAGTTAATAAAGTGATATTGAAATAGATCAAAACCGTTCTCCCACGCTTCTACAGCCTCGCTATAGGTAATGGCTATATTGGTTACTTCTTTTACGAGACTTCCTGCACCAAAGGATAGTGAAACTTTAACGTTTTCCATTACTTCCTGCTGAAACTTTTCAAGTTTATCTGCAATCAAGCTTTTAACAGGCTTAATCGTGTTTAGCGGGAATTGCAGCAATATAACGAAATAGGCATCTTTTAAAAAGACAATCGGAATAGCTTCTGTTCGACAGAAGGATATTTTTAAGTATTCGTTCAAATAATCGTAGATTCTACTCATCATATCTGCACTTTTTTCTTTATCAATTGTACATACAATGCAAATATACCTTTGATGTTCAAGTAAGCCGTGCTGCTTCCCTCGATGAATAATTTCCTGTTTCACTGTAATATTTCCATCAACTAACGAACCGAAAAAATTATTCTCTAACATTCGATTATTTTCTTTAATTGCTTCATTTTTTAATAAAGTAAAAGATATAACCGTCGATGCCTGTTCGATGGCTAATTGTGAGGAAGGATACGGGAGCCTGTCATAGTCGAAGATCAGGAGCAGGAATGGATATAGACGAGTTGTTTTGACAGGGAAAATATGGATTGGTATTTTTAATTGCGTTGCATGAGAGCTTTGAATGAGAAGCTTATTTTTTTCTCTGTATTGGTCTATATCGCTTTTAAAAATTGAACTGATCTCTTCCTTCACATTTTTCATCTTATTTTGTTCGAAGTGATGGGAAAAAGAAACAATGTCGCCAATAGGATTAAGCAGCAGAACAGGGCACTTTAACAAGGTTCCGAGGTTTTCGATGAGTGTTTGTAATTTATAGCCCTTCATCATCATATTCGTGAATTTCTTATGCACGTGAATAGCATAGAATAATTCTTCAATCTTGTTGTCCCAGAGAAATCCCAAAAGCTGATGGGCGACGGTTCCTAAAGTTAAAGACTCTGGAATTCGAATGATGGGGAATTCTAAGGCATTAGCGAGCTTGATCACTTCGTCTGGAATATCATCAATAAAGCGTTTTAGTTTAATGGCCATCCCAGCACATGGCCGGTCATTGAGTTCGGCAATAAGCTTGCTGAGTTTACGAGGATCTTCCTGAAAGGCATAGCCAGTCGTTAATAACAAAGAATTCTCCGCCATAAAGTGAAAGACGTCAGGTGTTTCTGATATTTCGATCGTATCAACTCTTCGTTTTAACCCAGTAGATCCGGCGAGGACCTCTGCCTCTTGAAAAACATCAACAATAAATAAATCCTCTAGCAGTTTCATAGGATCTCACTCCATCTATCAAATTCAATCTAATCTCATTGTAAATTCATTTAGGATAAAAAGAAATGCCATCTTGTTTAAAGTGAACAAAACAGAACAGTCGTTTTGTTTAATTGTTATAATGACGATAATCGTTTTAAACCCTAAAATTTTTATAGAAGTCATTTAAAAAAGGGGTTAATTAAAATAATGAAAGTAACGAAGCAGGAATTGGAAAATTTAATCACAACAAAGCTTCACCGTGCTGGATTAACTGAAAAACATGCAGCAGTAGTAGCAGATGTACTAGTCCATGCGGATGCAAGAGGTGTTCACTCCCATGGAGCGATGCGTGTTGAATACTATGCCGAAAGAATTTCAAAGGGTGGGACAAACACAAAACCAAACTTTACCTTCGAGAAAACAGGACCATGCTCTGCTGTTTTCGATGGTGACAATGGGGCTGGGCATGTGGCTGCGAAGCAGGCAATGGAGGAAGCCATTCAAATGGCGAAAGAAACTGGCATTGCTGTAGTTGGGGTTAGAAGAATTGGTCATAGCGGTTCCCTATCTTATTATGTTGAAATGGCCGCTAAAGAAAATCTAATCGGACTTTCTGTCTGTCAATCAGATCCGATGGTTGTTCCATATGGGGGTGCAGAGCCGTACTATGGTACAAATCCGATTGCTTTTGCAGCACCAGGAAATAATGGAGAGAATATTATTTTTGATATGGCTACAACGGTGCAGGCATGGGGAAAAGTACTGCATGCCCGTTCGAAAAATGCTCCGATTGAAGAAGGCTGGGCCGTTGATAAAAATGGCGAGCCAACGACAAACCCATTTAAAGTAAATGCTTTATTGCCGATAGCCGGACCAAAGGGATACGGGTTAATGATGATGGTTGATATTTTATCAGGGGTTCTTCTAGGCTTGCCATTTGGAAATAGGGTGACATCCATGTATCACGACTTGACAGAGGACCGAAATTTGGGTCAGCTTCATATCGTGATCAATCCAGCATTTTTTACGAGCTTACCGAAGTTTAAAGAAAATATTGCTACAACGATGTCTGATTTAACAAATATAAAACCTGCCCCGGGCTTTGATCAAGTATTCTATCCAGGGCAAATCAATACAATTAGTGAAATAGAAAGTAACCAGAATGGAATAGAAATGGTTGATGAGGTTTACCAGTATCTTATTTCTGATGTCATTCATAATAATAGCTATGATCATAAAGACCCCTTTGCAAAATAAGTGAATGTCGATTTATGATGAGAAGTTTGAGGCGATGGAGCATAATTTCCATCGCTTTCTATTTATGAATAGTCTATTTTTAGTGATTTGCCTTATGGATAATTATGTATAAAACCTACTTGACATATCGGATTAGTTATAATAAAGTATTCAGTATAATTTAATAATTTTTTATTTTCTTATCAAGAGAAGCTGAGGGATCTGGCCCAATGAAGCTTCAGCAACCACTGACATGGTCAGAATGGTGCTAATTCCAGCAAGAATATTCTTGAGAGATAAGAGTGGAATAATAAAAGACATTTAAACTTCCCTCTTTCACAACAGTAAGGAGGTTTTTTTATGGAAAAATTTAGAGATACATAGAGTATAAGAAGCTTTTGTGACTCAAAGATAAAAATTTATTTCATGGAGGTTACCAATGATTAAAAAGTATGCTTCTTTATTTATGTTTTCTATATTTAGCCTTTTTCTTCTGGCAGCATGTAATGAAACTGACAAGGCTAGCGGTTCTGACGAAGAAAGGAATGAAAATGAATCGGCAAGTGAGGCGGGAAATTCAGAGAATACAATTCAAGCTATTAAAGATCAGAAACTTTCTGCTGAAAATCCAGAGCTGGCTCCTCAAGCATCCACTAACAGAGGAGATACAGTGGTCGTAACGCTTCAGGAACCAGGAGGTATTTTCACACCATATTTCAATTCGAGTGGATATGATGGAAATGTGCAATCCGTTATGTTCCCTCCATTAGTGGATGTGAATGAAAAGGGTGAGCCCATACCAGGACTAGCAGAATCGTGGGAGATTTCTGATGATGAATTAACCTTCACCTTTCATTTAAGGGATCATTTAAAGTTTGATGACGGGTCTCCTTTAACAGCAGAGGATGTTGCATTTACCTTAACGCTTCTCCATGATCCAAGTTATGCCGGTGGGACAGATATTACAGAAGCAGCAATAGTTGGAGGGCTTGATTATAAAGAAGGAGATGCTACAGACATATCCGGGATAAAAATAATTGATGAAAAAACAATCCAAATCACTACAGAAAAGGTGAATGCTCGTTCTCTAAGATTATTAGGGAGTCAAGTGCTGAAGAAAGATTATTACGGCAATGGGTACAAAAAGGGGAATTTAGATTATATACGTGATTTGCATTTAGCCCCAATTGGAGCAGGTCCATTCCGTTATGTTAAATATTTGCCAGGTCAAGAAATCCGCTATGAAGCAAATGAGCACTATTACGGTGGAAAGCCTGAAATTTCAACATTTATTTATAAAACGACAAAAGGTGATTCACAGCAATTTTTTCAAACAGGAGAAGTGGATTATACGACCCTAACTGCGAATGCGGATAGTCTTGAATTATTAAAATCGCTAGGATTTGCAAACATCGATCTTTATACATCAACAGCCTATAGCTACATTGCCTTTAATCATAATAATCCGATATTTGCACAGCCAGAGGTGCGCCAAGCACTTAATTATGGTTTGGATCGCGAGACCATATTAAATGTTCATTATCAAGGGCTTGCACAAGCTGCGAATGTGCCAGTAGCTCCTATTTCTTGGGCATATACAGACAAAATTGCAGGATTCCCATATGATCCGGAAAAGGCAAAGAAACTGCTTGAAGCGGCAGGATGGGTTGAAGGGAAAGATGGCATTCGTGAGAAGGATGGGGAAAAACTAACTATCTATTATTACGCTACTTCAGGTGGAGTTGCTGACACACTTATCCCGATTGCTCAAGAGAATTACCGTGAAATTGGCGTCGATTTTCAAGTAGAGCTAATGGATTTTAACGCTTTATTAGCACGGGTTGAAAAGGGTGACCATGATTTAGCTTCCTTTTCAACACCGATGCAAACAGATCCTTACAATGGGGTACAGTCATTTCATTCAAAAGACACATCATCGATCGTAAGCGGTTATAAAAATGAAAAAGTAGATGAATTAATTGAAGCTACCATTGCGACCAATGATATCGAGGAACGAAAAAAGGCTTTCCATGAACTATATTTAGAACTTGAAAAAGATCCGCCGCTTATTTTATTTGGCTACAGCAAGGTGCTAGCTGGTACGAATGCACGTGTGGAAGGATTCAATCCTAATGGATTCCGCGGAATTTCTCCAAGTTTGCCCCATTTAAAAATCGTTGATGTAAAGCGATGATCAGGGCTCTTGATAGAGTTAAGTAATCTTATTTTAAAGAAAGGGAGCAAAAAATTGTAGAAATGTTCCCTTTCTCCAATGTAAGGAGGCTCAAAAATTGAATGGGTATTTTATCAAGAGGATTCTTTACTTAATTCCAACACTAATTGGGGCTTCCGTTCTTATCTTCTTGCTTTACTCACTTGTTCCGGGAGATTTTGTTGATACAGATCCCAACTTAACTGCGGAAAGGAAAGCGGAGCTAAAGGAACTTTATGGACTGGATCAGCCGCTTGTAACACGTTATATCACTTGGCTAGGGAATTTGTTCCAAGGGGATTTGGGCTATTCTATGCAGTTTCAGCGGCCAGTTACGGAAGTCTTAGGGAATTACATATGGAGTTCCTTTTTTGTTGCACTTGCATCTTTAATTATTACCTGGCTTGTGGCCATCATAATCGGAGTTATTTCAGCGACACGTCAGTATTCACTTTTTGACTCTATCATTACAGTTCTTGTTTTTGCAGCAATGGCGACCCCTTCCTTCTTTCTAGGATTAATCTTAATAAAAATTTTTGCTGTTGATTTAGGCTGGCTTCCAGCTGGTGGAATGATTACGACCGGAAGTAATTATACTGGATGGGAGTATATCTTTGATATAGGAGAGCATATGCTTCTTCCTGTGCTTGTATTAACGATGTTAAGTGTTGGGGGATTAACCCGCTATTTTCGAACGAACATGCTTGAGGTTGTTAAACAAGACTTTGTTAGAACTGCACGAGCAAAGGGTCTGAAAGAAAAAGCAGTTATTTATAAACATGCATTCCGTAATGCAATGCTTCCAGCCATCACGTTATTTGCCTTTGAGTTACCTGCATTATTTGGTGGTGCTATTATTACAGAACAGATTTTTAATTATCCAGGAATCGGTGCTATATATATGCAGGCTTTTACTGTTAGAGATTACCCATTACTAATGGGCTTCACTATGTTTATCGCCCTGCTGACGGTAATCAGCAATCTAATCGCGGATATTTTTTATGGCATTGCGGACCCGCGTGTACGTTTGAAATAGGAGGTAGTACATGTCGATGGAGCTAATTAGAGGTGGTGTAAAGAAGGTAGTTGGTTATAAGAAATCTTCGTTATGGACCCAAGTACTGCACCGTTTAATGAAAAATAAAATGGCTATGCTGGGATTTTGGTTTCTAGTCTTAATCCTATTAATTTGTATATTTGGTCCGCTTTTTTCCAAATATGCTAACTCGCGAGTAGATGCAGCATACATCAACCAGCCTCCTAGCTCTGAACATTGGCTTGGAACAGATAAATTAGGCAGAGATGTATTTACGAGGTTAATGGAGGCAGGAAGAATATCATTAACTGTTGGTTTAGGGTCAATGATTCTATCGGTGACGATTGGGACAGTGCTTGGTGTTCTTGCAGGCTTTTATCGAGGAATAGTTGATCAAATAGTCATGCGGATGGCAGATGTTTTGATGACAATTCCTAACCTTCCTTTGTTATTTATTATGACCGCAGTAATGTCAGAGTGGAAGGTTCCTGCCGAATATCGACTATATATCGTTATGATCCTGTTAAGTTTTATCGGCTGGCCGGGGCTTGCACGTCTCGTAAGAAGCCAAATTCTAAGCTTGCGTGAGAGGGAATTTATGCAGGCAACAGAGGCATTAGGGCTGAGGGATTCGCGTAAATTATTTATTCACCTGCTGCCAAACACTTTCCCTTTAGTTATTGTTGCTGGAACATTAAATGTCGGTGGGGCAATTTTGAGCGAATCTGTATTAAGTTATTTCGGATTAGGGGTTGTCCCGCCTACCGCCTCTTGGGGAAATATGATTAATTCAGCAAATTCCTTAGTCGATTTCCAAAACCGTCCATGGCTATGGATTCCGCCGGGCCTGGCTATATTTGTAACAGTGATAAGTATTAATTTGCTTGGTGATGGGCTAAGGGATGCGATTGATCCAAAAATGAAAAGCAGGTGACAGATGTGGAAGATCATGCAATTTTAAATGTAAAGAATTTAAGTACTCACTTTTTTACGGAAAATGGCGTTGTTGAAGCAGTAAATCATGTAAGTTTTTCATTACGTAAAGGAAAAACCTTATGTATCGTTGGTGAATCGGGTTGTGGAAAAAGTGTTACAGCCATGTCGATTATGGGGCTGATCTCCAGCCCTCCCGGAAAAATCGTAGATGGTGAAGTATGGTTTGAAGGAAAGGACTTAATTCGTGCGTCAAAAAAAGATATGCGAAAAATTCAGGGCAATGAAATTTCGATGATTTTCCAAGAACCGATGACATCCTTGAATCCTGTCTTAACCGTTGGCGAACAAATTATGGAGCCGCTGATTGAACATAAATTATTAACGAAGAATCAGGCAAAAAAGCAGGCCGTTGAGTTGATAAAATTAGTTGGCATTGGAAGAAGTGAAGAGGTTTTTAAATCTTATCCGCATCAATTAAGTGGTGGCATGCAGCAAAGAATTATGATTGCCATCGCTTTAAGCTGTAATCCTAAGCTAATCATTGCCGATGAACCTACAACAGCGTTAGACGTAACGATACAGGCACAAATTCTTGACCTGCTGAAAAATATAAAAGAAGAACGAAATATGTCGATGATATTAATTACACATGATCTAGGTGTTGTAGCAGAGGTGGCTGATTATGTCGTTGTTATGTATGCAGGGAAAGTGATTGAAGAAGGTACCGTATTCGAGATTTTTAAAGATCCAAAACATCCCTATACAAAGGGGCTCCTAAAATCCAAGCCAATTATTAATCAGCGAAACAAAAGGCTTTATTCCATTCCAGGCCAGATTCCTAATTTAATAGGTTTAGAACCGTCCTGCTATTTTTTTGAGCGATGTGAACATAGAATGGATATTTGCAGGAGAAAGCTCCCTGAAAATAGTAAAGTGAATCATGATCACCAAGTATCTTGTTGGTTATACGACAAAAGTGAGGGTGCGTTATCATGAGTCTAACAGGTGAACCCCTTTTAGATGTAAAAAATTTAAAGAAGTATTACAAGGATTCCTCCTTCTCCCTATTTAAAAACGATCATTCTGTTGTCAAAGCGGTTGACGATGTAAGCTTTACGATAGCTAAAGGAGAAACCTTTGGTCTTGTAGGAGAATCTGGAAGCGGCAAGAGTACCATTGGCCGTAGTGTCTTACGATTAACGGATATTACTGATGGAGCCGTCATTTATAAGGGGAAAAACATATATCAGCAATCAAAATCCGAACTGCGTGAAAATCGAAAAAACTTTCAATTCGTTTTCCAGGATCCATTTAGTTCACTAAACCCTCGAATACGCATAGGGGACGCAATCGGGGAGGCCTTGCTTGACCATGGCATTGCTTCGAAAAGTGAAATACGTCAAAAAGTATTAGAAATAATGGATGTTTGCGGACTTGCTCCCTATCATATTGATCGATTTCCTCATGAGTTTAGCGGTGGTCAGCGGCAGCGAATTGGCATTGCGCGTGCAATCATCATGGAACCTGATTTTATCGTTGCAGATGAACCGGTATCAGCATTGGATGTTTCAATCCAAGCACAGATTATTAACTTATTTATCGACTTGCAGGAAAAGAAACATTTAACTTATTTATTTATTTCTCATGATTTAAGTGTAGTGGAGCATATTGCATCGAAGGTTGGAGTGCTTTACTTAGGTTCAATAATGGAGATGGGATCTCGTAATCAAGTATTTGATAACCCTCTTCATCCCTATACCCAAGCGTTGTTATCAGCCGTACCGATCCCAGACCCAACGATAAAAAGGCAGAGAATTTTATTAAAAGGCGATATACCAAACCCTGCTACCCCCCCATCTGGCTGCAAGTTTCATACGAGATGTCCGTGGGCCATCGAAAAATGCAAAGAAATAGCTCCAGAATTGAAAGAGACAGAGCCTAATCATTTTGTTGCCTGTCATTTAGTATGAGTTGCTGGCAGGATAATTGAGGTATTTATTATAATCTAGTACTGCAGATACAAAGGGAAGGAATGATTTTGTGGGACAAATTCATGTTCATCGAATAAATTTAATGGAGGCCTTTTTGATTGAAACACTTCGCGGTGACCGTGTTTCAAATACAGAATTATTGGATCGTACATATAAAAAAGAGATTGAAGAATGGCAAAATCTATACCCGGAATTAGACTTTCAAGGATTAGTTACCCTAGCCGATAAAGATTTTGGAGCATTCAAATCAATCATCCAAGACGGCTATAAAATAAAATTTGTTACAATGAACGGGTTGAAAAATCTTCTAAAGCTAAGGTTTACTATTACAGAAAATGAATACAATCAGTCAGAAAAAGGAATTGAAAAAGTAAAGGTGAATAATGAACAATTATCATGGATTGAACAAATATTGTCAGGCAATTGGAGGATAAAAGAAACCTTACTGGAAAAGAATGAAGATCAGGGAAAGTATATCAATATATTATTAGCTGAAGAAATAGGAAAATAAGAATTAAAAAGCCAATTTTCTGTATGCACGGGAAATGGCTTTTTTGATTGGAATTTCAGCTAATTAATTGTAATATTTTAGAGAGGGAAATTTTAGCAGTATTAGGAAGTGAGAATGGTATATGTCGATGCTAGAAAAAAGATGGTTTAAAAGTATGGTTGCCATTATCCTATTTTTAATCATTGTGTTTTTATTAAATAAGAATCAGTTTATATTAACACCCATTGTAGTTTTGCTTAAAACAATCTTTCTCCCGTTTGTCGTAGCAGGTATTTTATTTTATTTATGCAGGCCATTAGTTGTGTGGCTAGAAAAGAAGAAAGTGCCAAGATGGATTGCTATTTTAATTGCCTATGCTGTCATCATCTTGTTTGTTTTTGGCATTATAAGATTGGTTGGGCCGGTTATCAATGACCAATTAGATCGATTTGTAGCTAATTTGCCGGCCATGGTTTCTACTGTAATGGATTGGGTTAAATATGTTCAAGAAAATCGGTCTACTTTCCCAGATTTTGTTCAAGAGGCATTGCTGACAGCGAGCGCTGAGTTAGAATCAAGACTAGAATCCAATGTAGGGAATATCGCAAATGGAATCCTTAGTGTTTTTGGATTAATTGGCGGGTTAATTAATACAATTATTTATCTTGTGCTTGTTCCTTTTGTTTTATTTTATATGCTAAAAGACAGTCATCGTTTTGCACCGAGTGTGGCAGTTTTATTTCCGCAATCTAAAAGGGAACATGTAAAAAACATATTAAAAGAAATGGACAAGACCATTGCAACTTATATACAAGGTCAAATGCTTGTAAGTGTAATTGTTGGAATCCTCTTGTACATCGGCTACTTAATTATTGGTCTAAACTATTCGCTAGTTTTAGCGATGTTCGGAATGTTTACAAACGTGATTCCGTTCTTAGGGCCCTATATTGCAGTGATTCCTGCATTCCTTGTAGCATTATTTCAAGACCCTGTAATGGCTCTTTACGTAGCAATTGTCATGTTAGTTGCTCAACAAATTGAAGGCAATATTATTTCTCCTAATATTATGGGGAAAACGCTAAAAATCCATCCGTTAACAATCATAGTATTGATTTTAACAGCAGGTAACTTTATGGGGATTATCGGGATTATCTTTGTTATCCCAGCCTATTCTATTGCTAAGGTGCTTGTAGTGAATGTTGTTAAAATCTTTAAAGAAAAAGAATAATTTATTTGAATTATTATCGAGTCACCAAATTTTTGGCAGCTTTTGCTCTTTGAATAACTGTAAACGGAAAGGTTAAATAATAAAAATATAAGCCTCCTATTATATGCCTTGTTGATAATGATACTGGCAAAAGGGACCCTCAAAGGGCCCCTTTTGTTAAAATGCATAACATTAAGTAGATCTATAGACTCCCACTACTTGCAACCTTTTCCTTCGCTAATATTTCCAGTGGCTGCACATATTCGTAACCGAGATCTTTTGCAACCGCTTCGTATGTGACCTCACCATTGATTGTGTTTAGTCCTGCGGCGAGCGCTGGATTCTCAGTCAATGCTTTCTTTACACCTTTGTTGGCAATTTGTAACGCGTATGGTACTGTCGCATTTGTAAGGGCAATCGTTGATGTGTGCGGGACGGCTCCCGGCATGTTTGCTACTGCATAATGGATAACGCCATGCTTAGTATATGTTGGGTTATCATGAGTAGTAACTCTGTCAGCAGTCTCAATTATCCCGCCTTGGTCAACAGCGACATCAATAACTACGGAACCTGTTTCCATTGATTTGATCATTTCTTCTGTCACAAGTCTTGGTGCCTTTGAGCCTGGGATGAGTACAGCTCCAATTACTAAGTCAGAATCGGCCACTGCTTCAGCAATATTGAAAGGATTAGACATAAGTGTTTGGATCTGGTTGCCAAAGATATCATCGATTTGACGCAACCGCTCTGGACTTAAATCGATAATTGTTACATCTGCTCCTAGACCCATGGCAATTTTTGCAGCATTTGTTCCTACAACTCCGCCGCCGATGACCGTTACCCTTCCTCTCTTAACGCCTGGGACACCTGCAAGAAGAATACCTTTCCCGCCCTTTGTTTTCTCCAGAAGCTGTGCACCAATTTGGGCGGACATTCTTCCAGCTACTTCACTCATAGGAGTAAGGAGCGGAAGCGTGTTTCCTACTTGAACCGTTTCATATGCAATAGCTGTTACTTCTTTTTCCACCAGTGCTTTTGTCAGTTCAGGTTCCGCAGCTAAATGAAGATAAGTGAATAAGATAAGACCTTTACGGAAATATTTGTATTCACTTGAAATGGGTTCCTTGACCTTCATAATCATTTCTGCATCTGCCCAAACTTTCGCAGCGTCAGCTTCAATAGCAGCTCCAACCTCTTGATAGGACTCGTCCCCAAATCCACTCCCTAGCCCCGCTTTGCTCTCGATAACTACTGTATGTCCAGCCTTAATAAGGCTCATAGCACCAGCTGGAGTTAGTGCTACACGATTTTCATTATTTTTAATTTCCTTTGGTACGCCAATAATCATTTGAAAAACCTCCATTTCATTAATTATTATTAAAGATTACTAGCTTTAGCTCTGTCATTTCTTGGATTGCATATTTAATCCCTTCGCGACCTACACCGCTTTCTTTTACGCCGCCATATGGCATGTGATCCACACGGAAGGTTGGTATATCATTAATTAGGACTCCGCCAACATGGAAAGTCTTTGCTGCCTGCATAGCTGTGTGGATATTCTCTGTGTAAATGCCAGCCTGCAGCCCATAACGGGAATCATTAACAAATTTAATCGCCTCCTCAACAGAGTCGACTTTGTTTATTAAAACGATTGGAGCAAAAACCTCTTGGCATGATACCTTTGATGCAGGATCCACCCCTAATAAAACGGTAGGGAGGAGAATATTGCCTTCATTGATTCCGCCCGCCGCTACGGTTGCCCCATTTTGTTTTGCCTCTGAAATCCAGTCAAGCGTTCTTTCCACTTCTTTAGGATGAATTAAAGCAGAAACATCTGTGTCAGGATTTAATGGATCACCCGCTTTCAATTGTTGTGTTGCTTTAACAAATTTTTCAATGAAGGTGGCATAGCTATCCTTATGGACATAAATTCTTTGAAGGGAAATACAAACCTGGCCTTGAAAACTAAAGGCACCTTCAACACAGCGCTGAATGACTTTGTCGATATCGATATTTTTATCTATAATGAGCGCCGCATTGGATCCTAACTCAAGGGTCACATGTTTTAGCCCAGCCTTATTTCGAATGCCAATTCCTACTTCAGGGCTGCCTGTAAACGTTATTTTCTTTACTCGATCATCTGAAATTAGCTTTTCGCCAACGACTGCACCGCTTCCGGTTACCACATTAAAAGCACCTGACGGCAACCCGGCTTTCTGTAAAAGCTCAGCAAGAAAATAGGCGGAAAGAGGCGTCTGGCTTGCGGGCTTTAATACAACTGTATTTCCAGCAGCTATGGCAGGGCCAACTTTATGGGCAACGAGATTCATTGGAAAGTTAAAAGGAGTAATAGCTCCAATAACTCCAAGTGGTTCTTTAACAGTGTAAGCAAATCTCCCTTCACCGCCAGGAGCTGCATCTAGTGGAATCGTTTCCCCGCTGATTCTTTTCGCTTCCTCAGCAGCAAATTTATAAGTTTGAATGGTTCTTGCCACTTCTCCTTTAGCGGTTTTTAGTGGTTTGGCCGCTTCTAGAGCAAGAATCTCAGCAGCTTGATCAAAGTGTGTTTCAAATAGGTGAGCGAGATTTTCAAGGATTGTGGCCCGCTGGTGGCTTGGCATTTCAGTCATAATTGTTCTTGCTTTGTATGCTGCATCGATAGCTGAATGGACTTCTTCAACAGTCGCACTTGGGATTTCAGCGATCAGTTCTCTGCTGTATGGAGAGAGTAAGGGAATATAATGTTTCGCTTCTACCCACTTTCCATTGATAAACAAATGATGTTTTTTCATTAGTATATAACCTCCAAATGATTGAACCAGCCAAATTTCTTAATAAGAAAAGTTTATATTGAAATAGCTATTTATTACATTTTCTCTACTGTAAAAATTGCACGGTCAATAATTTCTACTAAACGATCAATCTCCTGCTTATTAATTGAAAGAGGTGGAGCAAATACAAGGATATCCATCCCATCGAAAACGACAGATCGGCAAATGAGTCCCTGCTTGGCTGCTTCATTTACAACCAGAGGGGCAACAGGTCCCGATGGTAGCTGCTGGCTATTCAGTTCAATAGCACCCATCAGCCCTAACGCCCTAACATTTCCAACAATCTCTCTCTCTCCTTCGATCCATCTAAAACCTTTAAGCAATTCCTCTCCCATATTTTTTGCGTTTTCGATTAGGTTTTCATTTTCGATTATTTCAATATTCTTTAAGGCTACCGCACACGCCATTGGATGACCGCTATAAGTATAGCCATGTAAGAGTGTCCCAGTTGATAAGCGTTTAAAATCTTCATATATCTTTTTAGAAATGACAACTCCGCCAAGCTGTGCATACCCGCTAGTCACTCCTTTTGCAAAACACATTAGATCGGGTGCAACCCCGTAATGGTCAATTCCAAAGTATTTTCCTGTTCGGCCAAAACCGGTAATGACTTCATCCGTGATAAATAGAATATTGTACGTATCACAAATAGTTCTAACTTTTTTAAAGTAATCCTCAGGAGCAATATGAACCCCACCCGCTCCTTGTACAGGCTCTGCAATAAAGGCAGCAATTGTATCAGGTCCTTCAGAAATAATTACGTCCTCTAGCGCTTGTGCCGAGAAATTATCCGTATGATAAAAATCTGGTGCTAAGGAATTAGTAAAATCTCGGAAGGGCTTTAGCCCTGTAGCACTAGTTGCTCCCATTGCAACCCCATGATAGGACTTTATTCGAGAGATTATTTTCTTTTTCTCTGGCTGCCTTTTTAATATCCAATAATGCCTTGCTAACTTATAAGCTGTATCATTGGCTTCTGATCCTCCAGATGTAAAAAAGGTTGCATGTAAATCCCCGGGAGCGACTTCGGCTATTTTTGCAGCTAATCGAATGGCAGGTTCATTGCTGAATGTCGCGAAACATGAGCTAAAGGCTAACTTATTCATTTGTTCCATGGCTGCAAGCCCGAGCTCTTTTCTTCCATGTCCAATATTTACATTCCAAAGAGAGGACATTCCGTCAATCACCTTTTTCCCATGAACATCTTCGAGGTATACACCAGTTCCTTTTGAGAAAATAAAGGCTGGACCACATTCTTGCTGTTGCTGAATAGGGGATGTCGGATGCAGAAAGTGTTTTTTGTCCAGCTCCACTAATTCTTGATAAGTACGTTCATTAGTGATCATTATGATTCTCTCCTCATAAAAAAATTTAATTTACAGAAACTTTGTTTCATATGAAACCTACTTTTCGAAAATACGGAATTGTTTTCTTCTTTCTGTATAAGTACAATGCAAGGATTGTGCCAACTATTATTTGTAACCGGTTTTTTTGGAGAATCTCATAAAAAAAGAGCTGAATGATTTAAAATTCAGCTCAATGATTTTTAAAAAGATAGGTATAAGTTTTTCAAGAGTTTAAAAAGAATCTAGCCCTAATATACTTTCGCTTTTCTTAAGGCAAGGGCTGCTGCTGCGTGATACAATGAATATTTCCCCCGCCGACTGAGACTTCACGAGTGTTAACAGTAACAATTTTGCGGTCTGGGAAAATTTGTTGAAAAGCTGCAACAGCATGCTCATCCTGAGGGTCATTAAATGTGGGCAAAATAACGCCTCCGTTACATAAATAACAATTAATATAAGTAGAAATAAAGGTTACATCTGATGAACGTTCGTAACTATGTCTAGAGTAATCAATTTCAAAGCTTTCTGCTTCACTTAATGTAATTTGTTTAGGCATCTGTATCTTGTGTATTTTTAACTTTCTGCCTTTTGCATCAGTTGTATCCTTTAGTCGCTCATAAGCATCCTGGAGTACTGAAAACTGTGGATGAGTCGGGTCATCAGTCCAGCCCAAGGCAATTTCACCAGGCTTAACAAAAAATAAAACCTCATCCACATGCCCATCTGTTTCATCTCCGACCAGTCCATCCTTTAGCCAGATGATTTTATCTACATTTAGGTATTCAATAAGTTTTTCTTCTACCTCCTCCTTCGTTAAATTTTTATTTCGATTCTTATTTAAGACACATTGCTCAGTCGTGATTAATGTACCTTCACCGTCTACGGTAATAGCCCCGCCTTCCAAAATAAAGTCGGTTGCATCATAGCGGTCAATTTGCTCGATTTCCAATACTTTTCGTTTTACTTGGAGATCTAAATCCCAAGGGAAATATAATCCCTCATCAATTCCGCCCCAAGCATTAAATCCCCAGTCAATCCCGCGAACCTCACCGAGATCATTTTTAACAAAGGTTGGACCGATATCGCGCATCCAGGCATCATTAGAAGAAATTTCTATTACGCGGATGTGTTCCGGTAAAAGGGCACGAGCATTTTCGAATTGTTCAGGTCGTACACACATAGTAACAGGTTCAAATTGTGCAATTGCCTTGGCAACCTCAACATATACTCTTTGTGCAGGCTTGGCACCAGCTCTCCATGTATCTGTTCTAACTGGCCAAAGCATCCAAGTTCCCTTGTGTTTTTCAAATTCTCCAGGCATTCTAAAACCATCTTTTTTTGGTGTACCTTTGATTGTTAATACCATGTTTATCCCCCTAAACTCAGTAATCATCGTAATTGTTGGCAGAGCTTTAAAAAACTCCCGCCTAAACTATATTTACTAAGTTTCTGATGCAAGTTCCATGCCAAGAATAAGCAGAGATATAGACTCTCTATATGCCAATTTTGGGCTATCAAATCACTTATTTACAGAATGAATGGAATTTTCTAATAACTGAACCGGTTGCGAATCACTTCACTTAAGTTAATAAATTATACTTTTGCAGTCTTCTTATAAATGAGGATTGGGTTATTCCAAGCGCTTTAGCTGCTTTCCTAGTAGATGTATGTTCTTTTTTTGCTTCAATAATTAACTTCTTCTCTATTTCCTCGATATAATCAGGAAGGCTTTGGCCGTTTAGGTTCAGAGGAAAATCACTTTCCTTTTGCACTTCCCTCAATACCTTTTCTGATAAATCGCTTTTATCAATGATGTTTGATTTTGCGGTGACAACTAAACGTTCGATCATGTTCTCTAATTCTCGAATATTGCCTGGCCAGCTATAATTTTGCAGATAATCAATTAGCTCTTTTCCTAAGACAGATGATTTTCGATACTTTGCTTTGAATCGTTCAAGGTAATGAAAAACAAGGGGAATAATATCATCCTTTCTTTCTCTTAGCGCAGGTATCTGAATTGAAACAACGTTTAAACGATAGTATAAATCCTCTCTAAATCGCTTTTCTTGGACCATTTCTAGAAGGTTTTGGTGGGTAGCCGTAATAATTCGTACATCTACCTTTTTTAGGTCAGTGGAACCAATAGGGAAAAATGATTTTTCCTGAACCAATTGAAGAAGCTTTGGCTGCAGGGTCAATGGCAATTCTCCAATTTCGTCAAGAAATAGAGTGCCTCCATTTGCTTTTTCCACTAACCCAATTTTCCCGCTGCTATTTGCTCCAGTAAAGGCCCCTCTTTTATAGCCGAATAGTTCAGATTCTAGCAGGGTTTCTGGAATTGCCCCACAATTTATTTGAATAAAAGGTTTATCAGATCGATTGCTCTTTCGATGGATCCTTGAAGCAATCATGCTTTTGCCGACACCAGTCTCCCCTGTAAGGAGGATCGTTACATCTAGTGATGCGATTCTTCCGATTAAATCTAATATCTCCTCATGTCTTTTGCTATTGCCAATAATCATTTGATTGTTTTTCTTTTCCGTTTCTTTGAGCTTCATTTCTTGGAGCTCATCCCAATATTTTTGGAGAAGTATTTCAGCCTTTTCAAGCTGAAGGGAGGATCTGACAGTATCCGTTATATCTTTCACATTGACAAGGACATACTTGGTGTTATCTTCTTTGATTTCAACAAAGTAGCCAGTGGCCAAGTATTGCCGCCCTTTAGATGTTTGGACTTTTGTCACTGTTTCTTTTTTTTCTAACACAATATTTGTAATGGATGGGGTGAAAAGGCCATCTTTTTCAAGGTTGGTTACACTTCTGCCAATAACCTTGGAGCGCGGCGCCCCCATTTGTTTCGAGCTTGTGTCATTAATCCATAGAGCGACGCCATTATGGTCAGCAATAAAGATCCCATCTTTAAGATAATTAAACATCTGGTGAAAATGTTTATCCTCAAAAAACTTTTTGCTCATACTAACGCCCCCAAAGCATGATCGATTGCGTATTGCTTCGTTTTCGGTTCGGATTGAATCGAACCCGATTCACAATAATTACTATATTATAAATTTTCAGATTAATAGTCAAATACCTTTAGGGTTTTTCAATGAATTTCATTTTGGCATAAAAATTGCATTAATAATTGATTGAGGAGGTAAGTGAATGGAGACAACCAAACTTAGAGTGAATAGAAAGCGTTTACTAGATACGATTAATGTAAGCTCTTCCATAGGAACATTAGAAAATGGGGGGTTAAACCGGCTAGCTTTAACAGAAGAAGATAAAGAGATGAGAAACATATTTGTTCAATGGCTGCAAGATGAGAAGTTAGAAGTTCGAGTGGATGACTTTGGAAATATTTACGGAAGAAGAAAAGGAAAGTGCAAGGATTGTCCAGCCGTAGCAGTTGGATCACATTTAGATACACAGCCTTGCGGCGGACGCTTTGATGGAGTATTAGGTGTTTTAACTGCTTTAGAAGTGATCCGTACCCTTAATGAGAATAATATTGAGACCGACTATCCGATTGAAATTGTTAATTTTACAAATGAAGAAGGTGCCCGCTTTGAGCCGCCGATGCTGGGATCTGGCGGTGTTGTAGGTGAATTTACAAAAGACTTTATCTATAGCGCAAAGGATAATAAAGACATTTCATTTCAAGAGGCACTATTAAAAATCCAATACATGGGTGAAGAAAAGCACAGATTGGGAAATATCAAAAACTTTATCGAGCTCCATGTGGAACAAGGCCCCATCCTTGAAAATAAGAATAAGTTAATTGGAATTGTTGAAGGAATTCAAGGAATAAGCTGGCTGAATGTAAAGGTAGTAGGTGAAACGAATCATGCTGGACCCACTCCGATGGAAAACCGCAAAGATGCACTGGCACCTTCCGCTAAAATGGTTACGAAAGTTTATGAAATAACAAATGAAATGAAAGGTTTAAAAACAACAGTAGGAAAACTTAATGTCAAACCGAATATTACGAATGTTATTCCAGGTGAAGTTGAGTTTATGATTGACGTACGGCATGAGGATGATGAAGTAAGAGCCAGTGCAATCGATAGACTAAGAGAGCAGCTAAGTACCATTGCCGTAATGAATAATGTAGAGGTTACCATTTCAACGGACTGGCATTCTGATACCGTACTATTTTCCTCCGATGTCATGGAAGCTATTAGTGAAGCGGCAGACCTGTTGGGGTATTCAAAGGCAAGATTATTTAGCGGCCCCGGACATGATGCAAAATATATAAGTAAAATAGCTGATACTGGGATGATTTTTTTACCTAGTATTAACGGGATAAGCCATAATGAAAAAGAATTGACTCTTGAGGATGATATTGAGAAGGGGGCAAATGTTCTCCTGTATACCATTTTAAAACTTGCAACGACCCAATAACTTCCAATTTTTGTTTAAACGGACTTTTATAAGAATATTTTTACTGGGGGCTGATTGAAAATGAAACAAGCGATTAGAAATGAAAATTACGAATCATTGGCAGTTGAACTTTCCAATTTAGATCGAAAGCATCTCCTTCACCCATCCACAAATCCAAAATTACAGGCACAGACTGGCCCGAAACTTATTTTTACAGGTGGAGAAGGAATTTATCTCCATGATATGAGCGGAAAAAAATATATTGATGGGGTTTCCATGCTTTGGAATGTAAACTTAGGACATGGAAACAAGGAGTTGGCTGAAGCTGCTTACGATCAGATGGTAAATGTTGCGTATGCTTCAGCATTTTATGGCTATGCGAATGAGCCAACCGTTCGTTTGGCCGAAAAAATTGCTTTATTAACACCGGGAGATTTAAATACAGTATTCTTCACTTCTGGAGGGTCGGAATCAAATGATACGGCATTTAAACTATCAAGGTTTTATTGGCAATTACAAGGATATCCAGAAAAAAGAACGATTATTTCGCTAAAGAGAGGGTATCATGGTGTAACAGTAGCAGCACAAAGGGCTACGGGTATAGAGGTTTACCGTGAATTTTCAGGATCAACTGACCCTGATATTGTCAATGCTAAAGCGCATCTGACAGAATGTGAGCTTGGTGACAAGAATCATCCAGAGTATGAGGGATGTATTAGAAGCATCATTGAAAAGCTGGGCAAAGATAAGGTTGCTGCTGTTATATTGGAACCCATTCAAGGGGCTGGCGGCGTACATATTCCCCCTGATGGCTATCTTCAAGCAGTTAGAAAACTATGTGATGAGTTTGATATCCATCTCATTGCTGACGAGGTTATTTGTGGCTTTGGACGCACGGGCAAAATGTTTGGAGTGGATCACTGGGATGTGGTTCCTGACTTTATGTCCATTGCAAAGGGGATCACTAGTGGATACATCCAGCTCGGCGGTGTAGTGATGAGAGAGAAAATTAGAGATGCCTTTGCGTCATTTGATGGGATGCTTGCACATGGATTCACTTACAGTGGACATCCAACGGCATGTGCAGTAGGCTTAAAAAATATTGAAATTTTAGAACGTGACGGCTTAATTGAAAGAACCCAAATATTAGGGGAACAATTAGAAAACGGGCTGCGTTATTTAGAAGATAAATATGAATTCGTATCAGGAACCAGAGTAAAAGGATTACTAGCTGGATTTGATTTAATGAAAGATCCTGATAAAAGTATCCCTTTCGATGAATCTGTTAAAGCGTCAGTCAGTGTTGTAGATGAAGCTTATCAAAGGGGCTTATTGATCAGGCCGTTTGATTTTGAACCAGGGATGAATATTATCGCAATTGCACCGCCTTTCATTACTGCGGACAATGAATTGGAGCGAATGATTAATATTGTAGATGATTCTTTAGCCGCCTTTTCAAAAAAGCTTTAAGAGGTAATGACAGATAATATGGAGGCGTTTCAAGTGATAGAGAACATAGTTCAATTGCACCCGAAAGTGGTTGAGTTTTTAAAAGGACCAAAAAAATTATTTATCGATGGAGAATGGGTTGAATCTGTTGAAGGGGAGACTTTTCAAACGATAAATCCTGCGACGGGAGAAGCATTAGCAGTTGTATATGCCGCATCAGAAAAGGATGTTCATCTAGCTGTCGAAGCTGCTTCCAGAGCTTTTGAAGAGGGGCCATGGCCGAATATTTCCTCTTCAGAAAGATCGAAACTGATGCATAAATTAGCTGATTTAATGGAACGGGATATACAGGTGCTAGCCGAGCTCGATACGTTAGACAATGGCAAGCCAATTAAAGAAATGCTGACTGGCGATTTGCCAAACGCCATCGAACAGCTTAGATATTTTGCAGGCTGGACGACAAAAATGACTGGCCAGACGATTCCTATTTCAACATCCCATTTAAATTATACCCACCATGAGCCAGTCGGTGTAGTTGGACAGATTATTCCTTGGAATTTTCCAATTATGATGGCCCTATGGAAAATAGCGCCTGCTCTCGCAACAGGCTGTACAATCATATTAAAGCCAGCTGAACAAACACCTTTATCAGCTTTATATTTAGCTAAGTTAATAGAGGAAGCGGGATTTCCTAAAGGGGTTGTTAATATTCTCAATGGCTTTGGAAAAATAGCCGGAAATGCGCTTGTTAAACATCCAAAAGTAAATAAAATTGCTTTCACTGGTTCGACACCTGTTGGTCAGGCCATTATGAAAGAGGCAGCAAACACAATGAAACGGGTTACGTTGGAGCTTGGAGGCAAATCACCGAATATTATCTTACCTGATGCGGATCTAGATAAAGCGATACCAGGTGTATTTTCCGGGATTATGGCAAATCAAGGTCAAGTATGCTGTGCGGGCTCAAGGGTGTTTATACCAGATCATCTTTATAACCAGGTAATGGATAGATTAGTAGTTTATGCCCGGAAAGTAAAACTAGGCAATGGATTGGAAGAGTCAACAGAAATGGGCCCTCTCGTCTCTAAAAGGCAGCAAGAAATTGTTACCTCCTATATAGAAAAGGGGATACAAGAAGGAGCGAATCTTTTAATCGGCGGGAAGAGCTCAGACAAAGGCTATTTTGTAAAGCCAACCGTATTTGCTGGTGTACAAGATGAAATGACCATAGCTAATGAAGAGATTTTCGGCCCAGTTGTAGCTGCGATGCCTTATAAGAGTATCGATGAAGTTGTACGGCGTGCCAACAGCAGCCCATACGGATTGGCAGCAGGTTTGTGGACGGAAAATTTAAAAAATGCCCATACGATTTCAAGAAAATTAAAGGCAGGCACTGTATGGGTTAATTGCTATAATATCACCAACGCAGCTGCTCCTTTTGGAGGGTATAAAAAATCCGGATTCGGCCGCGAGATGGGATCGTATGCTTTAAATAATTACACAGAAGTGAAAAGCGTTTGGGTTAGCTTAGATTAATTAGCCCTACTTAACAGCCTTCAATTAATTGGAAAGCAATTGAAGGCTGTTAAGTAAGACTCCGCTAAAATTGAAAGCGGATTCATTTAAGCGAGCAATAATATAAATTTAAAGTCCTAGAGGAAAAGGGTGTTCATATGGAAGTTACAAATCAGCTTCAGCGAAGGTTGAAATTAAAGCATGTTGTCGCAATTGGAATTGCTTATATGTCTCCATTTGCTGTATTTGATACTTTTGGAATTGCTTCGGATGTGTCCTCAGGACATGTGCCAGCAGCATATATAGTCGTTTTTGCGGCAATCCTCTTTACAGCCTTAAGCTATGGAAAGCTAGTAAAAAAATATCCTACAGCAGGGTCCGTTTACACATACACGAAAAATATTATGAATCCATATTTAGGAATAATTGCTGGATGGATTACTTTTCTTGCGTATTTAGCTTTGCCGATGATCAATGCCTTATTGGCCAAAATCTATTTATCTGCGGCCATGCCTGAAGTTCCTGATTGGGCTTGGATTGTAGGGCTTATTCTTGTTATTAGCATATTAAATATTTTTGGTGTTAAGCTAGCGGCTTCGTTAAATATGCTTCTTGTCGCTTTTCAATTTATTATTGGGGTAATTTTCATTTATCTAAATGTACGGTCAATAATGAAAGGTCCTGAATCTTTTATCTCTCTCAGCGAGTTATTCCCCTCTAGCATGGGGATATCCGGCCTTTTTGCAGGTGCTGCACTCCTAGCTTTATCTTTTATCGGGTTTGATGCAATTACTACACTTTCAGAAGAGACGATTGAACCAAAAAAGACAATCCCAAGGGCAATCATATTAGTAGCATCAATAGGGGGAATCTTTTTCTTCTTGGTTACTTACTTCATGCAATCCCTTTTCCCAGACGTATCTATGTTTAATGATATTGAAGGAGCCTCTCCAGAAATCGCCTATACGATTGGAGGAAATCTTTTCTTATCTATTTTCACCGCTGGCGCTTTATTCTCAGTATTTGCTTCCGGCTTAGCAGCTCAAGTAAGTGCATCAAGGCTGTTATATGCGATGGGCAGAGATAAAGTGTTGCCTAAACGTTTTTTTGGATATCTTCATCCAAAACTTAATACACCAGTCCCAAATATTCTATTTATTGGCCTACTGGCGCTTTCCTCTCTTTTTCTAGATTTAACAATGGCAACATCACTCATTAATGTGGGAGCATTTACTGCATTTAGTTTTGTTAATATTTGTGTGATTGTGAATTTTTTTAAAACCAATGCAGAACGTACAATTGGATTTACCTTCGGAAACTTGATCGGCCCCCTGATTGGACTTGGCTTTATTATATATTTATGGAGCAGCCTTGATTTAATTTCAATTATTGTAGGTTTGATATGGGCTTTCCTTGGTATTTTGTATTTAATTATATCAACCGGCTTCTTCAAAAAGGAACCTCCAAAGATCGACTTTGAAGAGTTAGAGATGTAGCCTTAATAATATCCAAAAAAATAATAAGGAGTGAAATGTTTATGAATCGTATTTTGCGTAATAAGCTGCTTTTTTTGAGTTTCATCCTTATTCCGTTCGTATTCATGCTAGGCGCATGTACAGAAAAATCAGATGTAACCGCCAAAAAGGATACAGATTCAACTGAAAAAAATACTGTAGAGGTATCTAATGATCAAGCCACACTCGTTCTTAAAGATGGGATCGTTTACATAATGGAGGAAGATCAGCCGCTTGCTGAGGCGGTTGCCATAAAGGACGGAGAAATCCAGTTTGTAGGAAGCAGCTCTGACGTAGATAAATATGTGGGGGACGATACGGAGGTAATTGATCTCGAAGGAAAGATGGTATCTCCAGGTTTTATGGATGGGCATACGCATCCACCAGGTTTATGGACGTCCAAACTTTTTGAAGTATATCTTACAGAACTTGAAAGCAACGAAGAATATATTCAAGCAGTTGCCGATTTTAGGGAGAAAAATCCTGATGCCAAAATCATTACAGGGGATGGATGGGTAAATGGGCCGTATGAACAGGCTGATGGTACGAATCCAGGCCCTAAGAAGGAGGATCTGGATGCGGTCGTTTCGAATATTCCGGTCATTCTCTATTCTATCGATGGACACTCGGTATGGGTAAATTCCAAAGCACTGGAGATAGCTGGAATTACAAAAGATACAGAAGTTCCTAAAGGTGGAATGATTGAGCGTAATCCTGATGGTTCTCCCCGAGGGGTTTTACGAGAAGGCGCAATGGATTTGCTCACGGATGTCCAGGCTTTGTCTACCTTAACAGATGAACAATATAAAGAGGCCATTTTAGAATTTCAAAAGGAAATGCACAGCTTTGGCATGACAGGAATAATGAATATGTCAGGCAGTGACAGAAGTTTAAAAGTAATGAATGAATTAGAAAAAGAGGGCAAGTTGACAATGCGGGTGGCCAACGCAATTACATTCGGACCAGAAACCGGGCCGGATGATGCAGCTAAGAAAATACATGATGCTGGTAAAAAGTACAACTCCGATTGGCTTTCGATAAATACAGTAAAATTATTTGCGGATGGAGTCACGGAAGGGAAAACGGCCCTCTTTGTTGAACCATACACTAAGAATGCCGGGATGGGCGCTCATCATCATGGGGATGCAAATTGGGAAGAGGATATCTTCAATAAAATGGTTTCAGAGCTGGACAAAGAAGAGATACAAGTGCACATTCATGCAATCGGCGATGGAGCTGTTAAAATGGGCATGGATGCCATTGAATTGGCTAAAAAGGAGAATGGAGAGCATGATTCCCGCCACACGATTACTCATATTAGCGCTATTCAAGCAGATGACATCTCCCGCATGGCAAATTTAAATGTTATTGCCAGCTTGCAGCCCTTTTGGTTTTATAAAGATCAGTATTATGACTTAGAAAAAGCAATGATAGGGGAAGAACGTGCATTAGCCATGTATCCAGCTAGAGAAATGTGGGATGCTGGGGTAATGATTTCTAGCAGCAGCGATTATCCGCCTACCCCTGATTACCGCCCCTTGAACGCGATAGAAACGGGAGTTACAAGAAACAGCCCTTATTCTGAAGAGCAGAATAATGATTTGGTGCGTAACATTGATCAAGCGCTTACTGTGAAGGAAATGCTGCAGTCTTATACAAAGAATGTGGCGTATCAAATATTCCGCGAAAATGACTTAGGTTCTCTAAAAGCTGGTAAGAAAGCGGATATGGTTGTGCTTGGAGAGGATCTTACTAAAATTGATTCGAAAAATATTTCTGAGACCCCTATTATTTATACGATTGTTGATGGAAAGATAGTCTATACAGGAGAATAGTACTGTACATTTTATTCGGAGTTAAAAATATAAATAAGTCAATATTTGCCCGCGTGTTTTGTTGAATCTTCTTTCAAAACACGCGGGCTTTTTTATGGAGAAATCAGAATGTGTATAGGGGGATGCTGCTGTTTTGTTTTATAAAAATACCTAAAAACCTATAAATATAATGTTGATTATCTTCTGAAAACTTAGTATAATTCACCTAACGAAATTAGTTAGGTGGGATGTTGATGACGAAAAATAAAATAAAAGCGGTTGCGTATAGGCAATTGGCGGAGAAAGGGTATGATCGGGCAACCCTCTCTAGTATCGCTAAAGAGGTGGGAATCAAAACACCGTCCATCTATGCTTTTTATAAAAATAAAGAAGATTTGTTTATGGCGGTGTATAAAGATCTATTGCAAGATTATTATCTTTATATGATTAAAGCAATTGAACAAACATCAAATAAGGGGGTTAAAGAAAGGCTTTATCAAATTGTAGAAGATCTCTGTCATTATCATTTAAGTCAACCTGAGAAAACAACATCCTACATGAAACTTTCCTTTTTCCTGCCTCCTACTTTGAATGATGAAGTGAAAGAAATCTTTAGCGAAATGGAAGAGGCGCTTTGTGATGTGATCAAGGGTATTTTTTCAGAAGGGATTGAAAAAGGGCAGCTTAAAAAACAGTCAATTGATGATTTAACAGCATCATTCCTTTGCTTGATGGATGGGATATTTCTCGAAATGCACTACTATCAATACCATACATTTAAACAACGTGTTCAGCAGGTTTGGAACATCTTTTGGAATGGGATATGTATGAATATGCACCAAAGAGATTAACACAAATTTAATAGATAAGGGGTTACATGTATGAAAGAGGAGGCAGTTATTTCAGATTATGCAAGAGAGGCAGTTCCGAAAGAATTACGTCGATCTTGGTTTTCGATGTTTTCGGTGTTAGTAGCGATTGGTGTTGACTTATCATCGGTAATTTTAGGTGCTGAATTGGCAAAGGGGATGCCGCTAAATCAGGCGATCTTATCTGTTTGTATCGGTTCGTTTATTCTCGCTATTTTATGTACGATCAGCGCAATTGTTGGGTCTTCCACCAATTTATCAACTTCAATGATTACGAAATATGTATTTGGAAAATACGGAGCTCAAGTTTTTTCCGTTGTTATTGGGATTTCATTATTGGGCTGGTTTGGTGTACAGGTTGGATTTTTTGCAAACAACGCCCATACGGTTCTACACGACGCGTTTCACTTAACGGTAAACATAAAAGTGCTTTCTTTAATTGGCGGTTTATTAATGATGACGACTGCAATAATTGGGTATCGAGCTATTGAAAAATTGAGTGTTTGGTCTGTCCCTCTTTTATTAGGTTTAATGCTATTGACTTTATTCTTAACACTAAAAAATTACTCGTTACAAGTGGCAATTCCTCATTCAGCCGGATTTACCCTAGGCGGAGCGATCTCTCTAGTTATTAGTATTATGATTGTCGGAGCAACCACGCAGCCGGATATTGCTCGTTGGGCAAAAAGCAGAAAAGATGCAGTGATTGCTACCTTTTTGGGGATTTTTATTGGGAATAGCTTCATGATTATTCTTGCTATTTTAATGTCAAAAGCAATGGGAACAGAAGATATGATGAAAATCTTTATTGCACTAGGATTGGCTATTCCAGGAGTATTAGTACTAACTCTTGCACAATGGACAACAAATACATCGAATTTATATTCATCTTCGCTTGGGTTCTCATTGGTTTTTACTAAAATTTCAAAGGGATGGATAACGGTTATTTTAGGAGTAATCGCCACAATCCTAGCGGTTCTTGGAATATATGATCAATTTATTTCGTTTTTAAATATTCTTGCCATAGTGATCGCTCCGATTAGCGGAATATATGTAGCTGAATACTTTTGTGTGAAGCAAGAGTTTCAACGATATAAGCTTAAACTAGAAGCACGGACAGTCGTTATCCGGTCGATCATTGCATGGGTTGCAGGGATGCTCGTAACGTATTTAACGACTGCTGCACCAACAGGGTTACAAGCATTTTCCCTTACAACGGTCCCTCCCCTTGACGGAATATTGGTTGGGTTTATTATACAGACAATTTTAGGGGTGTTTTTCAAGAAACAAAAATAGGATGCAAACATCAAAGTGAAAATGAGGAGTATGAAAAATGAGATATATAGATGAACAAGCAGTAGAAAAAATTGCAATAGGGGCGGCAGTATTAGGAACAGGCGGCGGCGGTGATCCGTATATTGGAAAATTGATGGCGAAAGAAGCCATTCGTAAATATGGGCCTGTCAAAGTTATTACAGTGGATGAATTGAAAGATGACCAATTAGTAGTGCCAGTATCAGGGATGGGTGCCCCAACTGTAACGATTGAAAAAATACCTTCAGAGCAAGAAGTGACAACACCATTAGAAACGCTAGAAAAGGCATTAGGTAAAAAAGTGGATGTAGTCATGCCAATTGAAATCGGGGGAATTAACTCTTTATTTCCTATCATCGCTGCAGCGAAAAAAGGACTGCCAATGTTAGATGCAGATGCAATGGGGCGTGCTTTTCCAGAAGCACAAATGGTGACATTTCATTTAGATGGTTTCGAACCAGCACCCGTGACAATGGCTGATGAAAAAGGAAATGCAGTTGTTTTATATCCGAAAAATGGCGTGTGGTCAGAAAGGCTGGCGCGTGCTTTGACAATTGAAATGGGAGGAAGCGCATCCGTTTGCGATTATAGCCTGCTCGGAAGGGATGTCAAAACTTCTGTTATTCCAAATACGCTTTCATTAGCGGAGCGGATTGGTGAATATTTATTAGATAATGAAGTGAAGGAACAAGAAAGAATGAATAGCATGCTGAAAGAATTAAAAGGCTATCGTTTATTTGAAGGGAAAATTGTTGACATTGAACGTCGCCTAAGCGGTGGCTTTACAAGAGGAATGGCAACATTTGAGGGAATTCGGAACGATAATGGAAGAACTTTCACTCTCTATTTTCAAAACGAGCATCTTATTGCAAAAGAAGGAGACAAACTGTTATGTACTACTCCTGATTTGATTGCTGTGTTAGATGCAGAAACAGGTTTTCCGATTACAACAGAGAGAATGAAATATGGTGCTCGTGTAGCTGTCGTTGCTTTTCCGTGTCATAACAAATGGAGAACACCAAAAGGAATAGAGACTGCGGGGCCACGCTATTTTGGCTATGATTTTGATTATACATCAGTGGAAGAGCTGCAAAAGGAGAGATCATAATGTTTCGATTAGGAATAGACGTTGGGGGTACGAACACAGATGCTGCGTTATTGGATGAACATTTAAGAGTGATTCATACAGTGAAAGTATCAACAACAAAAGATGTAGAAAGCGGAATATTTCATGCGATAAGTAAAGTAATTGAAGAAAGTAAGATTGAAAGCTCCCATATTCAATATGCAATGTTGGGAACGACTCATTGTACAAATGCGATCATTGAGCGAAAACGTCTCAATAAAGTAGCTGTCATTCGAATTGGAAGACCAGCGACAACTTCTATCCCTCCTTTCACGGATTGGCCGCAAGATTTGCGTGGAGAAATTGAGGTAGCTTCAACAATTATTTCAGGTGGCTACGAATTTGATGGACGCTTAATAAGCGAGCTGAACCGCGAGGAAGTGACGGCATTCTGCAAGCAAATAAAAGATAGTGCTGAAAGCATTGCTATCTCAGGTGTATTTGCTCCAGTTAATAAAGAGCAGGAACAAATGGTTGCAAAATGGGTGAAGGAGGAACTTGGGGATATTCCAGTATCACTCTCTCATGAAATTGGCAGCATCGGTTTGTTAGAACGTGAAAATGCGACAATTTTAAATGCGGCATTAATGGCGACAGGACAGATGATTGTGAATGGTTTCGCTAAGGCATTAAAAGAACTTGGTATTCAGGCAGAAATGTACTTCAGTCAAAATGACGGAACACTAATGAATGAAATATACGCTCTTCGCTATCCGATTTTAACGATGGGATGCGGCCCTACTAACTCCATTCGTGGATCAGCGCATCTTTCAGGCTTGCAGGATGCAATGGTTCTTGATGTTGGTGGAACGACAAGTGATATTGGCGTTTTATTGAACGGATTCCCAAGACAATCCTCTTTATCCGTTAACATTGGCGGAGTGAATACGAATTTCCGCATGCCTGATATTTTATCTATTGGCTTAGGTGGAGGAACTCGAATTCGTGAAGTAAACGATCATTTTACAATTGGTCCGGATAGTGTCGGCTATGAAATAACGAAAAAAGCGATTCTGTTTGGTGGTGACGAAATGACTGCTTCTGATATTGTCACTCGTATCGGCCGTGCATTTAATGATCACAAGGGAAAAGTTGAACATCTGCCAATTGCGTTCTGTGAACAAGTATTTGGAGAAATGACATATATGCTAGAAGAAGCGATCGATCAGATGAAAACAAGCTCTAAAGATGCCCCGCTTATTTTATCAGGAGGAGGAAGCATCATCGTAGCAGATTCATTAAAAGGGGTTTCAGACGTTATTCGGCCCGATCACTATGAGGCAGCTAATGCAATCGGTGCAGCACTTGGTCAGGTTAGCGGAGAAGTTGAAAAAATATACAGTTTAGATCAAATGACTCGAAACGAAGCTATAGAAGATGCAAAAAACTCTGCTGTAGAAGAAGCAATTAAAGCAGGAGCAGATGAAAGCACTGTCTCTATTGTATCCATAGAGGATATTCCACTTGCCTATTTGCCTGGAAATGCATTATTTATTCGTGTGAAAGCAGTAGGAGATTTAGTTAGTTCATCTCAACATGTGATTTGAAGGATTAGACAAGAGGTTTGATATGTAAGAGGGATAGTATAACATTCTGCTATCCCTTTTAGCTCTAACTGTAGTTTTTTACCAGCAATAACATGAACGAAATAAGCCTAAGAATTAATTATTTTTTTCTGCAGTTGTTCCGCTTTGAATAATGCCTCTATATCTTCATAGATGTCTTCAGGTTTATTCCCATTTCCAATAATATATCCCGCAAATTCAATTCCAACGAAATCAAAGATGTATTTAAATTGCTGAATCATCGGCAGTCCTTTAATAGCTGGATCGTCTCCTCCAACCGCAATGACAAAAGCCCTTTTTGCAGCCATTTTCTTTTTAAAATCAGGATAGTTAGGGTCTCTTAATGTTTGCGACCATCGATCAATAAAGTTTTTCATTAATCCTGACATACTATACCAATATATTGGAGTAGAAAATATTATAATGTCGTGTCGGAGAATACGATCAATTATGGAATTATAGTCATCTTTTCTGTCCTGAAAGCCATCTGGTGAATGACGCTTGTCTATAATTGAATGGATTTGGTAATCTTTCAAGTAAATTCTTTCCACATTCATGCCTTGAATGATATGGTTTGTCAGTAATTCTGCATTGCCATTGGGACGGGTTCCTCCATCTATGACTGCTATTGTCATTTTATATTTCTCCTTCTTTCTTGATGATTTTGTATACTAATTGTTCCTTGATTAGTTCTATCTTATAATGGATTTAAAAATCGATAAAGATGATTATTTTGATTGTTTAAATCGAAAAAAACGATTATAAAAGGCGGTTCTTATGGAGATAAAACAATTGATTACTTTTCGTCATGCTTCAGAAAATTTGAATTTTACACAGACGGCTAAACTGTTGAATTTTGCACAGTCCAGTGTGACTGCTCAAATTAAAGCCCTTGAAGATGAAATCGGCACGCCCTTATTTGAGCGTTTAGGCAAACGACTACTATTAACAGAGGCAGGGCACCAGTTTAAACGATATGCTGAAGAGATGATTCGGTTAAGTGAAGAAGCAATAATGTCCGCAAATGGGGAGGAAGAACCAAACGGTACTTTAATCATAGGTGCTCAGGAAAGCCAGTGCACCTATCGATTACCTCCAATTCTGAAAGAATTCAAGGCTGCATTTCCAAAAGTTAAGCTGATATTTAAACCGGCACATTCGGATGAGATGGCGAGAAAGCAGCTTATGGAAGGCGTATTAGATATTGCTTTTATTATGGATAAGGTGAAACCAGAGGGTTCTTTGAGGGTAGAAAAGCTTATTAAGGAGGAGCTAAAGCTGGTTGTCGCACCCAACCATCCTACTTCAATCTTCTCAATAGAAGATCTTAAGAATGAAACGCTGTTGCTAACAGAGACGGGATGTTCTTATCGAATGATGCTTGAAGACTCACTAAAATCTGCAGGAGTATATCCATTAGATAAGATTGAATTTGTCAGTATAGAAGCAATCAAGCAATGTGTCATCGCCGGGCTAGGTGTTGCGCTATTGCCAGAAATGGTTGTCAAAAAAGATATTAAAGAGGGGAGAATGAGGGAATTCCGGTTGAAGTCATCCGTCTCTCCGATTTTCACTCAAATTGCTTGGCATAAGGATAAATGGATGACACCTCCGTTAGACGCATTTATTCGTTTAACTCGCAAAATGTATCTTTCTGAATCTGATTTGTAAAAGGATATAAAGAGGATGATCTCTCTTTATTTGTTTGGAAATTCAAAATTATATAACGATTAACTGTAATAAAGGAAGAATTATCCTATAATAGGCAAAGAGAGTTATCATTTGATAGGTATTGAATTTACTAATTTTATATAAATTAAGGGGGAAATTAATTGTTTCCGCAGGCAAGGGTTCTAGTGATTGAGGACGAAAGAGATATTGCTCATGTAATAAGAGATTATCTTACTGTTAATAAATTTGAAGTGATGATTGCAGAAACGGGAAAAGAAGCGAGGCATATAGTGGAAACAACGGATCTCCATTTTATTATCCTCGACTTAACACTTCCGGATGATGATGGAATTGAGCTTTGTCGTCAAATTCGTGAGAAGAGCCATATTCCTATCCTGATATTGAGTGCAAGGGGAAGCGATACGGATAAAGTTCTTGGGTTAGGGTTTGGCGCAGACGATTATATGACAAAACCATTTTCTTTAAGCGAACTAGTAGCGAGGATAAATGCACA
The DNA here is from genome assembly GCF_032154635.1 of Cytobacillus sp. Taxonomy (GTDB): domain Bacteria; phylum Bacillota; class Bacilli; order Bacillales; family Cytobacillaceae; genus Cytobacillus. The sequence goes on along the minus strand of NZ_JALDXW010000007.1, from coordinate 82,235 downwards.
CTTACGCAAGCATGAGCGTCTGTTGAATACTCATAAGGATAACGAGATTCTTCGTTTCGGGAAGATCGAAATTAATAAAAAGGCGTACAAAGTTACGTTGGACAATAAAGCCATTTCTTTATCAGCAAAAGAATTTGATTTGCTATATTTTTTGTCAAAACACAGCAATCAGGTCTTCTCTAAAAGACAGTTATTGGATGAAATATGGGGATATGCCGAGTATGGAGACGAAAATACCATTACTGTTTATATCAGAAGATTACGAGAAAAATTGGAGGCCAATCCATCTAATCCGGTTTATATTCAAACAGTATGGGGGATCGGATATAAATTTAGTACAAATAACGATTAAATAGGAGAGATATATGTATTTGAATGAATGGATGAAAAATTGGCTTGTTGCCATGCTGGTCTGTCTATTGCTAATTGCTGGATGCGTGACATATATGCTTGTAAATAATGGAGCCAAAGATGGGGAAGTGGATGAGCCTCCCTTAGTCATTAATCAGATTCGTGTAAAAGTAAACGACTTATTGTTATATATAGAGCAGAATTATCGTAATCTTGAGCACGACTCGAATGTATATGATACCTTGCAAAAGATGAGTCTTCATCAAAAGGTCGATCTACTCTTCTCACAGCTAGACGGAAGAGTCATCTTTAACTCTTCAAAGGACGATTTTGTTCCATCCCTCGATTTGAAACATGATCTTCATTATGATTTATATGCCTCTAAAGTTGAAGGGAATATGTTTAAAATAGCGTTTCCGGTTGTGGATAAAGAAACACAAACCCAAGTTGGAAATGCTATTTTTACAATAGATAAAAATAGTGTCCAAAATGTATCACAACCCTCTAATCACAGCTTAATCTTGTTTTTTATAAGTCTATTATCTATTTTGCTATTAGGTCTTTTATGTATGGTTATTTATAAATGCAAAATGGACATCATACAGCCAATAAAAAAGCTTAAAAAGAGTACGGAAGATATTCTAAAAGGGAAATATGAGCAATCAACAGAATATGTGAAAAATGACGAAATAGGAGAATTATACGCTGTATTTGAACAAATGAGAATTGAAATTATGGAGCTAAGTATTCAACGTGATGAGCAAGAGAAGAACCAAAAAAAACTAATTTCGAGCATCTCACATGACATAAAAACACCACTTACCACCTTGAAAGCATATTTGGAAGCCATTTATGAAGGAATATGCCCTAATATGGAATCGATTATGGAATACGTTAAAATTATGCAAACCAATACAGAAAAAATGTCTCGACTAATAGATGATTTATTCATCCATTCATTAAAAGCGCTAGGGCACATCCCTGTACATCCAAAAGAGCAATACAGTAGAGCGGTTCTTTCAAAAATCATTTATCCGATTGGTCATTATGTTCGAACGATAGGGATTAGCTTTATAGAACCTGCAGAAATCCCTAATGTACTAATCAAAGTAGATGAACATCGATTAGAGCAGGTTATTTCAAATCTGGTAACCAATTCTTTGAAGCATACCTCACCTGGGGGTTCAATTAGGATTTTGGCTAATATTGATGGCCCAATGCTGAAGATTCAAATTTCAGATACCGGAGAGGGAATTCTCCCGCAGGATATGCCATTTATTTTTGAGCGATATTTTAGAGGGAATAAAAATGCAGATCAATCAATCATTAAAAATGAAGGATCAGGCTTAGGATTATCAATTTGTAAGCATATTATGGAAGCTCATGATGGTTCTATCCAGTTTAAGAGTAAGAAAAAAGAAGGAACTGTTTTTACTCTTTTGCTCCCGATAAGTTAAAGATTTCAATGTAATACTTTATTAATATCTTGATAAGCATCATGTAAGAACTGCCCTTTACACTATAGAAAATACAGTTTTACGGGAGGGCTTTTATTGAAAAAAGCGGTTATAATTCAAGCGAAAAATCTATGTAAGACATATTCATCTGGAAGTGAGCAATTCCATGCAATCAAAAATTTAGACATTGAGATCTTTGAGGGAGATTTTACAGTTATTATGGGCAACTCCGGGTCAGGTAAATCAACCCTTCTTTATCTCTTGAGTGGACTTGATACAGTAACGGCTGGGGAAGTTTATTTTCGCGGAGAAAGAATTGATCGTTTCAGTGAAAGGGATTTAGCAAACTTTCGATCAAAAAAAATAGGGTATGTTTATCAAAGTATCAATTTAGTTCCAGACTTAACATTGTTTGAAAATATAGCCCTTCCTGGATATATTGCAAAAATACCTAAAAGTAGTGTGCATAATAAGGTGACAAAACTTATCCGTGCAATGGGGATTGAAGATCAGCAGAATCGCCTCCCGTCTCAAACATCTGGTGGTCAACAGCAAAGAGCTGCGATAGCAAGAGCGTTGGTTAATGCCCCAGAGGTTGTATTTGCTGATGAACCGACTGGAAGTCTAAATTATGAACATGGAATAGCCATATTAGATATATTAACTAATTTAAATAGACAAGGTCAGTCCGTTGTCATGATTACGCATGATATAAAGGCTGCTTGCCGTGCAGATCGTCTTATTCTTGTAAAGGATGGGAAAATTGAGGGAATTTTAAATTTCGATAAGTATGAAGAAAATGATATTCCAGACAGAGAAGAGATCATCTTTTCTTATATTACAAGGAAGGAGTGATTTAGATGAAAACAATAGTCACTCTTTGTATCGGGAATATAAGAAAAAAGAAAATTCAAAACGGATTAATTGTCATACTTATTATGCTTTCTACTTTGCTGCTAGCCACTTCCATCACACTTATTCAAAATACAGAAAATCTATTCGAGAAAAAACATGAAGAAACGAATGGAGCCCATCAAATTTTAACAATGGGAGAAGAGCTTCATGATCCAAAAGTAGTGAACAAATGGTGGGATAGTCAAAAGGGAGTGACTGCATCGGAGCTCATACCTTTCAAGAATTTATCAGGAATAAAGATTAATGGAAAGGAAATTCCGAATCTATATTTATTCATGATGAATACACCAAAGACTCCAGTTTCCATCGATCAATTGACTTTTATAGAAGGAAAAAAACAAAAGCATCCCCAAAAAGGTACAATATGGATACCAACCTCTATGGCTTCTTCCTATGGCATATCTCTAGGAGAAGATATTGAATTTCATACAGGTAAAAATACATTTAAACTAAGTGTATCTGCCATTGTAGTAGACATGCCGTTTGGCGGTCCGTTTACAACGAATGCGCGGGTATGGATGAATGAGCAGGATTACGAAGAACAGCTACAAGCCATGACAGGTAAGGAAAAACACATGATGGCTTTAAGGTTTGATGAATATAGTCAAAGTGCAGCATATTGGGAGAGCTTCGAGCGTTACTTAAATAAGCCATATCTTGAGACAAAGATGGAGTACGAATCAATCGCTTCTTTTTATTTAATCATCAATAAAGTAATTGGCTTTGTTATGGTGTTCATGGGAGCCATCATGATGTCTGTCTCTTTATTTATTATTGGATTTAGTATCTCTGATGCTATATTGTCAAATTATAAAACAATTGGAGTAATCAAGTCGATAGGCGTTACTTCTCGAGGAATAATAGCGGTATACGTAATGCAGTATGGGTTTCTCTCAATTGTTTCTATTATTCCTGGCCTATTGCTAAGCAGCCTTTTGTCACGTGTAATTATTGAAAGTTCCTTGTCCTTTTTACAATCTGGGGATAGCTTAGATAACGTGCAAGGTCTCGCAAATTATTTATTAATTGGCAGTGCGATTTTGATAATCGTAATAATCATTACATTTTTCTATTCAAGAAAAGCTCGGAGTGTAGAACCTGTGCAAGCAATAAGATATGGGATGTCAGAGGCTGAGAGCAGTAAAATAACCCGGCGTCTAAATCACTCAAATCGACTATTACATTCGATAGGCTTGCCTTTTCAAATAGAAATTGGGATCAAAAATCTTTCAAAGAATATGAGAAGTTCCGCTCTAATGATTCTACTTACAACGTTTACCTCTGCTGTATTAGTATTTGGCTTTGTTCTACTGAATAGTATTATCTCGATTAAAGAAACGGCACCGTCATGGGGATATGATTCATCAAATATTGCTGTAACTGTATTTAATGAATCTGCTTTTTCCAAGAATAACTTTGAAGAGTATTTACTTTCTGATAAAAGAATTAAAAATTTTGGCTGGGTCGGGGAACTAACAGGTGTTTTCCCGAGCGATTCATCTCAGCCATTGAACATTAATATTAGTGTAGTTGAGGGAAGCTATGATGACTTTGGATTTGAGAATATACATGGACGCAACCCGCACAATAAAAACGAAATGGCAATAGGGGTAAATGTCGCAAGAGCTTTAAAAAAAGATGTAGGCGACGTCCTGGATGTTTATTTAGGAGGAGAGAAACAGCGTCTTATTGTTACAGGGATCTATCAATCAATAGCAAATAAGTCTTATTCTGCAAGGATTACATCAGAGGTCGCAAAAACTACTACGACAGATATCGTTTTCATAAATTTAAACGATGTCACACAGTCCAATCAGGTTGCAGATGAATTAAATGAGAATTTTAATGAATCAATTTCAGCCTCAACACAACAGATGTTACTCAATTCTGTGTATAAAGAAGCGGTTGCTCTATTAATAATGCCCTTGAGTCTCATGGGAATATTGTTTATAACCGCTACATTCATCATCATTTTCAGTATCTCCCGCATTAACGTTAGAAAAGAAAGCAGCACATATGGAATTTATAAATCAATTGGAATGACCTCTAACAAAATTAAAAGGTCCATTACATCTGGAATCTTCATTCTTTCTGGAGTTGGTGCACTATTCGGAGTGGTTGTAGGTGTAAAGTTGCTTCCCTTAGTTTTGCAGAATATATTATCGCAGTACGGATTAATTGAACTCCCCCTTGTTATAAACTGGGGCATGGCCTTAGGAATATCATCTTTAAGTATCATTGCTGCCTGTCTTAGCTGTTGGTTGTCGACAAGTGTTATTTCTAAAACATCTCCTCGAATACTGATTGTTGAATAACTTTAATAATAAATTTTTTTAAGGGCATAGAAAGGAAGAAACGATAAATGGATATTAGAAAACCTACTAAGTTGGAACTTAATGAAATTATTACACTTTCACCACAAGCCGTATTTGATGGCACTTTGGGTGAAATAAAACCGTCAAATGAGAAAATTAAGCAGCTTGTAGAGCCACTTTTGGAAAAGGGCAGCTCTTATTTAATTGCAACAAAAAACAATACATTAATGGGATGGATCCTTATAGGAACAAGCAAGGATCAATTCACTGATAAAAAATATGGGTTTATTTATGAGTTATATGTTTTAGAAAAATTTAGAGGGAATGGGATTTCTACAAAGTTAATGAATAAGGGAATTGACCATTTAAAAAAAGAAGGGCATTCAGAAGTCCGGCTAAGCGCATTTGCAGGCAATCATGCCATTAAGCTGTATGAGAAATTAGGATTTAGCATAAGAATGATTTCTATGAGTTTACAGGTATAAGTGCTTAATATTAAGTAATGAAATAAAGCAGTAAACTTGACAAAATTTTTCATTTATGCTATAATTTACAATTGGTGTTTTTGGATATATAATAAGATTCTCCTGGCCAGGGGAATCTTATTTTTTTATGGGAGGACGATTGTATGCAACAAAGTGAATCCCTCACTTCATTAGTTTCAGCATTTGGTCGAGCATACCATAGCCAATTTGATACACCTAGGATTTTTGATGATTTTTTAGCCAAGGAACTAATAACAGAAGATGAGTTTTTAGATATTAAAAAGAACATGATCCAAGGAATACAATTTTTCAATAAAGACATTGCTGAAAGGTTTAAAGATAATCCAGATGAAGTGTTAAAGTGGATTACACAAGTACAGCTTTCACCGACACCATTGGCGCGGGCTGCCTATTGTGAATCCGTCTTGTTAAACGAAATCGAGCTAGGAGTTAAACAATACGTCATATTAGGTGCTGGATTGGATACATTTTCTTTCCGCTATCCTGAATTAAGCAGCAGTCTAAATATTTTTGAGGTTGACCATCCAATTACACAAAAGTTTAAAAAGAAAAGAATAGCTGACGCACAATTAGAAATACCGAACAACCTGCATTTTGTTCCTATGGATTTTACTAAGGAATTCTCTAATGCAGTATTGGCTGAAGCTGGATGTAAGTTGGAAAAGACTTTCTTTAGTCTTTTGGGTGTTACGTACTATTTAACTAAAAAAGAAATAAAAGATTTGATTGGAAATTTATTTAATCAGCTTCCTTCTGGCAGTTCGATTGTATTTGACTATGCAGATGAGCATTTACTTCACGAATCTGGGTTATCTAATCGTGTGAAAAATATGGTAGCCATGGCAGCTGTTGGCGGGGAGCCGATGAAATCCTGTTTCTCCTACAGTGAAATGGAAAGTCTTTTAGAAGATGTTGGTCTACTCATATATGAGCACTTAACTCCAATGGAGATTGATGATCGTTATTTTTGTAATCGAGAAGATTATTTATCAGCCTTTGAAACGATTCATTATATACATGCTGTAAAGAGATAATTGATCGTACATCCCAACTTTTTAATCGAAGTTGGGATTTTTTGGCAAACTTGTGCCTGATGAATGATTAACATTGACTGTCAAATGACGAAAGTAATTGAAATTATTTGCATGGCACCCCTAAAATCAATCATAATATTAACACAAATAGTTGTGATAAATTTAATATGATTCTATCAGCATATTTTTATATCAATCTATCGGACACAAAGGGGAGTTATCTTTGGCAGCTTATGTGTTATTGATCTTGGCCATTGTAAGTGAGGTATTTGGAAGTTCCATGCTCAAGGTCTCAAATGGATTTAAGAATGTTTATCCATCAGTCGGAATTGTCGTTGGGTATGGGATTGCATTCTATGCTTTATCTTTATCGTTAAAAACATTGCCGCTTGGTTTGGCCTATGCGATTTGGGCAGGATTAGGAACGGCTCTTACAGCAGTAGTAGGGTTTACGATTTATAAAGAAAAGTTCAGCCCAAAAAAGCTCTTTGGGTTAGTCTTAATTATCGGTGGAGTCATTCTATTGAATTTCGGAGGAGCGCATTAATGTGGAGGACACAAAAATGAAGGGATATGCTTTTTTATCTGTATCTATAATTGGAGAAATATTTGCAACGTCCATGCTTAAAATGTCGGAAGGGTTTACAGTTTTATTCCCGTCAGTTGGGGTTATTATTGGTTATGCACTTTCGTTTTATTGTTTATCACTATGTCTCAAGACGATTCCATTAAGCTTGGCCTATGCGATTTGGTCAGGTGTCGGTACCGCTTTAACCGCTCTAATTGGTGTATTAGTATGGGGTGAACTATTTAGCATGCTTAAATTATCAGGGATCATCTTGATTATTGGCGGAGTTGTTCTTTTAAATTTATCAGATGAGCCAGAAACAGCAAAAGAACTTTCGAACTGATGGTTCTTTTTGAATTTAATTAAAATGGTGTAAATTAAGTGTCAGAAACGCTTAACATAATGCATACAATAATTGTATAAATGAACTTGACATTTTTAAATATCTGTACTAAAGTTGTTTCCAATAATAAATACGATCTGTTAATAGCTATGAAAAGGACATGAACTATTTTTAAATTTCTTACCAGAGAACAGGGTCATTGGCTGAAAGCCCTGAAGAAATGGGAATGGTTTACCGCCTTGGAGCAATTATGGGGAACTGGTTTGAAACCAAATTAACTATAATCGGTAAATCCGTTATCTTCTTGAGCATAATGCACATATGTGCCTTATGGAATTAGGGTGGCACCACGACCGCACTCGTCCCTTTTGTTGGGATGGGTGCGTTTTTTTATAAATTAGATAGTTATCGCGTTGAAAAGGATATGAATTATTTTTAAATTTCTTACCAGAGAACAGGGTCATTGGCTGGAAGCCCTGAAGAAAAGAAAATAGTTTACCGCCTTGGAGCAATTGTAGGGAACTGGTTTGAAACCAAATTAACTATAATCGGTAAATCCGTTATCTTTTTGAGCATAACGCACATATGTGCCTTATGGAATTAGGGTGGCACCACGACCGCACTCGTCCCTTTTATAGGGATGGGTGCGTTTTTTTATTTATAAGGATTTTAAAAATTAGGGGGACTTTAAGATGTCTAATCAAATCGAAGCAGAGAAAAGGAATCATCGAAAGTTAGGTCAAGAGTTAGAACTTTTTACTTCAATGGAGGAATCACCAGGGATGCCCTTCTTCCTTCCGAAAGGGATGGTGATTCGAAATGAGCTTGAAAATCTTTGGAAAGAGAAGCACCAAAAGGCAGGCTATCAGGAAATTAAAACACCCATTATGATGAAACAGGGGATTTGGGAGCAATCTGGCCATTGGCATCATTACAAGGATAATATGTACTTCTCCCATGTCGATGAGCAGAGTTATGCGATAAAACCAATGAGCTGTCCAGGGGCGATTTTAATTTTTAATAATAAACGAAGAAGTTATCGTGAATTGCCGATTCGCTATGCTGAACTTGGATTAGTTCATCGCCATGAACTGTCAGGGGCAATTAATGGACTGCTAAGGGTGCGTTCTTTTACACAAGACGATGCCCATCTATTTGTCCGGGTAGATCAGATTGAATCTGAAATTGATAAGGTATTATCATTAATTGATGAATTCTATGCTCATTTTGGCTTTGAGTATAAGGTAGAACTTTCTACTCGACCAGAAGAATACATGGGTTTAAAAGAAGTTTGGGATGAAGCTGAGTTCGCCTTGGAGTCTGTTTTAAAAAGTAAGGAGCTGCCATACCAAATCAATCCTGGGGATGGAGCCTTTTACGGGCCAAAAATTGATTTTCATATTTTAGACTCACTCGGACGAAGCTGGCAGTGCGGAACAGTTCAGCTTGATTTTCAAATGCCGGAGAAGTTTGGCTGTGCATATATAGGTGAAGATGGAAAACTCCATTGCCCTGTTATGATCCATCGAGCGATTTATGGATCGGTTGAGCGTTTTATGGCAATTTTAATTGAACATTTTGCTGGTGAGTTTCCGCTATGGCTTGCACCTGTACAGGCAAAGGTAATACCTATTTCTGATTCCCATATCAATTATGCATCTAAGGTGATATCGCAATTGGAATCAGCTGGGATACGGGTGGAACTGGATTCGAGGTCTGAGAAAATGGGGCTCAAGATAAGAGAAGCAGAAAAACAAAAGATTCCTTATATGCTGATCATTGGTGATCAAGAGGTGGAGAATCAATCCTTAGCGATACGAAAGCATAAGGAAGGAAACCTTGGTGAAATGAATGTTAAAGAAATACTAGAACAATTTAATAAGGAAATAAATAGAAGGGAATAGAGGACATGGGACAAGGTTCCTGTCCCCTTGTCCCATTATTGAATAGTGAAGACTTCGATTGCATCAAGCCATTCATTCTCTGGTTTAGATGTGCTGATGTAGGCGGTATTGGAGTCTGGGCTCCAAAAGCCTGTTAGTGAAATAACAGCAAATAAGTCGGCGTTTTCCATTATGCGTACAGTATTAGCGAGTTGATTATTTACGAGTTCGGCCATATAGACATTAGTTTTGTATTCATTTCCGACCTGAACAGGTGTATCAAAAAGAATGTTGCTGTGATCGGGTGATAGTTTGTAAAATGGAATCCAAATTCCTTCTTCATCCTTTCCTCCTGCAACTAGTTGCGTGACTTCATTTGTCAGTAAATCCATAATGAAAATCCCTGATTTGCCTTTGTAAATATCATTGAAAATGATTTTATTTGGCTCGATAAAGTCGTACGTAGCTAGGGATTCAATGTTTTCTAATGATGATACAGTTTTTATTTTTCCAGAATGATCCAGATGGTATAGTCCATAGCCATTCTTCATTGATTCTGCTGCAACATAAATACCGTCGGAGTCCCGTTTAATAGAAGTTAACGTAAAACCATTCAATTCAAACTGATCCGATAAATCCCAAGTCGCTACTTCCGATGAGTCAACATCGAAAACCTGTACAGTTAATTTTTCGCCGCTCTCTACATGGATCACTTCTTTTCCTTCCGCATCTGCAAAATAATATAAATATGTTTCCGTACGATCCCCTTGTCCAATTAATTTTTCCGTATTTGCTTCAAAGTCGAGTACATAGATTTTCTCATCAACGAGTGAAAGTGCTCGATTGCCGTTTTCCGATAGTGCAAAAAAAGGTTTATCAGCAAGCTTGGATTTAACGAGTGTTTCAACATTTAATAAATGCGTTCCATCATTTTGATTGTAATAGACCTTGTCGCCGTGAAACCCGGTGTAATCTGCTTTAATTGGTAATGGAATTGTCTTTTCATGAATAACAGCAAGAGAACTGTCAGCCAGGGAGCTTTCTAGTTGTACGTTATCATTAATTGTTACTGTTTCCTGCATATTGGCCTTTCCTGTTAATGAGCATCCTGCGGCAACCATACTTGCTAGCGTTAATATAGCTAGTCCTTGAAACTTTCTTTTCATGATATGTCCTCCTTCTATTTCGTGCTACATGAATATCATAGAAAAGATCTATTGCTAATTTATGATGGGTTATTGCCATTTTGTTGCCAAGCTGGGAAGGAAATCTCAATTAGCGCTTTCTTCTTTTCGTACTGGAAAGAAATGGTGCCGTCATACTGCTCGATAATTTGCTTACAAATAAATAGCCCTAAACCGTGGCTATCGTTAGTAGAATCGTGAATAAACGGTTCAAAAGCATGTTCAACAATGTGAGCGGAAATCGGTTCGCAATCGTTCGTGATTGCAATGGTTTTATTCACTTGAATTCGAATCTTGTGATTTGCTTTCCCATGTTTAATCGCATTGTCTATTACATTAATGATCACTTGACGCATATCGTCCGGATAAGCATTTACAAAAAATGATTCCCCATGCAGCTCGATGGACATAGCATATTTTTTCGCTTTTAATTGCATGTCTTCACAAATGGTTTGAATGAGTGGGAGTAAATCAATTACTTCTTTATTTTTGATCATCCCTGACATTTGAGACTTCGAGAAGGTTAGCAATTGTGTAACCATACCGTTTAAACGATTGCTTTCCGAAAGGATTTTAGATGAGGCCTTTTGTAAAAATACTGCATCATCAAAGTTTTTTTCACCAATAATTTGAGCATACCCAGAAATGGTCGTAAGCGGTGTTTTCAGCTCGTGTGTCACGTTATTAAAGAAGTCTGTTCGTTTTTGTTCAAGTAACAATACTTTTTCCTTTTCTTCATTGATCTCGTGGATATGCTGCCGTATTTCATTTTGCATATGCTGAAAGTGACTTGCCAGTTCGCCGATTTCATCAGAGGTCTTAGTGTTTGTAATTTCGGTATAATCGCCGCTTGCCATACGTTTTGTTGCGGCTGTTAAATATTGAAGTGGTTTAATAATTTGATTGGTTAATAATAACGATATGATGAAAACACCGAAAAATAAAAAGATCGTTAGGAGCCTAAAGCTATTTAATAAATGCTCATTGTGCATGAACATGTCTGAATAGTCACCGGTAAACCTGATCACACCGTAAAAAGTATTATGAATATAAACAGGGTAAGCAAAGTAAATAATTGTTCCTTTTGTCAAAGCTTTAGGCGTATAGGCGGCTTTATTTTGGAACGCCCGTTGCAATTCATTACTGCTATTCTGATCTACATCGTGTTCATATTTTTGATTCTCCATTAATAAAGGCTGGTCAATAGGTATAGCCTCGTATAAAAAACGGCCATCTGTTTTGTAAAGGGCAACGCTTTGCGCATGCAAATTGCTTAATGTTTGCGCCATTGTACTGCCGTAGTTAGTAAATAGGTCCTTTTCTGCGCTATGTAATTGTGCGAACTGTTTGATGTATTCCTTTGAGGTATGCTGCAGATTGGTTAATTCGTTTTGAATAAACGAAGTTGTATTACTTTCAATCGATTTTTCCAGTAGTTGATTAAAAGTGAGCGCTGCAAATGTAAATAGGATTAAAAACCCTGCAAGAAACTTCTTCCGAATCGTCCATTTCATATATTAATACCCTTTCATTTTATAGCCCGTACCAAAAATTGTTTCAATAATGGAAGGATCTAGCTTTTTGCGAATCCTTTGAACATGTACATCAACCGTCCGTAAACCGCCTTCAAAATCCATTGCCCACACGGTATCTAAAATTTCTTCACGTGTGAATACACGGTTTTTGTGTTGAGCAAATAATAATAAAAGCTCATATTCCTTTGGTTTAAGGATTATTGCTTCTTCGTTTTTTAAAACAGTGTGGGCACGCGGATCAATTTTAATTGAGTCATTGACCGCTATAAAGGAAAATAATGACTCCCTCGGCTGCCGACGAAGCAAAGCTTTCACACGTGCGACTAGTTCCCGAATATCAAATGGTTTTGTCATGTAATCATCGGCACCAAGCTCCAGTCCTAACACTTTATCGACGATATCATCGCGTGCCGTAAGCATAAGGATGGGGACGTTGCTCATTTCCATCAATTTTTTACAAAGTTCAAATCCTGTTGTATCAGGCAGCATTAAATCTAGAATGACTAAATCAATCTCACTTCCTTGAAATCTATCGATTGCTGCTTTTCCAGTAGTAGCTGCATGTACAACAAAACCTTCCTTTCGTAATGCATAAGCTAATATATCAACAATTGAATCCTCATCCTCAATAATTAAAATCGCTCTATTCATTTTAAGTATCCTTTCTAAGGGTTCTGCCTGCAGGGACAATGTTCCTGTCCCTATGTCCCATTGTACTAAAAACTTGTTGCTAAAATATTTCCATCTGGGACAAGGGGACAGGATTCTTGTCCCGCTGACCCTTCTAGGTATAGATTGTAGGGATATCAGAATAGGGAAATAAGTATGGAGGAATAATGTTGGTAGTAATGTTTTTATAGGAGTGAAGTCATGCCGGAACTACCTGAAATGGAGACGTATAAATTGCTGCTGCAACCATTGATTGGCGGTCAGGCAGTTACAGGCGCCACAATTAACCGGGAAAAATCAATTAATATACCAGCTGAGCAATTTACCTCTCTTGTTACGAATCAGAAAATAAAAGGCATTGAAAGAAGGGCGAAATATCTAGTTTTCCGGCTGCAAAATGGATCATGTTTACTTTTGCATTTAATGCTTGGTGGTCGAATGTTTTTTGGAAAGGAAGAAGACCGTCCAGATCGAACGGTCCAAGTGCAATTATCCTTTGAAAATCATCACCTTTACTTTACCGGACTCCGTTTAGGGTATTTGCATCTATTATCACTTGAAATGATACAGCAGGAATTTCAACATATTGGTCCTGAGCCGCTTGATCAACATTTTTCTTTCCATACGTTTGAAAACATCCTGAAAGACAGAAAAGGTGGATTAAAGACAACGCTGTTAAATCAAGAAGTCATTGCTGGTATCGGGAATCGTTATTCGGATGAAATACTTTGGCATGCACAACTGCTGCCAGAAAGAAAAATAAATGAACTCGATCATGACGATCTTGTTCGCCTTTATAAATCTATCCAGTATATTCTTCAGCAGGGGATTCAACAAGGCGGTTATATGGAGGAACCCCTTTTCAAGGGAGACTTGAAAACTGGAGGCTATGACATGTATGTTCATAGCCATGAAGGGGAAAATTGCAGACGCTGTCATTCAACGATAGTAATGAAAGAGATTTCCTCGCGTAAAGCGTATTTCTGTCAAAGCTGCCAGCATTAAGGTAGCAAGGAGTAAAATTAATTAACAAGTTTTTGTAACTTAAGGAAAGTACTGTGATTATAGGTTTGACCTATCTTCAGTGCTTTTATATGCCTATTTGTTTGGAAGCTCTTCTGGTGCCGTATTAGCCCTAGCAAAAGAAATCATCAAGTTCTACTAAAGTTCGAGTGGCCTAGCAATATAAATGTATAGAAAGAGCATGTGAATATATAAGCTTTAGACTGGTATTTAGAAGATAAAAAATGCAACCAGCAGTGATCCCCGTCCAGAGTTCAAGGACGGGGATCACTGTTTTGTAGGCAAACTCAAATGTTCTTTAGATCACAGATAATATTTTTTGTAATGATAGCAAAAACTTAGTGATATTGATAAAAATAAAGAAGGTATCTTACATATGATTCGGACTTTTGCGATTACAACTGATTTAAAACTTTTAAAAGATATAGCGATGGAGCGCTTAACTGACCCAAATATTAAATGGTATTGGGTAGATTTTGATTCCCCGGAAGAAGAGGAAGTGAAGCTTCTTAAAACATATTTTCACTTCCATCCACTTGCGATAGAAGATTGCCTGCACTTTTTGCAGCGACCTAAACTTGACCACTACGAAGGCTATGATTTCTTTGTTTTGCATACATTAAACCAATCCTCACTTATGTCTAAAGAGGTAGATGTATTTGTAGGATCTAATTTCATTGTAACTTTTCATCTAACATCATCCGCTGAAATTGAATGCATTCAACAAAGATTATTAGAAAATAATGCTATTTTCAATAGAGGGGCTAAGTATATTTACTATTTGCTGATGGATAAAATTGTAGACGAATTTTTTCCAAGTGTTTATCAATTGGAAGATGAATTGAATGAAATTGAAGCCAAGGATGCAGATCAAAACCTGATTGAAGACGTTTATGAAATCAGGAAGAAGCTGCTTAGATTGCGAAGAACTATTTTTCCTATGCGAGAATTACTTTATAGGATTTTAAACTCTGAGAATTTAATTATTCCTAAAGAAGAGCGGATATATTTTATGGATATATACGATCATTTGCTAAAGCTTTCAGAAATGATTGAGTCTAATCGGGAAATGACAGCAGATATCCGGGATAGCTATATTTCCATTAATTCCAATCGAATGAATACAATAATGAAAACACTTACTGTCATGACATCCATTTTTATTCCCTTAACCTTTATTGCAAGTATTTATGGAATGAACTTTCAAAATATGCCAGAACTCACATGGAAATTTGGCTATTATAGCGTATTAATTACTATGTTTATATTTGGTTCTATTATGCTCATCGGATTATGGCTCAAAGGCTGGTTTAAATAAAATGGGACGGGGGGACAGGAACCTTGTCCCATTTTTTATTTCGAAAAAGTGTGTATTTCCTAGCTATGTGAAAAGGATTTAAAGATTATGTGTAGAATAGAAATCTCTGTAGAAAATAGTTTCATAGAAATATCGTAAGCAGGGGGAGATGGACGAATGAAGGATGACAGAGCTAAGAAAATGTACGATTACCATGTTTGGGCTAATCAAAAAGTATTTGAGCATTTAAAGCAATTGCCTGAGGAGGTATATAAAGAGCAGATCAATAGTGTATTCTCATCCATATCAGACGTCATGGTCCACCTGTATGCTACTGATATCACGTGGCTTGAAACGATGAAAGAAAGCAGTTATGAGGATACAGTTACAGCGGTTAACCGCAGAAAGCAAGAAGCATCAGAAGGATCGATCGAAGAACTTGAAAGGCTTTATCATTCGCTTTCAGAAGAATATTATCGTTTTTTTGCAGAGCAGCAGGATAGTGAAAGTATCATTATTACTGAGCACCCACGATTTGGCCGGACGGAATTCGTACTTGCCGATCTTATTCACCATGTAGTTAATCATGGAACCTACCACCGTGGAAACATATCAGCCATGCTGCATCAGCAAGGCGAACGGGGAGTGCCAACAGATTACGTTTATTTTCTTTTTAAATGATGGGACGAGGGGACAGGAACCCTGTCCCAGTTTTTGTTGCACAATTTACCTACATTCAAGTAACTTAATTCTTCAAAAAATCAGGATTCATAAAGCTAGGATTAGGATACGTATAGAAGCCTTCTCCCGTTGCTCGTCCGAGTTTTCCTTTATCGATATACTCGGTCTTTAACAGCTCAGCTAGTTTTTCAAACTCTTCCTTTCCAGTTGCCTTCGCTTTTGCAAGTGTGATGTTATAAGCAGTATTAATGCCTACTACATCCAAAATGGCAAATGGGCCAAGTGGTGCACCTGTTCCTACCATCCATGTTTTATCAATGGTTTCCGGATCAGCAATTTCTTTTATTAATAGCATTTGAGCTGCGTCTAATAAAGGAACCAATAAAGAATTTAAAATATAGCCAGGCTGCTCTTTTTGTAATGGCAAGGCAACCATGCCGATGGCTTTAGCAAATTCAATGACTTCATCGAATACTTCCGCATCTGTTCCTGGATGCTTCATAACTTCAGCTGTATTGTTTTTCCAAATTTCGTTAGCAAAGTGTAGAGCAAGAAATCTTTCTGGTCGGCCAGTTGCCTCAGCGAATTGGCTTGGCAGCAAAGTGGAAGAATTCGTTGCAAAAACCGTCTTTTCGGGTGCTACTTTTCCAAGCTCTGTGTAAAAAGCGGTTTTAATTTGAACTACTTCAGGAATGGCTTCAATTACAAGGTCTGCCTTACTGACCGCCTCAGATAACTGACTGCTAAAAGAAATTCGATTAAAAGCAGTATTAACCTCTTCCTCTGTTGCTCCTAAATCAGTTTGATAATGTGGCTTTAAATTCATGATTCTATCTTTTGCACGAGCTAATGCCTCATCATTAATGTCATATACAACTACAGGGAATCCTTTAAAAGCGGTTTGATAAGCAATCTGACTGCCTAAAACACCGCTTCCAGCAACCGTAATATTAGTATATTTCATAATAATTCTCCTTCTTCCTACTCTTAAATAACTACTTGTGATTACCTAAAAATCTGCTTTCTTATTATGGCACATAACTTAAAAAAAGATGAAAGAATTTGCCTAGGGACGAAGGGACAGGAACCTTGTCCCATTTATTATTAGCTATATTTTCGGGTCAGCACTATGTCGTAAAAAGAAGGGGATTTTGTAATAATTATCGAAGATAGAAGGAAAAGATTTATATAAAGGAGCTTTGCTGATGGATTATAAAGTGAAAACGTATGAGGAAGCTGTAAAAATAGTGGAAGCGATCGGATTACTGCCTCTAGCCCCTTTGATACCTGATTTCCCATCCTTGAATAGTATTACTTCAGAAGAATCTTGGCATTCTGGGACTGAATATGATCCTTGGAATTGGAGGACTAAATTTTCTACAGATGGGGTGGCAGGGTACGGGAAATTTATGAAGAAAAAGTCAGTACTCGTATCCCGCCAGCTGCTCCCTTATGTTAAAAAAGTTCTGGGATATAATGATTCGGTTGAGGAGCGGTATGATAATGGGAACGTATCTAAAGAAGCATTACATCTTTACAGAATTATTAATCAAGAAGAGGGAATCGACACAAGGGCATTAAGGACGAAAGCAGAAATGCGGGAGAAGGAAAAAAAGAAGATATTTGAACAAGCATTAGTTGAATTGCAAGGAACAATGGATATTGTCATTTCAGGCATTCAGGAAAAAAGGAATGAGGATGGGGAAAAGAATGGCTGGAGCAGCACTTCTTTTGAAACGTATGATTCTTGGGCAAAAAGAAATCAGATAGAATCAATTGGACTAGATAGGGAGGACGCTAAGAGGTATCTTCTGACTCACTTTAAAAATGTATGCTCGAACGAAACCGCTGTAAAAAAGCTTGAGAAGATTCTAGTTTGAATTAGTAGGCATGAGAATATAGTATAAACCAATTAATTGCAAAAAAATGTTTAAAAGGAACACGCCTTCGATTATAATCAACATAATCGAACGTGTGTTTTTTTGTGGCAATTTTTTTGCAAATTGGTTAGGCAGTTTCTATTAGAAAGGGATACTTACATAATGAAAAAGACAAAATCATTCCATATTCTTGTTTGGGTTATCCTAGGGGGCACAGTTTTTACAAGAATAGCAAGTTTTATGGCTATTCCGTTTTTGGCTTTATATTTGCATAATACGCAGGATGTTCATCCGATATTAATTGGACTTACGGTAGGAGTAGCGCCGCTTGTTTCAACAATTGGCGGTTTTATCGGCGGGTATTTAACGGATCGATTTGGGCGAAAAAAGGTCATACTCACAACCATTTTTGTTTGGAGTTTCGTCTTTATTGGGTTTGGTTTAGCAAAAAGCATTTACTTGTTTATTTTCCTAAATGCGTTAAATGGTTTATGCCGCTCATTTTTTGAGCCGTCGACACAAGCGTTAATGATTGACTTCACTGAACCGAATCAGCGCAAAAGAATGTTTACGCTTCGGTATACAGCCATAAATATCGCTGGTGTCATCGGTCCGTTGCTAGGGGCTTACATTGCTACTGTTTCAACGCAAAGCATTCCATTTTTTATTACAGGTTTTATGTATTGTTTGTATGGTGTCTTTCTCTTCGTTATTTTAAATCGCTATACGATGCGACAAGTAATCAGCAAGTCACCGGTTCATATTTATCAAATGCTAAAAATAGTGTCTTCTAATCGTGCGCTTGTTTTCTTTATTTTAGGGGCGATCTTTATTAATATTGGGTATTCTCAATTGGATTCTACTATTCCGCAATTTTTAGAAATGAATTTCGAAAATGGGGTTTATTTATATTCAGTTATTATTTCATTAAATGCTGCAATTGTTATTCTGCTGCAATTTCCAATTAGTCTTTGGAGTGAAAAACTATCGGCTGTCAATGCAATGACCATTGGGATCATCTTTTTTGTTGCCGGTTATATTCTTTTTATCTTTGGAACCAATCTCCCCATGCTCATTGTGGCTATCACTGTTATCACATTAGGCGAAATTTTTACATTTCCTTCTATGAATATACTCATTGACCAAATAGCACCTGATGATCAAAAGGGAACTTATCTAGGAGCTGCTCAATTTAGAAATATCGGCAGCTTCGTCGGACCGATCATAGGTGGATGGCTATTGACGTTTGGAAGTGGAGCCTATTTATTTGGCACAATGGCCTTGCTCGTATTGCTTAGTATTATTTTTTACCGGGCGGGAGACCATGTTGCCCAGTCTAATAAAGAAGTACAGAGATTTGAGGCTTTATAGAAAAAGAATGGGACGAGGGGCTAGGAACCTCGTCCCATTCTTTTTTAAGATAGGGACAAGGGACCTGTCCCTATGTCCCGCATTTGAAGTGGGCAGATTATTTTAAAGTAAATGTAACCTTTTTTCCTTTTGAGAGGTCTTTTGCTTCTTTATCTCTCATTGGGCCGATTTCGACTTCAAATGATTTGTCTTTCCAAATTTTGTCATACATTTCTTTTTCTAATACATAGATTTGCAGCAACTCACCTGTTGTTCCAGGTGCAATGACATCACTATATTTATAATTTAATAACATGCCTTCGTTAAGCATGTATTGTGTTCCGTCATTAACTGTTAGCTTAGAACTGATTGAGCTTTGGGCAATCTCTGAAGCACCTTTATTATCAATATTAAACTTTACAGTTAACAGAACAACCCCATTATTGAAGGCTTCGAATCTCGGGGCTTCTACTGCGTTTGGTACAAATTCAGTGAATTGATACCCATCCAAAGTAACAGTGGCATCTCCTAATGGTTCGCTTTTTCCAATCCCGCTTTTTTCTTCGATCATAGTTTTTGTGCCCCAGTCATCAACAGTTGCCTTATCTTGATAAAAGCTCTTATTGCCTTCTACTTTCTTCTCGCCGCTTTCATTGAGGGACAGTGTGAATTGTCCTTCTTTTCCGAATGAAGAAGAAAAATCATCCTTTACAGCTAGTGGGGCAGGAACTTCTATTGCTGCAGTTGATACGTTAAGTACTTGTTTTAAATGATCATCACCAAATGGATACGTATAATAGCCAGAAATAGTTTCTCCAGATTTAATTAAGTAACCATTAGAAGGAGCAAGTTTTGTTGGGAGCTGTTCATTCTCTGGCAAAAGATCTCGGTAATTATTGTAAGCCTTCTCAGCACCTGTAAAATTCAGATAAAATGCAGGCATATAATAGGCATCTTTATCCGTTTCATTCTTTACGGTATATTTGGCAATGATGACGCCGCCGTTCGTTTGATCATTAAATGGAATCATAAAATCAGTATGAAAGTCTTTTAATTCAACAAGTTTATAGGCATCTAATGTAACAGAAACACCTTCCATCTCGTGTGTTTGTGGCGTGTCATTTTCATAAAGGATCTTAGTCGTTCCTTCTGTTTCCTTCTCCATATAACTAATTAATTCCGAAAAATCACTTGAACTTTCACTTTCTTTTGTATCGACTTCTTCCGTTTCTTCCTCAGTTGCCTTTTCTGTATCTTCACTATTTTCCTTTGCATCCTCTTTCGCTACAGCTGTTTCTTTTGAACCTTCTGTTTCCTTCTCCTTAGATGCTTGCTTATCTCCACTACAGCCTGCTAGAACGAATGCAGCCGCCAGCATAGTAAGGAGCAGGGTAACTAGTTTTTTGGACATAAATCTAAACAACCTCCAAATAAAAATTATTCTCTAATCCTACTATAATATGGTAATACCACAAGGGTAAAAAGGTTCAATGTTGGCAAAATATACCTAATGATAAACAGAAGTGATCTATGCCAATTGGACTAAAAAATGGATTTTGATACATGTTGTTGTTTTTGTGTAAATAAATGAAGTGTTAAAAGGCTTAAATGATTATATGAAAATAGATGGAATTTTTCAGTTGTTTTAAACATCTTAGCAATATGGCTGCAGTATAATATATAATGATTATTTTGTTGCTTGCTGAATCATAAAAAAGAATAAGAATACGTAGTGTGAGACAAAAATATTATCCTTCAATAGGAAAGAGATAGGGACAAAACTAAATAATCCACTTCTAAATCCGAATAATAAACTTTACTAAACACGTAAATATAATAAAAACCGAACTACTCTGAAGCTCTAACATAGAGTTTCAAATAATAGTTCGGTTTTTCATTTGCTGAAAACCTTTTGTCCCAGCCATTTTTCATTTTTGATTTTAAAGTGGCATGATGAACGACACTTTGGCACTTGTTTTGATCTTCCGTTTATCTTTTCTTCTTTTTTGAGTTATCGATAGGTGTTTGGTTTTTATTTCCCTTTTTTTCTAGGAGAACTTGTACGTGGAGTTTTTTTTCATCTAAGCTGGTAACACTCGAAATCTTCCCTTTTCTCCCTTTAATTGTTAAAGTTTCACCAACAGTTGGAACTCGATTAAGCAGCTGACTTAATATAAGATCTTTATTTTCAAAAAAATAAACAGTAAACATTTTGGCCTCCTCTATTTCATATTAAATGTGATATTCTACTTCTTTAAAAAATATGTGATGATCGATAGATTAAGACCAAGATTATATATAGAAAATGATCATTTATTATTTCCCTGCGATAATGGATTGAGATGTTTATTTATATGATATAAAAGTCCTTGGTTCTTTAGTTGTGTAAATAAAAAGAGAATTAATGATACAGATACTAAAAGATAGAAAATTATAAAGATCAAAGCTTGTATAAATAGTTCGATTTACTAAGGTTTACAGAGTGTTTATATAAATAAAAGCATCCTAAATATTACCAAGTGAGTAATTAGAATGATTTGCTAAGTAAGCTGAAATCACTGCCCTAATCGGTTGTGAAAATTATGTAATTGTGCCCATTTTATTACAATAATAGTGTGATAGAATCATAAATGGGTAATTTTGGTATGCGATTAATTAAAAGGAGGATATAGTAAGTATTTTTTTTTGTGTAATTGGAATCATAAATTTTTTATTTGAATGAGAGATCAGGAGGAAATTTTCATAATGAAACGATTGATGTTAATGTTGTTTGTACTATGCATGATGTTTAGTACGACAGTTGCTGCAGAGGAAGATTATAATTGGATTGAGGGAGGTCAAACGGTTGATCTTGGGGGCATTGCCACAGTTGACCTTGATCCTGAATTTGTCTTTCTTGATGCAGAAAATACAAAGAAAATGAGTATGGATTATGGGGACCCGGTTACAGGTCTTGAAGTGGGCAGTATCTTTCCAATGGATGAGAATGCAACTTGGGCAGTTTTTTTTGACTATGAAGAGACTGGTCACATTAAAGATGCTGAAAAAGAAAAAATAGATGCAAAGGCACTATTAAAGAGCTATAAAGAAGGTACTGAGGAAGCAAATAAGGAACGCCAGCCTGGTGACCGTTTCCATGTAACAGGCTGGGATATTAAGCCGTTCTATGAGGAAAAAACACATAATCTAACTTGGTCTATGTTACTTGAAGATGAAAACAAAGAAACATTTTTAAACTATAATACAAGAATCCTAACAAGAGAAGGAAATATTTCTGTCGTTCTTGTAACTGATCCACAAAACCGAGAAGCGGATAAAAAGATTCTAGAAGAAAAAATCCTTTCAAAGTTCAAGGTAAATGAAGGAAAAAGATATGAAGACTTTGATAAGTCTACTGACAAAGTCGCAGATTACGGGTTAACTGGACTTATTCTAGGTGGTGCAGGTCTTGCAGTAGCTAAAAAGGCGGGTATTCTTGCTGTTGTTCTTGCGTTTGGGAAAAAATTCGGCGTAATTGTGGTAGCCGCTATTGCAGCTTTATTTGGATTCCTTAGAAAAAAGAAAAGAAATAATCAATCAACTAATTCAGATGATTCTTTAAATCAATAAATGTTTTAGAAATAAAAACCTCTTAGGAGTAATACGGGCTAAGAGGTTTTTTGCTTTTTGTATTCAGAGTGCTTCGTTTAATTACAGCCAACTTTCAGGGGTGAGGAATACTTCAGTGACTACTGAAAAGAAAACAATGACTAAAATGGCTACAAGCTTGTATATCCCCTTTTTTGTTAACCTGTTATTTGCAGCGCTATCTTTTCTTGTGATAATAAGAGCCGCAATTAATCCAATAATCGCAATGGTTAAAGAAAAATAACCAGCCATAATGATCAACTCCTTGTCTACTAAATGATACATTCATTTATGCCTATACATTGTAGAAGTACTCGGGTAAGTAGTATTTTAACTAGTTGCTTTACACTTTTTTCAAAAATATTATAACGTTACTAACATTAAAAAAGAATGGATGATCTGTGAACAATGAGATTCTGGTTTTATGTATAAAAGTGAGATGTACTAGGAAGAGTACAAGGATAAATATTCTTTTGTTATGTAATCTGACTGTTGACAATTATTAGATAAAAATGGTAATCTTCAAGAACACTAAATAATTTTACAGGGAAAGTGGAGGCGGTTTGTTGCCAAAGCTTGATGAAAGGAGGAACGGACAATGCGAGATCTTAGAACACGCTTGATAGTTATTAATTTCATACATTGTCCATACCTCTTCTCTGTATAATTGTGAATTCCTTTATACGATAAAAGGTATAGGTACGACTCCTATGCCTTTTCTAGAGATGCATGCTCTTTCTAGGGTATGCATTTTTTTATTGATGGAATTTTTTAGTGGAGTAATTTAAAGGGAGTCGATGACGATGCGAAACAGATTGAGATTATTGATTTTTAATGGTGGGTTGCTGGATAGTGGGTAGCAAATCTTCACAGTTTGAGAAGGAAAGAGGGTATGATACATGTTTGATGTCTTAGGAAAGCTAGGCTGGTTTTTTAGACAGTATTGGAAGCAGTATACCATTGCGATTATTTTATTATTGATTGCCACTTTGTTAGAAGTGGTCCCGCCATACTTACTTGGATCCATTATAGACATAATCACAGCTGGTGAAATGACAAAAGCGGTATTAGGTCAATATATACTGATTTTCGCTGCCATTATTGTCTTTGGCTATTTTTTGAATTTCTTTTGGCAATACCGTTTATTTGAAGGAGCACTTAATCTTGAAAAATTAATGCGCCGTAAATTAATGCGGCAATTTTTGAAAATGACGCCGACTTTTTATGAGAAAAATCGGACTGGCGACTTAATGGCGCGGGCAACGAATGATTTGAATGCTGTCTCTCTAACAGCAGGATTTGGAATCATGACATTAATGGATTCCACGTTATTTTTAGGTTCGATTATCTTTGCAATGGGCTTTATGATTTCATGGAAACTAACTTTTTTTGCCATGCTGCCGGTGCCGATCATGGCCGTATTAATTCAATATTTAGGGAAGCTTGTCCATGAAAGGTATATGAAGGCACAGGATGCATTTGGTGAACTAAATGATAATGTTTTAGAGTCTGTTGCTGGTGTGCGCGTGATTCGTGCCTATGTACAAGAGTGTAAAGATGAAAAGAACTTTGCGGATATGAGTGAGGAAGTTTACAAGAAGAACATGCATACGGCAAAGATTAATGCATTATTTGGGCCGATAACCAAAATCGGAACAGGCATTAGCTTTGTTGTTGCGCTTGGTTACGGTGCATTTCTTGTATCAAATGGGGAAATGACGGTTGGCCAGCTGGTTACTTTTAACGTCTATTTAGGGCTTGCTGTATGGCCAATTTTTGCCATTGGTGAGTTAATTAATGTGATGCAGCAAGGGAATGCTTCACTTGACCGTGTGCAGGGAACACTTAATTATAAAGCGGATGTACAAAACACGAATGATCCTATTGTAATGAAGTCACCGAGTACGATTGGTTTTGATGATTTAATGTTTCAATACCCAACAAGCCAGGTAAAGAATTTACAACAAATCTCCTTATCATTGAAAAAGGGGGAAACGCTTGGGATTGTCGGCAAAACGGGGGCAGGGAAAACAACTTTCTTAAGACAGCTGCTGCGTGAGTATCCAATTGAAGAGGGTCAATTAAATATTGGCGGAATTGATATTGCTTCCCAAACAAAGGAACAAATTCTTGATTGGATTGGATATGTTCCGCAGGATCATGTGCTGTTCTCACGTACGATACGAGAAAATATTTTATTCGGAAAAGAGGATGCAACAGAGGCTGATTTGATGAAAGCTATTCATCTTGCATATTTTGAAAAGGATTTGGAAAATTTACCAATGGGCCTTGAAACCCTTGTGGGGGAAAAAGGTGTCTCCTTATCAGGAGGGCAAAAGCAGCGGGTATCGATTGCTCGTGCGCTTATCAAGGATCCGGAAATATTAATCTTAGATGACTCATTATCAGCAGTGGATGCAAAGACGGAAACGAGGATAATCCAAAACATTCAGAGTGAACGGAATGGGAAGACGACAATTATTACGACCCACCGTTTATCGGGTGTGCAGCATGCGGATCAAATTATCGTGTTAGATGAGGGACAAATTACAGAGCAAGGAACGCACGAGGAGCTGCTCAGACAAAATGGCTGGTATAAGGAACAATTTGACCGTCAACAGCTAGAAGGAGGCGCGTCATGAGCACAAGTAAACGATTAACGAAGTATGCCATGTACTATAAGGGACCTATTTTTCTCGGGTTATTTTTCTTAACGGCTGCTGTATTTACCGAGCTTGCAGGTCCGTTCATAGCTAAATATATTATTGATGAACATATGACCATCGGAAAAATTGAAGTAGAGCCGATAGCCTGGCTGCTCTGTTTATATTTGATCTTAGCAATTGCAACCGCCATTTTACGTTACTTTATGTATATTTATTTGCAAATGGGTGCGAATCGGGTAGTGCAAAAGCTGCGTAAGGATGTATTTGGGCATATTCAAACATTGCCGATTCAATATTTTGACCATCTGCCAGCGGGAAAAATTGTTGCACGTGTCACGAATGATACAGAAGCAGTAAGGAATTTATATGTACAGGTGCTTTCGAATTTTGCGACAAGCTTCATTTCCATTGCAGGTGTGTATATGGCGTTGTTTATTTTAAATTGGAAAATGGCACTGATCGCCTTGGTCATGATTCCGATCGTTTATCTTTGGATGATTTTATATCGAAAATATGCATCGCAATATAATGAAGTAATTCGAACAAAAATTGCTGATATTAATGCAATGATTAATGAATCTATACAAGGGATGACAATCATTCAAGCCTTTCGCCGTGAAAAGCAAATGACGAATGAATTCGATGAGATGAATGAGGAACACTATGCTTATGGGAGAAAACTATTGTTCTTGGATTCGGCCACCTCATTTAACCTTGTAAATACATTACGGCTTATTATGTTTACAATATTTATCATCTATTTCGGGACGCAATCGTTAACGGCTGTCGAGATAGTGTCTGCTGGGACACTATATGCATTTGTTGATTATTTAACGAAGTTATTTAATCCGATTACGAATGTCGTTAATCAGTTTTCGCAGCTTGAACGCTCACTTGTTGCTGGAAAACGTGTGTTTGAAGTATTAGATTTAACTGGAGAAAAGGTTTCACAAGAAACGATGCCGAGATATGAGGGAAATGTTGTATTTAAGGATGTGTCATTTGCCTATAAAGACGATGAATATGTGTTGAAGCATTTATCTTTTGAAGCAAAGCGCGGAGAAACAGTTGCACTTGTTGGTCATACGGGGTCAGGGAAAAGTTCAATTATGAATCTGCTCTTTCGATTCTATGACCCATCAAAAGGGAACATTTTGATTGATGGAATAGATATAACAGCTATGCCAAGACAAACGATTCGCCAGCATATGGGGATCGTTTTGCAAGATCCGTATTTATTTACGGGAACGATTGCATCGAATGTAAGTTTGAATGACCCAAGGATAACAAGGGAAAAGGTTGAAGAAGCATTGAAGGCAGTAGGAGCGGAACGAGTACTTGGCCATCTTGAAAAAGGCATTGATGAACCTGTTATTGAAAAAGGCAGCACGCTGTCTTCCGGCCAGCGACAGCTTATTTCATTTGCACGTGCGCTTGCCTTTGACCCGGCAATATTAATATTGGATGAAGCGACATCGAATATTGACACAGAGACAGAGGAAATTATTCAGCATGCGATGGATGTGTTAAAGAAAGGCCGTACAACATTTATCATTGCCCATCGGCTATCAACCATCAAAAATGCTGACCGCATTCTCGTATTAGACCGCGGCATCATAAAAGAACAAGGCACCCATGACGAACTGCTCGCCCAAGGCGGCATCTACAACCAAATGTACCAAATGCAAGCAAAATCACTTCAGGTATAGGGACAGGGGGACAGGAACCCTGTCCCTTTTTTTGTGTGAATGGGACATGGGGACAGGAACCTTGTCCCAATTCTTTTTGGACCCGAGGTCCGATGCTAAAATTATTAAAGGAAACTTGGATTCCATGTTGAATATTTAAATAGGAAAAAACTAATAGAAGAGGTGATTTATGAATGCCAAGGGAAAAAAGGCGGAAAAGCAGTAATGGAATCTATCATATCATGCATCGAGGTATAAATAGACAAACTATTTTCGAGGATGATGAAGATCGGATTAGGCTGTTGAAAACAATAAAAAGGTATAAGGAAATTAGTAAATGTAAGATCTATTGTTATTGCTTGATGGATAATCATATTCACTTATTATTGGAAGAAACAGAGGAATCCGTTTCGAAAATAATGCAAAGAATTAGTGCAAGCTATGTATATTGGTATAACAACAAATATGAGCGTTGCAGACATTTATTCCAGAAAGATTTAAAAGTGAGAATGTAGAAACAGTCTCAAGTTTTTTAAAGGTTCTTCGCTATATACTCCAAAACCCTGTCAAGGCTGGTTTAGCAAATAATATATTTGAATGTAGTTGGACAAGTATAGATGAATTTTACGGCCATGCGACCCTCGTAGATACTGAATTTCCCCTCCATTTATTCTCTCCTATAAGAAGCAAATCCCTACAATTATTTTCTGATTATATGCAGCTTTCCAATGATGATCAATGTTTAGATGACCACCCAAAAGTTAGGATGTCCGATTCAGAAATTAGAAGGTACTTAGCTAAATTCGGATTTACTGATCACAGTACTTTACAACGAATGGAGAAAGCTAAGAGAGATGCTATAATTCGGGAGATGAGAAGCCTAAATGGTGTTTCAATAAGACAATTAGCCAGGATAACGGGGATATCAAAAAGTGTGATTGCTCGTATTCGTTAAATAAAAGGGACAAGGAACCTGTCCCCCTGTCCCGAAGATTAAATACTTTTAAGTGAAATAGTTTAATGTTAAACTATATTCGCAGGCCATAAAAGAAATGCTTCACTGATACTCTGGGTTATTTAGGAGGAATATTTTGAACCAAACAAATATTTTTAAGCTTATTCAGGCGATTGAACAAATGAATAATGATAACATCATGAGATTTACGAAGGCATTTTCATACCCAATAGGCATATCACCCATATTGGTATTAAGTGAGCTGCGTACGAAGGGGCCTCAGAAGCAGGTTGAATTAGCGGAAACAGTTGGCTATACGAAAGGTGCTATGACAAATATTGCAAACAAGCTTGTTAATTTAGAACTTGCAGAGAGGCTGTATGATGAAAATGACCGTCGTACTATTAAGTTAAAAATAACTGCTGCTGGGGAACAAGCATTAACCGAAGCACAGAATATCGGGAAAGATGTTTTTACTCAACTATTTGAAGTGCTGAATGAAGAAGAAATTAATCAATATTTACGTATTCAAGAAAAGCTAGTAAAGCGTATTCAAGATAGAAGAAATCAAAATTAATATTATAGGGGGAAATAGCATGGGCAGATTAAATGAAAAGGTTGCGATCATTACAGGAGGAGCACGTGGAATGGGGGCTTCTCATGTGCGTGCATTTATAAAAGAAGGTGCGAAAGTCATGATTGCTGATATTCTTGAACAAGAAGGAAAAGCATTAGCCAATGAACTAGGGGAAAATGTGAAATTCATTAAGCTCGATGTAACTAAAAGAGCAAATTGGGAAGAGGTTGTTGCAGAAACTGAAAAAGCCTTTGGTCCTATTAATGTATTAGTCAATAATGCTGGTATTAGTATGAATCGATCAATTGAAGAAACATCAGAAGAGGATTACAGAAGAATTCTTGATATTAATCAGGTTTCTGTATTTCTTGGTATGAAGTCAGTTATCCCTTCAATGAAAAAAGGCAATGGCGGTTCGATTGTAAATATTTCATCTATTAACGGTCTAGTTGGGGGAGCAATCGGTTATACGGATACAAAGTTTGCGGTAAGAGGAATGACAAAGGCTGCTGCGCTTGAATTATCACGTTTTGGTATTCGTGTAAATTCCGTTCATCCAGGAGTAATTGAAACGCCAATGATTCTACAAGAAGATTCGAAAGAGGCAATCCAGGAATTTGCTAAGTATATTCCTTCAGGTAGAGTGGCTAAACCAGAAGAGGTTTCGAATCTTGTTGTATACCTTGCCTCTGAGGAGTCCAGCTATAGCACAGGCTCCGAGTTTGTGGTAGATGGCGGATTAACGGCACAATAAGAAATAAAAAAATGGAGAACCTATTTAAAAGGAGCTCCATTTTTTTATGATTTACAAAGCGTGGCACAAAGTATTTGACTCTATAGTTGCAATAGGGTTTATATTGTTTCTTATACGTTTTGTATTTAGAAAGTGAGTAGAGAAACGATGGAAAAACAAAATACAACATTAGCCATTTTATTGATGAATTTATTTATTGCATTTTTAGGTATTGGGCTTGTCATCCCAGTGATGCCAACAATTATGAATGAACTGCATTTATCAGGTTCAGTTGTTGGGTATCTGGTTGCAGCGTTTGCAGTTATACAATTACTTGTATCCCCGCTTGCTGGCCGTTGGGCGGACTTGTTTGGGCGCAAAAAAATGATCATTCTTGGCCTCTTATTTTTTAGTGTGTCGGAATTGTTATTTGGAATGGGGAAAACCGTAGAAGTGCTCTTTATTTCTCGGATGCTTGGCGGGTTAAGTGCAGCGTTTATTATGCCTGCGGTTACAGCGTTTATTGCTGATATAACAACAGTTGAAACGCGTCCAAAAGCATTAGGCTATATGTCAGCTGCTATTTCAACCGGTTTTATAATTGGTCCGGGAATTGGAGGGTTTTTAGCTGAAATTGGCACGCGTGTTCCATTTTTTTCAGCAGCAGTGCTTGCGTTAGTTGCAGCCATTTTATCAATCATTACGCTTCGTGAACCAGAAAGTAATCATGAAGAGCAAGTGGAGGAGAAAAAGTCGGGGATTAAACGAATTTTTTCACCGATGTATTTTATCGCTTTTATGATCATTTTAATCTCTGCATTTGGCTTAGCCTCATTCGAATCATTATTCTCCCTATTTGTTGATCATAAATTTGGCTTTACTCCAAAGGATATTGCGATTGCCATTACAGGAGGAGCGATTATTGGGGCAATTGCACAAGTTGCTTTATTCGACCGTTTAACATTATACTTTGGTGAAATTCGTTTGATTCGCTACTGTCTTATTTTTTCAGCAATCCTTGTAATGATTATGACTGTTGCAAGCTCTTATATAAGCATCCTAGTTGTTACCTTTGTTATTTTTGTCGGCTTTGACTTAATGCGCCCGGCTGTTACATCCTATTTGTCGAAAATTGCTGGTAACGAGCAAGGATTCGTTGGCGGGATGAACTCAATGTTTACAAGTATCGGAAATGTGTTTGGCCCTATTGTTGGCGGAATCTTATTTGATGTGGATTTAAATTATCCGTTTTATTTTTCTGCAGTCTTCTTGGTAATTGGTATTGCTCTTTCGGTTGTTTGGAAACAGCCAATACAGATGAAAAAGGGAAGGCCTCAAGAAATAAGATAGAAAAAGGAAATGATGGAATGGAAGAAACACTATACACAATTGGAGAGGTAGCAAAATTGGCGAATGTCTCGATTCAGACACTTCGATATTACGACCAGATTGGATTATTAAAGCCTGCTTACGTCGACCCGGAAACAAATTATCGATATTATAAAGACTTACAGCTATACCACTTAGATTTAATTAAGTCGCTTAAATACATTGGAACATCGTTAGAGGATATAAAGAAGGTTCAGCAGTTAAAAAGAGAAGATTTATTGCAGTTTATGAATGAACAGGAGCAGATTATTGAGGCTCAGCTTGCCCGTTTAAGAGAGATTCAACAAAATGTCGTGCATGCAAAAAAGCGTATTAAAAAACAGTTAAATTATCCTTTGTTTGGTGAAGTGGTTATTAGGCAAGAGGAAGAGATGCGCATCATACAAGCGGCTGCAAAAAATTTGACTCCTTTAGATCTCTTAAACGCATCGTATAGTGAATTAAAAATAATTGTTGAGGCGGAAGAAGGGGTAATTAATAATAGCTATGGAGCCATTATATCTTATCAGCCATATTCACATATTGATGAAATTACCTATACGAAAATATTTACGCCAATTTTAACAGATAAACGAATCTCCACGTTTTCTAAAGAGATAGAGGTTTCGAAAATTCCTGCTGGCCGCTATGTGTGCATTTACTATATTTTCTCTCCTGAAGTATACTTCCAAAATTTAAAAAAGCTTATGGATTATGTATCCAGCCATAAGCTTCAAGCAATGGGCGACATTTATGAATTATTTACATCCAGTAACTATTCACCAAACGAACACGAATACATCGTAGAAATGAAAATCCGTATATCTGATTAACAGGGACGAGGGGACAGGAACCTCGTCCCTGTTTTTGTGAAATCTTTTCCCCCATGAAACTTATAACTTTGAATCTAGTTTTCTGTGTGTGTTAGGGGCAAGTGGGACGAGGAACCTGTCCCCCTGTCCCGCTACAAGAAACTTGTCCGTATACTTCTAAATTTGCATATATTGCTGAGAGAACGGGTGATTCGATTCCTTGTTTTTTTGCGTGACGGAGGAGGTAGCCGAAGAAATGATCGGCTTCTGTTAGCTGTTGTTTCTCCATATCTCTTTGCAGAGAAGATTTCATCTCATAGCTAAGTCCCATTATTCTTTTTAGTTGTGTTTCTTCAATGTGGACATCAATAGGTGCCTCAACCTTTCTCATGATAAAGGCTGTTTCATTTAGGAGCTTTTGAATAGTTTTCAGTCCGTACTCCTGCTCACGGATAGGTCCGATCGGTGAGCGGAATAGGGAAGTAACACCAGAAAAAGTCGTGATAAATAAATATTTATGCCACATATCCTGTTCGATATTTTCGGAAAGGGTAAAGGCGGCCTTTGTCCCTGAAAAAGACGCTTGAAGTGAAAGGATTCGATCGGTTATTTTCCCTGAGCGTTCACCAAAGACTAAATCATGAGCAGGACTTGTTTGAAGGATTTTTCCTCTGTGATCAAGTGTGGCTTCAATAAAACAGAGGCCTCCAAGAATATGCTCTTCTCCAAATTCATTGATTAACGTATCGAGATGTGCATAGCCATTCAGAAGGGGCAGGATCATAGTATTTTCATTTACATAGGAACGAAAGCTTTCCATTGCGCCTTTAAGCTGATAAGCTTTTGTCGAAATAAGAATGACATCAAACGGGCCTGCGCTCTCTCCGCTCAAAAGTGTTTTTGGTCGCAGTTTCAAATCGCCATGAATACTTTCAATAATAAGCCCATCCTGATCAAGCTGCTGCTTTCTTTTTTCTCTAACTAGAAAGGTTACATCTTCTCCCTTTTCCGTCAGACGACCGCCAAAATATCCTCCGATAGCCCCTGCTCCAACAACTAAAATTTTCATATGAACGCCTCCTATTCCCATTTTTAAGAGTGCACGCAAGGACGTGCACTCTTAAAGTTTAAAGACTCCCAAATATTTTTAGGGGATTCTGGAAATTTTTTTGACTGCAAATTTTTCTACCATATCTCCAAATTCGGACAAGAACTCTATTCCTATATCAGATGTATATGGGACGAGGAACCTGTCCCCGTGTCCCGTTAGGCTGCTTTTTTCCAGTTCGATACATCGTCTTCAAGTGGAAGGGCGAGCGTTCGGTTCTTTTTAGCGGCATGGAAGAATAATGCGACTAGGATGACTGTGCCAATGGCAGAACCGATCCATGAAGTAGTCATTGGTAGACGGAATCCGATTGGAGCATTTAAAATATAGGCTAAAACCATGACTAGCATGAAGGTGCCAGGTATGAGTGAAACCCAGTAGTTTTTCTTAGCGATGTATAGATACATGGCTCCAACGAATAAGGCAATAACGGCTGTCGATTGATTAGCCCAGCTGAAATATCTCCATAAAATATTAAAATCAATCTGAGTTAATCCAATTGAAAGAACAAAAAGTGGAATGGCAATCCATAAACGGCTTGAAATTTTCTTTTGTGCAAATTTGATATAATCAGCAATAATCATACGTGCACTTCGGAAAGCAGTATCACCTGAAGTAATTGGCAAGACAACAACGCCAAGTACAGCAAGTGTCCCACCAATACCGCCAAGCATCATTTTCGACACTTCACTTACGATCAGCCCTGGTCCGCCAGCAGCTAATAGATCATTCAATCCATTGTAGCCATCAAATAGGCTCATAGCTGCAGCAGCCCAAATCATAGCGATAATTCCTTCCGCAATCATCATGCCATAGAAAATTTTACGGCCTTGATTTTCGTTTTGTGTCGTTCGAGAAATAATGGGCGTTTGTGTAGCGTGGAAACCTGAAAGAGCACCACAAGTGATTGTAAAGAATAATAATGGAAAAATAGGTGCATTGTCAGGATGAAAGTTACTTAACGAAATTTCCGGTATTTTAGCACCTGTAACAAATAAGCCGATAAGTACACCTAAAGCGCTAATTAACAATAAAGCGCCAAAATAAGGATAAAGACGACCGATAATTTTATCAATTGGCAAAAGAGTAGCTAAAATGTAGTAAAAGAAGATGGCTCCAATAATAAGAAATAAGGCTACCTTCCCATCCATTAGCACGTGGAGAAGGTTTGCTGGTGTAGTAACAAATACCGTTCCAACTAACAGTAGTAGAAGAAGGGCAAATGCGTTAACAACATGCTTCATCACTTTCCCTAAAAATTTGGTAGCAAGTTCAGGCAGATGAGCGCCACGGTTACGAATGGAAATCATCCCCGTTAAATAATCGTGAACAGCCCCAGCAAAAATACAGCCGACTACTATCCAGATAAAAGCAACAGGTCCATATAGTGCTCCCATGATTGGACCGAAGATAGGTCCCGTTCCGGCAATATTAAGCAGCTGGATCAGAGAATTCTTTTTGGTACTCATTGGAATGTAGTCAACACCATCCGCTTGAGTGAGGGCGGGAGTTGGCCGTGCTGCTTTCACGCCAAACATTTTTTCAATATATTTTCCATAAGTAAAATAACCAATAATTAAGAGTGCGATACAGACCAGAAATGTAAACATAAAAAACCTCCTTAGGGAAATTTGAATGCGTTTACATAAAGTATAAGAGAGCTAGGTTTATATGTGACCACTTTGTGTCTGAAATGTAAAAATGACAGATTAAAAGGCAGTTAAGGGAGATTAAGATGCAAATAGTAGTCTGTATAATCTGATAACTTTCAAATTTCTAAACGTGCTCGTAAGGCCTTCACATAATTTCGGCTGACGGATAGCATTTCCTTTCGATTCTCCATTTCTAGTTGATAGGCTCCATTAAACCACGGGGTAAGTCGAGTGACATATTCTAGATTCACTAGATAGCTTTTGTGAATCCGAAAAAAGGAGAATGGGATTAGACGGCTTTCGAGCTCCTTAAGCGATATTTTTGTTTCATAGCTGCCCGATTTTGCGATGATTCTAGAAACCTTATCATCCCTATACATATAGATAATATCTTTTGGTTCAATATAAATAATTTCTCCATCTTCTTCGATGGCAAGCTTTCCAGCTGTTTTAATCGTTTCATGCTTGTTTTTAGAGAGTAATTGTTTTTCAATTCGTTGGACTGTTTGCCTAACCATTTCTTCGTCATACGGCTTAAGTAAATAATCGGTTGCCTCATATCGAAAGGCTTCTGCTGCAAACTGCGGATAAGCAGTGGCAAAAATGATCAATGGAACTTTTTTCAGTGCCATTAATGATTTTGCCACCTCCATTCCATTCATTTTAGGCATCTCCACATCAAGAAAAACAACATGGGGCTGAAGGTGAACAGCCTTCATAATAGCAGCTTCCCCGGATTCTGCTTCATCAATCACCTGTAACGAAGAAAAGGGTTTTAGTAAATGTTTTAGTTCATCCCTGCTGTACCGTTCATCATCCGCTATTAACACTTTGATTGTATTCTCCATTTATAACTTCCTCCGTTTGTGGAATGGCAAAGCCTATTGTGGAGCCTTTACCAAGCTCACTTTTGATTGAAAGAGCTGAATTAGCTCCGAACATCATTGTCAGTCTTCGATTCACGTTATAAAGTGCGAGTCCTG
This sequence comes from Cytobacillus sp., assembly GCF_032154635.1. Taxonomy (GTDB): domain Bacteria; phylum Bacillota; class Bacilli; order Bacillales; family Cytobacillaceae; genus Cytobacillus. The sequence continues at coordinate 47,075 of NZ_JALDXW010000007.1, read as the reverse complement.
TGCCTGATTCAGAATGAATGGTTTCTTTTCCAATTCTTTTTACCTTTTCCTCCGTTATTCCATGACCGTTATCAATGACTTCAACGTATGTCATTTCTTGTTGTTTTTTTATAGAAACTTTAATAATGCAATCATGAACCCTGTCCTTAATGCCGTGCTTAATAGCGTTTTCCACAATTGGCTGTAAGGTTAATGGAGGAACTTTTTCTAGAAGGGCCTTTTCATCAATATCATAGAAGACCTTTAGTTTATCAACAAAGCGTGTTTCTTCTATTGATAAGTATGCCTTCGTGTGCTTTAGCTCTTGTTCTAGAGTAGTCATGTTGACGGTCGTTGTTGTCAGGTTTTGCCTTAAGAAGTGGGACAGGGAAACGAGAAGCTTTCGCGCTTTATCAGGATCAATTCGAATTAAGGAAACAATGATATTTAAGGAATTAAATAGAAAGTGAGGACTGATCTGTGCTTGCAGCGCTTTAATCTCGGCTTCCTTTGCCAGCTGGTATGCTTTGTCTGCTTCAGAAATTTCAAGCTGGTTGCTAAGAAGCGCACTAAGACCGGAAATCAGCTCAATAGCCAGACTCGTTACTTCCTTATCGTTGCTGAAATAAAATTTAAGTGTACCAATTGTTTCGCCTCTCTGTTTTAATGGGGCAATGACAGCTGCACCAAGCGGGCAGCTTGCTACCCGGCAATGTATCGTTTGATCGTTTGCTACAATCAGTTTGCCGTTTTGGATAACATCTCTTGTTATCTGAGTTTGAATCGGGCTATTGGGCTTGTGATGATCATCTCCGACTCCTACATGTGCGAGAATATTGGTCAAATTTGTCAGAGCAACAGCTTTTGTTTGGATTTCGTTATGCAGGATTGTACAAACAGCAAGAGCTGAGTCAGTATTAAGGCCTTTACGCAAATAAACAAGTGTTTGGTCCGCAATCCGCAGTGCTAATTGCGCTTGCGAAGCCCCTGCTTTTTCCTCTTCATTCATAACGTTTTTTATGATAAGCAGAAAGAGTGCGGAGCCGAGTCCATTTGCAATAATCATTGGCATGCCGATAATCTCAACTAAGGTAAGGGCTTTATCAAATGGCCGAGCAATGAATAGAATAATAAGCATCTGTATACTTTCTGCTAAGGCGCCTATAAAAAAAACGGTGGATAGCTTGACGTGCTTATTCTTATAGTGGAAAAATCCAGCGAGGATGCCAGAAATAATCGTAGCTGATCCACAAGCAATGCCAGTAAAACCTCCTAAAGTAAAGCGGTGAATTCCTGCGATTAAACCAGCTCCGATCCCAACTTTATAGCCCCCAAGCAGTCCAGCCAGTACAACCCCGATTACTCTTGAGTTTGCTAGCGCCTCATTGGAAGAGAGTTCGGTTGCCCATCGGTTAAAACTTTGAGTATCGGTATCTAAGGAAAGGCCGGAATAGGTCCCAATAATGCCGAAAAATCCGAAAAATAGAATAGCCGTATACTGCTGATGCCTATTTAATTTTTCACCATAGATCATATCTCGGAAAAATTTAAATCGTGTTAAGATAAATGCAATCGTTACGATAATTCCTAGTCGTTCCAGCATAGTCAGCAGCAGTTCAAACATACGAATTCTCCTTTTTTGGAAGATGCCGTTTTATCACAGATTAACGGGCTGTAGGCCCCTGCATAAACAAACAATTAGGGGTACGACAGCGGCTTATCCATGACGATGGACAGGATGTTCTAGTCAAGTGAATGCCACACAGCACGTGGTGTTTTTGTTTAACTAGCAATCTGTTTGGGATGAAGCAGCCCCCTGCGGATTGAAGTTTTTTCTCATATTAATCTCTATTTTACTAGAGTATTGAATCTTTAGAAATATCTAATATTCACGCAAATAAGAAAGGCAGAATGCATGGGAAGCATTCTGCCTTTTTTATTTTTCAAACTTGAAATACTTAAAAAGTAAATAGGAAACCCATTTACAGTGAGGATGATTTCGAATATTCTCAAGCAGTCCTTTTACAATCGCTGGACTTAAGGTTGGTTCCAAAAGATGCTGATTTATTAGTATTAATGATTCTTTTTCAATTGGATCTTCTATTTCTTTTACTATTTGTTTAATCATTTCAATGATCTGTTCGATTGATATTTCTTCTTTTATTGGGTGCTTAAGCATCCGAAAATCTTCTCTTGTTATAAATGGTACGGTCGTTTGCCTCGCTAAAAGGTTCGTTTTTTCTACAAGTGACTGACAGAGTAAGTCTCTATTCAATGGGGCATTATTAAATAAAAACAATCCGGAATAACTGTTCATCAGCCCTTTGATGCAATAAATCAAATCATATTTTGTGTGCTCAACCTTTTCGCCGTATAAACGCTCAATCAATGATAAGATAATGTCCTCCATTAATCGGTCGTAATAATGAATTTTTACAATAAGCTCTTCGTTGAATGATTGAATTTGTTCTTTAATGAAGATTTTGGCAAAGTCGGAATGCTTATGAAAAGAATTGAATGTTGAGTAGTAAAAGGTATATAAAAGCTCTTCATCATTTTTTGTGTTGTTGACCGTATAGTCAATGTCTGCGATAATCTGCATCATGAAATGATCAATTAAAGCAATGATCAGCTCGTCCTTTGACTTAAATGATAGGTAAAATGCCCCTTTAGAAATGCCGCAATAATCAGTTATCTGTTGAACAGGAGTAGCTTCAATTCCTTGCTGAGCAAAGAGTTCCAGTGCCTTCTCCATAATTAATTGTTTTTTAATCATCTATAGTAATCGCTCCTAGGCCTATTTGTTGACAAATGACTTATTAGTCATTATTATAAAAAAATGAGCTCAACAAGTCAATAAAGGGTAGGTGTAAGAGTGAAAGGGTTAGTCAATTTTGTACTGAAGAATAAACTTGCAGTATGGTTGCTTACAATAATTATAACTGTATCTGGTATTTATTCAGGTACCCAAATGAAGACGGAAACGATTCCAGATATTTCGATTCCTTACTTGATGGTAATGGGGGTATATCCTGGAGCAACTCCTGAACAAGTGATGAATGACGTATCGATGCCTCTGGAGAAAGCGGTAGAAAACCTAGAAGATGTGAAGGCTGTTTATTCCAATTCATATTCGAACATGGCAAATCTTCAAGTAGAATATGATTATGGAATCGATATGGATGAGGCAAAACGTGCACTTGAGGCAGCGATCGATGCTGTGACTTTACCTGAAGGTGCGCAGGAGCCGACCATTACAGCGATTAGCATGAACATGATGCCAGTTGTTGCATTGAGCGTGAGCAGTAAGAAAGAGGATATTGTTGAACTGACGTCAACAGTAGAGGAAATCTTACTTCCAAAAATCGAGAAAATCGATGGCGTTGCCTCTGCGACTATTACTGGTCAGCATATTGAAGAGGTTCAGCTTACTTATAATGAAGCAAAAATGGCTGAGCTTGGTTTAACAGAAGATAAAGTAAAAGAAATGATTCAAGCAAGTGACTTAGCTGTTTCATTAGGGCTTTTCGAGTTCGAAGAAGGTGAACAGGCTGTAGCGATTGATGGAAAGTTCATGACAGCGGATGAATTAAAAGAAATGCTTATTCCTGTGACACCATCTGCTACGCAGCCATCTCCGTTTGTGAAGTTAAGTGATATTGCTACTATTGAAGTAGTTGGTAAAGTACAATCTGTTTCACGTACGAACGGTGAAAATGCAATTGCTATTCAAATTGTTAAGGGACAGCAAGCAAACACAGTTGATGTTGTAAACAGTGTGAAGGATTTAATTAAAGATGAAGAGAAAAAGATCGATGGTCTTGTCGTAGATGTATCGCTTGACCAAGGTAAGCCGATTGAAGATTCCGTTTCAACGATGGTTGAAAAGGCACTATTTGGTGGGTTAATCGCGGTATTGATTATTCTCCTATTCTTGCGAGACTTTAAATCAACGATAATTTCCATAATTTCTATCCCAGTTTCCATTTTTATGGCCTTATTGCTGTTGCATTGGCTGGATATTACGTTAAATATTATGACGCTAGGGGCCATTACTGTGGCGATCGGCCGTGTAATCGATGACTCCATCGTAGTAGTGGAAAATATTTATCGTCGACTCCATTTAAAGGGCGAGAAATTAACCGGTCGTGCGCTTGTACGTGAAGCAACGATTGAAATGTTCAAACCAATTTTGTCATCGACCTTAGTAACCGTTGCAGTATTCGCACCACTTATTTTCGTTGGTGGGATGGTCGGTGAATTGTTTATGCCATTCGCTTTAACCATGACGTTTGCACTTGGAGCTTCGCTAGTTGTAGCGATTACAGTTGTACCTGCACTCTCTCACTTCTTATTTAAGAAAAAGCTATACAGTGAGAAGACAGAAGGCAGTCATAAAGAGGCAGGGAGATTAGCTAAATCATACAAAGGAATTCTAAATTGGACATTGAACCATAAAGTAATAACGTCCATTATATCCATTGTATTATTAGCAGGCAGCTTGGCATTAACGCCTTTAATTGGCTTTAGCTTCATGGGCAGTGAAGAGGAAAAAGTGATGTACTTAACGTACACACCTGAAACAGGCGAGTTAAAGGAAAATACATTAGCCAATGTAGCAGCTGTTGAGGAAGAGATGTTAAAACGTGATGACATCGATATCGTTCAAGTTTCTGTAACTGAGAGTGGCGATGAAATGTCGGCAATGATGGGCGGCGGCGGTGGCGGCGCATTAATGTACCTCATTTTTGACCCTGAAATGGAAGATTTCCCGGAAGCTCGCGAAGAAATTGAAGACTATGTGTTTAATATTGGTCAATCGGGCGAATGGAAGAGCCAGAACTTCTCATCTATGTCGATGTCAACAAATGAAGTAAGCTATACGTTCTACAGTGAGGATTTAGATAAACTAAACAGTGCTGTAAAAATGGTTGAAGATGTTATGAAGGAAACGGACGGTTTGGAGGATGTTTCCTCAAGTGCAGAGGATGCTTATGTTGAATATACTTTTAAAGTAGAACAAGATGAGCTGCTGCAGTATGGGTTAACAACTGGTCAAATTGTTATGATGCTACACCCGAACAAAACGAAAGATGTATTAACAACGGTTGAAAAAGACGGTGATACATTAGAAGTTATTGTTCAGCAAGAGCAAGCAGAACAACCAAAATCAGTAGATGATATTTTAGCAACAGAAGTACCAACAGCACTAGGCACGACGATGCCGCTTTCTAAACTTGTAACAGTAGAGAAGGGGACAACGTTAAATACCCTTGCGCGCAGTAAAGGGGAATACTATGCAAGTGTTTCTGGAACCATCATTGGTAATGATATTTCGAAAGCAACATCTAAAGTAGATAAAGCAATAGATAAATTAGATTTACCTAAAGGGGTAACAGTTGGTGTTGCCGGTGTGCAAGCGGACATGACTGAAACATTTACACAGCTTGGAGTAGCGATGATTGCTGCAGTTGCAATTGTATACTTCATCCTTGTTGTTACATTCGGTGAAGGTGTCGCGCCATTCTCAATTCTATTCTCGCTGCCATTTGCGGTGATTGGCTCATTTGTTGGTTTATTAATCGCAGGTGAAACGATCTCTGTATCTGTCATGATGGGTCTACTAATGTTAATAGGTATTGTCGTCACAAACGCAATCGTACTTGTAGACCGTATCATTCATATGGAACGTGATGGAATGACGATGCGTGAAGCCATACTAGAAGCGGGTGCTACACGTCTGCGTCCAATTCTAATGACTGCAATTGCAACAATCGGTGCGTTAATTCCATTAGCACTAGGCTCAGGCGGCGGCGGTCTCATCTCAAAAGGCCTAGGTATTACAGTAATCGGCGGTTTAACAAGCTCAACGCTACTAACCCTTATCGTTGTACCAATCGTCTACGAAGTATTATCCAAACTATTTAAGAAGAATCGTAAAGACATTCAGGAAAACTAATGGGACATAGGGACAGGTTCCTTGTCCCATCTAACGAAAACCCTACAAGGAGAACATATCCATGTAGGGTTTTCTTATATCTATTAACTGTAGTGTAAATATTCTAAATTTTAAATAAAAACGTTTTACAGATTTATCCTTCATGGGTTATATTATGGATGAAAGAATAGAATACACAAATATATAAGTTGGGGTGAGACAAATGGGATTGCAAGCAAGGCAGCTATATCTAAATTTGCCGGTGAAAGATTTAAATAAATCTGTAGAATTTTTCACACAAATAGGATTTGAATTTAACCAACAGTTTACAGATGAAAATGCCACGTGCATGGTAATCAATGAGAATACATTTGTGATGCTATTGGCAGAGGATTTTTTTAAGACATTCACGAAAAAGGACATTTCCAATGCTGAAAAAAGTACAGAAGTAATAGTCGCATTATCTGCTGACAGCAGAGAACAAGTAGATGAGATTGTAAATAAGGCATTGGCTGCTGGCGGAAAGCAATCGAATGAACCAATTGATCACGGATTTATGTATGGGTGGAGCTTTCAAGATCTTGATGGCCATTTGTGGGAGCTTACTTATATGGATGAAAGTGCGTTTGGCCAAGAGAATTAAGCTGACAATACCCCAAAGGAGTGCTAAAAAGGAATCTATGTTGAATAATCTTTCAAAATGGGTTCTTTTTTAATGCTTGTAAACTTGGAGTAGTGGAGGCCATTGGCGATTGAGCGAGCGAAGAAAAAGAGCAGGCTTCAAAGTATTTAACTTCAAAGGGGGATTTCCTTTCCTTTAAGTACTAGATATGTTTGATATAGAATAAAATTGTATGAATAAAAAAGGAGGCTGTAAAATGAGTGAGCTATTGTTTAAAAATATGGAATCAACGAGAGGTTTCTTTTTAAAGAGTATTGGTGCACTAAAGGAAGAGATTGTGGATGTTCAGCCAGAAGGTTTTAACAATACAATCCACTGGCATATTGGTCATGTGTTAACTACAGCGGAGCAATTTATGTTTGGGTATCCGAAAAAATCAACAGGTCTGCCTGCAAATTATATCGAGCTATTTGCTACAGGCACAAAGCCTGCTGATTGGAAGGATGGAGTACCTTCTGTTTCTGAACTAACAGCACAATTAAAAGATCAACTAGCGCGAATGAAAGAGATCCCGGCTGAACGTTTCAGTGAAAAATTACAAACACCGTTTTTAGGTCAGGAAACATTTGGCGAGATTAGTAATTTTGCATTATTTCACGAGTCCGTTCATTTAGGACAAATTCAAGCAATGAAACGTGTGATAGAGGCACAGACTAAATAGAACACCTTAGTGTTGAAGATTTGTCAAGGGGATATGAGATTAGGTCTTCCCCCATTTAATAATTAATTCACGAAAGCCCTGCATGGTGATAATTGCCGTGTAGGGTTTTTATTTCTGTAGGGATGTTGATATATGCGTAAAAAATGACCTCGTCAAGGTCGAAAGAAAGATAGTATTTTCATAAAATGGATGAATATCAAATTTAATAATCTGACAATTCACACTACTACACCTAGTCCTTGAGTGTTAACTACTTTATAATAAATGAATCAGTGCCCTTAACGGGATATCTGTAATAATACACACACGATAAGGGGTGAACCTAAAGGATTTCTAATTAATAAAAAGAGAGAGAGTAAGCATATAAGTGGGGAATTGATTATGAAAAGAATATCTTTACGTATGAAAATGTTTATCTTTTCATTTATTTTAGTTGTTTTCTCAGTTGTCACAAGTGGATGGATGATGATTCTAAATATATCTACTGCCTTTGAAAAGGAATTAGGTGCACGGGCGATTGCGATTGCAAGAACAGTAGCACAATTACCCGAAATTAAAGGGTATGTAGGCAAAGAGGGAGGGGCAGAAATCATTCAGCCGATTGCAGAAAGAGTGCGATTAGCTACTGATGTCGATTATATAGTGGTATTTGACATGGAGAGAATTCGGTACTCACATCCTTCAGAAAGTAAGCTTGGAACCATTTTTGAAGGAGGAGATGAGCAGGCATCGTTATCTGAGCATGAATATATTTCGAAGGCACAAGGTGTGCTAGGATTTGCTATTCGTGCATTTGTACCAATTATGAATGATGAAGGAGTCAAGCAGGTTGGAGTTGTGACCGTCGGGATTCTATCGCCAACGATTCAAAGCTTAATTATGGATTATCGAAATGACATGCTTTTATCTCTTTTTTGGGGATTATTTATCGGTCTTATTGGTTCCATTTTTATAGCCAACCATTTAAAGAAACAGACTTTAAATCTTGAGCCATATGAAATTGCTCGTTTGGTTGAAGAACGTTCAAGTATGATGCAAGCAATGGATATAGGTATTTTAGCGACAGATGAGCAAGGCAAGATCATCTTTATGAATCGTTTAGCAAAACAGTATACAAACTTTTACGGTTTATCTACCACACTTGAAGGTCTCTTTCCTGACACTTGGCTAGCAAAAGAGTCTCAAGTAAGTAATAAAGTCATTTATCGTCCACTACTTTGCCAAAGCATCATGTATTTAGTGAGGGTTTACCCGATTAATGTCAAAGATCGTCCTGTTGGTTCCTTAATTATGATGACAGATCGAAAAGAGGCTCATATTTTGGCAGAAGAACTAACCGGAATAAAAACCCTTGTTGATGCGCTGCGTGCTCAAAATCATGAATACATGAACAAGCTGCATAGCATTGCTGGGTTAATTCAGTTAGAGCGGACGGACGATGCATTAAATATGATAGTAGATGAAATATCGGATGAACAGACTGTGGTTCAGTTTTTGAAGGATTATATTTCTGATTACTCCGTCCTGGGCCTTTTGCTTGGGAAAAGATCACGAGCTAAAGAACTAGGGGTGTCTTTAATTATTGATGAAGAATCCTTTTTGTCAGAGGTGATTAATGGACTTTCAAGTGGAGATATGGTGACAATTTTAGGAAATCTATTAGATAATGCGATGGAAGCTTGTACAGCTCAAAGCGATCGGATTGTTACTCTTTTCATTCAAGGGAACTCTACATTTCTATTTATTGAAGTGAAGGATAATGGAGTTGGATTGCCGGACAAAGCCGATTATATTTTTGAATATGGATATAGCACGAAACAGAAGGAAGGCAGAGGAATCGGCTTGGCTTTAGTTAAGCAAATAATAGAATCCAATAAAGGAAAAATATTAGCAAGACGTCAAAATAATTCTGTAACGGTTATGACTGTAAAAATGGGGGTGGATGAAAAGAATGGATAATATTTCCGTATTTATTGTTGAGGATGACCCAATGGTTTTAGAAGTAAATAGAAACTTTTTGGAAAAGTTAACTGGTTTCACACTTATTGGAACAGCAGCAAATGGAGAGGATGCAATCACGAAAATAAAAAATGTAAAACCAAATCTAGTGCTGCTAGACATGTTTTTGCCTGATATTTCTGGTATGGAGATAATGGTAGAGCTACGATCAGAACGGTTACCTTGTGATATTATCATGATTACAGCAGCAAGGGATGCAGTTACGATTCGGGAGGTTATGCGTCTAGGTGCCGTTGATTATATGGTAAAACCTTTTCGATTTGAACGATTTCAAAAATCACTACAAGACTATTATAAAATGGCAAAGAAAATAAGTGGCTTAAATGAACTGAAACAAGATGATATTGATGAATGGCTAGGCAGTGAAGCAAGTGAAGGAGATTTACCAAAGGGACTGAATGAACTCACTATGAAACAAATTCTGCTTGGATTAGGAAAGGAAGTAATACCAGTAACAGCTGAACAGTTAGGAAAAAATCTAGGAATGGCAAGAGTAACAGTAAGAAAGTATTTAGATTTTCTTGCTTTGAATGGGAAAGTCCAAATTGACATGCAGTACGGCCAAATAGGGAGACCGACAAAATATTATTCGCTGAAATAGCTGCATATAGATTCTCAGAATCCTGCTTGTTAAAAAGATCACAAATAAAAGATCATAAAGACCAAAATGTCCAATAAATTCATAATATTCAGTTAATCCAGTTTATGGAGTATTGTTATAATAATCTGAATATTATTTGACCTGGAGGAGTCAATTGTACCTAAAAATCTATGACCAATGGAGATTTTTAATAATTGGATTAGCCTTTTTTCTCGTATTATTTGGCTGTCAATCTGCCAATTATCCAATAGACTTCGAGCAGTTAGGTGAGGATGAACGAATTGTTATCCGCTTTTCCCATGTAGTGGGAGAAGATACACCTAAAGGATTGGCAGCAAGAAGGTTTGCTCAGCTTATAAAAGAAAGAAGTAATGGTTTGGTAGAGGTTCAGGTATTTCCAAATGGCTTTTTGTATAAAGACGGTGAAGAATTGGAAGCGCTTTTACAAGGGGACATCCAAATGATTGCACCAGCAACATCAAAAGTGACATCGCTTATTCCAGAATGGTCAGTAATCGATCTCCCTTTTGCATTCAATAGCTATGAAGAGGTACATCAATATTTAGCCGGATCAGCCGGACAGGATCTCATATCTAAATTTGATGGAAAAGGTCTTCGCATGCTAGGTGTGTGGGATAACGGGTTTAAACAAATAAGCAATCGTGACCATCCGATCTATGACCCAAAGAGTCTTCAATTCTTAAAAATGAGAATTATGCCTAGTGACATCATTCATAAGCAATTTTCTAGTTTGGGAGCAATCCCAAGAGAAATCGATTTTAATATTCTTTTTCATCATCTGGAAAGCGGAGATGTGGATGGTCAGGAAAATACATTATCGAATATTACAAGCAAAAATTTATATTTACTGCAAAACTATATAACTATAAGCAATCATGGCTATTTAGGCTATGTTCTTTTAATGAATAATCAGTTTTGGGAAGAGCTTCCTGACCATATTCAAGTACTAATCACAGATACGTTAAAGGAAGTAAGTGAATGGGAAAGAGAGACAGCGCATAATTTAAATGCCAAAAAATTGAAGGAATTGGAAGCATGTCAATGCATTGATATATATCATCTTTCTCCAGAAGAAAGACGATCATGGGCAGAAGAGTTTCAACCAGTTTATGACTATTTTATTGAACGTTTTGGAACGAAATATATCGAAGCACTTCCGAAGTATCAAAGATAGTAGGCTACTATTTAGGACATCGTTTAAGTATAAAAGTTGTCGTTAAGTGGATTGATGACTTTTTACTATAGAGATTTAATCCATCTTAAAAGGTAAAGGAGGAAATGAAATGAAGAAGCTTGTCATGATTGCTATATTTTGTTTGCTTGTATTAGTAACAGCAGCGTGTTCTAGTGGTACAGGCGGGAAAAAAACAGCTTCAGAAAGTGATCCAATTGTAATCAAATTCTCTCATGTCACATCCATTGATAGTGTGAAAGGGAAGGCGGCTGAGCGCTTTGCAGAATTAGTAGCAGAAAAAACAGGTGGGAAAGCGAAAGTAGAAGTATATCCTTCTTCTCAATTATATGGGGATAACGATGAATTAGATGCACTTGTTTCAGGGAATGTTCATATGATTGCTCCATCCGTAACAAAAATGGTTAAATTAGACCCGCGCTGGCAATACGTTGATATGCCCTTTCTATTTAATGACCAAAAGCATGCACAGAAATTTTTTGAAAGTGATGTAGCAAAGACCTTGCTAAATAGTGATAAATTGGCAAGCAACGATATTATGGGATTAGCGTTCTGGGAAAATGGATTCAAGCATTTCACAAATAATAAACGTCCATTACAAAAACCTGAAGATTTTGCCGGCCTTAAATTCCGTGCACAAGCAGGTAAAGTATTAGAAGCACAATTTAAAGCACTTGGTGCTGGAAGTGCGACAATTGCATTTGGTGAAACGTATGCTGCACTGCAACAAGGAACAGTAGATGGACAGGAAAATACATACAATAACATTGACACTCAAAAGTATCAGGAAGTGCAAAAATATATGACATTAAGTGAACATGGGCGGTTAGATTACGCAGTTTTTGTTAATAAACCATTTTGGGAAAAAATGCCTGATGATATTCGTGTGCAAGTAGAGGAAGCGTTGAAGGAAGCAACTGAGCTTGAATGGAAACTTGCGGCAGAGGAAAACGCTGCAAGCTTAGAAAATATTAAAAACTCAGGAAAAGTAGAAATTCTTTCTTTGACCGATGAAGAGCGAGCAGCTTTGGCAGAAGTATTACAACCTGTATATGATGAGTTCAGTGAAGTCATTACGCCTGAGATTATTGATGGCATTCGAAATCTAAAGTAAGAAAACATGGGGTGTCGATCTATAATCTTGATCGACACTCAAGCATTTACGATCCTTTTTTAATGAAAAGTGGAAGAAGGTGTTGGATAGGTGAAAAAGTGGAAAAGGGCTTGGGGTTTATTTGAGGAAGTTTCAGCGGGGACATTCTTTTTTACTGGAATTGCACTCATCTTTTATGGTGTAGTTATGCGCTATGTTTTTAACGAACCAAAAGCATGGGTAGAAGAGGTTGTTAGATACATCATTATTTGGGGAACCTTTTTAGGATTTGCAGTGGCCTTACGTCACAATCAGCATATTCAAGTTGATATTGTGTATGATAAGTTGTCAAAACGTTTAAAACGAGTGGTTGATATTTTTGCGACATCTATAAGTATTTTATTTTGTATTGCATTTACATATTACGGTTATACCCTCGTGGAGAGCAGATATCATTCAGGAATGGTGTCTCTAGATGTTGGCATTCCGATGTGGATTGTCTATTTAATATTACCGATATCAGGTGCATTATTTTTACTTCGGTTTGTTGAAAGACTGATTCATTTGCTGAGAGGGAAGGAAGTGCACTATGATAATCCTATTACTTAGCATTTTTATCATTTTAATGATTTTAAGAGTGCCAATTGCCATCAGTCTCGCGATGTCCACAATGGTTGTATTGATGCTGAGTGATTTTAATATGAATATGGTTCCGCAAAGAGTATTTACAGCGCTTGATTCTTTTCCAATGATGGCGATCCCTGGATTCGTTCTTGCTGGTGTCTTATTAGCACGTGGGGGGATATCTAAGTACTTAATTGAGGCACTGAAGTCTTGGGTAGGGCATTTACCCGGAGGTTTATCCGTCGTAACAATCCTTGCATGTATGATTTTTGCAGCGATTTCTGGCTCAAGTCCAGCAACAGCTGCAGCGATTGGCTCGATAATGATTCCTGCAATGGTTAATGCTGGTTATGATAAGAAATACTCAATGGGGCTCGTTGCTGCTGCAGGCACATTAGGGATTCTTATCCCACCAAGTATCCCTTTAATTATTTATGGAATTACGGCAGAAGAATCAATTGGAAAACTTTTTATGGCAGGCGTTATTCCAGGTCTGCTATTAGGAGGAGTGCTAGTCGCATTAGCTATTATATATGCAAAGCGAAATGGATATGGAAAAGGTGAGAAGGCAACCTGGGAGGAAAGAGGCAGAAGTTCACTGAAGGCAATTTGGGGCGCATTTCTCCCTGTGCTTATTCTTGGCAGCATTTATAGTGGAGTTGTTACACCAACCGAATCAGCAGTTATCGCAGTATTTTATGGAATTATTGTATCTACTTTTATTTATCGAGAGCTGCATTGGAAGGATATTCGGCCGATTATTGTTGAGTCCATTAATATAACAGCAATGATTTTCTTAATTATTGGGGCAGCAAGCTTGTTCGGGTTGTATTTGACAAATGCACAAATCCCACAGGAAATAGGTGCTTGGATAGCTGAAAGTAATATAAATAAATGGGTATTTATTATTATTGTTAATCTATTATTCTTTATTATGGGTATGTTTTTGGAAGCAGTTTCAATTATTCTTATCACCTTACCGATATTACTGCCAATGTTAATACATTTTGATATTAACCTTATTCACTTTGCCATTATTATGACTATTAATATGGAGTTAGGTATGATCACGCCTCCTGTCGGATTAAATCTCTTTGTCGTCAGTGGTATTGCTAAAGAAAAGCTTGGAAAGGTAGTGAGAGGTGTGATTCCTTTTTTCTTAATAATGATATTTGTACTCATTATCGTGATTATCATCCCGCAGCTTTCACTGTGGCTTCCTGAGAAAATGCAATAGGCATGAATAGGTTATCAAAAAAGAAACGGCAAATTGATTTTTGCTGTTTTTTTCTATTTTTAGATTTCATACGAACGCTTGTGCAGTTATTGTTGGAATATTAAAATAATCGTAGAGTGGTTAAAGGAATTATTCCAATGAAAAGGTACATGGTGGAAATGAAGTGTGATGTATTCTTATCAAAATAGGAATCTTATGATCGCTAATCATGATATGCTTAAAAGTAGAAAAGAATTGTATAGAAGTATCTCCCTGTGAGGTGTCTGTACTTACTTTTGAAAGGAGGCAATAAGGTGAAGAAAATAGCCGGAGTTGATATTGGAGGAACAAAAATACGTATTGGGATTATAAGTGAGTCAGGAGAAGTGTTAGCTGACTTGACGATGCCCACGAAGATTCCGCTTTACCCTTATCTAGAGGAACAACTTCTTAGGATTAAAAAGGAATTCCCTGATCTAACTGGGATAGGGATTGGTACTAGAGGAATGGTGGATGCAGCAACAGGTATTATTACTTTTGAAAAAGAACTGGAAGGCTGGCAGGGGACTGCGGTGAAATCTCAGTTGGAGGCAGCAACAGGTCTGAGGGTCGAAGTCAACAATGATGCGAACTGCGCAGCTCTTGCGGAAGTACAATTAGGGTCAGCAAAAGGTTTTCGAAGGGTTGCTTGTTTGACTGTTGGAACAGGGCTCGGAGGAGGATTCGTTTTCGATGGGCAAATAATGAATGGGTCGAACGGAGGTGCGGGAGAAGTCGGGCACATGATTTTATATCCAAATGGGCTGCTTTGCGGGTGTGGAAGAAAAGGGTGCAGCGAGCAATATGTGTCTGGTTCGGCATTGAGAAGGCTAATTCAAGAGGAGAATGTAATCGAACCTGAAACAGGTGAACTTGTGATGCCACAAAATCTTTTCCGATTAGCAGGAACTGGTGCTGCAAAGGCAATCACAGTTCGCGACCGCTTTCTATTAGATTTTGCCACTGTCATTTCCAGCATTCAGGCCGTATTGGACATGGACTGTGTCGTAATCGGCGGGGGGGTATCAGATTCAGCGGATGATTGGTGGGATCTCCTTTTGGAGAAGGTAGAACCATTAAAGCTTAAACCATTTGAGATGAAGCGTGCTGTTTTTGGCAATGAGGCGGGTATGTTAGGTGCGGCAATGCTCTTAATTGATTAACCACAAAAAATAAACAGAATTTTTCATAAATTAGTTGTGGTCCCTCAAATGATGTGATAGGATAAATTTAAATCCACTATGCGCAAACGCTTTCACTAGCTTTGCTCTTCTTTTTGACAGTTTGTGCAAACGTTTTCACAAATAATAAATTTTGGGGGAGAGAAAGAATGAAAAGAAAATGGCGTGCAGGTATACTGGCAGCATCAATCGTGTTGGCTGGCATAGTAGCAGGATGCAGTTCAGATGAAACAGGCAAATCGGATAATCATTCAAAAGAAGAGCAAGTATCATTAGATATTTTTCAATTTAAGGTAGAGTTTAAAGATCAGTTTGAGGCAGTAGCGAAAGCATATGAAGAAGAAAATGAAAATGTAAAAATTAATATTACGACTGTTGGCGGAGGAGAAGATTACGGTGCTGCTCTGCGATCAAAATTTGCTTCTGGCAATGAACCTGCAATTTATAATATCGGAGGACCGCAGGATGTTGCGGATTGGATGGATAAATTAGCTGATTTATCCGATTCGGCTGCAGCGGATGCGGCGCTGGACGGGACGCTTGATGGCGTCACAGTAGACGGAAAAGTATTGGGACTTCCATACAACCAGGAGGGCTATGGATTTATTTATAACAAAACCATCTTTGAAAAAGCGGGAATAGACCCGTCATCTATTGTCGATCTTCCTTCCTTGGAAACCGCAGTTAAGGAACTGGACAGTAAGAAAGGTGAGTTAGGCCTTGAGGCAGTATTTGCTTTGCCGGGTAAAGAAACATGGGTAACTGGATTGCATTTATCAAATACGTTTATCGCTCCTGAGTTTGATAACAATGTCTTAACAGCTTTTGAATCAAAAGGGATTGAATTCCAGTACGGAGATGCGTTCCAAAAGGTTCTGGATCTACAAAATGATTACTCTGTACAGCCAACAGTCAGCCTTGATTATTCAAAGCAAGTAGAAGAGCTATTTTCTTTACAAAAAGTAGCCATCATTCAGCAAGGAAACTGGGTATATGGTTCTATTGCAGGGATCGATGAGGAATTTGCACAGAATGGCATTGGATTATTACCGATTCCTGTAGAGGGATATAAAGGAGATCATATTCCGGTGGGGATCCCAATGTATTGGGGAGTAAACAGCAATGCAGAGGAGGCAGTCATTAAAGAGGCGAAGAAATTCTTAGACTGGCTCTATACTTCAGATACAGGGAAAGAAACGGTCTTAAATGATTTCAAATTTATCCCTGCGTACAATGGCTATGATTCTTCTAAAATCTCAGATCCTCTTTCAAAAGCAGTATATGAATATGCTGAAAAGGGCAAAACGATTGGCTGGACATTCATGGGTTATCCGACTGGATGGGGACAGGATGAATTGGGTGTTGAAATTCAGAAATACTTAAGTGATGAAGCCAGCTGGGAAGATGTGATCAATGCTACAAAGAAAGCGTGGGAATCTTCACGAAAGTAATTTAGAACCAAAGTAGCCCTCGTGCTACTTTGTTTTATGAAATACAATCTTTCATGTTCAAAGAGGTGAACAAATGCGTAAACGGGATCTATCCTATTGGCTATTTTTAATGCCGGTGCTAGCTGCGTTGCTGTTAGTTGTCATCGCCCCTTTATTGCTTGGAATCTATTATTCTTTTACAGACTGGAATGGCATTCAAACAAAGGGATTTGTAGGTTTTGATAATTATATCGCATTGTTCCAGGATGAGCGGTTTCTAAATTCCCTGTGGTTTACGGTAAAGTTTTCAATCGTGTCTGTGATTTTAATAAATTTAATTGGTTTATCGCTCGCACTGATCGTAACCGCTAAATTAAAAACAAATAAAGCATTGCGTACGATATTTTTCATGCCCAATCTAATAGGAGGGCTGATCCTCGGGTTTATTTGGCAATTTATTTTTACTAAGGCATTTGCAGGCTTTGGTTCCATTGTAGGAATGGAGAGTTTACAAGGATGGCTTTCCACTCCAGGGACCGGATTCTGGGGACTTGTTATTTTGATGAGCTGGCAAATGTCGGGATATATTATGGTAATTTATATTGCTTATTTAGAAGGCGTGTCAAAGGAATTGGTTGAAGCAGCTGAAATAGACGGCGCCAATGCCTTCCAGCGCTTTCGTCATGTCGTATTCCCGCTAGTGGCTCCTGCGTTTACGGTAAGTATGTTTTTAACTCTTTCGAATACGTTTAAGCTGTATGATCAAAATCTCTCTTTAACAGGCGGGGGTCCATATAACTCAACACAAATGGTTGCGATGGAGATCTTTAATACAGCGTTTGGCCGTTATGACATGGCCTATGCACAAGCAAAGGCAGTCATCTTTTTTATCATTGTAGCAGCTATTGCATTATTGCAAGTGTATCTATCTAAGAAACGCGAGGTGGAAATGTAGTGCGGAAACCGTATTTAATTCCCCTTGAAATAGCTGGTATTTTTTTGGCGCTTATTTGGTTGGCTCCATTCTATTTAATGATTGTAAACTCGTTGAAAACAAAGCGGGAAATTTTTGAGGACACGTTAAAACCGCCGAGTACTGTTACTTTTGAGAACTATGTACAAGCATTTTCGGAATTGGATTTTATAAAGACATTTGCTAATTCGGTATTGATTACCGTGCTTAGCGTTGTCATTATTATTATTTTTTCATCCATGGCAGCATACGCCCTATCGCGTGTAAAGAGCCGCCTAAGTACGATTATTTTCTTCCTATTTGTTGCTGCTATGCTTATTCCGTTCCAATCCGTTATGATTCCGCTTGTTACGATCTTCGGAAAGCTTGAAATGCTCAATCGCGGCGGATTGATATTCATGTATTTAGGATTTGGTGCAAGCTTATCCATTTTTTTATATCATGGCGCCCTATCCTCTATCCCTAAAACATTAGACGAAGCCGCTACGATTGATGGTGCGAATAAATTTCAAGTTTTTTGGTACATTATTTTCCCTATGCTAAAGCCTATCACGGTTACTGTCGCTATTCTAAATACAATTTGGATATGGAATGATTATCTGCTTCCCTCACTTGTTATAAACAAAGAAGGGATGGAGACCATTCCGTTAAAGATGTTCTTTTTCTTTGGGGAGTATACGAAGCAGTGGCACCTAGCTTTAGCTGGGCTAACATTAGCGATTATTCCCGTTATTGTCCTTTATTTCTTTGCGCAAAAAGAAATAATAAAAGGTGTGTCAGAAGGAGCCGTAAAGTAAAATGGAAAAAAGGAGGGTGTTCGAATGGCTGTGACAATCATTGATGTAGCGAGAGAAGCCAAAGTTTCCCCGTCTACCGTTTCCCGTGTCATTGCGGATAGTCCAAGAATTAGTGAACAAACGAAGCGCAAAGTAAGAGAGGTCATGGAGCGCTTAGCCTATCATCCAAACTTTCAAGCGAGAAACTTAGCTGCCAAAAGCACGAAAACCATTGGTGTAATCATGGCTCATTCTACCTCACTAGCGTTTCAAAATCCCTTTTTTCCTGAAGTCATTCGAGGGATTTGCACAAGTGCCCATTCAAGCCAATATGGCATATATTTATCTACAGGCGGCACGGAAGATGAAATTTTTCAAGAAGTTGTATCCATGGTGCAAGGGAGAAAGGTAGATGGAATTATATTACTTTATTCACGTGTCAGTGACCGGACAATGAACTATTTAAAAGCTTCTGGTTTTCCATTTACAATGGTAGGCCGTCCTTATCAACACGAGAATGAAATTACATATATTGATAATGATAATAAGAAAATAGCCCATGATGTGGTCAATTATTTGTTTAGTTTAGGACATAAACAGATTGCCTTCATTGGAGGGAATCTTGATTACGTTGTTTCATCTGACCGTTTGGAAGGATACAGGCAAGCTTTAATCAAGGCAGGTCTTTCCTATTCAGATGCGTATTTTACTCATGATGATGTGTTCAAATCTAAAGGAAAAGATAGTATCTATGAATTAATGAAACAGGCCGTCCCACCGACAGCCATTGTTGCACATGATGATTTGGTTGCATATGAAATTATTCGTTATTTAGAAGAGCTTTCTATACAAGTTCCTAAGGATGTATCAATCGTGAGCTTTAATAATCATGCATTGTCAGCCTATGTAAAGCCACCGCTAACATCAGTTGATATATCCATCTTTGAACTAGGCTTTCAAGCAGCGAACTTTTTATTAGAAATGGTTCGTAATCCGGAAGTGGAAGTGAAATCACATTTTGTTTCTACTGCTTTAATTGAAAGGGAATCATGCAGAAAGATGAATAAATGACAGATTGGTAAAAGAGGGAGACAATGAAGAAATTTTGGTGGAAGGAAGCGGTCGTTTATCAAGTGTATCCTCGAAGCTTTCAAGATTCGAATGATGATGGCGTTGGGGACCTAAAAGGACTTCTCTCACGATTGGATTATATACAGGAATTGGGGATTGATGTTATCTGGATTTGTCCAATGTATCGATCGCCTAATGATGATAATGGATATGATATTAGCGATTATCAAGAAATTATGGCAGAGTTCGGCACAATGGCGGATTTTGATCTGCTCCTTAAAGAAGTGCATCATCGCGGTATGAAGATCATAATTGATTTAGTCATTAATCATACAAGTGATGAACATCCTTGGTTTATTGAATCCAGGTCCTCGATAAGTTCCGAAAAGCGGGACTGGTATATTTGGAGAAATGGAGTGGATGGGAAAGAGCCGAACAACTGGGGAAGTATTTTTAATGGATCTGCCTGGGAATTTGATCAAGAAACAGAGCAATACTATTTACACTTATTTTCAAAAAAGCAGCCTGACTTGAATTGGGAGAATAAGAATGTCAGAGATGCTTTATATGGAATGATCAAATGGTGGTTAGATAAGGGAATTGATGGATTCCGGGTAGATGCGATCAGTCATATTAAAAAAGACACAACATTTGCGAATATGCCAAATCCAGATCAGCTTCCTTTTGTTCCTGCATGGGAGAAATATATGAATGTCTCGGGAATCATGACCTTTCTTGAAGAATTAAAACAAGAAACTTTTGTGAAATATGACATTATGACTGTTGGAGAAGCAAATGGCGTTGGGGTCAGCGATATTCACGAATGGGTGGATTGGAAAGATGGTAAATTTAATTTGATTTTTCAGTTTGAGCATTTAAGCCTATGGGATGCAGAAACAAAGAAAAAGCTTAATATTCCGGAGCTTAAAGTTGTTTTAACAAAGTGGCAGAAAGCACTGGAAGGAAGCGGATGGAATGCGTTATTTATAGAAAATCATGATCAGGCCCGCTGTGTATCAACTTGGGGCAATGATGGAGAATTTTGGAGGGAAAGTGCAACGTCGCTTGCAACGATGTACTTCTTTATGCAAGGCACTCCTTTTATTTATCAAGGGCAGGAATTGGGTATGACCAATGTGAACTACACAGCCATTGAGGAATATAATGATGTCGCTACAAAAAATTTATATACTTACCGTATAGAACAAGGGGAATCCTCTGAGCAGGTAATGAACCTCATTAGGAAAACAAGCAGAGATAACTCACGAACGCCCATGCAGTGGTCTGCTGAAGAAAACGCGGGATTTACAAAAGGGAAACCATGGCTAAGTGTAAACCCGAACTACACAAAAATTAATGTAAATGTACAGAAGAAAGATCCTCACTCCATTCTTAATTATTATAAAAAGATGATTCAGCTGCGTAAAACAAATGAGACTTTTATTTATGGGACATATGATTTAGTGTTGGAGGAACATCCAACGCTTTACGCCTATACTCGTTCTTTGGGACAGGAGAAGGCGATTATTTTGTGTAATCTATCGGAAACGCAAGTGTCAGTTGATCGTGTAGAAGGGATTACCTATAAAAGAAAAAATCTAATGCTGGCAAATCTTGATGTAGAGGATCATGCCGAGACAGCAACAATCAGACTTGCACCATATGAGGCGAGAATCTACAAAGTGTAGAAGAATCAAAAAAAATAAATATTAGCTTTTTACCCCGTCTATAAAAATAGAACGGGGTTTTTAAATTGAATGTAAATGATGCCAATTTCTACTATGATAAAAATAAAGTAATTATAAAGTTTAAAATTCTATCATTTTTTCATGCTATCTTTGTTTTGGGAGGAAATACGATGGAGGCAAACATTTTACTAGTTGAAGATGATACCGAAATTGCCCGTATTATTCGGGATACGCTATTAACAGCAGGACATAAAGTTACATGGGCTACAACTGGTCTTGAGGGGCTCAATGATTTTCAATCAGGTTCATATGATTTAGTGCTGGTCGATTTAATGCTTCCAGAAATGGATGGATTTACATTATGCCGTAACATACGTTGGAGAAGCGAGATACCGATCATCATCATTAGCGCGCGTAAAGATGATGTCGATAAAATCGAGGGACTAGGACTTGGTGCAGATGACTATGTAGCTAAACCTTTTAGTTTAGCAGAATTACAAGCACGTATAGATTCAAATTTGCGCCGCTGGTTCCGTTATAACCATGTTGAAGAAACGCATAATGAATTAGTTTATGATCAAGGCTTAACAATCAACTACAGTTTACAAAGTGTATTCTTATTTGGGGAAGAGCTCTCATTAACAAATAAAGAATTTGAACTGTTATGTTTACTAGCTGAAAATGGCCAACGCACATTTTCTAAGCATGAGATCTATGAGCATGTATGGCATCAGGCGGATATGGAAGGATTACATACTGTCACAGTCCATATTAAATCTCTTCGGGAAAAACTAAAGGACCCAGTTAAATCTCCGCACTTTATTCAAACTATCTGGGGAAAGGGATATCGCTTTATTGGTGTGCCGTCATGAAAATAAAAACTTGGCTACTTGTTTCCTATCTCATCGTCATGTTACTTCCGTTAGTTGCAGCATACGTACTGTTTCTTTCGATTAATGCGTATCATCAAGAAAAAAATGTAGAAGAGTATTTAGAGAAATGGGTCGAGCTGCAAAAAATTATAGAGATTGTAGATAACCCTGAGATGTTCCAGGCAGGTAGATCTTATGAGGAACTTAATAAGTTAACGGGGGCTCACACAGAACTCAATTTGTATTTAAAAGAAGGCTTTCTATTGTACACCTCTAATCCTATGAAGTCACCAGTTGATACAATTGCCAAACCCCAGGAACTTTATTTAAACTTGTATGAATTTGAAAAAGACTACAATGCGTATACCTATCGATCACCAGTTCTGCAAGGGAAGGATATTATTGGCATTTATGAGGTCAGGTTAGCGCGTAATGAGTGGGTGAAGGGTGTTTCTGACCGAACCTGGCTGGTTGTAGGTATCTTTGTCCTATTCTTTGTTGCTATGTTTACCATTGTTGCGTTCCTTGTCAATCGCAAACTAAATAAGCCGCTTCGATTGTTGATGAGGCAAATGAAGTCATTCGCGGAGAAAAATGAAGTTTCCCCAATTTATGAAAAGAATGATGAAATTGGTGAGCTCGCAAAAAGTTTTGATGAAATGCGCCTTCAAATGATTACTGCTAAACAAAAGCTTATAGAGGAGCAGGGAGAAAAAGAATACATGATAGCAAGTATTTCTCATGATTTAAAAACACCGCTCACATCGATTCGCACGTATGCAGAGGCGTTAGCTGGGGCGATCTCTACTGATGAAAAGATTAGTGAATATAGTCAAGTGATTGTTGATAAATCGAACTATATGAAACATATGCTAGATGATTTATTAATGTACACACTTCTTCAAACCCCAACATTTGAGATGGAGCTTATCGAAGTTGAGGGAGAAGAATTTTTTGACATGCTTCTCTCAGATTATGAACCGCTATGTTTGGAAAAAGGGATCTTCCTTGAAACAATTTGTACAGTTAAGGGGATGTATCGCGTGAATCCAAAGCAGATGCTTCGGGTAATGGACAACCTAATGACGAATGCGATTAAGCATTCAGATCTGAATGGCCATATATTGTTAGCTGCGATCCATTCGACACACCTTCCCGTATCTATCATGCCTTTTGTTAAGCCCTATATAACGAAACAAGAAGGTATGTATTTGATTGTCCAGAATAGTGGTGAGGGCATTGAACAGTCTGAGCTGGAAAATGTTTTTAAGCCGTTGTATCAAGTGGATATAGCTCGTACGAAAAATAGCGGTACAGGTACAGGGCTTGGACTAAGCATTACGAAACGAATTATTGAAAAACATGGCGGTACAGTAGAAATGGCATCAGATAAGCAATTCGGTACTTGTGTCATTTGCTGGCTGCCGATAATAAAGGAGATGTAAGGATGAGTTTTGTTAAATGGTTTAAGTCAATCGGATTAGCAGCAGCGCTGTCTGTTAGTTTAGTAGGTTGTTCTGATGAGGGAAATGAGTTTTCTCCGGAACAAGTTATTCAAAAAACTTTAGCGGATTCGGCAGAAATGCCTGCGTACTATGGGGAATCTGTTATGAAGTTTAATGATGGAACTGGAGATATGGAAATTAAGGAGTGGGTTTCTAAAGATGGAAAGCGCCGAGCAGAAGCGGTAATGCCAGAGACGGGTGAAAAGTCGATTACCGTAAATGATGGCAATAAGTTGATGTCCTATGATGAGGCTGCGAATACAGCATTTGTTATTGATATGGAAGAAAATACACGTATGAATGATTCCCCAAAAGAACAGGCTGAGTTCCTTTTGAATATGATTAAAGATACGCATTCTATTAAACTTGTAGGAGAAGAAAAAATGATTGGCCGGGATGTATATCATTTGAAGGCAGAAGCGAAGGATGAAAATACATTGTACGGTAACCTAGAATTTTGGGTGGATAAAGAAAACTGGTTCATTTTAAAAAATGTATCAACTAGTGGTGATATTGAAGTCTCTGTTGAATATAAGAAAATAGAATTTAATCCAACTATTAAGGAATCAATGTTTACTTTGGAGTTGCCGAAGGATGTTGAGATGAAGGATATTTCAGCTATGATGGATGAACAGCCGGTTGATTCTTTAGAAGACGCAGCAGAGATCATGGAAAAGCCATTTCTACATGTACCAGAAAAGGACGGAATCGCAATTGAGCAAATGACGGCAGTACCAGGTGGAAGTGACATGAATCCGCAATTAACATTAAACTACTTTAAGGATAACCTGCCATATTTCTCTTTAAATGTATTTGCTATCGATGAGGAAAATAGCAAATTTGATGGGGAGGGAGAAAATATCCGCGGATTAAAAGGGGATAAAACAGATATGAAAGACTTGCGCATGCTAAACTGGGCTGAGGATGGTTTTGGATACACTGTCACACTATTACAACCTGAATTAACATTTGAACAGATGATTCAAATGATTGATGAGATGGAGTATGTTAAGGTGAAATAAAGTAAATTTTTTCCTTAGATTGCAAAATAAATACCCGGCAAAAGAATAAAAAAGATGTCCAATATACTGGACATCTTTTTTATTCCTATTATATGTTTTAAATAAGAAAGTTAATGAGGTGTTTAAAAATGAGTAAGTTCCAATCGAATTACATGATTACAATGAAAGATATCGTCCAGGAAGGAACAGATGTATTACGGGTAAAAACGCAAGAAGTAAACATTCCGCTCTTAGAAGAAGACAAAGAAGCTTTGCTATGCATGCTTCAATATTTGAAAAATAGCCAGACTCCATCTATCTCAAAGAAATATAAATTACGTCCAGGTTCAGGGTTATCTGCTAACCAAATTGGTCTTAATAAGCGTATGTTTGCTGCACTTTTTTTGGATGAAAAAAACGAAGATGCTGAATATATGATGATTAACCCAAAAATTGTTAGCCATTCAGTCAATATGATATACCTGCCTGAAGGAGAAGGGTGCCTTTCAGTAAATCGGGAAGTGATTGGGTACGTACCAAGATATGAACGAATTAGAGTAAAGGCGTATGATATAAATGGAAAAGAGGTTGAATATAGATTGAAAGGCTATGGGTCAATCGTTGTTCAGCACGAAATGGATCATTTAAATGGCATTATGTTTTATGATCGGATTAATAAGGAGAATCCTTTTAAACTGCCAGAAAATGTAGAGATACGAAGCTTGTATTAATGATGGAAAGGAAATGTGAGTACTTTTATGGAAAAAAATACAATCCCTGAGTATTTACGTTCAGATTGTGAAAAATGCTTTGGTTTGTGCTGTGTTGCTCTCCCTTATGCGAAATCGGCAGATTTTGCATGTAATAAGGATGGAGGGACCCCCTGTTCCAACTTACAATCGAATTTTCGCTGTGGGATTCATAACCAACTTAGGGAAAAGGGATTTCAAGGCTGTGTTTCCTATGAATGCTTTGGTGCAGGGCAAAGGGTATCGCAAGTAACTTTTGGGGGAAATGATTGGCGCAATCATCCTGAATTAGCTAAGGAAATGTTTGATGTTTTGCCACGTATGCAGCAGCTTCATGAGATGCTTTATTACTTACATGAAGCTCTTTGTTTTGAGGAGGTTAAATCGATCTATAACGATTTACGTGCTGCTGTGGAAGAAACAGAATTTCTAACACTCCAAAGCTCAGAATCTATTTTGAGTCTTGATATATCTGCGCACAGGGCGAAAGTAAATGAATTACTCCTTCGAACAAGTGAACTAGTACGAGCCAAATTCACTGTAAAGAAGAATCAAAGCAAGCACAGCAAAATAGGCAGAGGAAGTGACCTGATCGGGGCAAAATTAAGAGGGACTGACCTCAGAGGCGCGAATTTAAGGGGTGCTTTGCTAATCGCAGCTGACTTAAGAGGAGCTGATATGAGAGAGACTGACTTAATTGGTGTGGACTTTAGGGATGCTGATTTAAGAGGGGCGAATCTCACTGGAAGCATCTTTCTTACCCAAGCACAAGTAAACGCTGCTAAGGGAGATATGCATACAAAACTGCCAGCCTCTTTGAGGGTTCCGGCTCATTGGATTAAAGTAGGGTAGGAATAAGGGCGTCTCAGTGATGAGATTGCCCTTATTTCTTAGAAGTGAAGCCACCCAAGTGAAATCTTTTTTGTAAAAGTATTTGAATGTCTAAAATCCATAGAGATGCCTATTAAGGGAGATTAGAATTATTTAATCTACTATTACATTAACCATATTTTCTGCAATTAGTTTGAAATCTTTTTCACTTATCTCGAAATGACCAAATCGAAAAGAATAACCCCAATATTTAATACTTTTAATAAATGAAAGTTGTGAAATTAATGGCTGAATTGACGTTTCATTGCAAGAAATAAAAGCTATATTTCTTCGGTACGGTACGAAATTATTGCCCATATCTACCTGGTAAACATTATCATCCATCACTTTTCCAATTGCGGTAAATTTTTGATGCGGAGTTTTCTCTTTGAATCGTACCTTTGGAGAGTAATAAATAATCCAATCACCAGAATTCATCTTTTTTAAAGGGGCAAGTTTGCCATGACAGAGTTGAGCAAACTCACCCTTTACTGCATTCATTACATGGTCTCGTGAAGCAACACCAATCCAATACCTTTTATTTTGCACCAGTATCAACACCTGCAACTATCAGACATGCTAACTTCTTGAATAGAATCTGAAACAGGAAAGTTCATTTCTTTCCATGCTGCAATCCCCCCAGTCAACTCTTTCACCTTATATCCATGCTCTAATAAAAACTTTGCTGCCTTGGCAGCAGTGTTGCACCAGACATCCCAACAGTAGACAATTATTTCCTTTTCTTTTGGTAATTCATTTAAACGATCTGGCAGCTCTTGTTGTGGTATAACTTTAGTACCCTTAATTGTTAAACTTCTTAAATGAACTGGGCCGTTTCTAACATCAATCAAAAAGTATTTATCTGGATCTATTTGTTTCGATTTCAAATAATCCATAGGGCTAATTGTTGCTTCCAAACGTGCATTAAAATAATCAAGTGCGAGCATAATTGTGTTACCTCCAGCTTTATAATGTAATCCAAACTTTAACAAGTAAATCCTTTAACAATTTT
This sequence comes from Cytobacillus sp., assembly GCF_032154635.1. Lineage (GTDB taxonomy): Bacteria > Bacillota > Bacilli > Bacillales > Cytobacillaceae > Cytobacillus. Next base: position 19,882 of record NZ_JALDXW010000007.1, on the reverse strand, counting down.
CTTTCTTGCTGACTTAAGGGTGCTAAAACTGCTAATTCCGTTTTAATTAAAAATTCCCAACGTGAATTTAATACATCGTTTCCTCTTGGTGTAATCAATAGGCTATAGGATCTTCTATCATTAGGATTCCTTGTTCTCTCTACAAAACCTAAAGTTTCTAAATGATCGATGTGGCTTACCATTGTTGTTCGATCAATTTGTAGGCTTTCAGAAATATCCTTTTGTGATGAGTAAGGGTTTCCTTCGATAAATAAAAGCACTCCATATTGTCTAGCGTTAATGTCATATTGGGCAAGTCCATCAGCGAACCTGGTTTCCATTTGCTGAAGAACTTTTCCAAGTAAAAAACCATAAGATTGATTCCATTTCTCCAATTTCATTATTCACCTCTGATGATAATCAGTAAAATATATAATCAGTTTAGCTGATTAATTTTTAAAATTCAAGATGTATTTATATAATTTAATAGCAAAGTATTTTAGCTCCAACAGGTCTATAGTGAATAAATGAAATTAATTCTTAATTTTATGAAACAATGTACTTAACCATATGGGGGCTTAGAGAAAGAAGAGTGGATTGATTTTATGATTGAAATCATTTCAGTTATTCCAAAAAGGGCACTTTTCTGGAGGAAAGAAAAAAGCCCAATTTCTCAATTTTTTATACTGACAAATTGGGCTTTATACTATTGTTTGCCAACCTCATTTACCTTGTCTTGTTATTTCTACCATGGTGTTTCAGTTTTGTGTTCAATAACTTGTAATACTTTCGGTTCAATCGCTTTTAATAGTTGTTCTGTTGAAAGATTGTTTTTAGGAATTTCTCCATTTTGTTCAGCTTGAATTTGTCTTTCAACCTGTGTTTTTGCAATCACATCAACTACTTGTTGTTTAGAGACATTGATAGATGCTGCAATCTCCACAACAGATTTCCCTTTGGCTAATTCTTGTTTTAATTCTGTCGGGTTCATTTTAAGTAAAGAAAAGAGTTTTTCATCGTTTATAAAGGCATCAGCAGTATAATCAGGCTTCCCATTTATTGAGAAGAAGCCTTCTACTTGAATGTTTGAAGTTGTTGTCTCACCTCCAATCAGTGAAACACTGATTGAGTTGTTCTGAACAAATACTTGGTAGAATGGTGTTTTTGATCCCTTTTTAATGTAATTCAACATCAGCGTTTTTTGATCAGGGTTCTCCATTTGCTCCATAGTAAACTCGTACTCTTCGATGTTGCCATACATTTTTTCAATGAGAACATCTGCCTTCGCCTTGATTTCCTGATCAGTTAAAGTAAATAGTGGCTTCTCCTTAGGCTCCCAATTCTCCTGATTCACGTGTTCAATCTCACCCGTAATACTGTTTGTATGAAGGGTAATCTTTTTGCCGGTTCCGCCTTTTTCCTGCAGTATGACGCTCGTTTGGACACCTTGAACGTAGCTTGCATCGATAATCTCAAACGATTTTGTTTCGGGAAATGCACTATATAGCTTTTTAAGTGTAGCTTCGCCAACCTCATCCACCTTGACTTGTTCAGCAGTCATTGGTGTTCTAGTAAGCATTTCAATCAGGGGAGGGGCAGCAAATGCAGCGGTAGGTATCAAAATTGCAGCAGCAGCTATTCCACCTATTAATCGTTTTTTCATAGTTACTTCTCTCCTTTTTTGTTGCAAATATTGAGAATAGGACTGTTCTATTCGTTTGGTAATGGCCGTAGGGCACTCCATATTTTCTGCTTGTTTGTGCAGATGGTTACGAATTTTGCGTTCAAAAGTCATTGATCTTTTCCATCCTTTCCGGGGGGAGAATCCCTTTATTTTTTCGAAGCGACTGGAGTGCCGCATGATATCTGGACTTGACCGTACCTAGCGGAATATCGAGCAATGTTGCGATTTCCTCAAGGGTATAGTCGTGAAAAAAGCGGAGAATAATTACCGCTCGCTGTTTGTCGGTCAGTTTTTGGATTGCTTGCGATATCAGTTGGTTTGTCCCATCCGTCAATACAGCAGGTTGGTCCCAATGAGACTCTTCCTGTGAAAAGCCACGGATGCGTTCAAAAATTCGGAATCTCCGCCAGCTTTTGACCCGAAACCTCTGCACTTGACGGATTACCAACCCGTGTAGCCAAAAGTGGAAAGGACGGTTCGTATCATAGGTAGCAAGTGAGGTCCACATTTGCATATAAATCTCATTCATGACATCTTCTCGATCCTGTGGATGATCCACCATAAAGCAGACGGTCCGGTAGACATCCTGATAGGTGGCATCATATATCGTATGAAACGCCTGTTGATCACCATCTTTCATTTTCGTGAGCAATTGGTACATATATTCACTTTGCATTCAGAGGGCCCTCCTGAGTAAGCAGCTTACACACTATATTGTCACTCTATTAGAAAATGGTTCGGTTTTTTTCTTATTTTTTTTGCAAGGTTTAGTGAAACAGGCTATTTGTCTGGAAAACAACCAGAAGTAGCAAGATTAATTATAGATAAATTTGCGCATATTCAATAAAAAAGTAGCGGCTGTACTATGAGAAAGGGACGAATGGATTCGTGCGATATTAGCTCATACTAGCTAGAAAGTTCTTGAATAATCTGGGCGAGCCGAATGAGTCCTTTTTTTAATTGGTCTATTGAAGCAAATGAATAGGATAAGCGCAAATGGTTCTGGTTATTTCGATCATATACATTTCCTGGGTTGATCAATATCCCTTCTTTTAAGGCTTTTTTAAACAATTGGTGAAGGGAAATTTGTTTATTGATAGTGAGCCAAATATAGAAGCCTCCATTAGGTACATTCCATGTGGAAAGATCCTTAAAATACTTATTTAATATATTTATAGTAAGATTTCTCCGTTCTAGTAATTCCGCTCGTATCTCCGCTAAATGCTCTTCGTAAAGCCCGCTTGACAGCCACTCTGCAACCGCAAATTGAGATAATGAGCTTGACCCATAATCTGTTTGCATTTTTATATCTGATAAGCGATCAATGACAGGCTCTGGGCCAACAATCCAGCCGATTCTCAAACCTGGACCAAGAGTCTTGGACATGCCTCCAATGTATAAAATTTGTCCTTGTTCATCCATTGATTTCAATGGATGGGGAGGAGGGTTTTCGAACCAAAGGTCTCCATATACATCATCTTCAATGATAGGGATACTTTCTTTCTTGCATGTTTGTAGCAGCTCTGTACGTCTATCTGAGGACATTACGATTCCCGTTGGGTTGTGGAATGTAGGGATTGAATAAAGTAAAGCTCCATTATGCTGTCTTTTTAAACGGCCTATTGAGTGGGCTTGCATGCCTTTTTGGTCCATAGGAATACCCAATAAGTTCATTCCTGCTGATTGGAAGACATGAACGGAATTGAGATAGGAAGGGGTTTCGTGAAATATAGTAGAGCCCCTGTGCAATAGGCCGACGGAGATCAATTGTAATGCCTGCAGCGCACCGGATACAATCATAATCGAAGGTGGAGAGGCGTTGATCCCTTTAGATTTGATATATTTACTTATCATTTCTCGTAAGTATAGACTTCCCTTTGGTTCCGAGTAACCTAAAGAAAGCGAATCGGCGCTGTGGAATATTTGTTTTATTTTTTGTGTAGGCAAAAGTTCAGGAGCAAGCTCCCCTGTACCAAGACGAATGATGGCAGGGTCTGTTTCTGCTGCATTAATTTCTTGAATGATTTGTATATTTGGATGATAAGCACCTGATTTTACATAGCTGATCCAATCAGGAGGTGGAGCAGCTGTAAGTAAACTCCATGTGTTATTTGCTACAATTGTGCCGCTTCCTGCTCTTGACATAATTAATCCATCTGCAGCAAGCTCTCCTAATGCATAAACGATCGTACTGCGATTTACTTGGAATTTTTGGGCGAGGTCACGCTGAGGTGGAATTTTCGTTCCGACTGGCCATTCGCCATTGATAATTTTCCTTTTCAAATATTCGTATATTTGGTGGTGAAGGGGAGTTGAAGTCGATCTATTGAGTTTCCATTCATCCGACATAAAATCACACTTTCTAATTTTTATAACCATTATAAACTGATTGGTTGGGTTTAAACACAACCAATTGGTTGGAGAATGCCCCACTTAATTCTTATACAATGGAGGCAATAAGAAAGTGAGTGATGTATACATGTTAGAAGCAATTGTTCATGGGTTTATTCTAGCATTTGGGTTAATCTTGCCATTGGGTGTGCAGAATGTATTTGTTTTTAATCAAGGTGCGGTTCAGCCTCAGTTTCGAAGAGCCATACCTGTTATTATTACTGCCTCCATTTGCGACACGTTGTTAATTTCTCTAGCTGTTTTAGGGGTCTCGGTTGTTGTTCTTGAATACATTTGGCTGAAAGCAATCCTTCTTACTGCGGGTTTCTTGTTTTTAATCTATATGGGTTTAGTTACATGGAGAAGTAAACCTGTGAGTAATGGAGAGGAAACAATCATTACTTTCACTCCTAAGAAACAAATTGTCTTTGCCATGTCTGTCTCATTACTGAATCCACATGCCATTCTAGATACAATCGGGGTAATTGGTACGAGCTCATTAAAGTATGCAGGAAATGAAAAGGTGGCATTTGCTGCCATGTGCATTCTCGTTTCCTGGGCATGGTTTATGGGGCTGGGCATTGCTGGGAGAGTAACAGGGAAGCTGGATAAATCGGGTCGATGGTTAATGATATTAAATAAAACATCGGCAATTGTCATGTGGGGAACGGCAGGATATATTGGGTATTCGCTTATCATATGAATCTTGTAAAAAGGAATTTTATTAAGAATAGAAGAATTAGTTATATATCCCTCTTAAGAAGGAGTTTTTCATAATGCTCAAAAGTGAAGAAGATATCATTGCAATCATTGCGGATGATCAATGGATGATGGATCTATTAAGGGCTGCAAAGGAATTGAATTTGCCAGATTGGTGGATTTGTGCCGGGTTTGTAAGATCGAAAATATGGGATGTGCTTCATGGCTTTAGTGAAAGAACGAGAATACCAGATATAGATGTTATTTATTTTGATCAGACAAATCTTGATGAATCGGAAGAAAAAAGGCTTGAAAAAGAACTTTATTCACGTCTGCCTGATGTTCCTTGGTCGGTAAAGAATCAGGCGAGAATGCATGTTATTAATAATTTCCCTCCGTATACATCATCTATTGATGCAATCTCGAAGTTTCCTGAAACAGTTACCGCATTAGGAGTGAAGCTTGATGATGACGACAATCTGATCTTGACCGCACCTTGCGGAATTAAGGATGTATTAAATATGGAGGTCAATCCTACCGCTATTTTCAAAGAAACGAAGGAACTTACTTTAATTTATGAAGAACGGCTGAAGAAAAAGGACTGGAGCTCTGTTTGGAATAAGGTAACGTATAGTAGGAGGTACATGACATTTGAAGCTGAAAAAGAAAGTAGATAACCAGTTTTCGCCTGTTGAATTACATGTTAGAAATACATCTAATACCGTTGATTGTTCTGGTGCGGGTGTAATGGTTATTCGCAATGACCGAATTGTTTCAGAAGCATACTGGGGGAAGCATTCTAAGGCATCTGATGCACGTCCGATTCAAGAAGACTCGCAATTTCATGTAGCGTCTGTCCGAAAAAGCTATATCGGCTTTGCAGCGGCGTATGCCATACATAACGGGTACATCCATTCTATTGATGATGAAATCGCGAAATACTTACCTAATATAAATACTGACCTTTTTGCTAAAACAACGATTAGGCATCTGCTAACACATACCCATGGATTACATACAGCTGAGGGGAATATAATTCGTGAATTTCCGCCGGGGCAGAGCTGGGCATATCGTGATATAAGTATAGAAATATTAACACAGCTGATCCACCATTCTACTGGAAAAACCGTTTCTGAAATTCTAAAAGAACAGGTTTTTAACTCTTTATCATTTCATGAAACAGGCTGGTATGATGAACAAAGCGAGAAATTGGTAGAAGTGATCAGAGAACCAGCTGACAGATTTTGGTCAATGGATAAAGGGGAGGATGGAAATAAGAAAAACATGTATGTATCCACAAGGGAGCTTGCTTACTGGGGATATCTTCATTTAAAGCAGGGGTGTATTGATGGAAAACAAGTCGTGGCAAAGGAGATCATTCAGCAGGCTACCTCTTTGCAAAGCCCTGTTTTAATAAATAAGGATCTTCCACAAAACGGCTTTTTATGGTTTGTAAAGGATCTGCCTGCAAAGAAGACGGAAATAGGAGAACTCGTTCCTAAAGGCTCTTTTCAAATACTAGGATATACAAGTGTAGCGGTATTAGTGGTGCCTAAGCACGATATTGTTGCCGTTCGCATGTTTAATAGCTTTGGTTCCCCTCCTGGATACGATTATTTAGCAGATATTCGCGCATTTGGGGACACGGTAATGAAGTGTGTATAGAGAATTATTAAGTACTCCTTATTTATCTACGAAGTTAGTCCATTTATCTACGAAATTTAGGATATATCTACGAAATTGAATCAAATATCTACGAAATTAAGGATATATCGATTTTCGACAAAAATTCGTATCAAATAGTTATAATTTTTATAAAATTACTTGTGTGATCGGAGTGAATTCGTTATAACTATATAAAATGCTAAAGGATGAGGTACATGAATCCATTACTATTTGATTTTCCAGACGAGTTTGAAACAGAACGACTAATCATACGTGCGCCAAGACCGGGTGATGGGAAGGCAGTATATAACTCTATTAAAGCATCAATAACCGAGCTAAAGCCATGGATGCCGTTTGCGCAGAAAGAACAGTCGGAAACGGATGTAGAAATCAATATAAGAGAGTCATCTATTAACTTTTTAAAAAGAGATGACTTAAGATTGCTGGTTTTCTTGAAGGAAACAGGAGAATTTATTGCTTCCTCTGGATTACATCGAATTGATTGGTCAATCCCGAAATTTGAAATAGGCTACTGGATTGATACAAGACATAGCGGCAAAGGCTATATGACAGAAGCAGTTCAAGGCATTACAGACTTTGCGGTAAACGAACTAAAGGCCCGAAGAATAGAAATACGCTGTGAATCAACTAACGTGAAAAGCCGTGCAATTCCAGAAAAGTTAGGCTTCGTATTGGAAGGAATCCTAAGGAACGAGGGACTGTCTGCTGAAACGAATGAATTAAGAGATACTTGTGTATATGCAAAAGTAATTTAAATGGTAGGAAATAGAAGGCTGTCGAAAGGCGGCCTTATTTCGTTTTTAATGAAATGTATGCTGATTTCAGTCCGCAAGCAGTAGTAAAATGATGGGTATAATTTCCATTTCGTTAAAAAAGGATTAAAGTTCATTTACCAGTTGTAATCTAATGAAAGCGGGAATGAGAAATGATTAAAGCGGTTTTATTTGATTTAGATGGTACATTGTTAAATCGGGATGCATCGCTAAAGAGTTTATTAGAAGAACAATACAAGCGTTTATATCAATATTTAGGACATATTCGAATAGAGAAGTATATTACAAGGTTTATAGAATTAGATCAGCGAGGGTATGTTGGAAAGGATCTAGTCTATCAGCAATTAATCGGTGAATTAAATATTAGGGGAATATCCCGGGAGAGCTTACATCAGGACTATATAAATGAATTTAGCAGCTGCTGTGTTCCTTTTCCGAATCTCATAAACATATTAGAAAGGTTAAAGGAAAGATCAATTCGCTTAGGGATCATTACGAATGGAAGAGAAAAGTTTCAAATGAATAATATTAAGGCTTTAAGGATTGAAAACTATTTTGATACTATTCTCATTTCTGACAGGGAAGGAATAAAAAAGCCGAATCCTGAAATATTTAAGAGGGCATTAAGTAAATTGGATGCCGAAGCCGATGAAAGCATATATGTGGGGGATCATCCAGAAAACGATGTGCTTGGCTCTAAAAATATAGGGATGTTAGCAGTATGGAAAAAGGATAGTTACTGGGGGCATGCTGCAGCAGACTTCATGATTAATGATTTAATGGAGCTGCTTAAAATTATTGAATCCCAAGAAGGAAGTGCTTATTCGTAATTATGAATTCTCAACAACAAATTCATGGCAAGAAACCATTAGCGAAAGGATGGATGGTCCTTATATTGGGCTCTTTGACAGCCTTTGGTCCATTATCGCTCGATATGTATTTGCCATCTTTGCCAATGGTGGCTGATGATTTACATACAACTGCTTCTTTCGCACAATTGAGTTTAACTTTTTGTTTACTGGGGTTGGCACTAGGACAATTATTTTTTGGGCCGTTAAGTGACATACAAGGGAGGCGGAAACCGCTAGTAGTGACATTAATCATTTATTCGGTCTCGTCTATTTTATGTGCCTTCAGTCCGAATGTATGGATTCTTGTTACGCTCCGTTTTATTCAAGGTCTGACCGGTGCGGCTGGAATCGTCATTGCTCGGGCAACCGCTCGAGATCAATATTCTGGAAAAGATTTAACGAAATTTGTTTCACTCTTAGCTCTTGTCAACGGTGCAGCACCGATTCTTGCACCGATTTCGGGTGGAGTTATTTTACAGTTTGCTAGTTGGCAAACCGTGTTTATAATTCTGGGAATTATTGGATTCTCCATGTTTCTCGTTGTTTCTTTTTTTCTGCCAGAAACCTTGCCTGAGGAGAAAAGGTCAGAAGGCAGTATGCTGGCTACACTTAAGACGTTCCGCAATCTTATTAAAGATCGCCTGTTTATAGGATTTGCACTGACTCAAGCTTTTATTTCAACAAGCATGTTTGCATATATTGCAGGTTCTCCCTTTGTCCTGCAAAACCTTTACCATGTGACGCCGCAGCAATTTAGTTTATTATTTGCGCTGAATGGAATAGGAATTATACTATCTGCTCAAGTTACAGGGCGTTTAGCTAGTACCATTAGTGAAGTGAAATTATTAATGAGCGGCATTGTTATCGCAGCTGCAGGAAGTATATTTTTGCTTTTCGTTACCTTTCTGCATCTTCCTTTACTAGCTATGGCAATCGCGTTATTTCTAGTTGTTGCAAGTGTTGGAATTGTATCGACAACCTCTTTTTCATTAGCGATGCAAAGTCAAGGAAGGTCTGCTGGAAGTGCTTCTGCACTGCTAGGATTATTGCCATTTATAGGGGGAGCCATTGTTTCTCCGCTAGTGGGGATTGCTGGTGAACAAAGCGCTGTTCCAATGACAATTATTATTGTGATTTTTAATGTAGGTGCTTTGCTTTTATATAGTATTCTTTTGCAAAGGCGAAACAAATAGCAATTTGCCGTATTAAATGATAGAAGAATAGGGAAAAAAGAATATAGCATTTCTGTGAGGAAGAAGGGAAGACATTGAAAAAGAAAGATATCAATTATTATCAGACGTTTATTACAGTTGCACCGGATTGTCCGGCTATGGAAGGAACTGTTCCCCCTCTTCGAAAGGGAGGTGCAACTAAATCGCGGATTGAATATGATCTTCTTTCAAGCCATCCATATACATACTCTCAGGAGGATCTTATTTATGAGGTATATATACGCCATAAATTAATCCCAGAGGATGAGCTGCTGGCAAGAGGAACGCAAATTAGAGAGGAGCTATTTCTAAAACCCCAAGCTTGTTTAAGAGCCTCTATGCTTCCGAAAAAATATGGGTGGGGCATACATTTTGATCGTACGGGTAAAATAGCCCTCTTCGGTGTTGAGTCTCCGGATTATCAAAAGTTCCTTTTGCAGGAAGGTGATGAGCTAAAAATACTGCCGGCTATGCGAAACAGCCGTTCGCGCTCCTAAGACTAAAAGCATTATTATTGATTCCAGTGGAAGATCAAAAACGAGCATTGCAATGCTCGTTTTATAATTTTTAAAACCATAATTATTTGTATAAATCAGTCTATTTAGATTTATCTATAGACTTTTTGTTAGAAAACCATTATAGTTGTTATTAATATAACTACTAATTGGGAGGGCATATGGAGGATAAAGCAATTATTGAATTGCAAAAACATGGTTTTTCGAAGTATGAATGTAAAGCATACATTGGTTTATTGAAATCACCCGCTGTTACCGGTTATGAATTAAGTAAGCGTTCCGGTGTTCCAAGATCAATGATTTATGAAGTTTTGGGAAAGCTGCTTGATAAAGGAGCAATCCAAACGGTGCCTTCTGATCCTATTGTTTACAAACCAGTTGAGCCGAAACGCCTGCTTTCTCGCCTGAAGGAAGAAATGAATACATCATTAGAATGGCTGGAATCGTCACTATCCATGTTTGAAAGTGACCAGAAAGTGGATGTGGTGACGAGAATTGTCCGCTATGAGCATATTGTTCAAGAAATGCTTTCTATGATTCGCCTTTCAGAGAAGGCAATCTGGCTCTCAATTTGGTCACCTATTGTAAAAGAGATTGAAGCAGCCATTCAAGAGAAAGAAGGATCGATCCCCATTTTTACAGTTTTATTTGGGGCTGAAGATAAGTCATTAGGACATACTTATCACCACAACTATATGGCACCAGATATTGTTAGTAAGCGAATGGGAGGTTATTTGACGATTGTCATCCGAGATGAAGAAGAAGCGCTAATTGCGAAATTTAGCGACAAAGGTTCTGAATGGGCTGTAAAGTCAACGGATCCCGCCCTTGTCCTTATTGCTACAGAATATATTAGACACGATATCATGGTAGAAGAGACTATAAATATGCTCGGTCCTGAAAAGCTAGATGCGCTTTGGAAAAGCCGAGAGGACTTAATTCAAGTAATGACTGGAAAAAACAGCTTATTATAAGCTGTTTTTTCACCAAAATATATTAGTTGTTATTACACTAACTACTTAAGGAGGGAAACAATATGTACCCAAAACTAAAATTTTCCCTATCAATGGCTATATTCGGTTCTATAGGATTATTTTCAATAAAAACAGGACTTCCCTCTATCGAGTTGGTTTTTGTTCGCTGCGTATGTGCGAGTATTCTTCTAGGATGTATCTGGGGATTCCATTCGTTAAAAACAAAAAATCAGAAAAAGGGGGAGATTCCTCGACGGGAGTATTTGCTTGCGCTGCTTTGTGGTGTGTTTCTTGTCATTAACTGGGTCTTTTTCTTTCGTTCATTCGAGGTCATGCCCATTACTGTGGCGGTATCTATCTATCACTTAGCACCCGTCATCGTTCTTCTTCTAGGAACAGTTATATTTAAAGAAAAAATAACGGGTTTAGGATTGTTGTTTTTCTTTATCTGTTTTTTAGGAACATTGCTGGTCGGGGGCATTCATCAACAATCATCTGTTGCTGATTTCCTATCGAATGGGGTTTTGTGGGCATTTGCAGCAGCATTCTTCTATGCGCTTACTTCCATCACGGGCAAAGGGATTCAAATCCTAAGTCCACTGGCGACAACGGTTATTCAAACAAGCTTAGGGATATTTTTATTGCTTCCATTAGTGGATTGGTCAAAGTTTCTGCATCTGACCTTTGAAAATTGGCTTTATATTGTTGTTACAGGGTTTATTCATACTGGATTTGTCTTTTACTTATTTTTTAGCGGCTTACGTGAATTAAAGGCGCAAACGATTGCTATTTTGGTATTTATTGATCCAATTGTTGCTATCCTATTAGATGTGCTTATATTGAATTATCGCCCGGATGTTTTTCAGCTAGTGGGAATTCTCCTTGTGTTTGTGGGGATTAGCTATTCGCCAAAAAAGGTGAAAAATTTAGAAAAAGTAGCTGCTGGTTAGCAGGAGTATTTTGTGAAAAAGCTAATATGAATAAAGTAAACTTAACAGGTAATGAAAAATAGAAAGTGAGATGGAATTATGTCTCTTCACATTCGTGAAGTAACAGCAGACAATTGGCGTTTAGTGGCAGGTTTATCAGTATCTGAACAACAAACCCAATTTATTGAAAGCAATGCTTATTCCTTGGCAGAATCAAAATTTGAAAACAAAGGAATCTCTGTGGGGCTATATGATGGTGAGGTTCTTGTCGGTTATGCCATGTATGGATGGCCATCAAATGTTACTCAAAGTGCATGGTTAGATCGTTTCATGATTGATCGTCGATATCAAGGAAAGGGGTACGCTAAACAATTCTTACCACTTTTAATTCAGCATATTCAGCAGCAATATGACTGCCAAAAAATTTATTTAAGCCTGCATCCTGATAATAAAGCTGCTCAACGGTTATATGAATCGTTTGGATTCAATTTGAATGGTGAAGTGGATGACAGTGGACCTGTTTTTGGTGTGGTTATGGAATTAAAGGTTAATTAATAAAAGGACGAACAGCATCAGTGCTGTTCGTTTCCTATGTTTTTGCCTTTTATTATCTGCTTACTTCATTTAATGAAATGTGTTTACTACTCCTCCATTGCAGCACCTGTATACATAAAGCAGAACAAATGCCTGCTAATGCTCCAATCATCCAATTGACTTGCGGCATATGCTCAAACATCCATCCGCCGGCACCCTGGCTAACGCCTCCCCCTACAGCCATCGCAAGCAATGAAAAACCAAAATAGCTGGCTGAAAACTGAGGGGGCGCGATATCTGCTGTGTATTCATACGAGGTTGGCTCCACGAGCATAATTCCAACAGCATAGGTACAGAACCCTATCCAAAATAGTAGAAAGTTGTCAGATAATCCTACTAATAATATTCCTGCTCCCATAATGCTCATTCCTACTTTAATTACGGATAATCTCCGAAATCTCTTTGTCCATTTTTGCAGGGGATATTGAAGGAATACGACGATTATTCCATACACAATAAATAGACTGGAGACAAATGATGAACTGTTGAATACCTTTGCAGCATGCAATGGTATCGTTAAATATAACTGCATGAACATAAACCAAAATCCGATCATGCTAATAGTAAAGAAGATGAATAAGCGATCTGACTTTACTTTTCTCCAAGAATCAGCGAAGGATTGCTTTGGCACAGCGACCTTTTCATTCGGTAGAATTAGAAAAGTAAGAATGCCGCTGACAATAAAAATCCCGCCGCAAACGAGAGAAGAATAGAAAAAATCAAGCTGCAATAAGATCCCACCTAATATACCAGCGCAAATAATTCCTGAATGACGTACGATTTTATCAAGAGAAAAAATGTCTCCGCGCTTTCCGGGGGGTGTAAAGATCGTTAGCGCCGCTTTACTTGTTGGTTCAAATAATGAACCTCCTATCCCTGTAATGATGGCTGCGGCTATTAGTTCAAAGGGGGAAGTGCAAAAGGCGAACAATAGGAAACCGGTCCCGCGCAAGGCCATCCCAATACTAATCATCAGCCTGTAATCAAAGCGATCACCGAGTATCCCTGAGAGAAAAGAGGTTCCTTGCTGGGTTAATTGGCGGAGCATTAGAACAACCCCCGCAATTCCTGCGGAAAGAGCTAAGCTTTCAGTAATATAGGCAGATAAAAAAGGAATAAAAGCAAAAAAACTGACGTTCATAAGAAATGAGTTAACTAATAATAATCGTATGGCTTTCATCTGGTTACCACCTTTGTTGACGAAGTTTAGAAAAAAGTAAATGAATAGCTAATAAAATTCAAAGATAGCTTAGTTCATTCATACAAAGTGTATCAACAGCTTTGCTATTTGTATAACGAATAATTACAATGATATTAATTATAAAAACGAATCGTAAGGATGAGTGAAATGGAAATTCAACAGCTGCGTGCCTTTTTGTCAGTCGCACAAACAAAAAACTTTACGAAATCTGCAGACTTAATGTATGTATCGCAATCAACTATAACGATGCGAATTAAAGCATTGGAGCAATCACTTGGCAAAAAGTTGTTTGAAAGGGATAATCGTCAGGTTCATCTGACTTCTGCTGGAAAGGAATTAATGGATTATGCAAAAAGAATTGTAGAGCTTGTTGATGAAGGGGCAAGAAAGTTGAGTTTGGAGGAAAGCTTTAATAGCTCATTAGTCGTAGGAAGCCTGCATTCATTATGGGATTATTTACTTTTTCCTATTATGAAAGACTTTCAAACAAAATATCCCAAAATGGCTCTTCGTTTTATAACAGGACATTCATGGGATATCGTCCAGCATATTCTTGATGGTGTCATTGATTTTGGCGTCGTCTATATTCCGCCATCACATCCAGAAATCGAGGTAGTGAACTTTAAAAGTGAGGAAATTAAGATGGTAGCCAGAACGGATAACAATTTTAGTGATGAAATTGACTTAAGTACTTTAACAGCATTGCCATATATACATATGGAGTGGGGACCAGGTTATAGATTATGGTTTGAGGAATGTGTTGGCAAGCAAGTGTTTGCTTTGCAAGTTGACCATGCATCATTATATATTCAATATTTGCAAAGCGGTAATTTTATCGGACTGCTGCCATCTGCTATTGCTGACACACTCATCCAAAAAGGGGAGCTTGCATCGCTTCGCTATCAATCAAAAGTAGAAGCCCCGTTGATTCAGAGTTATATCATTTATCCCAAACGAAAGCTTGATGCAGTAAAGCCTTTATTAGATTACATGCTGCAAACAGCTGATTGAAATTTGAATCATTGGCTATATTATTAAGTTGTTTCTTTAAAGGGGCATTTAATGGAGGAAGTATACCAAGAAGAATCAAATAAGCTAACTATTTTGAAGGTGTTTTTATTCATTTCGGCTGCCGTCGCTGGCGAGTGCCGACCGCCGACCGCGTCGCCAAGTGGAGAGAGTGTGTTTCGAAATATTGCGGTTTTATTCGAAGATGCATACCACCCGAGTTCTGCTAGTGTATAATCTGAATCAGCAATGGAATTTTTTACAAAATGAAGGGAGATGCATTTTCCAAATGCTGAAGCATAATTCACTTCTTAACCTTGATACGGATGAACGCATGCACATTGGAACCTACCTGTTGGAGCAAATCAATGATTATATGACGCGCATACGCGGGGTTCGTGTTTCGCCTGAACTCAACGTGGATGAGGTTGCAGAATATGTACGTAGAATATCTTTTGAGCATCCCGTCAGCGCGCGCGATGCGATATATCATATCTTGGAGGGGTTAAGGCAATACCAGGTACATACGCCACATCCTCGATATTTCGGACTGTATAATCCGCGGCCCAACTTCATGGGAATTATGGCGGATACGATTACTGCAGCATTCAATCCGCAGCTTGCAGCCTGGAGCCATGCGCCTGTAGCGGTCGAAATAGAGAACTATGTATTAAAAGAGATAGCTTCAAAATTCGGTTATTCAGCAGAGGCGGCAGATGGGACATTTACAACGGGAGGAGCGGAAGCAAATTTGACGGCCGTACTGACCGCACTAGTGCATTATTTCCCATCTTATGCCAAAGAAGGGCTGAGGTCACTCCCCACACATCCTGTCATGTACGCTTCTGCTGAGAGTCACCATTCTCTGGTAAAGGCAGCGCGTTCCTGCGGACTAGGTACAGATTCCCTTCGTATAATTACGACGGACTCTGAAATGCATATAGATGTTCATGCGCTTCATCATCAGATTCAAGAGGATCGCGCTGCTGGATACACTCCTTTTCTCATCATTGCGACGGGTGGAACGACCGGCGCCGGAGCGATTGATCCCATTAATGAAATCGCAAACTTGGCTGAACGTGAGCAACTGTGGCTGCATGTGGATGCTGCGTACGGTGGAGCATCCGTGTTTGCACCAGAACTGCTTAATCTACTTCATGGTATTGACCGAGCTGACTCCATTACCTTCGATGCGCACAAGTGGATGTCTGTCCCGATGGGGGCGGGAATTTATATTACACGGCATAAGGACATTTTACATAGAACTTTCAGCATCACGGCAGATTATATGCCGAAAGAAGGGGTTGATCTGGATGTAATTGATCCGTTCACCCATTCGATTCAATGGTCACGAAGGTTTATCGGTTTGAAAGTATATTTATCACTTGTAACTGCTGGTTGGGAAGGCTATCGCAGCATGGTGCAGCACCAGACAGAGATGGGCAATCGGTTACGCAGGGAGCTTGCATGCTCTAACTGGGAGGTTGTCAATGATACCATATTGCCTGTCGTATGCTTTACTGATTCCAATATTCAATCAAAGGTCCAATCGAATTTTGCATCATTTATATGTCAAGAGGTATTACGTTCAGGGCAGGCATGGATTTCAGTATACGATATAAACAAGGCTCCAGTCCTGCGAGCATGCATTACGAACTACGATACAACTGAGGAAGATATTATGGTATTGATGGAGTTGTTGAATGGAGCAAGGGCAGAATATTTGAAGAGACATCCGAACGGTTGATGGTCAATTTTAAGGTCCCTTTAGGGGCTCGTCGGTAAAGTGCCCTTTTAAGGTGAAAGCAAATCCGCCGGTTCTACCGGCGGATTCTTACCATCATTTAAGAAGAATATTTGCACCAGCTAAATCAGTTTGACCTAAGTATGTTGCATACGCATAAACATTGTAATATTGTCCTGCTGGGAGCTTGGTTCCATCAGCTAGCTTTCCATCCCATTGAAATGTTGTGTAGCCAGCCTTTACATCCTCGTAAACAGTGATATCACCTAAGTAGCTTAAAGGTTGTGAGTCCTTATTAGAAAGATAGACAAACAGCTCAACTTTCTCTGCGCCTCCAGGGAAATAGCCTTCTATTTCAAATTGGCCATCACCGATTTGACTGACCCCTAAATATTGAACTCGAGGGTAATCAGGTTCCTTAACAAATAGAATCGTTGGAACATCAAGCGTTTCTTTCCCATTACTGATTGTAATTCTACCTTCATAATAACCAGGTGCAAGTTTCCCAGCATCAACCTGTACATTCATATTTACATCTTGTGATTGACCCGGATTCACTTTTAAGTTATTGCTTGTCATCA
Source organism: Cytobacillus sp. (assembly GCF_032154635.1). GTDB lineage: Bacteria > Bacillota > Bacilli > Bacillales > Cytobacillaceae > Cytobacillus. The sequence continues at coordinate 3,062 of NZ_JALDXW010000007.1, read as the reverse complement.
CTTTTATCGCATGAGAATTTTCACCCATGTTTACTTCGAAACTATAAGTCTGGCGTTCTGAAGAAAGATTTTTAATAGTAAACTTCTGTTTTTCAACCTGCTTGCCTTTATCTTTATAGAATATTCCAAAAGAGTGGCTTCCTGGTGTGGCAAGTGTTTTTGCTTTAATGGCATCTACTACTTTTATGCTTCCGGCACCCTGAGAATTATGAGGGTACGCTTTGCCTGTAGAAGGATCTGTTAAATTTTCTGCTGTATTCATTAATGCTGCCTTTACTTCTTTAACTCCCCATTGAGGGTTTGCTTGTAAAATAAGCGCTGCTGCCCCTGCTACATGCGGGGATGCCATACTTGTTCCCTGCTTCGCTCCATATCCATGAGGATTTGCTGGATCCCCAGTTGGAACTGTACTAACAATATTTACACCAGGTGCAGACACATCTGGCTTCACCATCCATGTATAAATTACTGGACCGCGTGAAGAGAAATCCGCCATCATTTCACCAACACGGCGTGAAAAATCAATTTGGAATGAAACTTTATTATTGCCTTTTTCTAATTCATCAAGCAGCTTTTCGCCTTCTTCTAATGAGATTTTAATAGTAGGTACATCCATTCCAGGTACATCAGGCTGTTCTCCAGCACTATGATTAAATATAATGGCACCCACTGCTCCTGCATGTTTGGCATTAGTTGCTTTATCAATGAATGCAATATCTCCACGCTTCATTAAAGCAATTTTTCCTGTAAGATCTTTCCCGGCAAATCCCTCTGGGGTTCCTAATCCTGCATATTCAAACTCGAGCTCTTTCCCGTTTAATGCTAAAAGATCTTCATCTTTTGCAAAGCCCATTACTTTTGCTGACGGATAGGCATCACCAGCAGTAGCAATAGCTGCATTGTATACATTGTACGGGAGCTGTGTAGCACCAACAGAAATAGCATCACGAGCCGTTCCAGGAGAACCAACTGTCCAGTTTTTTGGACCACTGTTGCCGTTTGAGGTAACCGCGACAACACCTTCAGCCATTGCCCAGTCTAATGCGATGCTTGTTGCATAATCTGGATCATTTAACGAGTTTCCTAATGATAGGTTCATAACATCTGCGCCATCTTGAACTGCTTTTTCAATTCCAGCAATTACGTTCGCAGAAGTTCCACGGCCTCCAGGACCTAATACGCGGTAAGCAAGTAATGTAGCTTCAGGTGCTACACCTTTGATAAGGCCATTAGCAGCAACTGTCCCTGCTACGTGAGAGCCGTGAGTCGTTGCAGCTCCTCTAGGGTCTCCGATTGGTGTTTCTTGCGGATCATTGTCATTATCAACAAGATCCCAGCCTTTATAGCTGCCAAATGCATTTTTCAAATCTGGATGTGTATAATCGACTCCAGTATCAATAACAGCAACTGTTACACCTTTTCCAGTATAGCCTGTTGCCCATGCCTCATTTGCACCGATATGAGGTGCGCTATTTAGCATATGCGGGCTGTATTCCTCCTGGGAAATTACTTCACCCTCACCTAAGCTAGTAGTTTGATATTCAACATCTGGGTATACAGCTTTTACCCCTGGCACCCCTAAAAGTGCAGGAATTTCATTTTCAGCTAGCTCAACAGCAAATCCTGAAAATACATAGTCGTATTCGCGGCTTATCTTTGAGCTTTTTGCAGCATGACTAACATCTGATTTTACTTGATTACGAACTTTAGATAAATTAGCTTTCGATTGATTTTTTCCTTTATGCTTTGATTCAACAAGAGACGGTTCTGCTAGTTCAACAATGACACTTGTTCGATTGGAAGAAGTGAGATTAAATTCGCCAACCAATTTTGCAAGCGGAGATGCCGTTTGACTATCTTTTTTACCAGCAGCTCCAGCTCCTGTACCTAAGGAAGAGAAAGTTAAAATAAATACTAATGAAATTAAAAAAGATTTAAAATACCATTTGACCATTAAAGTTTCATCTCCTCTATTTTTATCTTTGCGCTCCTCTATTTTCACCTCCGTCTGACTGCGCCTTTATCGGAAAATGCATAACATTGTTAACATTCTGTTAATTTTGTCGTTTTCCCTTGAAACTTTATTCCTGTTTTAAAAGAAATCAAATAGTATTTCTATCACAAAGAATATTCTTTTTTGGAGTTCCGGAGTATAGACAAAATATTATTTATAATCTTTTTCAGACTGATTGAAAACGCTGCTTTTTCGAGGCAGAAAGGTGAGTAATAAGAAAGGCGCAAGCGCCTTCGAAACATTCAAAGTTCAAATTGTTCCTGTGAGGATTATTCTTGTGACCTCGAAGGCTGGCTGCCTGCTCATTAAGAGTTGCGGCAGTGGCGCTATTGTTTGGTTTCAATGAGATTGCACTAACAGCATTGCTATTAAGCTTTTTAAGTGGGATGTTAGAGCAACGAAAAGGAATAACATTAAACCTGTATATGCAAAAAGCATCGTCCATGGAATTACTGCCGAAATTGTATAGTGTGAAGAACGTTATAGTATCATTAGGTTTTGGATTATCGACATTATTATTTGGATGGATTGCTGAGAGGGCAGGCAGGGTTCTGATTATTAGTTATGTCTATCTCTATATAAATAGAAAGATATTTTTCTCTCTAGGACAGCTTTATGTTTTGTCTACTTTTTTAAAAAGGTGTCATTGAATTTTAATAGTGACATCTTTTAATGATCAAGCTATCTTATTGTAGATATGTCTATCCAATATTTAAATAAATAACGAAAAAATATTCATTTTACTATTGATTATTTCTAAAAATGATTGTAATATAATAAATCTCAGCTGAAAGTCAGAGGAGAAATTAAAAGTTCTCATTTTATTTAAGCTTTTAGTTGTTGACAAAGGATGAAAAAATATGATAATATTTAATCCTGTTGTTATTACTTGATTGTTATTTTTTTTTAAAAAGTAATTGACGACGATTGATAAGTGTGATATAATTTAATCCTATCTTAAAAAATAGTTCTTTGAAAACTAAACAAAGCAAGAACGTCAACGTTAATTCAAGTTTTAAACTTAAGAGCTAATCTTACTCTTTATTGG
>NZ_JALDXW010000033.1:0-43599 GCF_032154635.1 Cytobacillus sp. | reverse complement strand
TATGGTAAAATAAGACAAACCCAAGAATATTTTGGCCGATCAACCGTATTTGGCTAATCTTGGAGAAAAAAATTTCAGAATTAGGAAAGCAGGCTCAACTAATGAAGGTATTTAAACAAATCATCGCATTTCTCAATAAAATAAAGAACATAGACCTATTGGGATATAGAAATGAGGGACTATCCGATAAAGATAAAGAATATATAGACAGTCTCCCCACCCAAAATCCTTATGGAATTATCGGTTTGATCATTGGTGCGTTCGCATTCGCTTTTGGACCAAAATATGGCTTTATTCCTGTTCTTACTCTTATCTTTTGCATCGTAACGATGTTTACATTTGATAAGGAAAAAGAAGATAATCCTTGGCCGTTTTATATAGGTATCATACTCTCTTTCATAGGGTTATATATGTTCATTAAAGGTGAATCTCACCACCTAATCATCTAGTATGTCCACAAGTTAAACGCTAATTTGATTAGAACAGCCTGATTTTTTCGTTGATCGAGGGCAGTAATTTAATTAAATAGGAAAACAATGCCGCTACATTGCCTAACATATTCAGAAGTAAATCCGCTCTTTTTTATTTTCTTCTAGTCGCTTTTATCCTGATTCACTTTTAATATCTGTTTCAACGTAGTATGAATATTTGTAAGCGCAATTAAAATCGCACCTAGCATGACAAAGGTTACAATTTCCCCTGTAAAAAAGGAAACAATGCCAATCACTAAAAAATATAAAATGTATAAACCGTTACTCATTTCACTTCTCCTTTCTTGTAAATGTTCTTTTATCTCTGCATTTATTATACCCTATCCATCTTATGGAAAATATTGCGTATTCCATTCACACGCCAATTTCCTTGAGCTGATATCGTACATAAAGGCCTGTTCCATTAATCAGAGCGACGATTTATTTTTTTACACTAAAAAAGAACTTGCACCAGGCAAGTTCTTTAAACTCTTTCTCTGAGTAAAATACTCACGAGGTCCTCTCCTTCCTTTGCAAAAGCACAGCGGCGATTACGATCACGCCTTTAAAGGCTTCCCGTAAAAATGGCGGGACACCAAATAGATTTAAAAGATTGTTCATCACAGCAATGATCAGCATCCCATAAACCGTCCCAAGGATAAATCCTCTTCCGCCCATCATATTGGTTCCGCCGACGACGGCTGCAGCAATGGCGTCCATTTCCATTCCTCTTCCGGCATTTGAGAAGTCCATTGAGCCAATTCTCGACACTTGAATAATCGCTGCAATCGAAACAAGGAGTCCCATCAGTGCATATACTCGCAGCTTTACTTTTTCAACATGGATCCCTGAAAGCTTAGCCGCTCGTTCATTGGAGCCAACCGCAATAATTTGTCTTCCGAATGTCGTTCTATTCGATACATAGTAAAGAATGAAAGCAATGATGGCCCAGTAAATAATTGGCATTATCATAAAGCTGCCGATTTTAAAGCTAGCAATCTGTAAAAACTCTGCTGGCACTTTCGGATTATATCCCTGCATGAAATGCTGGGTTACACTGCGAAAGATCATCATCGCGCCTAAGGTGGCAATGAATGGCGGCACCTTCCCTTTAGTAATTGATACGCCAATTAACGAACCTAATAAATAGCCGAAAAGCAAAACAACGAGAATCGTAATCACAAATGCTGGAGCACCGGATATCCCCATGGCAAGCAAGAACCCTTTTGTTCCAGTGTCAAGGAGCATCATCGATAGTGCACCGGTTACAACGAGCGTAGAGCCGACAGCTAAATCAATGCCGCCTGTCATAATCACAAAAGTCATCCCTAAAGCAACGATGGCTGTTGCGGCATTGTTTCGAAGGATATTGGTCCAGTTGTTGATCCACGCCTGAAACCAGCTGCCAAAGGAATCATAATCAAAACCTAGCACAAGCGTTTGCAGGATAATCATGATGATAAGTGCAATGGCAATGCTAAAAAGCGGGTCACTTGACCACTTGTATTTAAACCATTGAAAAAAGCTTCGCTTATTTATCGCAGCCTTATCCAGATTTGGGTTCATTCCTGTCGATCCCTCCTTTTTCAGAAGTTCGCTGACCTCCCGTAGCAAGCCTCATCATCTCATGCTCGGTCATCTCTTCTCCAGCTACCTCTCCTTGAATGACGCCATGATACATAACTAGAGCGCGGTCACATATACGGATAATTTCATTTGCTTCACTTGAAAGGACAATAATGGCAATGTTTTCTTCCACAAGCTTTAGAATAATGTCATAGATATCTTCCTTGGCCCCGACGTCCACCCCTTGGGTAGGATTGTCCAAGATTAGCAGTTTCGGCTTAGCAGCCAGCCATTTCGCCAGGATGACCTTTTGCTGATTTCCGCCTGAAAGGCTCGTAATGCTGTCCGTCAGCTTCCCCATTTTTATTCTTAGCGCCTTGCGCTTTTCTGCAAACATCTCCTTATGTTTTTGCCTATTGATCGTGCCATTTTTTGAAAAAGCCGGCCAGGTCACAATCGAGGCATTCTCGATAATATTCATATCCTTGATAATCGCATTTTCCTTGCGGTTCCTGGGGACATACGCAATCCCTTCTTTAATGGCCTGTTGGGTGCTCGTGATTTTTACTTCTTTTTCGTTGAGATAGATTTTTCCGGACGCCATGTCCTCCGCTCCAAAAATCGATTGAAAGAGTTCACTTCGGCCATCCCCAAGAAGACCTGTAAAGCCAACAATTTCCCCTTCCTTAATCGAAAAGCTTATGTCTCTGAAGTAACGGCTATTTGAAAGACCCTCTACACGCAAAATCTCTCTGCCGATTTTTTTCTCTCTGTTTAACGGCTCGGTCCTTACGTCATGGCCAACCATAAAACGGGCCAGGTCATTCGTATTCACTTCATGTACGTTTCCGTCAGCGACAAGGTTTCCATCTCGGAGTATAATATAACGATCACAAATCTGCATGACTTCATTCAATTTATGAGAGATAAAGATGATCCCTACATCATGCTCGCTTAATGTTTTCATCATTTTAAAAACCCGTTCAATCTCTTGATCTGTTAATGACGTTGTGGGCTCATCCATAATAATGAAGGAGGCGTTCGTCATCATGGCGCGGCAGATTTCAACGATTTGTTTATAGGAAGCATCTAGGTCCCGGACCATCATTGCCGGGTCGAGATGAACATTCATTTGCTTAAACATCTTTTCTGTTTCTTGCTGCATTCGCTTTAAGTCCAGGCTTCCTCTTTTTGTCTTTAGCTCTCTGCCTAAAAACATATTTTCGTAAATGGGCATGTCGTTAATCAGGTTCAATTCTTGATGGATGAAGGCGATTCCAGCTTGCTGTGATTGTTTGGGAGTATGGAAAGCAGCTTCTTTTCCATTGACAAGGATGGAGCCTGAATCCATTCGATGGATCCCGCCGAGGATGTTCATTAATGTTGATTTTCCTGCGCCGTTTTCGCCTAGTAATGCACAGATTTCACCGCTTTTTATTGTAAAAGAAACATTCTTAATGACATCATTGCTTCCAAAGGACTTCTTAATGTTTCGCATTTCAATCATGCAATCACATCCGGATAGAGTTTGTAGATAGGTTGATCTGCGCTCCAGGAAGCTCGCTTACCTTGGAGTGGGCGGTGAGCCTCCTCGTCGCTTATGCTCTTGCGGGGTCTCACCTGTCACACACTTCCCGCAGGACGTTGAATAGGCTCCCTAAATAGACACCGCACGAAGGAAATGCGGATGCATTTTCGAAGATCTCGCACCTTTCGCTACGATCAACCAAGTTTTTTCAAAAGTACACCGTTTCAAAAGTAACAAACGATTAGAAACATTTTTAGAATACAATCGTATAGATTATTAACTGCTTGAAAGGGGGGATATTTGTGAAGAACATCATAACCATAGCTGCTATTGTTTTGTTTTTACTGGTTGGCTGCCAAAACATTCAAAATGGAACACTCGATACTTCTAAATTAACGTTAATAGAAATGAATGATGTGACAGATGCACAAAAGGAAAAAATGCCAGTCACATATCAAGCCCCTTCTGTTAAAGAAGGGCTTTCCGCCCTTCCATTCGAAATGAAATTGCCGGCACATCTACCTTTTAATGCTCAAGCTTTTCAACCGCCTACAATTACTGATATGTCCCATGATGGCAAGCTATTGATGGTTGATTTTAAAACCTCTTCAAAAAGTAATTCAGGAGAAGCAAATATTTTAATGATAACTGCTATTAATAGTAAAGTAGAATCAGATCTTACTAGTTCAAAAGTGGTTAAATTAAGCAGCGGTGTAATGGCTTATTCTACAAATAAGTCACTGTCCTTCTATCTAGATGGCATCTCCTACTCAATCACATATATAAATGATGACATTCCTCAAGAACAACACAAAAATGAAATCATAGATATTGCCAATCAGATGATTGAACAATAAAAGATAACAAGCACCTTTTCCTTAGAAAAGAGAGGCTATAGCCAGTGCCTTACCCCCTCTTTGATTGTTGATGCTTTTTTATGAAATTAAGGCTTAGTATGGGGAGTTTTCATCCAGGAATTCTTCATAGTTCTCTCTATCTACTATGGTTGTCGGGATGATTGTTTCTTTTTCTACTTCTTCTCCTTTTAATACTTTAAGAGCGACGTCTACAGCATCCTTGACCATTGCTGGACTGTATAGGGCGGATTGAATCCAGATGTCTTGATTTTCCGGCATCATCTTAAAATATTCCTGCATGCCGCCTCCGCCTGTTACGACTTTAATATCCGTTCTGCCTGCTTCTTTGATCGCTTGCAGGACTCCGATAGATGTTTCATCGTCCGTTGAGTAGACGGCATCAATTTTGTCCAGGCTTGTTAAAATGTCTGCAAAATCCTTTAAGCCATCTTCTCGTGTGAACTGGGTAGCATATGTGTGAAGCTCGATATCAGGGGCAATTTCTTTCATGGTTTCTGTAAAGCCCTTCCCTCTAAGCTCAGAAACGGAGCCTGATGACGGAACTTCAAGAATGACAACATTTCCTTCTGTACCGATCTTGTCTACCACATATTTCGCCCCTTGGATCCCCATGTCTTTATTGTCTCCGGCCACACGATAGATTTCATCTGAATCGATGACAATATCAAAATTGACGATCTTAATTCCTTCATCAATGGCTTTTTGAATCGGCACTTCCATTCCTTCCCATTGCGGGAAGGCGACAATCGCTTCTGCCCCCCAGGTCATGAGATCGTCTAGTTGAGTTGTCATTTCCTCTGCATTGCTGCTTGTTTGGATTTGGTATTCAATTTCGGTGGAAAGTTCCTTGGCGCGTGCTTCTGCATGGTAAGCAACCGCCGCAACCCATCCGTGTGTAACAGCTGGAGCCAAAATACCAACCTTATACTTCTTCTCTCCCGAATCACCTTCCGAACCGGTACCGCTGCCTTCATTTGTTTTTTCTGAGTTACACGCACTTAAAACCGGAATCAGGCACAACACAAGCAGCATGAAGAGATAGAAAGCCTTTTTCATTCAATAACCCCCTTAGTTTAAAAAATTGTCATCTATCACAGGCTAAAACCAGTTTAACGCTTTCATATAAAAGGAATTGTTACTGGGAATAAAGGTACGTTTGATAGACTTTAAATCCGAATCTTCTCTCCGGTTTCTAAAGATATTTCTATCGATTTCAACAGCTTAAGTGTATAAAATACATCTTCTAGCGGGATCACATGGTTTTCTTGATTCGTTTCAATGCAGTGGATAAAATAGGATAGTTCATTTTGAAAAGCATCCCCATTCACAAGGTCTATGGAAGTTTTCGTCTCATGATTATAGTAAATAAACTGTTGATTACCAATATGCTCAATATTCTCACCCGCTGCCACCCGATACTCTATCGTGCTCTGGACAGCCTGTGCTCTGAACGACATCGTAAACGGATAGCCGTTTGGCATACGGTGTGAGGCTTCAACAAATGCTTTACTATTATTTTTAAAAAGAAGGGTCGTCATAATATGATCCCAGGCACCATAGTTGTTTTTCGTGCCTACCGCATAAACGGATTCAACTTCGCCAAGCAGATACGAAATGAAATCGATATCATGAATATGGAGGTCGAATAAAGCACCACCGCTCTTTTCTGGATGACGGAACCAATCACTCCATGCCGGCGCCTGGCCTAGACGCTTGGCATGAACAATTTCGATATTCTTTAATTGATCGGATTGGCTGTAGGTTTTAATAATCTGATATGCTGGCCAAAAGCGGAGCAGATGACCGACAAATAGTCTCACGCCATTTTCCTGAACTGCTTTAAATACACGCTCGGCAGATTCCAATGACAAAGTTAACGGTTTCTCGCAGATGACATGCTTTCCGGCTCTTGCCGCCTTGGTGATAGACTCTTCATGCAAAAATGTAGGTAAACAAATGTCGATGATATCGATATCCTTGTGACGTAATAACTTATCATAGTCTGCAACAAAGGTACCGTTAAAAAGGGGGCGAATCTCCTCGTCTTCCACTTCACCTCGTGTACAAATTGCGGCAACTCGACAATTTTCAATCGATTGATACGCTTTCAAGTGCATTTTTCCGATAAATCCTAAACCAACGAGGCCAATGTTTTTCATATGGTCCTCCTTATTCGATTAGTCTTGAAAGATAGGCGTACGACCTCTTTACGGCTTCGTTCACTTCTTCTAGGTCGGCTGGACCTGCAGGGGTGAATTCAATTTCTACACTGATTGGTCCTCGGTAATTTGCATTTGTTAATATTCGAAAGATTTTCCGAAAATCTAAATCGCCATCTCCGATCGCAGGGAAGTTCCATTCATTAAATGCACCGCGTTTATCCTTTAAATGCATAAATGCTACACAATCAGCAGAGGCTTCTAGATCATCATAAGGCAAGGTATTTCCGTAAAAGATCACATTAGCTGTATCATAATTTATTTTGATACGGTTATTTAGTGAGGCAGCCAGTTTCTTCAATGCCACACCTGTCGAATAATTGTTTCCATGCGTTTCTATCACAAGGGTTTTATTTAATTTTTCACATTTTTGGATGACTGGTTCTATGTTCTCGGCGAGTATCCTTTCGTCCTCAACGACATCGGAGTCATGATGGGAATCGCCTGTAGCTGTAATGATATACGGGCAATTAAATTCTACGGCGAGGTCGATGCTTTTTAATAGGTTGTCGATTCCTTCTGCTTTCATGACGTTGCTATGGGCGCCAATTCCGACGCATTGCATTTTATACTCGTGAAGCAATTCTTTGATTTTATGAAACTGTTTGGATGACATTTCTGGCAGGACATGAGCGGTATGGTCTTTGACTGCGGATAGTTCAATTTGTGTGAACCCTGCTCTGCTTGCACCTTTTACTGCATCTTCTAGTGAAAAACCGTGATACGTGTTGGAATTGATTGCAAGCTGGTTTAACATTCTCGCCCCTCCTTTCTGCTTAATGGATGGCATTGAAACAGATAGTTAAAAATATGAAATCCATTACATGTTTAGTATGAAAATTTACTATTTTAAAGGTAAAAAGTTTGGTAGATGTTGATTTGTGCTACAGGATGCTCGCTTTCCGCGGGGTGGGCGGTGAGCCTCCTCGTCGCTTGCGCTCCTGAAGGGGTCTCACCTGTCCCACTACTCCCGCTGGAGTCTCGCACCTTCCGCTCCAATCAACTATTCATTTTTGTAGTTTCATAATAATCCTGCAGAATTCTTTACTCAATCTACAAACCTAGAATTTTATCAATTATTTTTAGACAAGCAAGTGCTTCCTTACTAGTGACTGGGGGTTCTTGGTCATGGATGATGCAATCGATGAAGGCGTCGATGACTCCAGAATTTGTTTGGTTATCATTGGTTTGAATGGGTTCTAGTTCGTATTTTATGAGGGTGCCGTCTTTTTTTTCGATCATGAGCTGGGATTCTGGGTGCTGGTAGATTTTGATTATTCCCTCCTGGCAATAAATCGTGGTTGAATTGTCTTCGGAACCATAGTAGGTCCATGAAAAGGAGGCTGTTCCTAACCTGCCTTTTTTCGTTTTTAAGGCGCAGACTACATTGTCGCAAACTTCGATGATCTTTCCTGTTTCGTCTACCTTATCAAGTGCTCCATGAAAGGAATGCACTTCTTCGATTTCGTCATCTAATAGGTAATGAATTAAATCGATTTTATGAATGCCAAGATCGCCTGCCACACCGGAGCAGGAACGGTCTTTTTTGAAAAACCAAGTGGCATTCGATTTGTCGACTCCCCAGTTTTCTGGGCCTTGATGACCAAAGGAGGTTTTAAAGGTTAACACTTCGCCTAGTTCCTTGTTATCTAGAACTTCCTTTGCTTTTTGGTGTGCCTTCGTAAAGCGCTGATTATGATCTATCATTAGTTTCTTGCCTGATTTTCGTTCGGCTTCGATGATTTCCTCGGCAAGCCTCACGTTAATCGCTAATGGCTTTTCACAGAGAACATGCTTGCCGCTTAGCAGCGCATTTGATGTATTGATATGATGCACCTCATTGGAGGAACAATCACTGATTGCTATAATGGATGGATCATTGAAAAGTTCTTCCACTGTTTTTACGGCACGTCCGCCAAATTCCATCGCTAATTCCTTCGCTCTTTCTGCATTCCGGTCATAAAATACCATTTCCTCTACATGCAGATTGGCTTTATACTCTGGTGCATGACGGTATTTAGCAATCGAACCGCAGCCGATAATTCCTACTTTCATTCTCAATCCTAAAAACCTCCTTACCCCATTGTTGACTCACGAATAATTAAATCATGATCAAGCACAACGCTTTCCACTTGTTCTCCCTTAATACTCATGATCAGCATGTTTGCAGCAGTCATCCCCATTTTGTACATCGGCTGAGAAACGGTTGTCAGTGTTGGATTCGTCATGTTGGAAAAACTTATATTGTCAAAACCGATAATGGCCAGATCGTTTGGTACATGCAGCCCGTTTCCGTTGATGCCTTTTAGCGCGCCAATCGCTAGCGTATCGGAAACTGCGAATACGGCAGTTGGCCTTTCTTCTAACTCAAGCAGCATTCTCATTGCCTGCACACCATTTTGAAATTCCAGATCTCTTGTGTGGTAGATCCATTCTTCACGAATAGGCAGATTGAACTCCTTTAGCGCTCTTTCATAGCCGCTTCTGCGCTGTCTTGCATATAAAAATTTTTCATCCGAATTAATGAGGGCAATTTTTTTATTTCCTAAGCGAATGAGATGTTTAACCGCTTGATAAGCAGCGAGCTCACTATCAATGGTTACGTATGGAATACTTCCGCCTTCGTCATATTCGCTGCAGAGGATTACAGGGTGACTTTCTGCTAATTCCGTCAGCTTCTGCATATTGACGGTCGGATCCATGGAGATGACCCCATCAGCTAGTTTATTTTTGATCATATTGAAGTAAATATTTTCCCGCTGCGGGTTTGAATCTGTTTCGCAAAGAAGAATGTTGTAGCTGTTAGCAATCGCTGTATTTTGAATCCCGTTAATAATTTCTGTGTAAAAAGGATTGGAAATGCTAGGGAGAAGGACGAGTAAAAGCCGGCTTTCAGAGTTTCTTAGATTCCTCCCTAGCATGCTCGGCTCGTAATTTAGTTCCTTAATCGCATTTTCAACCTTTAGTCTTGTTTTTGTGCTGACTGATGCCGCATGATTAAGCACTCTTGAAACGGTTGCGACGGAAACCCCTGCTTTTTCAGCTACTTGCTGGATATTTGCCATGATCCTTTCCCTCTTTCATACTCTATGACAGCAATTTGTAATCGATTACAAAATGATTTTAGAATTTATTGGATTGTTACTCAATATATTATGGTAACGCAATAAATATGGCTGTTTTATTGATAAAAACTTAGTTTGGTAGAGTTGAACTCACATGACTAATTCAAATTGCTTTTAATAATTGGCATGTAACGGATTACAAATTTCTTTTTTTTAGAGGATGGTGTTTTGATATGAAATTGGGTGTTTTTACTGTTTTATTTTCTGATAAAAGTTTGGATGAGATGCTTGATTATGTTGCTTCGATGGGGATTGAGACGGTGGAGCTGGGGACGGGCGGGTATCCTGGAGATGCGCATTGTAAGGTGGATGAATTGCTTGCGGATGAACAGAAGCAGAAGGAGTTTTTAGAGAAGATTACTAGCATAGGATTAATGATTAGTGCCCTCAGCTGCCATGGGAATCCGCTTCATCCGCAAAAAGCAGTGGCTGAGGAAGCAGACACTATTTTTATAAAAACACTGCAATTAGCAAGTAAGCTTGGTGTGCCTGTCGTTAATACCTTTTCCGGCTGCCCTGGTGACCATGAAGGTGCAAAATACCCCAACTGGCCTGTTGTCCCTTGGCCCAATGAATTCCAAGAAATTTTGAAATGGCAATGGGAAGAAAAAATCATCCCGTATTGGAAGGAAAAAGCGGCACTGGCTGAACAGCTCCATGTAAAAATTGGCCTTGAATTGCATGGCGGGTTCTCCGTACATACCCCTGCCACCCTGCTGCGTTTAAGAGAAGCATGCGGTCCAGCAATCGGGGCTAATCTTGACCCAAGCCATATGTGGTGGCAAGGCATTGATCCGGTTGAAGCTATTAAAATACTAGGGCGTGAAAATGCCATCCATCATTTCCATGCAAAGGACACGATTATCGATCAGCCTAATACAAATCGAAATGGCTTGACAGATATGACCCCTTATAGCGACATGCAAAACCGCTCGTGGTACTTCCGCACGGTCGGATTTGGGCATGATGCAAAGGTGTGGGCGGATATCATTAGTACACTGCGGCTTTACGGATATGATTATGTGGTGAGCATTGAACATGAGGATGGGCTGATGTCTGTGGATGAAGGGTTTGCGAAGGCGATTCAGACATTGAAGCCGGTGATGGTAAAAGAGTCGGTTGGGGGGATGTGGTGGGTTTAGGTGAATCAGAGGTGATTGCTGAATCTATTAATTTAATCTTTATATTAAAAAATAGTAAGGAAAGCTTTCTTTTTAAGGCTTTCCTTATCCTTGATTAATGGAAAAAACGCCATCATGTTTAGTGTGGTTGAAATACTAATTGATAAAGGAGAGTCTATTACTTAAGCTGGTTATTCAACAAACGCATACAATAACAATTACCGATTCACAGAAACCCATAAAATGTATGCGCCTTGAATGCCCTCATGTGGATACAATCGCCTCATTTCAAAATAAACATACTTCATGAATGTTACTGTATTTTTTTGTTTTTATCCGCTAAATACTTCGCATATTGAATCGTATTTCTAACTACATCTAATTCAAGTTGATTAATAATAGGCGGACCTGGCCTCCAATTTACTTCAAACAGCCACAATTTTTGGTTTTCATCTAATCCAACATCAATTCCTAATTCATCAAGTGATCGATCATATAAAGAATCAAAATGAGTAGAAAAGCTAATTGCAAATTGCTCAAGATACCTTTTAATATCGTACCAGTAGTCATCAAACTCTGTTTGTAAAAAAGAATCTAACAAAGTGCTATAACCCCCACTACCCATATTTGATGTAATGCTTCCCAAACGGCCTATCCTTGGAAAAATGGAAGTGATGACCCATTTTCCTTCTCCATTTTTTTGTACATGCAACCGGAAATCATAAACATGACCAGATTTCATTTGACATGATATAAACTGTTGAATTAAGTAATCTTCTTCTTGTATTTTAGGTATAAAGTCATGCAGTTGCTTTTCCCTCATTGAAAAGGCTTTTCCTGCCACATTCATTTTGTAATGGGATATTCCTTTCTCAATAAAAATGACACCGACGCCTTGATGCCCAGACAGCGGTTTAAGAATGAGTTTTTCATACCGTTGGATCATTTCAAAAAAATGCTTAGCCGTTAATTTTTGAAAAGGAATAAGGTATTGTTCAAACTCTTTTGCTTTTTTAAGTCTGTTATAAACACTTAATTTATCTCCAATCGAATGACTTGTAAATGGAATCCTATCACGCAAATAATCAAAAATCCCCTCCGCTTTATCACCTATAGGATAAGCTGAATTATAAATGACATCAGGAAAGGGAAATTCCTTTTCAATCCACTCGCCGTCTTCATAGACTTTCCCTAAAATTTTTTGCTTTTCAATATTTACTTTCCCTGGGGTAAAGTAAAAAAAGTTTACCCCTTCAGCTTTTGCTGCAGCGGCATAGGCGTATGATTTCTTTACATTATTGGGGTCTGCGCGATGATGAAGCATGCCAATGAGGGTCATGATCCTTCTATTCCACCTTTCTTTAAAACCTTTCCATTATTAATTAAAGTCATCGCTTATCACTCCAAAGCCTCAAGATGAAAACGCAGCTCTCTTACCGCTTCCTTGGCGATTCTTTTCGCTTCATCTTTATCATCGGATGAAGTCAAAATGTATCCGTAACGATCCCCCATAGAGAAAGGTGGACGTAAAATTTGTCCTTTTCGGGGTTTGATAAAAACCCTCTCGACACCAGGATATTGAGAACAGCGATTTTTGCCAGTCACCTTAAGTAATTTTCCTTTACAGTTACTTGTTAAATAATGAGCATAGGCATACTTATTATGTTTTTTAATGAGTCGAGGCTTATTCCCTAAAAATAATTGAATGGTTTCCTCTACTAAATTAAACCCATATGCAGCTTCAATAATTTGATTCATCGCACCGCCTGAGATTCTTGGGTTGATCTCAATCAATTTCCATTCTCCTTTTACCAAGCGCATTTCCAAATGACAAGCACCATTCTTCATTTCAAAAGCTTGTAAGATGGAACTTACTGTCTCATATATTTTATTGTAAAAGTCACGAGCGGGATCTGCTAATAGACAATATCCGGTTACGATAAATCGGCGGAAAAACGTAATCTCTTGTTCTATGATTGCGACAATATGAACTTCTCCATTGTGTACTAACACTTCAATTAAATATTGGGGGCCTGTTAAAAATTCTTCCAGTAAAATGGGTTTCTTTTCATATTTTTTCAATAGATATTGCATCGAGCGCTTTAATTGATCCTCATCATTTGCTAGTAGTACATCTTTCGAGCCAGAAGATAGAGGGGATTTTACTATAAGCGGTAAAAATTTCTTGTTGATTTTATTGATAAATCCCTCTAAAGAATGATTTGGTGAATATATTGCATAACGAGGGGTTATTGGGAGGTCTTTAAGAAGCTCACGGGTTAAAACCTTATCCTCCATTTTTCGAATGGGAGTGGCAGAGACAGCACCTGGACAAAATTCTTCGGATAAAGATGCTGCTATATGAACAAAAGGATCAACAACACTTAAAATCCCCTTTATTTGTTTCCCCTGTTTTATTAATTTGATGATCTTTTCTCTTAATTGCTCGTAATCAAAGATATCGACTAATACCATTTGATGAACATCGGGAAATTCAGTTCTTTGATCAAAGAATCTTCTTTTATTCGTTAGTAATACAGTAAAAAAGCCGAGTCGTTCTGCTGCTTGAAGTGCTTCTCTACTCGAACCAGATTTATTTGTTTCAATAAAAACAATGGTTTTCATATGCTTATGTCACCCTTTCTTCAGTGATTTTTATTAAAACCAACTGCATGTTGCTGCTTAGTATTAGAACTTTCGATTGCCGCATTCGTTCCCCCTGTACTGTCTTTTCCAGCTCCACTTGCCACTTGAGTAGCCCCCGCCATTTCTCCAGCTTGATTGATCTGATTATTGAATGGCAATTAAGTAAATAGCATCCCTTTTTACTTTATAAAATGTCGAGCGGAAGAAACTGCTTGGACAAATATACAAAGTCATAAATTTTTCCAAATAACTTTAAGCAGGATATTTTTTCACTAAGAAGAAGGACATCAGCTACTTCCTCTTAAGGAGGGCTGTCAAAAACAGGTGTATCCGCATGCCAAATTGACCAAAGAATTTTTTCATTCAGCGTTTTAATAATAAAAATACCTTCCCCAATCTTTGAAAGATTTTGAGAAGGCCTCTATTAATAGATTCTTTTTGAATGATCATTTAGATATTAAATACATACCTATATTGATAAAAGCGGGAAGAACGAATGTGAAAATTGTACAGTTTGATAGAGAGTAAACGGCAACTATATCTTAGTTTTTTATTGCAGCTTCCAAAAGGAAGATGAAAAGCGTCTTTAGCAATGATTACACTAAACTTAACTTTTCAATTGCCTGCTTTTCATCTGGAAAGAAAAATATATCCTTCCCTTTATTGCACTCGTAAATAAAGTCCTTCAAACTCTTACTTGAATATACAGAAAAGTCTCCTATAATTGCTTTTCGTGAACCTTCACAAATTGAAAAAGCGTATTTTGAATCAAAGTTTGATCAAAATACGCTTTCAATATATCTTAATTAATGATCAATTTATCATAAAGAATCTATCAGCTTGTGTTGGACACATTCATGCCTTTTCTTAAGGGAGTTAAATCCACACATCGTTTTCAGCAGTCAATTCTCCTTTTGTTTCACCCGTATTAACGACACCTCTTGGTTCCACTATCATTACGTGACATTCCTTTTCAGCATAGGGCTTATGCTCCACACCTTTTGGAACTATATACATTTCTCCTTTTGATAGCTTCACCTCACCATCACGGAATTCAATGGCCATCTCACCGTCAAGTACGATAAATACCTCATCCGTATCTTTATGATTATGCCATACAAAATCGCCCTGAATCTTGACTAGTTTAAACTGATAGTCATTCATTTCCCCAATGACTTTAGGAGACCAGTGATCAGTAAATTTCGATATCTTTTCGCTTAGATTGATTGGATGATACGCCATTTAAGTTCCTCCTCATGTTCCGTATCATTCTATCTTAACAGAGTACGATCAAACGTAGTTTCAAAATCATCCATTTATATCAAACTATAAATGGCGCAATTGCTGAAACGACGAAATGTATACGGACTGTATGGTTTTCGGGAATAATTATTCATGTGCTATTTTCGATACAACTAATTTATATGTTAGAGAAGCCCCTCTGTCACCATATCCAAAATATCACTTTTCGCTTCAAGAATATCCTTTTCTGATCGTACAGCTATCTCTTCTGCCACTTTTTGTGCGTTTTCAATCGTTGAAATTTCATCAATCGTCAGGATGTTTCTGTTTTCCATAATAACCTTCCCATCAATAATGGACGTTTCGACTTCATGTCCTCTCGCAGAGTAGACAAGATTTGGGACAATATTTCTTATTGGCTTTGTGTAGATAGGGAAAAAGGACGGGTCTTGTAAATTCACAATGATGATATCTGCCTTTTTCCCTTTTTTAAGTGAACCGACCTCATGATCAATCCCCATTACTTTAGCCGCTTCAATCGTTGCCATTCTTAGTGCCATTGTAGCGTTGAATACTCGTGGGTCAGCCAATTTCACTTTATTTAATATCGCTGCAAACTTCATTTCATTAAACATATTATTACAGTTATTCCCTGGGGCTTGATCAGATCCAAGACCAGCAGTACCGCCGGATTGGATAAAATGGTATACAGGTGGCACAAGGCCATCAATGATTCCGATACTGCCTGCGCAGTAAATCATCCCTGCCCCGCGTTTTGCTACCAGCGCAGTTTCTTCATTTGTTGCTTCTGTTAAGTGGACAGCAATTAATCGTTCATTTAAGAATCCATGCTCATCAAGAAAATCAATCGAACGTTTCCCATAGCGCTTCGCCATTTGGTCAATTTCTCTGTCTCCCTGGGCTACATGCATATGCAGCTTCGTATTTAATTTATCCCCTTGCGCCTTTATTTCATTTAATAATTCAAGACTCATCATATCTGGGCCATGCGGACCTAAGATAACAGAAATTCGTCCATCTTCGCTCTCATGATGATTTTCATATAAATCGAGATTGCGTTTTAATTTCGTGTTCCCGATGGAGGAATCAAATGGATACAGCTCCCCTACCGGCAAATCCCCTACATTATCAGGTATCTCATTGACAAGCTCAGCAACCCTAGCCCGTGCGCCTATTTTTCGATAGTTCTCTACAATAAGATCCATACGGCCGTCATAATCACAGAAGGTCGTTGTGCCTGCCTTGATTCCCTCCATAATATTGACCATGGAGCCGATGACACTTTCTTCTGCGCGTAAATGTTTTTGAAATGGCCATAATCCTTTTTGCATCCAATTCGACATGTCTTGGGCAACGCCGCGGAAAATGGCAATCCCCGTATGGATATGCGCATCAATCAAACCAGGCATGACTAATTTATTTGTTGCATCAATGACTCTCTCTGCCTGATACGCTCTTTTTATTTCATCGATCGTTCCTACGCCTTGAATCGTATTTCCTTTAATGGCGACAGCCCCATTTTCAATGAACCCAACGCCTTTTCCTTCCATTGTTAAAATATGCCCGTTTTGGATGATAAGATCTACTTTCACTTTCCTCTCTCCTAACTACATGTTTATGTTTATTGGATTTTGTGCGTTTTTCGCCTTCTTATTTAATAGATATAAAGCTGTAAATGTGGTTGCTGCAGTCGCTACAATTCCCAGCCAGCCAATGGTTGCACCAGATACTAAAAAGCCTATAAACGAACAGATTCCTATTAAAATGGCATAGGGCAATTGCGTTCTTACATGTTCAATATGGTCACAGGCTGCACCTGTTGAAGCTAAAATGGTTGTATCGGAAATGGGCGAGCAATGATCACCAAACAGCCCGCCGCTAATGACGGCTCCGGCAACAAGTGCTAAATTAATATCCATAGCTACTGCCATTGGAATCGCAATTGGCATCATGATTGCGAATACTCCCCATGAGCTTCCAGTCGCAAAAGCAATTAATGAACCAAGTAAGAATATAAGTGCCGGGACCGTAAAGGATGGCAAATAATCACCAACAAGCTGGGACATATATGCACCTAACTCCATTTCACCAGCAATTTTTCCAATCGACCAGGCCATGACTAAAATCATTGGAACAATCATTAAATTAATAATGCCTTGAGTCCATTCATCAAAAGCTGTTTTAATCGAATGAAGCTTCGAGGCAACAGA
The DNA here is from genome assembly GCF_032154635.1 of Cytobacillus sp. GTDB lineage: Bacteria > Bacillota > Bacilli > Bacillales > Cytobacillaceae > Cytobacillus. The sequence goes on along the minus strand of NZ_JALDXW010000033.1, from coordinate 26,573 downwards.
AATGACACCAGCTCCAATGGAGCCTACCAAAAATCCGCAAGAAATCGCTAAAACAATATTAGCATTAATAAACGAGCCTCTAAATCCATTCTCGGCAATGTTCCCTGTCCAAAAAATAACTGTAAATATCGTTACAAATAGCAGAAGCATCGGAACTAAAAATTGATAAAACTTAAATTCATAGCCTTCTGGAAATTCATCCCCTTTTTCAGCAACGAGCGGCTTATCATTTTTCCCGATGACTTCTCCTGTCTCTATGGCTCTTTTTTCCGCATGGTACATCGGACCAATATCAAGACCCGTATTAATTACGTATAGAACACCAATCATCGCAAAAAGACCATAAAAATTATAGGGAATCATCTGAATAAATAAAGACCAAGGGTTATCTGTTAAACTAAGAGCGGTAATCTGTGTGGCGAGCAATCCTGTGATGAAGGGGCCGTAGCTGCTGATGGGGGACATAGATGCAAGTGAAGCGCCCATTGAGTCTAAGATGTATGCCAGTTTCACACGTGACACATGCAGCTTATCGGTTAATGGCCTCATAATCGTTCCAAGAATGAGAACAGGCTCTGTATAGGAGAATAGCAATGCACTCCCCCATGTCATGTTTTGTGCTTTTCTTCTAGTATTTACTTTTTTCGTAGCGACTTGGGCAAAAGCTTGGGCGGCGCCAGTTACTCTTAAAATATGAATAAAGCCGCCAGCAAGAGAGACTAAGATTAAGAGTGCCGCATTCCATGGGTCAGCGATCGATGGGACCATATAATCTGAAATGCTTTTCGCAAATCCTGTTAATGGATTCCATGAATTTATGATGGTTGCTCCTGCCCATACACCAATAAATAAGGACAGAATCGTTTGTTTTGAAAGTAAAGCAATGACAATTGCAATTAACGGCGGCAAAATGGCTAACGCCCCAAATTCCATATATCTTCCCCCTTAAGTAGTTGTGACTAGCATAAAACGTCTAATAATTATTTTTCGTCACCTCCTTAAAAGAGTCTTCAATCGCTTGAATTAGTTTCTTCATATGGCTTTCCATTATGACCATCGCTTGGTTTGCATCCTTCGATTTTATAGCTTCCAAAATTTCTTTATGGTCTTTTATGTAGTGCTCACCTTGAGAATTTGTTTTTAGAAAAGGGAATTTTTTCTCCATTTCAATTTCTTCATGGATTAGTAATTTTAAGGCAGCGCTAAGAAAACGGTTTTGGGATGCTTGGGCAATCAGTTCATGGAAATGGCAGCCCACTTCAGTTAACTGTAAGTTTTGGCTCACATGTGCACAATGCTCTTGAAACGAGTGTTCTATCCGCTTGATATTCTCCTCTGTCGCGTTTAATGCCGCCAGCCTAGCCGTTTCCACCTCGATGACGATTCTTGCATGCATGAGCTTAAGCAATTCTTCCTGATTTTTAGGCTTTGAAGCTTCGAGAAATTCCTTTTCAATCGTAAAGCGATTTAGTTCCTCCTCTATCGCATGTAAGCATTCAAGCCCAGCTTCAGATATGACTCTTCCTTGATTTTTATAGAGTTCTGTATACCCCCTTTGATCCAAAATTTTCAGGAATCTTCCTATGCTCGCAACGCTTACTTCGATGTCGTATTCAGCTAATTTCTCCTTCAGGTTCCAAGAGCCTAGAGGATTTTTTGAATCAGCTACTATTCTGAGAATGACATAATTTCTGTAGTCATTCTCATTTTTAAAATACGCTTGCTTCATTTCCTTAATCAAAATAAATCCCCAACTTTCTTTCCTGCTCATCAGTAATGAGTAGTGATAGTTCTAATATTTCGACTTTTCTGTTTTAATTCCTTCTTGGTAATAAAAAAAATTAGATGATCGTTAACTAATAAAAGCATTACTTGATTAATAGTAATGCCTTCATTCGTACAAACAGATTATTTGGAAAACATTCCACAATTATTTAGGATGTCATCCGTACTAAGTAAAGATGCTTCTCTAATACTCACGTTATTCTCTTTCATAAATGACTGTACTGCTTGGTACCCGACCGCATATCCTGCAAATGATGATAAGCCAACAGGCTGGTAGCCTTGTTCCTTTGCAATGGTGTCACCAAACATATAGCTGCTAACCTCAGCAAAGCCTTTCACATCTAGTGCATCTTTTATAACTTCTTTTGAGTATGCTAAGTCCTCCGTATCAAGAGACGTTACCCAGGGCCCTAAAAGAGCTTCTCCATAAAGTTCTTTTGCAAAAGACTCTGCTAATCCTTCTATAATTAAGTAATCACCAACCGTTACGTTTCCATGATCCCAATCAAAATAGGAGAAACGTATATTATGATGAAATTCATGGGCAATGACGGCAGGAAGTCTTGGAATATTATAGGCATTGGGATATATAGATATTTGAATAAATCCTGGAATGCCTCCAAATCCACAATACCCTTTTTGTAATTCGAGCTTTTTCGGGTCCGCTATGAACATGCCAAATCTCAATTCATCCGCATGTACCTTTAAATTATTCTCTTCAATAAAGACAACACAATCATTCAACGTATTTTGTGCAGTTTGAAGAGCTTGAATTTCTTTTAATCTCTCTAATGCCCTTCTCCCCATTTCAGTATCTGATATGCTAAGATACCCAAGCATGTTTGTAGCCATAAGTACATCATATCCATTCGGCTGCTTTGCTTTTAATGGCACATTAATCGTATTCCACATTTTTTCAAACGGCTTCATCATTGAGTACCGGTAAAAATTTTCTCTATCTTCCTCTATTGCAAACAAGTTTTCATATTGTTCCACCGTATCCTCTATTATTATTTTCATTCCTGCCACCTCTTTTTTTGGTAATCTGTAAAAATCTCAAACCCTCATGCTCAATTGCCACTATAAAGGATTACGCAACGTAAAAGTCAATATTAATTTTCTATGTAAATAAAATGATGAAAGACAAAAAGAGAGCCATTCAATAAATGAACAACTCTCCTTCGTATTTCAACTCTATTCATCTAGTGTCTGCCAAATTAATATTAATAAAAATGAAGTGGATAGGTGCGATAGCTTGCCACTGGCATTTTTTCTGTTGTGTAGAAGCCCGGAGCAGCTTTTAATACATCTGGGATTCGATTCACAACTGTTGCGCAGGTTAATTCGACTGTTGCAGGATTTGAAATTTTCACCACTGTTTCTGGCTCACCTTGAATGACCCAATCATTACAATCCGTTTCACCTTCCGCATACACTTTGCCAATACATTCGCTTACAATCACAGGTCCTTGATGGGTTGCAGTCGTCACAACAGCTGACATTCCTGTTGCGTGTCCAGCAGGGATTGTTTTTCCTAATGTTTCTGAATATAAATCTTCGTGATGCGTCATTGGCACTAATTTCTGATTCTGAGATTTAATCGTCCAGCCAAATTGGGAACATAGCCATTCATTTGAATTTCTCATAAAAGATGGAAGATCATTATTGCTAGCAATTTTTTCCTCAAATTCTTCTAATGTTAAACCTGCTCCATGCACCTCGGCAAGAGCAATTCCGTAATGCTCAACATTGTAGCTGGATTTCCCTTCAATGCGAATAATATGATGTGTAGCACCAGCTAAAGTAGTGATTAAGTTCCCCCAGAATACATCCTGATAGCCAGACCCTGTTAATGTACAATGATGATCTTTTGCTAAACGGTCTAAACGATTCGTTATTTCAGGTGAAGTAGTCCATGGATAAAAGGCTTCTTCACAAGTAGAGATTGCATTTACGCCGTGACGAGCAGCTAATTCAAAAGCATCAGCAGTGTCTGTCATTAAGCTCTTCGTCATAATAATACAAACGTCAGCATCCGTTTCTTTAAATACTTCTTCAGCATTCCTTCTAATAGGGACATTTAGTTTAACATCTAATCCAGCGACTTCCCCCACATCCTTCCCGATAATCGCTGGATTCGAATCAATGGCTCCAACAATTTCTGCACCTTTTTCATATAAATAGCGCAAGCTAACCATACCCATTTTTCCACAACCATATTGAATAACGCGAACTTTTTCTAACATCACTTATTCCTCCTTGGTTTGCTCAGTATTTCACATGTTAGTATACATGTAAGAGAGTTTCTATAGTTATATCGTAAACCTTATTGTTACAATAAGGTCAAGCACTATTTAATTTCTTTTTCACAGGAATTTGCAGTTTCATAATCATCCGGCGTTCATACTGTGTCCAGCACGGCAATTCCACAATAACTTCGCAAATATAATCTCCAGCTATTTCAAGCTGATTTTCCACGATATAATCGATTAATTTAAAGGCATACACTTTCTCCTGCGAAAAGTGATCACAGTAAATCGATACGTATTCATGTGCAGGCAGACGCTCGATTCCCTTTACGTCGGAACAAGTTGCATCAACAAACATGAATATCTCTGTGGACGTAAGCTTCCTCTGTTTAATGGTATCCATACGAGTAATCGAGCCTACATTACAAAAATACGAAGTTGGGAACTGATGAATAAGGGCTAGATCCCTTAGCCCCCTCAATATATATTCATATGTTTCTAACTGATCGTCATAAATATCTCTTTTCCCGTCATAGCAATAAATGATTCGTTCTGGGAGGTATTCCCTCTCAACTACTCCCATTTCCGGGATTTGCCTATATGCCCTATAGTTTTCGGCTGCTATCTTCAGCGTTTTTTTCATTTGTGCTAGCTCATTCATTTTATGATCAATCCATTGAATTTTTTCATCAAGAAGCTTTGGAATGGAATCCGCATCTTTTTCTGCAAAAGCTTCTTTTATTTCTTGCAGTGTAAAGCCCATATTCTTTAAATACTTTATAAAATCCAGACATGCACATTGCTTAATACTGTAAAAACGATAATTTGTTTCTGGATCAATATAGCATGGTGACAGCAGCCCGATTTTATCATAATGATGCAAGGTTTGAGTCGTAATATTGTTTAGCTTCGCCATTTTCCCGATGGGAATCTTTTCTCGCATTGTTAAACCTCCTAGCTGTCTATCAAAGTAGAAAAAATAATTACTTTTATTATGACAGCGAAAGAGGATCATTTTACGCTATTATTTTGAACATTTTATGGAATGGAAACATCACCGAGGACTAGTTAGCATACAAGTAGCAGAATGACCGTCTCACTAGGACATACACGATATGTGACAACATTGTTATGTCGACGCGTGATTTTGTTATATAAATCAAGGGATTGGATAAATATTACCTGCTAAACTATACGTTGTTCAGAACATTTAGACTAACATGCGTGGAAACGACGCTGCTTCACCTGCTAGGAGCATGGCCATGTAAAGGATATACCTTCTTGTAACAGCAATAGCTACATAAAAAACTTACTTTGACCAGGGAGAATCGGTAATGAAGTACTCAGTAAAACTGTGTTTGTTAATGATTGTAATGATTTTAGCGGTTAGTGGTTTTACACCAAATATAGCTAAAGCCGACTCAAGTGAAAAAACTCGAAAGATCGAACAGTTTGTTGAACAGCAAAAAAAGATCAGTAAAATTCCAGGGATATCATTAGTTATTGTAGAAAAGGGGAAAACGGTTTATCAAAAAGGCTTCGGATACGCTGATGTAAAGGCGAAAACACCCGTTACTTCTAATACATTATTTGAAATCGGATCGACAACGAAGGCATGGGAGGGGGACAATGTTACTAATAATAATCATTCAGATAGCTATCAAAAGTTAGATAGCATCGTGACCATCCTGTGTATTGTAGTCGGATATTCAGGTTTATTTTTTATCCTACTAACGTTGAAAGTAATGAGGAAGCTTGTTAGAAAACAACGCATTAGGACATCATTAAACTTAAAGCGGATCATACTATTATGCATTCATACGTTAATTGTAGCTGCAATTTTGATACTCATACTCATTGGTTTGCCGTGGACATTTATAAAAGTTTGGGCCCCCACTTCGATCACAGTGTTACTTTATAGTGTCATAACAACAAGCATCATTTATTATTTGTTTGGGTTATTACTTATTTTCACCAAAAGTGATAGTAAATAAAAAATAAACATAACCAGCTCGAGTCCTCTTACTCCACCTAGCAAGTGGGTTTTCAATCAGGGTCCCTATTCAAGAACGCTTTTCCAGTAAAGGAAGCGATTGCTGAAGATCAAAGACAGAAAACAATCAAACTTTTTAATAAAATCGAATCTAAGAATCTATTTTGAACAAGCTTTATTTCAAAATAGATTCTTGTTATTTATTGTATAGGTTTGTGAGATATTTTTGATCAAACTTTATTTTAAATCAACAGCAGCACTACTGACACGGTTCACCGATATAGGATAGAGTAAACGGAATAATGTTTTTTGAATGCAAATATAATGTTCCATCTTTTTGATGCCATGCGTGAAAAATAGCGACCACATCTTTGAAAATAATATGAACTTCCTAGAATTCGCAGGATCGATCAAAATTCACTAGGAAATGACTGCATCTTTCCGTGCAAAGTGAAGCACTGCCTCCTCCAATACATCAATCCCCAATAAAATATCATCTAGTTCAGTGAATTCATCCGGATGATGGCTGAGACCATCTACTGATGGGACAAAAATAAGACCTGTCGGGCATAGTTTTGTCATGTTCATCGCATCATGACCAGCTCCACTTGCCATTACTTGGTAGGAAAGACCTCTTCTCTCACAAATGGCTTGCGTCACATCTCTTATTTCTTCGGATAGTAACACTGGTTCTTCACTAATAATTTCCTTACTGATAATTTCGAGTTTTCTTCTCTTTTCCACGGTTTGAATGGTTTGGACTAGGTGGTCTAACACCCTCTGTCTTGAATCTATTGAAGTTGATCGAATGTCCACTTTGATTTCTACTTCACCTGGCACGACGTTCATTGCGCCAGAAGGAATATCGACCACCCCAACAGTAGCAACCGTTCCATAATCTTGTTCATTTACCGCTATTTTCTCAAGCTCCAGCGCGATTTCGGAGGCACCAAGAAGTGCATCCTTTCTCATATTCATTGGCGTTGTACCAGAATGCGAAGGGGTGCCCACTATTTTTATAGAAAACCGAACCGGTGCCGCAATTCCAGTAACAATCCCGATTTTTTTATGATTGCCCTCCAGTACCGGACCTTGTTCGACATGCAATTCTAAAAACGCCTTGATTTTTTCCTCTTTCCTATTCGCATATTCAACACTATCAATATCAAGCGCGCAAAAGGATAGAGCCTCCTCCAATGTCATGCCATCACGATCTTTTAAATCTCTCACTTTTTCCTTGTCAAATAGGCCAGCCATTGCTTTGCTTCCTACAGTTGATACACCAAATCTAGAAGACTCCTCACAAGCAAATGCAATCACCTCAATGGGATGGTCTGTTTCAATCCCCTTTTCATTGAGCCGTTTAACCACTTCCAATGCAGCAGTCACACCGACTACTCCATCGTACTTCCCCCCTTGATAAACTGTATCCAGATGAGATCCCATTAGCACAGGGGGAAGACCTTTTATTCTTCCTTCTCTTCTCGCAATCACGTTTCCACACGGATCCATACGAATGTCTAATCCCTCTGCCTTACACATACGCATAAAAGCGTGTGTGCAAGACTGTTCTTCATTTGTATACGCCACTCGTGTAATTCCTTTATCGCATGCGTTATATTGATTGATTTTATCAAAAAGTATCTGATATCTTTCCTTGCTGTCCATACAGATATCTCCTATCTTCTCGTTTATAGATTCTAATTCTTCTATTATACAAGCTTCACCATCCTATTATCATCATATAATTGTTCCAAAGGGAAGTGTGTTTTATTGTATAGCTTGGATCAATGAACTAAGACCAGCAATACAAAAGGAAAATCCGGCACTAGATTCATAGGGCCGGACCAACTATGTATGAAAAACTGACATTACTTCTCTCCATGTATTTTCTTAAATCAATAAGCTGTTACAAATAGCAACAATAACTCGTTTTCCTGCTGGTATCCCCTCTAAATCTACTTTCTTCCTAGTAATTCAATCGACTGCTCTTTGTGTAATTGATATAAAGGATTAGTCGGATCATGTTTGATCGCATGTTCAATTGCATCAATCGCCTCTTCATGTCTTCCTAAAGTTCTAAGACTGTTCGCTTTATGGAATGAAAAGTCGTACCGATGCGGCTGGAGAGCCAAAAGCTTATCCATCTCCGTGACAGCTTCCTCGTGTCTGCCAAGTTCTCTTAAATAATTTGATTTATGATAACGGTAAAAAGTCTCATTCGGATCAAGGCTACAAGCTTTATTGTATTCAGCAAGTGCTTCATCCTGAAGATTCATAAGCCGCAAGCAATTCGCTGTATAGAAATAAAAGTCTAGATCAGTAGAATCTATTTTTAATGCGCGTTTGTATTGTTCAAGCGCCTCTTCATATCGCTTTAATTCTTGTAAAACATAACCTTTATAAAAATACAAATCTAGGTTTTCCCGATCCGTTTCAAGTGCTTTACTAAGGATCGTGAGTGCTTCCCCATATTTATTTTCTATATAAAGCGTTTTCGCTTGCTGAATGCTAGCATTCGTTTCGACATACGCTTTTGTAAGGATTTTTACTACCTTATGTTGATTGAGTTCTTCTGCATGCTGTAGGGATGACTTCCCATCTCTATCCTCAAGGTGTATATCTGCACCAGCTTCGACTAGAAGTTGGATCACATCAGAATATAATCGGCCGCCATTCCCTAAGATGACTGCCTCTAATAAAGCGGACCAGCCCAAATCATTCACATGATTCACTGGAACGCCTGCATCTAAGCAAACTTGAACGGTTTTCAAAAACCCTTTTTCACTAGAGGGCAGCAAGGCAGTACCGCCAAATCGATTGACGCTTTGGAGATCAGCACCATAGCCAAGCATCAAGCGTAGGATTTCGTGGAATCCGTTAGCACCCGAGCAAATAAACGGAGTTAACTGGGTAATATCTCTTGTATTCACATCACTTCCAGCTTCCAATAAAAGCTTCACTACAGAAATTTGATTTTTTTGTGTGGCAGCCATTAAAGCTGTACTCCCATTCCCATCTTTATATTCAACACTTGCCCCTTCTTGTAAAAGACGTTCTACTTCTGCAGCATTTCCACTTTTACTAGCAATAATTAGGTTTTCGTTTAAGGTTTGATCATACATACGTTCTATCTCCCTTATTATTTTTCAAGTTGTAGAAAAGACCCTTCTTGTGTAATTATCGAATTAAATTCTTATGATTCAAACTATAGTCAAAATTCTTCCATTGAGTTTTTTTACTTAATTTAGAAAAAAGAAGATCTATGTTTGCTTTATAGAGTATATCCTTAATAGCAATATTCATCGAAGTTGAGATGAATACTTCTTATTCGACATTAATAGGGTGTCTTCACTGTTAATAAAGTTATAAATAACCCCACTATATACAGTAACAGAATTAATTGTATATTGTGGGGTTAATAGTTGTAAAAGAAAACCATTTAATTCATAAAATAAATTGATTAGAACATGGTTAACGGAAGAACCATGGTTTCCAACTCATCCAAAATACGCTTTCCTAATTTGGGCAAAGATGCAATGGAGAAATGAATATTTCTTTCTTATCTGTATTCGCATTCCAAATATAGCCAATTACCTGAAGAAAAGGATTACTACGTAACTTTATAAACGTGGGTGTAGTTGTAACATACTGAGGATATACCTCCATATGGACTTTATAATTGTCACCACCAACTTTCAATGTTGTAGAAAGAAATGACGATGTTTCCTTATCCTATCCACCATCATCATTAAAGTAATATCGATCACTCCTATCTTATGGGTAGCTTGTTCCTTTCAAAACTTCTGACTCAAAGCAAAAGCGGCGTTCGTACTGTAGTCACTATTTTCCTTCAAATCGTTGCAGATTCATTGCCTTTCGTGTTACCTGTAAGTCTTTCTCGAGGATCCGTCTCGGTTCCCGCCAAACGTTTTAGAAACGTATTCCTCCAATTCAAAGACAATTCTTCTACTTCGAGGATTTGTTTGATGCCCTCGATATTATTCTTCTCTCGGTGCATAATCCGATTGGCAAATGAAACCGTAATTTCCTTAGGATGACGATGAAGAAGCGATAGTCCGTCGTCTTTAGAGACGACACCCTCTGCCAGAACGCGAAAGTAAAATCCCGTGTAGCCAGTTTGCTGTACCTTCAAGAGCATATCCGGTACACCATGCCTGATCGTCAACTTGTAACAAGGCTGTCTCGGCTGACTAACTTGAACGATTGCTTTACCAAGCTCAAAAACGTCCCCAATACAGACATCAGTTTCCAACAAGCCTTTTATCGTTAAGTTTTCTCCTAAGGACCCGTACTCTAACGGTCTATTCAATTCATTTTCCCAAAATGGATAGTGTTCATAAGGATAGACACATACGGCCTTCTCCCTGCCTCCATGATGAACGAGATCTCCCTGCCCATCCCCTTCAAAGTTTAGATAAGATAAATACAAAGCTTCGTCTGTAGCCTTCTTAAATATCCCCGTAGAAACGTCTTTCTGCTGAAACTTGACCTCCCTTGGCATACCTACATTTAATGATAAAATTTCAATAGTTGCCATTTGAATCACCACTCTCAAAGATTTTGATCAAAAAGTTTACTGATACGACTATATACCATGTTCCTGCATTCGTTCACGATGAATCTTAATAGCAAGCCATGACGACCAAAGAACTCAATTTTTCTATCTTTTAAGGTTCTTCTGGCTGCCATTGCTTCTATCCAACTGGTGACTTTTTTAATTACCTGCGTCAAAACTGAGAAGCGAGCGCCACCGTCTCCAATACAGCATCGATTACATCCTGCACGTCACTGTCGGTCATCGCCGGAAAAATCGGCAGAGATATTGCTTCTTCGTAATAGGATTCGGCATGGGGACACAGATGATCCGTATAACCAAGCGATTGATAATAACTCAAGAGTTCGCTCAACAGTTGGGAGTGTCACTGTGCAGGTTCCAAATATAGGTTTTCCAGACATAACAAGCGATCGAATTTCCTCGATTAAACCCATATTTACTCATCATTTTCCCTATTGTTGTACTTTCACCTCCAGGAATAATGATGCCATCTATACCGGTTAATTGTTCTTTTAATGGCGATGCCAACTGCACCAACTTCATGAATCATGTTCAGATGGTCGTCCACTGCCCTTTGCAATGATAAAACGCCTATTTTCGTTTCCATTATTGCCCTCGTTCCTGCATGCTATTTATTTACTTAAAATATGGAAATTTCGTTACAGGATCATAAGTTGAGTATAATATCGAAATTATGATAAGACTATTCCATTAATATTATAAAAACAATAGTTTTTTCCTATGATTCTAGCAAGCCTATCATTACGATAGGCAAATCATAATTGATACGGCATGAAACCTTATACTATAATGCTTCTTAAATCTATTTATAATCAAAGAAAAGTTGGCGATACTTATGGCGATTCGACGTTTATTTCATACGTTAACTGAACTGACATCTCATAAATGGTCCTCAAAGTTGATCGGGTCATTTACTAAAACAAGAGCCAGCCGCTGGCTTATTTCCTGGTATTCGAGAGCATACGGGATTGATACCGAAGATGCTGAAAAGCCTTTGAAATCTTATCAGTCATTAAATGAGTTTTTTATTAGACGTTTGAAGGATGGCATTCGTCCGATTGATCAAAGTAACGCCGCGTTAGTCAGTCCCGTGGATGCCGCCATTACTGGAATAGGCCGAATAGACGAAAAAAGCATCATCCATGTTAAAGGCCAAAATTATACTACGAACGAGCTGTTAGGTTCTGCTCCAACCTTTAACAGATATCGCGGAGGTTTCTTTATTGTACTTTATTTAAGTCCAGCTAATTATCATCGCGTTCACTCACCGGTTACCGGAACGATCATTGAGAAGAACCATATTTTAGGAAGAGCGTATCCCGTAAACGAGTTTGGGTTAAAGCATATGAACAAAGTATTAAGTCGTAACGAGCGACTAATCACTTATATGAGGCATCAATATGGCGTTTTATCTATCGTTAAAGTCGGTGCAATGAACGTAAGCAGTGTCAAGTATACGAACTCGCTCGCGATCCATCTCAATAAAGGAGAAGAGCTTGCTTATTTCGAGTTCGGGTCAACTGTTGTTCTTTTCGTTGAGAACGGAGCTTTCGAGTTTCTCCAAGAGCTTTGTTTAGGAACTCAGGTACGTGTAGGTGAACCACTTGGATATTGGGGACCAGGCTTTCAGAACGAATAGAAAACGGATGCTCTAATTGATATTCGCCTTTTCGTGAATACTTGTTGATTAAAGATTCATATTGTTTAATTAGTTTAGCCACATTCGAATATCGGCGATCATTGGTCCTAAAGGAGCTATTCGCCAACTTGCCAAGGTCCATGAATCAACCTAACACCGCCTTCCGATTATGTATCAGCTAATTCTTGCTCATTTTATATGCTGATCACTGACAATATTGTTGGATACTAAAAAACTCGTTAATGTTAAGGATTAACGAGTTTAATGAAAAAACATAAATTACATTAAAGTTGGTACTATTTTCAATACTAATTAGTCTGCTTAATTAATGTTAGTATGACGATTCATTACTTCTTACATTTTATTTACTACCATAGGATGCATTGGCGTTGTTGTTACATAATCAGATATTCTACCTGTTCACTTACTTTTATTTTTTCATAAAACAAAACTTACCTAAAAATCATGTTATGTTTGAGTAATGAAATCAACATCATTCTATGTGAGATTACGAGAAATTTAACCTAATTATTTGAAATACAGTATCTAAAACTTATTCCCATAAAATTCGGCAATTTTCGCCACAACCTTTTCTTGCTGCTCTAATTTAAGTTCCGGATACATTGGAAGTGACAATGCCTCTCTAGCTGCCTTTTCGGTCGCAGGAAAGTCCCCTTCTTTATACCCAAGACTTTTGAATACAGGCTGAAGATGAAGAGGTAGCGGATAATAAACCATTGTCGCAATTCCCTGCTCTTTAAGATACGACTGTAGTTCGTTGCGTTTCTCTACTCTAATCGTGTACTGATGGAAGACGTGATAATTTCCTTCTTTCTCAACTGGAGTTATCACTTCTTCACCCAATATTTTCTTTAGGAGACTTGTATATATTGCAGCCTTTTCACGCCTAAGTTCACCCCATCGCTCCAGATAAGGAAATTTGACATTTAGAACAGCTGCCTGAAGTTCATCTAAGCGGCTATTATAACCATTAACATGATGATAATATTTAGGCTTGCTTCCATGAACACGGATAATTCGACTCAGTTCTGCTACTTCATCATCATTTGTTACTATCATGCCGCCATCTCCATAAGCGCCCAAGTTCTTAGTAGGGAAGAAACTGTATGTTGCAACTGTTCCAAATTCACCTACAGTCTTCCCATTATGCTTCGCTCCTATGGCCTGTGCAGCGTCCTCCACAACTGCAAGATTATGTTTATTGGCAATTACTGAAATTTTCTCCATATCAGCCATTTGACCATATAGGTGTACAGGTATAATGGCCTTAGTTTTTTCTGTAATAGCTTCTTCAATTTTATTTGGATCAATGTTGAATGTTACAGGGTCAATATCCACAAAAACTGGTGTTGCACCTAATCTTGTTATGGCACCACCCGTTGCAAAAAAGGTGAAAGAAGTTGTAATAACCTCGTCCCCTATAGTTACTCCTAGAGCTTGTAAAGCTATAAGGACTGCATCGCTGCCGTTTCCGCACCCTATTCCGTGTGTAACATTATTAAACTTTGCAATGTCGTGTTCTAGTTTCTTAACATTTTCACCCAAGATAAAACTTGAAGAGCTCATTACATTATCAAGTACTTCCAATACTTCACTCTTTATTGATTGATACTGTTCACTAAGGTCTAACATAGGAATTTTCAATTTTACTTCCTCCGAAAGTTATTATTTTATCAAGTTTTTTTTGACAGGACTAAACTAGTAAAAAAATCAAAGGTTTCACTTTGATTATTCCATTAAAATGTAAGGGTGCATCCTCTATTATTCGTTCTACTTACACTTCTTTTTGCTTCTTAATTACTAAAATCCCAAGAAATACTAGAAGAAAAAGTATCAGGAGTTAACTCTGGATGAAAGGCACAAGTAAGGACATTTCCTTCTCTTGCTGTAACAAATCTACCATCTTATTTTGCAAAAACCTCTACATTTTCACCAATACTTTCAATATAAGGTGAACGAATAAAAAGAACCTTATACGGATCGCCAATACTTGAAATATTAAGATATGCTTCAAAACTAGCAATTTACCGGCCAAACTCATTTCTTTTTACAGTAATACCAATAATTTGAAGGGAGTGATTCCTCTAAACCAACCAGTTCTTTAGCATTTATTACAATCTTACCAGCCACGTTCTTGCATTCTTTCCTCAAGAGACAATTTGGAAATGTCGATTCCTTTCATCGCAGCTCCAAGTTCCTTAGAAAGCTTGCCAATTAAATCATAATCAGTGTAATAAGTTGTAGCTTGAACAATTGCACCTGCAAATTTTTCTGGATTTCCGGATTTAAAGATACCTGAACCAACAAACACTCCATCAGCGCCAAGCTCCATCATTAACGCTGCATCAGCAGGAGTAGCAATACCACCGGCAGCAAAGTTAACAACTGGCAGCTTGCCTAGTTCTTTAATTTGTTTTAAAACTTCAAAAGGCGCACCAAGAACCTTTGCTTCAGTCATTATTTCATCATCGCTCATCACAGAAACCTTTCGTACCTGTGCATTTACTTTGCGCATATGGCGTACTGCTTCCACGATGTTACCTGTACCAGGCTCACCTTTGGTACGCAGCATTGCAGTACCTTCTCCGATACGGCGAGCAGCTTCTCCAAGATCACGGCAGCCACATACAAATGGGACAGTGAAATCACTCTTCAATAAATGGAACTCTTCATCAGCAGGCGTTAACACTTCACTTTCATCAATGAAGTCAACACCCATTGCTTCCAGCACTCTTGCTTCCACAATATGACCAATACGTGCTTTAGCCATTACTGGAATGGATACTGCACTCATTACTTCTTCAACAATTAGAGGGTTTGCCATTCTTGCAACACCCCCGGCTGTGCGGATATCAGAGGGAACTCTTTCTAATGCCATTACGGCAACAGCACCTGCTGCTTCTGCTACTTTGGCTTGCTCTGCATTGACGACGTCCATAATAACGCCGCCTTTTTGCATTTGAGCCATGCCCCTTTTTACAGTTTCAGTTCCTATTAACTTTTCCACTTTTTATACACTCCTTTTTCACTAGCTATTACATTTTTAATCTATTGATCATTATAAAAATCTATTGATCGTATTAAAAGTGTCAGTTTTTCAAAAAATGACAAGGTCAGTTACTTATCTATATCATATTGTTGCAAAGCATCTATTTGCATATCGAGATTTTGTTCTTCTGTACTGACACGAGCATAACCAAAAATCAAATTATTTCACTTCCTATCTAAATATATCTATTAAATTTGTATCAAAAACCTCATTGAATTAAGATAAGGAACTTTTTTTGATATGGGTGTTGGTACTCGATATGAATGAGTTTTAACTCCTTTGTAAAAAAACAACCAAGTCCCATAAACGGTCGTTATGGGACTTGGTTGGTAAACAGTATATTATTAATCGCACCTAGTTCTATATAAATTAGAAATTAATGTTAAAATATAATGAAAATTATGAAGGAATGCACTTAAACTAGTAATTTATCTAGACAAGTCATTCTCTTTTATATACATCAAATGCTTAGACGACATTTCCCTTCTAATAAAGATTTCCGCCAAACATAAATTGAGCATCCAACAAAGCCACACCGCAATGGTGTATGACGTAACATAGGAAAGGTTTACACCATGGTGAATAATTGTGACAATAACGTAAATGGTCATGTTTGCAAAAGAAAGGAAGAAACTACGCATTATCCAATACTTGTGGGGAATTATTTGTTTCTTTTTAATAAATAAATACCCCTTGAGTGTTGTTAAAATCCATAAGGTGTTTAAAATGAGAAACCCAATTGTGCTGAGCCATCCCCCTGTTGCAAAGAAAGACACATAGAATCCAGGAATGTAGTTCAAAATAATCGACAAAACATAAATACGTCCATTCCAACGGTGAAACTGCAACGATTTCAAGCGAATTCGTTTAATCAAACCTAAGGGTCCTGTCATGAGAGCTGCTACAGCGAGAAGAATGTGAATACGAATCATCAAAATCCATAATGACTGGTTCATTAGGAATTGATCTTTATTGGAAAGAAACCGTTGAAACAACGGGTCAATTATAAAGTTTTTTGAAAGCGTATGTAGTACCCATATTATAGGGATGACTATAATAAGAATATTTGTCACCTTTTTTACTCGGTTCATTTTTTCCATCCTTTTTGAAGGTTACTGTAGGCATTTATCTAATAAGTAAAATTCATTTTAATTCGAAATATTTATAGGAAACACTACCCTTTCATTTTAAATGAAGGCTGAAAGAGTAGCATTTCTCTTTCTTAAGGAAATGATTTATTCCTAAGCCCCATGACATTTTAATTCTTTATTCTCTAATCTTTAAAAGGAGCATTCATCACCCAATCTACAAACCCCATACGAAGCATAGAAGAACTCAGATTATTTGGCTGTTGCTGTGCATTTTTTAAATCGGAATCATATTTAATAAGTTCAATCATAGATTTTTTGAAACCTAATCGAGGATAAACGTCAATTATAAAATTAAATGTTTCCTCCGGAATATCTTCTATACGTAAACCAACTACATCCATTCCCGCCCCGAAATGAACTAAAGCAATCTCTGGTTGTTTTTCTTCAGCAATTTCCGAGGTGTGTAGAATAATAGCTTCACGTACCACATCAATTTTATCTTGTGAAAAACCATGAGAATGAAGGAATTTTTCTGCATGATCAGCACCTTCATATTCAAATGAATGTTTACAACAAACATGCTCTGTAAGACCAACATCATGTAAGACAGAAGCAAGATAAAATAACTCCTGATCATATTTAAATCCATATTTTTTCCCCAATGCATCACCAAAGGCATATGTCCGTAAACAATGATTATAAAGAAATTCTGGAGAAATCTCGTAAATCAATTGGGTAGCTTCTTTTGCTACCTTACTATCTGGAATAATAATGTTATGCATAATTTCCTCCTTAGTTTTAATTGTTTTCAATAAATTCATGTCAGATATCAATAGCATGATAAGAATGTTGCATGCTCTTCAAATACTAATTCTCACACCCTCTACTTTTAGAAATTCTACTTTCAAGTTAAAAAGGACCGTTCGGTCTCTTTTAAGGTAACTTATTATATGTTAATGTACAACTAAAAGATGTTACAATTTATCAACAATAATAATGGAGGATATTATGCAAAAAGGTGAACAAACACGGAGACACATTATATTAAAATCGGCAGAATTGTTTAATCAAAAAGGCTATGCTGGCTGTTCAATGAATGACATTATGGAGGCTACAGGGCTACAAAAGGGTGGAATTTACCGTAATTTTAAAAGTAAGGATGAGATTGCTTTAGAGGCATTTGAATACGCCATTGATACTGTCTCACAACATTTTTCTGAGGCTATAAGCAATGCTAATACAACATTGGAAAAGGTTGGTGCTTTTTTTAATGTATACGAAGATGTAATAAATAATCCACCAATAAAAGGGGGATGTCCTTTGCTGAATACTGCTGTAGACAGTGATGATACGAATCTTCTGTTAAGAGAAAAGGCACTTGGAGTTTTCTATACATTTCTCAATATGATTGAAGGGATTATAGAAGAAGGTATACAAAACGAGGAGTTAAAACCGGATATCAATACAAAGGAGGTAGCTTCCTTTATTGTTGCAACCCTTGAGGGAAGTATTATGGCTAGTAAACTAGAAAGGGATAATAAACACGTTACTTATAGTAAGCAACACGTGCTGCGTTATTTGTTTATGCTACAAATTTAGCTTGTTTTTTATTTTGAGAAACAACGAGCTTTTTGACTTAATGGTGATGAGATTGTATCCGAAATTGAAAGATAATCTAATGAAAATAAATTCTATGCTACAATCCGTTTCCAATCCGTTTTTTATATGTATCTCACCTAAACCCCTTAAAAAGCCGATTATCCCTTAGCGTACAGGAAATCGGTTTTTTCAATGTAAACAATCGCTTAGCGTACGAAATTCACGTTTTGTTGGTGATCCCCCTATTAGAAGCCATCATAGATCTCTTGATTAATATTTCTATTTTAAGAAATAGTCTAAATTATTTAAATTCCTGAGTTGTAATACTTATTTAGGCGTTCAAGCATGCTGAACTAAAAAGACATGATTGAGGCGCCACCTAGACTCGAATTAGGGATAAAGCGATTGCAGAGCTTTGCCTTACCTCTTGGCTATGGGCCATTCAATAGGGTTAATTCCTTCATTATCTTGAGATTTGTGAACCTATGTATTTAGTTTCAGTTTCTTCCTATTATATTACTGTTTATTCACCCCGTTTCCCTATTTATTGTATTTTTTGAATCTAGTTATTATAATAATGAATAGGTGACTCTGTTAAAAGTGCTGTTATTTTTAAAAATAACCATACCAGAATTAAAGGTGTTGATAAAAATGGAAATGTTATCATGTCATTTGAATAGGTCAAGTGATATACCTTTATATGAACAATTATATTTACATATTAAAAAAGAAATAATAGAAGGGCACTTACAATACGGAGCAAAGCTCCCCTCTAAGCGAAAGCTAGCTGATTTTCTAAAAATCAGTCAAAATACGATTGAAATAGCCTATCAGCAATTGACCGCAGAAGGATATGTCGAAGCTTACCCCCGTAAAGGATATTTTGTCATGATGCATGAAGACTTAGAATATATGCAGACAAGTCATCCCTTAAAGGAAAATACAATAACAACTCAGAATTATATAAAATACAATTTCCTTCCAGGCACGATTGATACTGAAAATTTCCCATTCTCCGTATGGCGTAAATACGCAAAAAATACGATCAACAAAGAAAATCATTCTTTGTTACCGCTCGGCGATTCACAGGGGGAGATGGAATTACGGCAGGAAATCGCATTCTATTTGTATCATGCCAGGGGGGTACGATGCTCACCAAATCAAATTATTGTTGGGGCTGGTATCGAAATTTTATTGCAACAGCTCTTTCTTTTATTTGATAAAAAAATGGTTTATGGTGTAGAAGACCCCGGTTACCATTTGATCTTGCAGATTCTTAAGGGCTTTCCAAATGAAGTGTATCCTCTTGAAGTAGATGAGGAAGGGGCTAAGGTAGAAAGTATTTATCAAAAAAATATCAATGTCGTTTATATAACTCCTTCCCATCACTTTCCATACGGTACTGCATTATCTGTAAACCGCCGAACAAAGCTATTAAAATGGGCTGCATCGGAGAAAGAGCGTTTTATTATCGAAGATGACTATGATAGTGAATTTCGCTATAGCGGTAAATCAATTCCCTCCTTACAAAGCATGGATGTTTATGAAAAAGTGATTTATCTAGGTACATTTTCAAAGTCATTAATGCCGTCAATTAGAATTAGTTATATGGTATTGCCTAACCTTCTCTTGCAACAATATATAGAGAAATTGTCGTTCTATTATTCCTGTTCAGTCTCAAGAATTGACCAACATATTTTAGCTCAATTCTTGAAAGAAGGGGATTTCGAAAAACATTTAAATAAGATGAGAAAGATTTATCGGCGTAAGCTCGAAAAAATTATAGATTTATTAAAACCATATCAGGAGAAACTCTCTATCATTGGAGCACACTCTGGCCTTCATATCGTTCTTGCCGTTAATAACGGGATGAATGAGGAGGAACTAGTTCAAAAAGCAGCTGAGAAAGCCCTGAAGGTTTATCCATTATCTGCTTACTCACTTGGTAGAAAACCTGAGAAAGCCCCGGAAATTATTCTTGGTTTTGCCGGAATTCCTGAACGTGAATTAGAAGATGCTATCCAATTGCTATTAGAATGTTGGTTGTTATGAATTATATTAAGGGACAAGACTCCTCTATTATCTCCCAGGCGACTTTTAAAAAGGCAGATAAGGAAAAACAAACATAATGAATAGGGCTCTGTTAGATTTCAGCAGATGCCCTTATCAATTTATATATTGATTTTGATAGCGAAGAAATTCATTCGCGTTACCCTTCTCTTTGAAAGCGTAAAATTGGCTTACGTGACGCAGTTGTTTCATCTAAGCGTTTTATAACAGTGTTATGTGGAGCTTCTTGAACAATTTCTGGATTGCTCTTAGCTTCATCAGCAATTTGAATCATTGCATTGATAAAATTATCCAAGGTTTCTTTCGATTCTGTTTCAGTAGGCTCGATCATAATTGCCTCTTCCACAATTAATGGGAAATAAACAGTTGGAGGATGAATTTCTAAATCCATTAGTCGTTTGGCAATATTCAATGCCCTCACGCCAAGTTTCTTCTGTTTTTTACAAGATATAACAAACTCGTGTTTACAATATTGTGTAAATGGGAGTTCATATTCTTTTTCAAGGCCTCGCATCATGTAGTTTGCATTAAGGACAGCGTACTCACTAACTTTCTTTAATCCTTCTGCACCCATTGTACGGATGTACGTATATGCACGCACATTAATTCCAAAGTTTCCATAATAACTTTTCACCATACCAATGGATTGCGGTAGATCGTAGACTAATTCATACACACCATCGTTTTTACGAATAACGGGTTTAGGCAAGAACGGAGCGAGATCTTTTGAAACACCTATTGGGCCAGATCCTGGACCGCCACCACCGTGTGGACCAGTAAATGTTTTGTGTAGGTTCAAGTGCACCACATCAAAACCCATATCTCCTGGTCGAGTATATCCCATTATAGCGTTTAAGTTTGCACCGTCATAGTACATTTTCCCGCCCACACTGTGGATAATCTCTGACATTTCAAGGATTTCAGTTTCGAACAAACCTAGAGTGTTCGGGTTTGTTAACATGAGAGCGGCAGTATTTTCATTTACTAAACGTTTTAAATCCTCAATGTCAACTAATCCTTTTTCATTTGATTTTACTTCAACAACCTTAAATCCTGCGACTGCTGCAGTAGCCGGGTTAGTACCGTGTGCTGAGTCAGGTACAATTACCTCATCACGATGATAATCACCATTTGCTTCGTGGAAGGCTTTAATCATCATCAATGCTGTCCACTCACCTTGTGAGCCAGCAGCTGGCTGTAAGGTGATTTCATGCATACCTGTGATTTCTTCGAGGTGAACTTGCAAATCATACATTAATTCAAGAGCACCTTGAACAGTTTTCGGATCTTGATAAGGATGAATATGACTAAATCCAGGAAGTCTGGCAACATCTTCGTTAATCACCGGATTATATTTCATCGTACAAGATCCCAGTGGGTAAAATCCAGAAAGTATACCGAAGTTACGGTTAGATAACCCTGTATAATGACGCATTAATTCCAATTCACTTACTTCAGGAAGTTCTGCATCGACAGTACGAACATATACATCCTCAAGTTCTTCTTCCAAATTAACTTCTGGAACATCAAGCGTCGGCAAATTATATCCAAATCTTCCTTCTTTACTGCGTTCAAAAATTAATGGAAAATTCTCTTTAGTCATTGATATCCCTCATTTCTTTTACGAAAACATCAATTTCTTCTTTTGAGCGAATTTCAGTGGTAGCAACCAGCATGTGGTTTTCTAATTCTGGATATGCTTTGCCAAGATCAAACCCACCGATAAATCCTTTTTCAAACAACTGATCATTTACAACAGATACTGGTTTGGAAAGTTTAATTACAAATTCATTGAAAAATGACCCATTAAATGCTGCTGGTAAGTTAGCCTCCTCTAATTTTTTCTTTGTATATCTTGCCTTGTGCATATTTAATTTCGCCATTTCTTTTACACCGTTCTTACCAAGAGCACTCATCGCGACTGAACTTGCTAAAGCGTTCAAAGCCTGGTTTGATGTGATGTTTGATGTTGCTTTCTCACGCCTAATATGCTGCTCTCTCGTTTGTAATGCTAAAACAAAACCGCGTATGCCATCTCGATCTACGGTTTCACCAACAAATCGACCTGGTACTTTACGCATTAATTTTTGAGTTGTTGCAAAGTAACCACAATGTGGTCCACCAAATTGCGCCGGAATGCCAAATACTTGCGTATCCCCAACAACAATATCTGCACCAAATTCACCTGGAGGTGTTAAATACCCAAGTGCAAGCGGATTACTGGAAACCACAAACATTACTTCCTTTTGTTTCCTAATCAGCTTATTAATTTTTTCCAGCGGCTCGATTTGTCCGAAGAAGTTAGGATATTGAACAAGAACTGCTGCTGTATTTTCATCAAGTTCTTGTTCTAATTGTTTTAAATCAGTCAAACCGTCTTTGTAGTTGATCTCGACGATTTCGAGTTTCTTCCCGTTTGAGGCCGTTTCAACAAGCTGCCGATACTCAGGGTGCATAGCAGCTGAAATAAGAATTTTTTTACGTTTTGTCTGAGCTACACTCATATATACAGCCTCAACTACAGCTGTTCCCCCATCATATAAGGAAGAGTTGACAATTGGCATTGCAGTTAATAAAGAAATCATTGTCTGGAATTCGAACATAGCTTGCAGTTCACCTTGTGTAAGTTCCGGCTGATAAGGTGTGTAAGCTGTATAGAATTCTTGTCTAGAAATGACATGATCAACGACTGATGGTATGAAATGATCATAAACGCCCGCGCCTAAAAATGAACGATATTCAGTTAAATTCGCATTTTTGCTTGCCATTTCTGTTAGTTCTTTTTTCAACTCATATTCACTAACTGGTTTTTTAAGGTTTAATTCCCTGTCCAATCTAACTTCTTCTGGAATATCAGAAAACAGTTCTTCTGTGGATGATACACCGATTTTATCTAGCATTTCTTTTTTATCAGTTTCAGTTATTGGTAAATAACGAAATTTCATTACGATGCCCCCCTATTTATCTCGTTTATAAAATGGTGTTTTTACGATATTTGCTTTTAACTTTCGTATTCGAACTTTTATTTCTATTTCTGTACCTTTAATCTAAAACTTCGAATCGATAACTGCTAATCCGATATTTTAGTTTAAATCCAGTGATTATGTATCAATTATTTTTAAACTAAATTCACATTTCCCTCATTGCGTTACGCCAATTTCTATCTGTTGACTCATTGTTTTAAA
Organism: Cytobacillus sp.; assembly: GCF_032154635.1. Lineage (GTDB taxonomy): Bacteria > Bacillota > Bacilli > Bacillales > Cytobacillaceae > Cytobacillus. The sequence goes on along the minus strand of NZ_JALDXW010000033.1, from coordinate 3,292 downwards.
ATTATCCTAGACTAAAATCTTCATGTTATTCTATAGTGATAATTTTAGAGATATCATAGACCACAAAACTGATATTTACCCATAAAAAAAGGGTAAAAGATTCAAATACTTGAATGTTTGATTCTAGTCAACGTTCATGAATGAGAAAAGTACATGATGGAGGCGCCACCTAAAATCGAACTAGGGATAAAGCTTTTACGGAACTTCGCCTAATCACTTGGCTATGACGACATTATTTCTGTTTCTTTCTACTGTGTTCCTAGCACAGTTAGAGAGTAATTACTGAAAAATGTGGCTTCTCATAATTTTGAGATGTTATTGCATAAACTCAAATATTTAAACTATTTTCTACCATAAATTTCATCTATTAAAAAAATATAATAAATTAATATATAATAATAGTTAAAACCTATCATCAATATAATTACTTGGGAGGAAATTCGATGGAACTAAAACAATTGGAATACTTTATCGTATTGTGTCAAGAGCTGCATTTTACACGTGCGGCGGAGAAACTAGGTATTGCCCAACCTTCTCTTAGTCAACAAATTGGTTTGTTAGAACATGAAGTAGGGCTGCCTTTATTTGAACGTATTGGCAAAAAAAATATACTTACTGATGCAGGTAAAACATTGCTCCATCACAGCTACAATGTTTTTCATGAAATTTCCCAGGCACGTGCTGCAATTAGCGAACTTCAGGGATTAGAGAGAGGCACGCTCAAAATAGGCTCCCTACTTACAGTTGTTAATTATTTGCTTTCCCCAACAGTTATCGGGTTTCACAATGCTTATCCCAATGTAGAACTTTCTGTACAAGGGTTACGAACTGGAGATATTTATAAAGGACTATTACAGAATGAATTAGATTTGGGTATCGTTTTTTTACCGTTGGAACATGAAGACCTAGAAGCTATTCCGCTCTATAAAGAAGATCTTGCTTTTGCTGCACCTATCGATCACATCATTGCAAAAGAAGCGTGTGTATCACTTCAAGTTTTAAAAGAGACACCATCTATTTTATTACCTGAAACCTATTTTCTTCGACAAGTTATTAACGAACAGTGTCGCTTAATGAATTTCGCACCCAAACCAGTACTTGAAATGACGACGATGGAATCTATCATTCAAATGGTAAGCAAAGGCGTCGGTGTTACGATACTACCAAAAGCTTACTTAGATTATATTGATAATATTCATATTAAAACGATTCCTATTCAAGATCCGGTAATCACCACACAGATTGGCATTGCTTATCGAAAGAACAAACATTTATGTGCTGCAAGTCGTGTTTTTATGGACCAGTTGATTAAAACAGTTAAAGATGAACGCTTTAACTAGAGCTTTATCAGGTATATCTTTATGCTTTTCAATACTTTTTCAGCACAACTTCAATGAGGTCATCGGCTTGGTCAATTTCTTCTTTAGTAATTAATAAACTGGTGCCAGACGGATTACATGGATTCCCGCTGTAATTATTACGAGCAGTCCTTGTTGCAGTAGCTCTTGAATTATTGGGGCGATCGGTTCGTGGCATTCAATACCAATTAAGAGACCAAGCCCTCTTATATTTTGTACACTAGGATCGTGCTGAAGTTGATCTGTTAAGCGCTGCGATGTGAATACTCCAAGTTTAGTAACATGTTCCATTAAGTATCCCTCAAGACAGTTTTGCCAAATTTTCTCGCTTCTGCTACCACTTTTCTGACCATGTTCCGCTATGAAAGTAACTTGCCTTACATCCCTTCTACTAAAAAGTTCATAGGTACCATGGCAAATTGCGTACTTTCAACACCTTGAAGAAATAACATCTCATAATTAGTAGGAATGTTTAGAAGATCCTTCAACAATTGTTGTGTTTCTCCATTGATATTCTCATACACCTTACTTGATTTCTCTAAAATAGACAAACTAGTTCCCTGTAGATCGAGAAATTCATCTTGTATTTGAAGAAATACTTCTAAAGGTAATGTTGCTGGCCCCACATAAAATTTTAAACTTGTTTCATTCTGGTCCCCTTATTTAATTACAGATACTTTAAACTTCTTCATAGCTCTTCTTTTTTAATATTCTTGTTTCTGAAATTCTATAATGTTTTCTTTGACCCCTAATTCCCCATGTATGCGGTAAGCAGCAAAGTCTGGAGGACCTACGCCTCGTTTAAATGTAATGGAATGACGAATGGCAGCTGTAATAAACATTTTTGCTTCTTTAACAGCCTCTTGAACAGGTTTACCTTTTGCTAACAGGGCTGTGATTGCGGCAGAATAGCTACATCCTGCTCCATTTGTATGAATTGTATCAATACGCTGCGCTTCGAGTATATGAAATTTCACTCCATCATATAGCACATCAACAGCTGGACCTTTCAAGCGACCTCCTTTGACAAGGACATATTTTGAGCCTAGTTTTTTTAATTCTATTGCTGCTAGTTTTAAGTCATCAACAGTTGCAAGTTGTTGATTCGATTTTAATAATAGTGCTGCTTCTGGCATATTTGGTGTAATAATTGTTGCTAAAGGTATTAATTTTGTTTTAAGGGTATTGATAGCATCGTCTTTTAACAAAGGCGTGTCCATTTTACCAACCATGACTGGGTCCACAACAACTTTTGTCGTGTCGGCTTCTTCAATCCACTTGGCTACATGGGAAATATTCTCCTTTGTATAGAGCATTCCCGTTTTTATCGCATCTACCCCGACATCACGAAGCGCTGTATATACCTGTGCTTCAATAGCACTTAGTTCTATAGGAAACACATTTTGATTTGTATATGGATGGTATGCAACAATACCAGTGACAGAACTTAGACCAAACACACCCATCTCTTGGAAAGTTTTTAAATCAGCTTGAATCCCAGCCCCTCCTCTTGCAGCAGAACCCGCTATTGATAAAGCTCTAGGTACCCACATATAATCAAATCCTCTCTTGTATATGAATCTAAACTTTCTTTGTCTATAATTTGTGACCTAGTGTTTACCCATCCATCGAAATAGAGTGTATTTACGCGGATATTAAAATAAAAGCACTCTTTAAAAAACTCTTTCGTTTTCTCTAGTGCTAAAATTATTGTATAAGTAAAAGCTAGCAAGTGATTTTATCGTATGTACTCCTCTGTGTACATTAGCTGTGTTGATGCTGCGTTATCTAAGTAAACCAACGGCTACCAATGAATCTTTTGATTCAGTATCGGAAATTGTTTTTGTATATTGATCGATTCCATTATTATTCTCACCCTCCTATACTTTTGACATTACTAAGTGCTTGATAATGAGCCTTGATTGTATCTTCAA
>NZ_JALDXW010000032.1:0-44127 GCF_032154635.1 Cytobacillus sp. | reverse complement strand
CGACCGTTCCTTCATTTTCTGCGCTTGTTGAGGCTTTCATTATCCCGATGAGCGACCGTTTCCTTTTTTTCTAAGCTTATTGGGGCTTTCATAACTTCAATGAACGACCCTTTCCTCATTTTCTAAGCTTGTTGGGGCCTTCATAAGCTCGATGAACGACCCTTTCCTTATTTTCTAAGCTTGTTGGGGCTTTCATGACTTCGATGAACGACGTTTCCCTCATTTTCTGCTCTATTTGGGGCCTTCATAACTTCAATGAATGACCAATAGTTTCATAAGATCCCCACTCCACCACAAAATCTTTACAATACTAAAACCCTCCCTTCACTTCCCCTTAATAATCCCAATATATACTTATCTCGTAATCAAAATTGGGAGGGGAAAAAATGTCTATTAAAAAATTTACTAGAAAGCTAGTACCTTTTGCAGTTGTATCTTCAGTTGCACTTGCTAGTCTTAATTTTTCCGGATCATTTTCTACTGTTGAAGCAAAAGAAAATGGCCAAAGCAATGGGAAAGTAAAAAATGTAATTTTCCTAATTGGAGATGGGATGGGCGTATCCTATACTTCTGCATACCGCTCCTACATAGATGATCCTAAAACAAAATTTGCTGAAGAAACGGCATTTGATCCTTATTTAGTTGGTCAGCAAATGACTTATCCGGAGGATCCTGCTCAAAACATTACAGATTCTGCTTCGGCTGCAACCGCTATGGCAGCTGGAATCAAAACATATAATAATGGAATTGCTGTAGATAATGATGGATCAGAAGTTAAAACAGTTTTAGAAGCGGCGAAAGAAAAAGGAAAAGCAACAGGTCTTGTTGCTACTTCAGAAATTACTCATGCGACCCCAGCATCATTCGGTGCACATGATGTCAGCCGGAAAAATATGAATGCCATTGCGGATGATTATTATGACGAGCTTATTAACGGAAAGCATAAAATTGACGTGCTTTTAGGCGGAGGAACAGATCTTTTTATTAGAAAAGACCGCAACCTCATAAAGGAATTCCAAAAAGATGGCTTTCGCTATGTAACGAATCGGGATGAATTACTGAAGTCAAACGACGAACAGGTAATTGGATTGTTTGCTCCAGCGGGCATGCCAAAAATGATTGACCGTGATAAAGATGTCCCTTCATTAGAGGAAATGACAAAATCGGCGATCGACCGATTAAAGCAAGATAAAGATGGATTCTTCCTTATGATTGAGGGCAGTCAAATTGATTGGGCTGGACATGACAATGATATCGTAGGGGCAATGAGCGAGATGGAGGATTTCGAAAAAGCCTTCCAAGCTGCTATTGATTTTGCCAAAAAGGACAAAAATACACTAGTTGTTGCGACAGCTGACCATTCGACCGGCGGATTTTCAATTGGAGCAGATGGAATCTATAACTGGTTCCCTGAGCCAATTAAAGCAGCAAAACGCACACCTGATTTTATGGCAGACCTGATTGCCAAGGGTGCGAATGTGGAAGAAACCTTAAAGAAGTACATCGATTTAGAATTAAAGGCTGAAGAAGTTCAATCTGTTAAAGATGCTGCTAAAAAGAATGAATTTACGGAAATCGATAATGCAATTGAAAATATTTTTAATAAGCGTTCCTATACTGGCTGGACAACTGGCGGACATACAGGCGAAGATGTACCGGTTTATGCTTTTGGACCAGCGAGCAATAAATTTGCTGGCCAGCTAGACAACACGGACCATGCGAAAATTATTTTTGATCTGCTCCAGGCAAAAGTTGAAATTAATGATAAATAAATTTGGTCAAAAAAAGTTCCCGTTGAATTCTTATACCAACGGGAACTCTTTGTAAAATGGATGGGGGTTCTGCCATGAAACGAGTTATTTACCTATGTCTATTGTTAATCACATTAACCGGCTGTTCCTTTAACGATGAAAAGTCTGCTGCGGCAAAAACGAGTGCAGACAATACGATTCCAAGCTACTATGAGGATTACATTCTAAATCCACAAGTATCAGATGACAGGCTGCTTCAAGAAGTCGGGCAGTTTTTCCGTGATCATCGCGGCGAGCTAACGGTTAAGGCAGCCGAGCATGACAGCCATACTTATAAAATTGGCGACTCAATCGAATTAACAATCAGGGAAGCAAAGGTTCTTCATTTTAAACCTGATTATAGCTTAATTGATTTCTATCATACCTACACACATGACCAAGAATTCGATTTCGTAAAACTATTTGTAGAAATAAAGAACACATCAAATCAACCGCTAAAATTTGCACCCATTGCCAAAATGAATACGAACACGGACGAACTGAAAACATGGGAAGATGATATTTATTTAGAAGAACTAAACGGGGAAATTCCTGCAAAAAGCACAAAAAAAGGAAATCTTGGTTTCATTATGGAACAATCAAATATTGATTCCGTTAAAATTATGACAAGTGATGTGTTCAATAGTAAGGATGAACTGGTAAATAAAGGGGAAACAATACGAGTTGAGTTTTGACTTATAAAACATCCCTATTCCTCGCTTTACACAGGGAATAGGGATGTTTCTTCTTCGCTCTAATCCAGATAAATGCTGCTAGCTTAAGCCTGATAGTGCTGCTTCATCAGCAATAATGGTCACATTTGAATGCTTGTTTAATATCGAGGCAGGAAAATCCTCGCTTACCTTACCTTCCAGTAACCTTTTTATCGCCTCTCTTTTCGCTTCTCCTGATGCTAGCAGCAATATTTCTTTGCTTTCCATAATGGTCGCAATGCCCATCGTTATGGCAAGTGTAGGAACATCCTCAAGCTTTTCAAAAAAGCGGGCATTGGCTCGTCGTGTCGAATCAGTCAGTTCAACCAGATGGGTTCTTGATTGAAATGACGAGCCTGGTTCATTAAAGCCAATATGGCCATTTCCGCCTATGCCAAGCAATTGAAGCTCAATTCCTCCATGCTCTTTTATTAATAATTCATATGTATTGCATTCTGCCATAGGATCCTTCGCATTGCCACGGGGAACAAAGGTTTTTGTTTGATCGATATCAAGATGATTAAATAAATGAGTATCCATAAAGAATCGGTAACTATTTTTATTAATGCCGTCAAGTCCTATGTACTCATCTAAATTGAAGGTTGTTATCTCCTTGTAAGAAGTATGGTTTTCCTTGTAATCATTTATCATATTTTGATACGTTCCTTCAGATGTTCCTCCAGTTGCAAGGCCGAGTACCATATTCGGTTTTTTTCTCACCTTTTCAATTATATAGTTGGCAGCGTGTTTGCTTAATTCTTCGTAATCTTTCACTCTAATGATTTTCATTCGTATGTAACCCTTCCTTATCATAAGCAATGAAACCCTTGCACAATGTCATCTTCACTTCGTAATTTTTATCCAAAATGACTAAATCTGCATCCTTTCCTACAGCAATGCTTCCTTTTCTATCAAAAATATTTAACTGCCTGGCTGGATTTACCGACCCCATTTGAACAACATCTGAAAGTGTGCATCCTGTATATGAAATCATATTTTTCAATGCCCCACTCATTTTTAAAATACTTCCCGCCAAAGTCCCATCACTTAACACTGCTTTTCCATTTTGAACAGTCACGTCTTGACCACCTAAATCATACGTGCCATTTTTCAAGCATTTTGCCCTCATTGAGTCAGTAATTAAGATTAGACGATCGTGACCGATTATTTTATATGCCAATTTTATTATTTCAGGTCTACTATGTATGCCATCTGCTATAAGCTCTGCTTTTAATTCATCCTGAAGAAAAACCGCTCCAACTATGCCCGGCTCCCGATGATGGAGGCCACTCATTTGATTGAACAGATGGGTAGCATGTGTGACTCCAGCATTAATCGCCTCCATGGTCTCTTCATAAGTCGATAGTGAATGACCAATCGAGGCGATTACCTCTGTATCTCTTAAATAATGAATGAGTTCAAGACAGCCATCGATTTCAGGAGCAAGTGTAACAAGCTTTATATTCCCATTTGATAGCTCCTGCCATTTTTTAAATAAATCTATATTTGGCTTAATTATATATTGAATCGGCTGCGCTCCTGCCATCTTTTTATTAACAAATGGACCCTCTAGATGAATACCCAAAATTTCCGCCTTATTTGCTAATACCTGGTTCTCCATGTATTCCGCCACATTAATGAGTGCATGTTGAATGGCTTCCTCTGATTGTGTCATCGTTGTAGCAAGAAAGCTTGTAGTTCCTTCTTTTGGAAGTGCAGCTGCCATTCTTTTAAGAGCTTCTTTTGTACCATCCATAACATCAGAACCGTCTACGCCATGGATATGAACATCAATTAGACCCGGAATAACAGCATATGGATCAGGTATTGCGATCTCATGATAGTCTTCAATCTCAGTCCATTCCGACATGCTGCCAATTTCTGCGATTTTTCCAGCATCTATTTTAATAAATCCATTCTTGATTACACCTGTTTCTGTATAAATCTCAATATTTTTCAGAATAAGTTTTTTCTGTTCTTGGCTATTCATTTTTCTCTTCCTTACTATAGTAATGAGTACAAGAATGCGTCTGCCAGCACAATAGTCCTGATACTTAACCCACAATTTTTGTCCCATGAACTTCATTAATCTCTAAGTTACTTTTAATATAATCCAGGTTATGATTTGTTATTCCCCCACCTGGCATGATCGTTATTCTATCTGAAGCATATTCCAAATATTCTTTTAATCGAGTAATGTTATTTTCTATTGGTGTAGAGCTAGGTCCTCCATGAGTTAAGATTCGCTTTACACCTTGGTTAGCCAACCAGTCAATCGCTTTCCATTGATAGTTGGTGTTAATCTGGTCAAAAGCCATGTGAAAGACCACTTCCAAGCCCTTCGAACAGTCTAGTAATCTAGACATCGCACGCTCGTCAATCCAGTCTGAATCAGTCAAACATCCGAACACGACTCCATCGATCCCTAACCCTTTTAAATGATAAATATCATTTTGCATAATCTCGATTTCTTCTGGAGAGTATATAAAGTCTCCGCCTCTCGGTCTAATCATCGCCATAACCTTAACATAGTTGCTTTTGCAATATTTAATCGTTCTAACAGCTACGCCATGACTAACAGTCGTACCCCCGACAGAAAGATTATCGCACAGTTCAATTCGATGAGCCCCCCTCTTTATTACTTCAGGGACCTTATTAAAATTCTCTACACACGCTTCTAAAATCATTAATATTCACCTCATATTTTTAAGAAGTGCACGTTAAATATGATCAAACAAATATTTCTCATTTATTGAAGAAGCTATCGTGATGAATGATCAACCACGATAGCCTCTCTTATTGATAGGGAAATTTCACTATCTCTCTATCCCTCATCGCATGATCCAGCTTTTAATTTTGAAGATTCTTCACATACTGCTCTACTTCTGAAGAAGTTTTTAACATTAATACATGTTTCACTTGTTCAGCTAATTTTTCCTTAGATAGTTTGGATAGTAAGCTCCGTGTTTTTAATATGGATGAGCTGCTCATGGAGAATTCATCTAAACCTAGACCCAACAGGATAGGAACCGCTATTTCATCTCCAGCCATTTCCCCGCACATGCCTACCCATTTGCCATTATTATGGGCAGCATCGATTACCATTTTTATCAATCTTAATACCGCAGGATGGTATGGCTGATACAAATAAGAAACTCTTTCATTCATTCGGTCTGCTGCTAATGTATATTGAATTAAATCATTGGTTCCAATAGAAAGAAAATCTGCTTCTTGCGCAAATAAATCGGCAATCACGGCCGCTGATGGAATTTCAACCATCATCCCTATTTCGATTTGCTCAGAAACAGCTACCTGTTCATCCACTAGCTTCTGTTTTTCTTCCAGTAATAAAGCCTTTGCGGCTTTAAACTCATCTAAGGTTGCAATCATCGGAAACATAATTTTTAAGTTTCCGTAGACACTTGCCCGTAAAAGGGCTCGCAATTGCGTGCGGAAAATTTCAGTTTGTTCTAAACATAATCGAATCGCGCGATAGCCTAGAAAAGGATTCATTTCAGGTGGGAGATTTAAATAAGGAAGCTCCTTATCACCGCCAATATCTAGTGTCCGAACAACAGCAGGTCTTCCCTCCATCTTTGCTAGTACCATTTTATAGGCATTAAATTGCTCCTCTTCTGACGGTAATTCATCGCGGTCCATATACAAAAACTCCGTACGGAATAGGCCAACACCCTCTCCGCCATTTTCCAAAACAGCATCAACATCTTCTGGCTTCCCAATATTACCAGCAATTTCAACAGTATGACCATCTGCACTCATACTAGGAAGCTTTATGTACTTTTTGAGCAACTCTTTTTCTTCTGTCTGTTTCTTTTCTAATAGACGATAAGACTTATATATTTCATCTGTTGGATGAACAACCACTTTTCCGTCCAATCCATCAATAATAATTGGAGAACCATGGCTTATGGTCTTCGTCGCTTCCTTTGTGCCAACAATTGCTGGAATTTCCATTGCTCTTGCAAGAATAGCTGAGTGTGAGGTCTTCCCTCCAATATCTGTAACAAAGCCTTTTACATATTGTTTATCAAGCTGTGCCGTTATAGATGGCGTTAAATCCTCGGCAACAATAATAACTTCCGAAGATATGCGGCTATAATCTGGTAACTCTATATGTAATAAGTGAGCTAGTAATCGCTTGGACACATCCCGAATATCTGCAGCCCGTTCCTTCATATACTCATTTTCCATCGATTCGAACATTTGGGCATACATGCCAGCTATCTCATCGAGCGCAAATTCTGCATTCACCTTTTCATTTATTTTTGCTTCCAGCGCTGAAAAAATTTCAGGATCTTCAAGTATTAATAAATGAGCAGAAAAGATAGCTGCTCTTTCTTCTCCGAACTTAAGCATGGCCGAATCACGAATATCCTCTAATTCAAGCTTTGTTTTACTAATTGCAGCTTGTAAACGATCCAATTCAGCTTCTATATTCGTAATTTCAATTTTTTCAAAAGACAAATCGGGTTCAACTAGACAATAGGCATTAGCCAGGGCAATCCCATTTGAAGCAGCAACTCCTTTAATCTCTAACATTTTTCGCCAAGCCCTTGCTTTATAATGACTTCTTCCACTTTATTAAGTAATTCAGCCTCATCTGAACCTTCTGCAGAAATCGTTACAACTGCTCCAGCAGGTATCCCTTGAGCCATTACGCCCATAATAGATTTTAAATTTACCGACTTATTGTTATAGATTAATTGAACATCCGCTTGATAAGGTGTAACCGAAGATACTAATAATGTAGCTGGTCGAGCGTGAATTCCTTCAGATGCCGTAATTTTAAATGATTTTTCCATTGATATAGCCTCCAAGCATTTTGTCTGTAATGAAGATAACGAAGTCCATATAAAAACTGTTTAATATAGATATGATCCTTATTAAACAGTTTTTATATGTTTATAGACTTTCTATCCTTGTGTGTTATTTATCTACTTTTTGCGGATTCTATTTACTTCGTCAGCAACAAATTGAACATTTGTACCTACGATAACTTGAATACTTTGTGAACCTGTCACTTTAATTCCATGTACCCCTGTTGATTTAATTTTATTTTGGTCTACTTCATCCATATTTTTCACCTCAACACGTAAGCGTGTTGCACAATTGTCAACGGAAACAACGTTGTCGTCTCCACCTAAGCCATCATATATTCTTGTAGCCATTGCACTGAATTTATTTTCTGTTGTATTCTCCATTCCTTCTTTTGTTTCCTCTTCGATTTCATCTTCTCTGCCCGGAGTTTTCAGACTGAATTTTGTAATTAAGAAACGGAATAACACATAATAAATAACAGCAAATACTAGCCCTTGGAGGAGCAGCATTAAAGGCATATTAGCAATTGGAATACGTAAACTTAATAAGAAATCAAGAAGCCCTGCACTAAACCCGAATCCTGCTGTCCAATGGAATAGAGCAGCAATAAACAATGACAGGCCTGTTAACAATGCATGAACAACATAAAGCGCAGGTGCTAAGAACATGAATGAAAATTCAAGCGGTTCTGTTACACCTGTGAAAAAGGATGCAAATCCTGCTGCCAGCATTAATGAAGCAGCTTGTTTTTTCCTTTTTGTTTTAGCTGTGTGATACATTGCTAATGCTGCAGCTGGTAACCCAAACATCATTATTGGGAAAAATCCAGCCTGATACATCCCCGTGACTCCTTTTTCACCAGAACTGCTCCAGAAGTTTCCGATATCATTAATTCCAACAGTATCAAACCAAAATACGGCATTTAAAGCATGGTGTAAGCCAGTTGGGATTAACAAGCGATTAAAAAATCCATAGAGCCCTGCACCTGCAGCACCTAATCCGCTGATTCCTTCACCAAATGAAACTAATCCTCCATAAACAATTGGCCAAATAAAAAATAACAATGCAGAAATCACTAACATTGACACAGAGGACATAATCGGTACGAGACGTTTCCCACTAAAGAAAGCTAAAAAGTCTGGCAGCTTCACATGGCTAAAACGATTATACATCGCTGCCGCAATCATACCTGACAAGATCCCAATAAACGCATTATTTATTTTTCCAAAAGCCGGATCTACGCTATCCACTTCTGCCCCTGTTAATAAGGCAACTGTATTCGTTGATAGCATAGTCGTCACCACTAAAAAGGCGACCAAACCACTTAGTCCGGCAGATCCATCTTTTTCCTTTGCCAATCCTAACGCTGCTCCAACTGCAAATAAAATCGGAATATTATCAAGAATGGCACCACCTGCTTTGATTAAAAAAGCTGCCAATACATTTCCTGACCCCCAGCCAGTTGGGTCAATATAATAGCCGATCCCCATCAAGATGGCAGCTGCTGGCAAAACTGCTACAGGAAGCATTAATGAGCCCCCTAGCCTTTGCAGATATTTCTTCATATAGATTTAACCCCTATTCTTTTTTAGTTTAATAAAAAATATATAATTGCTTCCCAAGTTACTTTATCGCTTCCTCAACCGTTCAATATGAAGTGTGATATATCCTAGCTCTTGGTCAGGAAGGTTAATTCCATGTAGCTTTAGTAAATCTTTTGCAATTTCTTTTGCACAATTGTATGAAATCGGAAACTTCTTTTGAATCATAACAATCATTTCTTCATCCATCGAATGAGGTGCATATTGACTCAGCCTTGTTAATGTAAAGCGCAGATGTGTAATAAGGCGATGATAAGAAATATCATCTTCTTCAACATCAATAGATAAATGATTTTTTATCGATTGAACCATGTCTCTTATAATCGCTGTTTGCCGAACCGTCTGATGCAGATCACCTCCATGCGGTTTCATCGTATGCAGATGAAGAGCGATAAAAGCAGCTTCATCGATAGGCATGTCTACTTGACAAACTTCCTTTATATGTTTTAATGCCCAAAGACCAATTTCGAATTCTTTTTGATAGAGTATCTTTATTTCATGCAATAGCTTGTTATTTATTTCAATGCCATCTAGAGCCCTCTCAATAGCAAATGAAAGATGATCTGTTAGAACAATATGGATATGCTCATTTAATTTGGTACCCATATGTCTTTCAGCATACGTAATAATTTCTTCCGATATCGTAAAATGTTCTTCAGGAATTCGGCTTAATAATTGTTCAAGCTTATCATTCTCCCGCATGACAAAAATCTTTTCTATTTTATTTACATTTACAATATCATTTCGTTTTTTATCAAAAGCAATTCCAGCCCCTACTGCAACTTTTTCTTTCCCATCATCAAGTACGAGAACCGCATTATTATTAAGAACCTTTTTAATTTTAATGTTGAATCCCTCCCTTCTCGATCAAACTGGACTATCTATTACTTAGGGCTAACCGTCATTAATACAGTCTCACCTGGGGTGCATTTTTGTATAGATTCATGCTTAATTTGCTTCTCTGAACTATTTGTAATGATAATGGGTGTTATCATGCTGGCAGCATTTTCTTTGACAAAGTTCCAATCAACTTCGATCAGAGGCTGACCTATTGAAACAGAGCCTCCCACTTCAACTAACGTTTCGAACCCTTTCCCCTGTAATGATACCGTTTCCAAACCAATGTGAATAAGAACCTCTGTCCCGTCATTCGCTCGAATACCGATTGCATGCTTCGTATCTGCTATAAGAATGACTTGCCCTTCAACTGGTGAGTGAACCCCGCCATCCTCTGGCATAATCGCAACCCCATCACCCATCATTTTTTCACTAAAAACTGGGTCTGGAACCTGTTCTAATGAAAGCATATCCCCTTTAATAGGAGCGAATATTTGTAATTTACGTTTATTGAATAATCTTGATAGCATATTAATTATCTCCTTTATATATCTAACTAATAGTAAGAAAAGCGGAAGTGCCTTGGGCATCGCCGTACAAACGCAGAAGGTCTCCGACTGAGATAGAGGAAACACGGTGAGCGAGAGCGGACCGATGTTGACGCAATCGTTGCGGAGGGGGCCAGAAGTTTGATAGGCGATAGGACGCTTGCGCTAGACAATTCTCTAACTCCAATGTGGATTGACCTGATATAACAAAAAAAGACATGGAGGTAAATGAAAAAGCGTATAGCCCTTCCTAATTTACCACCATGCCTGACCGTATCAGTAACATGTGACCAATATCAATTTACAAATTAAATAGTACCACTAAATGAATACTAGCGCAACAATATAATGAGTGAATTATTTGAATTCAACTTAGCGGTCTACATGCTGGGAATATTGAACAATAAGTGGTGGCGATTTCTCCTTTTAATATCAATCAACAATAGTATCTGCTCAAAGGGGTTGATTCATTCCTATTTAAAAGATAGCGTCTCAGAAATATCGCCATTTTCCCACAAATTGTTTCATCAGCTAAAAGTACCTAGAGTCCAGTATGATCAATTAAGCTTTTATCTTTACATTTCTTTCATCATATACACTTGCTCCGTCTTTAATTGAAAGCCAATTTCCTTAAGAATAGAATGGGTTAATTTGCTTTTTCCTACAGGCACATTTGGAATCATGCGATTGATATCATCGGAAAACGAGTTGAATACTTCGTTAATTAAGTATCTAGTAATTTCCTCCCGATCCTTATGTTCAGGCTCTGCCTCGCATTGAAATAAAACCGTATTTATATGCTTGCCTTCAGAATTAAATGTTCGCCGAAAATAAACATATCCTATTGGATTTCCATCCGGGTCTTTTACAATGATTGCTTCTCCATCTTTTGCGCTTTGCCACTGTGTCTGCCATGGATTCATTCCTTTATAGAATGGTATAGACCCTATTTGCTGTGGAATAGCTCTTTCTACTTTGTATTTATCTAAAGAAATAGTAGTATACCCATTATCGATTTGCCCATTTAACCCTAAATATTCTAAGTGGTCAATGATCTCATAACCCATCATTTTATATAATGAAATGGCTTTAGCATTATCACTTATCGCCTCTAATGAAGCATAATCAGCCTTCTCTTCTGTAAGAATCGATAAGGTTGCTTCCATTAACATTTTCCCGATTCCTTTTTTTCTTAAATCTTTGGCAACGCCAGTGCCACCATTCCAGGCTAATTTTTTGCCATTAAACTCACGAATTCCGTTTTTGACGATGCCTATTGGTTTTTTATCCATGAAAGCTACAATAGATAAATAAGGAGATAGTCCCTCATTCACTAATCTATTTAAGAATTTATCCGCAGTCGTAGTCGCATCGAAATAATACCCTTCAAAGCCTGTATTCCAAGCCTCTACACCTTCATCAATCGTACAATCTTTTAATCTCTTAATTTCGATCATTGCTCATCCCTCCTGTCACATTCATTTAATCAAAATGCTGTTGTACAAATTGGTTTTTGTGAATGTGCGAATAATCGCTTGATCCCAGCTAAATCTTCTGGTTTATTTATGTTTAATCGCCCATACTGATACAATTTGTCTACACTAACTGCCCCCATAGCCATAGAAGATAAATCAGATATATCAACCTCTAGTTCAATATCCGTACGATTTAGCACATATTCATCCACCGTTAGCATTCCTTTTCGATAAGAAATTAGCCACTTTTGTGGTTCATCTGAATGGAACGAGTCTTTTACAATTAACCCCAATTGACAAGTTTTTTCTGAGAAATGTTCGGTTGGAAGTTGTAATAGAAATTTCGGAACGTCAATTATTTTATACATTAGTCCGATACCAGATGTCTTCGTTTCATGATAAACACTTGGAATCAAGTGATGACTTCCGTTTCTCGACTCACTAATTAAAAATTCAATATCATCATCTTGCGTGTTTAAAATGACTCGGTTCACTTGGTCAGCCTGTGTGCTTAAAAACGAGCTTAACCGAGTAAGTGCTCTTGGTGTCTCATAGATAAACTCTTTGATGATCAAATTATTCATTAAAAAGTTATCATTATTTACATTTTTAAAAGTAAAGACAATATAACCATTCAATTCCCCATCTTCCATAAATCCAACAAGTTTATGATCTGGGTTTTTGAACATCACTTCCAGCTCATAATCTGTCTTCAGAATCATCCCGTGTGTCAAACAAGCATATCGATTTGCACATTTTTTTATTTGTTCTTTATATGTTGAGTCTAAATATACTAATCCTTCTTTTGTGTCAGCCATTGGAAAACTAGCCGGTTCAATTTGGTATTGATTCATCTTTGTCCCATAGCCAAAACCCATTTTCTTATAAAAGTCTGGTCTAAATGGATACAGCATGACGATTGAGGTTCCTTTTTCTTTAAAGTAGGAAATGAAATAATCAATAAGATTTTTCGCAGCCTTTTCCTTTTTGTGAAGCAAATCAACTGCGACAAGACCCACTCCACCGGCTTCAACTAGATTGCCATGTACATTCATTGTAAAATGATGAATTCTCATCCCACCCACTAATTTCCCCTTACGAAATAATCCATAAAAATGAACCGTATTTATTTTCTCTTGTATGGATACTAGACTTTCTATGTATTGTTGCTTAAATTCCGCGGTATTTCTCGTTGTTCCTGGATAGGCGTTAATGACAATTTCAACAAAGCTCGAAATCTCATCCTTTTCCAGCTTTCTAATGTAACTTTCCATCACTTATCACCTCAAAATCATGTAATATAAATATTCAGCTATAAATGACCATAAAACTGACTAGTTGGTTTATTTTAAAAAGCAGCACATCTAGATAAATGGTTAACATTCTAAAAAACTTAAAATCATCTTTTGATAGTTTTCTAATATGTCCGTATAAGGGTATTCTTTATTGATTATCGTATGCAGCATAGCCCCGTCCACTAATGCCCAAAACATATTTGCGATTATCTGAAGTTCAACGTTTTTTCTGAACTCCCCTAATCTCTGACCCTCTTCAATTATTTCCATTATTAATTGAATAAAGAATTTATGGCCTCTCTCTTTGAGAATCTTATTCATCTCTTCACTTCTTGACGAATATAAGGTGAATTCCAAATGTACGATAATAATTTTTCTTCTTTCTTCTACATAAGGATCCATTCTTTTATATACCTCAAAAAGACAGTTTAGTTTATCTTTTGCTGTTCTAAAATTACTTAATTTCTCTACCAATTTTGCATTGCTTAATTCCGTCTGTTCACGCATCAATTCCAAATAAATTTCATCTTTACTTTTAAAGTAATTGTATATCGCTCCTTTACTTATTCCTGAATGTTTAACAATGTCATCAATCGTTGCCACTTGAAATCCCTTTTTTGCAAAACAATCCAATGCACTTTCTAAAATTTCCTTTTTCCTTTTTTGCTTGTAATCTTCAGATACAATTGGCGGCAAATAATCTCCTCCATACGAATTAGCTTACATTGAATTAAAATAGATTATTAACATAATAAACCGACTACTCAGTTTATTTCAATATATTTTTTTGATTTTTCTAAAATCGTTTAAAAAGAAAAAAATAAATGATTCACCCCCTTCCATCACTTAGAATGAAAAGGGGCGTTCATTTATTTCGGATAGCTTTCTAGTCCTGATACCCAGTTAGCTGCTGCTGTGCAGAATGTAGCGAATGGATTGCATCTTGAATTTTATTTTTATTGTCCTGCTTCTCTGCATGGTTAAGCGCTTGCTGCAATGTATGAACCGTTTCTTGTACAGATGAAATCCCTTGATCCACGTATTGTTTTGCTTTTGCCATATGAATCGCTCCTTTTATCAACATTCCAAAATAGTATCTGCACAAGCGGCTGAAATCATTCCTACACAACACTGCTTATTGCATATATTCCTCACTTAACAAACTGTATATATCTAAATCGACAACTCCTTTCCCAGACCATAATGTCGCTTGCCGCAATGTTCCTTCGTACGCGAAACCATTTTTCAGCAAGACCTTCTTTGACATCTCATTTTGCGGCATGACTTCGGCTTGTATTCTATTCACATTTGCCTCTTGCAATAGAAATTTCAGCAAAACGCGTACGGCTTCTGTAGCAATTCCCTTCCGCCAATAGGATTCCGCTAAAAAATAGCCAATTGTACACATATTTACCTTTTGGTTAAAATCAAAAGCTTCGATAATTCCTGTTAATTCGTCATTAAAAAAAATGCCCCACTTTATTCTCGTTCTTTTTATGTAATCACGTTCAAAATGATGAATCATTTTTTTCACAGTATCCTTATTGTGCTTAGGTATAATCCCACAATATTCAAATACGCTTTCATTACTGTAAATAGCAAATACGCCTTCAATATCTTGCTCTTCTATTTTTTTCATAATAAGCCGGTCAGATTTCAAAACAGGAAACTCATTAAAAATCGCTGCCGAATTCATCATCTTATTTCACCGCTTTCGATTTAATTGGAATGTATAAATCTACTTTGCATTTTCCTTCTGGATCATCCATTGGGTTATTCATGCAAAATTCTAAACATGGACGATCATCTGCATCATACTCACTATTTGGCAGCCACTGCCCAAATAGACTTTGATAGGCAATCGCAAACTTATCTATTGTATCGTAGAACGTATATAACGCATAAAGCCCGCCAGATAGTTGTTTAAATTGAACCTCACTTTGATCTTCTTTATTGAAATCACTTGGAAGCGTTACACAAGCATCGTAGCGGCAAGCGTATTCATCGACCATAGTTGGATCATCTAAAGAAATACCGATAAAGTACTGTTCAGCTGGAAAAAGGTGGTTTTCTCCTGCCCACTTTCCTAATTTACTCCAGGCGTAATGCGTATCTAAATAACTGCCAATATGCCTAATATAAGCAACTTCATATTCCGGAAGCTCCTTTATTGAAATATTCATATTCCAAATCCTCCTTAGAAAATGATCTTTATTACTTCTATAGTAGTTAAGAGGATCGGATAACTCTTCCTGTATTTTGCTAACTTGTAATGAGAAATTGCTATTTTCTCTAAACTTCTTTCTTACTTCACTTGGTGTTTTATTAAAATGCCTTTTAAAGACAGCATTAAAGTTAGAGATCGACTCAAACCCACATAAACTAGAAATTTCAAGAATTGTTTTATTCGTTTCCAATAGGAAATATACTGCTTTTTGAAGCCGTTTTTGGTTTACGAATGCAATTGGAGTAAGGCCAACGATAGAAGTAAATATTCGAGAGAAATGGTATTTCGAAAAATTAGAGATACGAGCTAATTCTTCAAGATTAATAGGTTGAAAGTTATTTTTATCAATAAATTGAATCACTCTATCTATTCTTTTTAAATAATCCTCATTCTCCATCTGTTTCTATCCTTTCTTAATTACCTATTTGTTCCATATAACAAATTATACATGGTAGATTAAACGATTTAATAGCTAAATTTTGTGTGAAAAACAAAAAGGCTCTATGCCATATACATAAGAGCCTCTTTCAAAATTCAAATCAATATTATTCTACTCAAAATACTTTTGAAACCCTTCAGAGAGAGTATCTGATGGCTGGTCACCCATTTTATCCAGTTGAACAATTAACTTTTCGAGAAAATCAACCTGCAATTGGTAGTGAGCAAACATATTTTCAAATTGAAGCCTGGCAATTTCATTTATCCCCAAAATTATTAATCGAACCATCCAAATCACCTCAAGCTTAATTAATCAACTTTGAATATTCATTTGCAAACACTTATTTTAAATATTCTCCTATACCTGTTCAAGAATGGCCTACCTAGGCAAAAAAAAACTTACCATAAAGATGGCAAGGCACAGGAAAGATAAATCTTCGTTAAAATCAATATTGATCTTTCTTTATTGTCTAGAAATTAAATTAATATTAACATCACCAATCAATTAGTAATATGGGTAATATGGATAATATGGATAATACGGGTAATATGGTGGATAGAATGGATATGGTCTAGGATAAGCATACGGACTCAACAAAGCACCAGTTGCAAGTCCTCCTACGAATCCGCCTAAAAAAGGGCTACCAAATCCAAATCCAAACGGTCTGCCGAATCCAAATCCAAATGGTCTACCAAATCCAAAACCAGGGCGAAATCCAAAAGGTCTTCTTAAATCATTCATTTCATTTTCAACATGCATAAAAGCCCC
The DNA here is from genome assembly GCF_032154635.1 of Cytobacillus sp. Classification (GTDB taxonomy): domain Bacteria; phylum Bacillota; class Bacilli; order Bacillales; family Cytobacillaceae; genus Cytobacillus. The sequence goes on along the minus strand of NZ_JALDXW010000032.1, from coordinate 27,595 downwards.
TCCTTTTCTATTTATACACCAAATTATGCATACTGAATGAATTAGGTTTGAGTCAATTGCCTATTCGATGAATGTTTATATTCTTATTGTATAGCTTTGACTTAGAAAAGCTTCTTTTGAGGGATAAGAAGGATTTTTTCATAAAGAAAAAGAAGGGATTGAGTGATTGCAATTACTTTATGATTCAGTCTACTGAACAACATCCTGTAGCTGCTTATAAATAGATGATACACCCAACCACCAGTTTGGATCCTCTGCATATTTTTGGTTTATCCACTGAATAGGGTCTGCTTCCTCTGGACGGCCGTTACTCACATTTACAATTGTGCGTGCTGCAATTCGACTTGATTCTGAAATATTCGTATTAAAATCTTCCCAGCTATGATATACATTAAAAGGATTATTCGCGATTTTTTCAGCATTCACATGCGCTTTTGATACAAACCCTTGCTCCTGGCCCGTAATAGCAAATAACAATAACGGATGAATATTAAATTCATTGGCTGCTCCAATAATTGCCGAATAATACGGTTCCTCTGCTAATAATGAATTCCTTCCAATCAGCCATTCTTTTAATTTCTCATCATCCACTTGTTCATATTGCAGGTATGGCGGCAAATCGTTTGGCATTTTTTTATGAGAAGCTGCTCTGTTATAATCAGCACTCTGCCCCTTGGCATTATCAGGAAGATCTTTCTCTTGGTTCCCGATAGATAGGGATAAGACGAATAATAGACTAATGGTTGCTGTCGCTCCAATAAACAGCGGTCTAAACTTTAATTGTTTATTGCTTTTTTTTAAAATACCTTCATTGCCATCCATTTGAGTAACTGGCTGCACTGGAAGCTCAGCAGAATATGTATGTTCACTTTTTATCTTTTGATAGCTAGTTAAAAGATCATCTATGTTTATTTCTGCCTTGTTTAAATCAATATCCGCTTTCAAAACCCATTGCGGCAGTTCTTTTTCTATTTCTTCACGCGATGCTAGCTCTATGCTGAACTTCATGATGTCATTTGCAGAAATAGAAAAGGAGTCGGCAGACAACTTCTTATTCATCAACTCCATCCGAATCCTTCTTTTCGTTTCCTTCGAAAAATTAGGCAGGGATTGGTCAATCATTTGATGAATGGTATTTGCTAGTACTCTAGCTTTTTCTTTCGAACTTAATGTTTGATATTGTATGTTTAACTGTTCTTTTATCTTTTTAATTTTATCTGTGCTTATTACTTCTTTATTTAATAACTGTTCATTGAAAAGAGTCAATTGTTCCACCTTTAAATTTTCCCATTGATTTTATCCATCATAATCAATTTATACCTATGTACACCGTACCACCATACAACATCGTATGACAAGATTCAGATGATAAATTTTCCAATTAACACTGCATACATAAAGACTTGCTCAATAAATCAGTCCGCCAACTTAAATTTATACAGAGAAAAAGGAACGAAAAAACCGTTCCCTCTCTACCCAACTATACATTTCCCATGTCATACCATGGATTAAAAAAGGAACTTCCTTTTTGATGTGATCGTTCACTAACGGTCGCGATGCACAATATAATCCATTACATGCTTCAAAAAGGAAATCTTGCGTGGTGCCCCTTCCAACGCTTCCATTGCGAGACAGTAATGCTCCCACATGGCTTTCTCAGCTCCTTTAAAGCCAAGAATCGTTACAAAGGTCGAATTATTGTTTTCAGCATCTTTTCCTATTTGCTTTCCAAGTAGATTCAATTCTCCTCCCACATCCAGCAGATCATCCTTAATTTGAAATGCAATTCCCGCATGATAGGCGTATTTTTTCAATGCATCCATCTCTAATTCTTCTGCTTGAGCGAGAAGTGCAGGCATAATAAGGGCAGCTTCAAATCCGATTCCTGTTTTATAAAAGCACATTGTATTTAATTGCTCCAAGGTTAATTGCTTCCCTTTTGAATCAAGGTCCATTGCCTGTCCTTTACACATATCCTCCGTTATTTTGGACGAATAGCGAATCATGTTCAGTACTGCTTTTGGATCAAATTCTTCAAGCGATGCTTGCTCTTGCGTTGCCTTTTGTGTTAAAAAGAGTCCTGTTAATTCTGCAATGGCAATATTATATACCTCATGAAGGGTTGGACGCCCTCTGCGAATGGACGCATTATCCTGAGATGGCAGATCATCGAAAATTAAAGATGCTGTATGCATATACTCTAAAGATTTAAGAAGCGGCTCCATTGCCGCTTGATCTAATCCATATTCGTTTACGCCCATGACCCATGTCATGATTGGCCGAAGTCGTTTTCCATCCCCCTCTAAGCTATAATTGGCGGCCTCAATAATTGTATCGTTCATTAAAGGATCCTTCTCATTTTTTGGAATGGATAAGATGCTATTAATTTGCGCGCGTACTTTTTCAATCGTATTTAAAAAATCTTCCTTCTCCATCCGGTCATTTTTCAAATGGATTATCATATGATCTCGAAGCAGTTTATCAAAGAAATCCACATCATCCGCTTTTCGAACCATTTTTTGAATAAGCTGATTAAATTCCCGATTACCTGAAGCAAATAAGTCCATGATTTCATTGTACTTTTTTGTTCCCAACCGTTCTTTAAATCGCTTCAATCCGTTGATCGCCCGATCCAGTATGACCTCCCGAGACTTTTTGTCAGAGTGATAAACATGATGAATCAAAGTAGAGATAACCGTCCAATATAATTCAAAAGGATTAATCAAATCTGAGCGCTTATCATGATATTTTATATAATATGTATACGGAGTTACCGCCCCGTCCTCCATATCATTAAACATATCTGCAAAATCATCTGCCAGCTGGTTATAAATTCCATAATAAAATGTTCGGTTATCAATATCCTTATCTACAGCAGCATTAATTAAAGAACGGACGATTAATCGTGAAGAAGAAGACTTTAAAATGACCGGTATATAAAGATCTTCATTCGTGTAATGCTCATTAGACAAGTCCTTTGCACGATCCACCTCTTGAGAGTGATAGAAGATAAACGCCTGTTCGAAAAAATACTGTTTTGTCTCCTTTCCCTGATGCCTCTTCAAATATTCAAAGGCATCCCTAAGCTCCTTATAAATGAAGCAGATCAGTTCTCTGTTCTTTCCTGTCCACTCTCCTATTTTAGGCACAATTCCCGTCACCAAAGTGGTACGGATCCATTCAGTAAATTGTTTCTCTTCTCTCTCTGATAAAATCTTGGCATCCAGCAGATCATCAATGAAGGGATAGGTCAGTCCATAGGAATACCCGAGTCTAATTGCACGGTCAAGTTTCTGTGCACGCACTTTAGGTGACACCTGATCACCCATCTCCTCCATTTCGTTCATTACTACTCCTGCGATAATTTTAATAATCTTCCGCTGAGCGTGCGTTGCATCCATCCCTCTAGGGATGTTGGAAGAAACTGTTTTTAGTTTGTTAATCACCCAGATTACGGTCGATTCAATCCCTTCCTTCTGAGCCCTACGGTACAAACCCTGCATAGTAAAAATCTCATCTGTTTTACTAGCAGAATCAGTCAGCTGTCTTTTTAAATTGTCAACTATATCTCTTATTCTCGTCCGTGTATTAGGTGAGCGAAGCGCTTTCCCCAAATCACGCATGAAAATATAGGAGATGCTGCGATCTAGATAGTTATCTAATTTGCCTGTGTGATCAAGCCATTGGATATAACTTTTATATCCTCGATAATTAGACTTTCCCTTTATCCGAGAAAATAAAGAAAGCAACGAATGATGATGAATATGGCTGTGCTTCCAAGATTGTATATCCTTTGTGAGAATTGGAATAAATGTCTTTTGCTTCACCTGCTCATGCAGTTTTTTAAAATAGTGATTTGCTTTCTCCTCCGCTTTCCGATAGCAAGCATTTGCATTTCCTTGTATATCCTCTTTCATACGATCCATTCCCTCTATTTAATGATTTCTTAATATATGTATACATCATCGTCCAAATAACTGTAATAATCCAAAAATAACATCTTTCTAACGGAATCGCCAAATATATATATTTACTCAATAACGATAGGTACTCACCTATGTTTCCTCCTATGAATATCTTAGCCTTAAAATGATATGAAGGACGGGGAATTGTGATGGGATACTTCGTTTCTGTAGAACCAGGTGTAAATTTATTTGTGGAAGATATTAATCAAGAGGGCAGCAAGACGATCGTGTTTATACATGGCTGGCCACTGAGCCATAAACAATTTGAATATCAGTTTAATATTCTTGCAGCAATGGGTTATCGCTGCATTGGCATCGATTGGCGGGGCTTTGGAAAATCAGATAAACCGATAAGCGGCTACACATACAACAGACTGGCAGATGATATACGAATGATTGTTCACGCACTTCAACTAGACAATTTTGCGCTCGTTGGTCACTCTACTGGGGGAGCAATCGCCATTCGATATATGTCCCGGTACAACGGGTACGGAGTTGCCAAACTTGTCCTTATAGACGCTGCAGCTCCCTCTGGCTTTACAAAAGAAACAGCAAAAAACCTATTAAAGGAAACATTAAATGACCGTCCCCAAATGATGCAAGGAATAACAGACACCTTCTTCTTCCAATATATAACGAAATCATTTTCAGACTGGTTTTTCCAAATGGGATTAGAGGCGGCAAGCTGGTCGACTGCGGCGATTATTAAATTATTAAGGGACGAAAAACTGGATGCAGATCTTCCAAAAATAGATAAGCCTACTCTAATTATACATGGGATTCATGACAAAGTGATTCCGTTTTCACAAGCGCAGGTGCTCAATCAAAAAATAAGAAACTCTCAGCTTGTTCCTTTCCACTACAGCGGTCATGGTCCTTTTTGGGAAGAACGTGACAAGTTTAACCAGCTATTAACCCAATTTATATAGTCAAAAATGTAGGAGAGGATCATTGGGATTCTCTCCTTCGTAGTTCCTATAAACTATGATAAAAGATTTTTACTTAACCATGGTTTAATCAAGGGTAAAACCGCAGCGGGCTGCATGGCTTTTGTATGGTCCATACCGACGCCTTCTACTATTTCGACATCCCATCCCAATTGTTCCAATTCTCGTTTGTTTTTTTTGATTAAACCGACTACATCAACAGATACATTTCCAAAGTTTTCACCATAAATAATGGTATCCTCTTCTCCTGCAAATGTGAGTCTAGGAAAATACAAACGATCTTGGATTTTTTTATCATGAAAATTCATTAAGCTTTTATACATCGTCACAAATTGTTTCGTCTGTTCTGGGTGTAATTGTACTTGAATATTGTCCCAATCTATTCCTTCAGGATGAATTTGTTCAGAATGATCAGCTTCAGAATGATCTTGATTCTTTAATGCCTGTTCAAAGGTTTTATTCGTGACTGTCATCATTTCTTTATACGGTCCTTCAATTGGCGGAAAGCCACCCATAATTAAACATTCTAGTCTATTTGTTCTAATAGCCAATTGTAATCCAGCCAAAGCCAACCAAGAATACCCATAGTACCCAAACTTCTCGACTTTCATTTCATTGGCGATCAACAAAAAGTCTTTTACAATGGTCTCAGGTGTGAGGTTATCTCCATTTGGGTGCTCCATTCGATGCCCTTCATAATCAAAGAATAATACTTGAAACGTGTCAGATAATCCTTCAACAAATTTAATCCCAAGCTCAGGATCTACTCCCCATAACTTCAACATTTCCGCAGCTTGACCGATAACAGTTTTTTTTGCTATCGGCAGCATGATTGTTTTATTGTTGGAGTTCCCCGTTAAGCCGACTTCTATTTCTGAACCGTCGTTTAATTTAACTATTTTATTCAATACAATCACTCCTCATGTGTTTATACTAATATCATATAACCTTCATGCAATCTTTCAGTTTTTCCTTTGTTTCTATTGTTATCTTCGTGTTTTACAGTTTTTTAGTTAACGTAGCACTTGAAGGTTTTACTTTAATCATAAGGAGGAAAAAATGAAATATAAACCAGCGCAAATTGCTAATCAGCTCAATGTCAGTACGACCACTCTAAGGCGGTATGAAGAACAAAATCTAATTCCGGATGTACCAAGGACACCCAGCAATCATAGATACTATCTGTCTATCCATTTCCAAGCTTTCATTACAATACGTGCATTATTAAAAGGGTATGAGATCCCCGTTGTTTATGAGGCAATGAGAAAAATTAAAACTGGTGATATTAAGCAAGCGCTCTGGTTAATAAATAACCAGCAATTCAAGATTGAAGCAGAAAAAAAGCGAGTGGACGACATACTTTTGATGATAAAAAGCACGGATTTTCGTAAATATATAAATGTGACATTGACGGATAAAATGAGCATTGGAGAAGTTGCAGAAATGGCCGGGATTAATACATCTTCCATCAGACATTGGGAAAAGGAAGGATTAATTCACTCAAAAAGAAATAAAGAAAATGGCTATCGAGTATTCACCATTCATGAATTAAGAAAGATATTAGTCATTAGCAGTTTAAGAAAAACTATCTATTATATTGAACATATGAAAAAACTTTTAGATAACCTAGACACAAAAAATTATACACAACTCGAACAATCCTTTCAGCTTGCAAAAGAAAAATTGAACAGTCAGCTACTGATTCAGTTTGATGGGATAGCTGAATTAATGAAATATGTGAAATTAGCAAGAACGGAGCAGGCAAAGAGAGAATGATTTTGCAGATTACATGCATTGTGTTTGCAAAAAGCGATATATTCGCCAAACTTTCGGTATACTGGACGCCAACGGCGATATATTAGCCGTTATCATTAATATATTCGCCGTAGTCCTTAATACGCTGAAGAGCAAAAACTGCCTAATCATTATTACTTAACTGGCTTTCCACATCCATCTGGAGCTAACGGACATCGCATCAGGCAATTCCAGCAGCAAAAAAGTGAGCTATCCGAAAAAGTGAGAGCATGGGCTGACAAGAATTAGTAAAAGGGAATTGTCCTATATTTTATTTTTTTACTCTCGTCAAATTGTAAATGCTAAATGAATATCAGCCATTAGATAATCTTAAATATAAGAATCCAGAACAAAAAAATGAACTTAGTAATAAACTAAGCTCATCATTGTCACTATTATGCTTGATTTCTCTTACATCTTGTCCTGCTACACAGTCATTTTCCAGTTGGATAATGACAACCAGTTCTCTTTTTCCTTATAGTCGGGCATTATTTTCCCAACAAGACGCCAGAAGGAACGGTCATGATTTAGATGAACCATGTGACACATTTCATGAACAACGACATAGTCAATGACTTCAGGCGGCGCCATTGCTAGTCTCCAATTAAATGTTAATCGGAGTTCTGAGTCACAGGTTCCCCACGTAGTTTTACTATCAGAAATACGGATTGATCTTGGTTTTGTTTTAAAGTTTTTTTGATAAGATGAGATGCTATTTTCTACTAGTGCCTTACATTTCTGGTAATAAAATCGTTTCAATGTTTGTCTAATTTTCTCTTCATCCAGCTGTTTAACATATATTTTTAGCTTATCTTCTTCAAACACAATATGGTCATTCGAAATATTTATATGGTGGATGATCTTTATCGGATATGTGTTTCCTAAAAAAAGAAAGCTCTCGTCATCCTTATAGACCTTTTCCTGCGGACCATTCAGCATTTCCCTCTTTTCTCTTACTTTTTGCCTAATAAGATCCCAGTTTGCCTCTAATACCTTGATTACTTTTTCATCAGGTGTTCCTTTTGGAGCCTGGACTTCAATATCCCCATACCCATCTATCATTATTCCTATAGAGGTACGGTTTTTGTACTTTATCTCATAATATAAAGTATTACCTAAGTAAGTATGTCTCATCTCATCACCTATAGAATCCGATAACTCATTAACCTCTGTATTTAACAGCTAGACCTTTTAAGAAGTTTCTAGCAAAATTATCCAGGCATTCTTTATAATTCTTATGTCCTTCTTTTCTTAATAATGCTCCAAGCTCTCCTTTTGTTACCCTTAATCCTGCTTTAGCAAAGATATCCAGCATATCTTCAGTCGTTAATGCTAGAGCTATTTTGACTTTTTTTAATAAGACATTATTCATATTTGGGCTTCGCCTAAAAGAAGGTTCTGGTTTATCAGGCTGGCCTGGTTTCGGATCTTGTTTCCCTCTCTTATAAATAATGAGCCCATTTAAAAATGCATCCAACATACTGTTGCTGCATTTTATTTGACTGTCGTTTTCACCCTCAAATTCATCTTCGACCTTAGTGAGAATTTTTACTACCTCTGGTACAGTTACTTCCATCTCACCAAGTTTAAATATTTCTGCCATTTCTTTATTCTTTATTTCTAACGCATATCTCAATCGAATTAATATATCATTATTATCCATCATCGAACCTCCTTTTTTCAATAACACCTGTCACCGAAAGCAATTCAACTAAATTCTGTCTAGTATTTCTTATTACTGCTTCATCTTTGCATAAGCGGACAGAACCTAGCCCCCTAATCATACTACAATTGATTATGACAAGCATATTTCTAAAGGAGTTAGAAAGAATTAATCAACTAACTCAAATGGTGAACCACCTTATATTCACCATTTTTAAACATCACACACTGTTCCACCCAGCGCTGTGCAAGTTCAGGTGCAGAACCAAAATGGATATGTGTATATCCTGCGACAAGATTGTTTAATAAGAAGCCTTCATGCTTTGTCCCTCTTAACCCAGTTGTAGTATATGCTGATGCAAACTCCTGAGAAGACTCAAAAGTTGAGTAATGAAACTCATGTCCTCTTGCTCGGTCATTCGGTCCAATTAAGTAATTCTTGTCCATTCCTGTTACTTCCCGATAACCAAGTGCGGCAAGCCTCGTATGCATCTTCACCTTGCCAGGAATCAAGCCAGCCATCGGATATTCCTCTCCGCCAACCGTTTCAATCGATTCGGACAAGAACATGAATCCTCCGCATTCTGCAACCGTAGGCATCCCCCTTTGGATAGCTTCCCGAACAGATAGGAGGACGTCCTTCTGAACTGATAAAGCAGACGCAAACTCTTCTGGAAATCCACCACCTATATATAGTCCATGTACATTCGAAGGAACCTGTTCCCCTTTAAGTGGGGAAAAAAAGATAAGCTCCGCTCCACAATGCTCTAACAACTCTAAATTTTCTGGGTAGTAGAAGTGAAAAGCCTCATCCCATGCAACCGCCATTCTTATTTTACTTACTTGCTTTTGTGTTCCAAATAAAATATTTGAAGATTCAATTGTTTCTGACCCCATTATTTGATATAGATGATCTAAATCGAAGTTCTTTTGAATCGTATCTGAGAGTAAGTTGAAGAAAGGCTTAAGTTCTCCACGTTCAATGGAGGGAATAAGTCCAAGATGACGCTCAGGCATGCAAAGGCGATCATCCTTTGCTAAGTAGCCGATTACAGGGATCCCGCATTCTTTTTCTACCGCTTTTCGGATTAACTCGTAATGGCCTGTACTTCCCACACGGTTCGCCACAACCCCACAAAGATGAATGGCAGGAGATAATTTTTGAAACCCCTTTACGATTGCAGCTGCGCTTCGTGCCATCCCACCGCAATCAACCACAAGCAGAACAGGACTGTTTGTGATCATAGCAATTTCTGCAGCACTCCCTGTATCAGAAAGTGGATCCTTTCCATCAAATAACCCCATTACTCCTTCGATAATAGCCACATCTGCTTCTTGGCAACCACGTAAAAAAATTTCCTTTACTGCTAAAGAACTGCACATCCAGCTATCTAAATTTCGAGATTTCCTTCCAGTCACAGCAGTCTGAAACGTTGGATCAATATAATCGGGACCGCATTTAAATCCTTGCACGGTATATCCTAACGATTGATAAGCTGCCATTAGACCAATAGCTACTGTAGTCTTTCCAACACCACTCCCGGTTCCTGCAACTACAATTCGTTTGATGGACATAACCATTCCTCTGCTTTCTGCTCATCATATGCTGGAAAAAGGTTCGGATGAAGCAAAACACTAAGTTTTTGTATACCGAGTAACAAACGCGGAGAGGGTCTGCAATAAAGGGATTCCTCCATTACAATTATCCGGTTATCCTTAATGGCCCTCATTTCTGGCCAATCAGGCCGTTGTTTAAGCAATTGCGGCTTCATTTGTTTTTCCTTCACACCAACCCATGCCATCAATATATAATCGGGATTACGCTTTCTTACGTCCTCCCAATCTGTTTTCACACTGGCCCGCTCATCGTCTGCGAATACATTACTGCCACCAGCTATATGGCTAATTTCGGTTAACCAATTTGTACCACCCGGAGTAAATACTGGCTTTGGCCACCATTCCCAATACAATCGTGGCCGCTCATCAATCTTCCGTCCAAACTCCTTATACATCTCCAATAATCCATTATATTTATCGTATGCAGCTTTCCCAATCGCTTCTTGTCCTGTTGCTTTCCCGACCTCAAGGATATTATCTCCGATATCAGACAAGCTATTTGGATTAAGCGTGATAAAAGGTAATCCCCTCTCCTGTAAACGAACGATGTTCTTCTCCATGCCAGGCACCGATAATGATGCAAGAACTAAATCTGGCTGCAGCGCTTCAACAGCTGCCATGTCAATATTCAAATCAGAACCTAATCTAGGCAAATCATTAATCTGTACAGGCCAATCAGAGTAGTTATCCACGCCTACGATGCTTGATGTCAGCCCCATAAATCCGAGAAGCTCAGTATTACTTGGACACAACGATACAATTTTCATCAATTTCCCCTCTCTTTTCTTAGAGCTCTATCCCCATAACAGCTGGTATCCCCTCATCATAATAATGCTTAGTCACATTCACATCTGAAACAAGATCTGCCGTCTCAACGATCCTTGAATTCGCATTTCTTCCTGTTAGAACAAGATGCATCCCTTGAGGGCGATGGGAAATGAGATCCAGTACTTCTTGAATCGGCAGCACATCATCAATAGGAAAACGATTGATTGCCAGTGCGTTATTGATTTCATCTAGGATGACAAGATCATGCTCACCTGCCATCACTCGCTCCTTCGTATACGTCCAGGCTTCTTTTAGTGCAGAACGATGCTCTTCAGGGGTTTTTGTCCAAGTGAATCCAATCCCTTTTTGGACCATTTCAATTCCTAGCTTGTCAAAAACAAGTTTTTCTCCATATGTACGCTGGGGAGATTTAATAAATTGAATCATTAGCACTCTTTTCCCCCGGCCATATGCCCTTACAGCAAGCCCTATCGCTGCCGTTGTTTTTCCTTTGCCATCTCCTGTGTAAACAAGTGTTAATCCCCGTTCCTTACTTGGTTTACTCATTGCTTATTCCTCCTCATGTTAATTAGATCCATCTGCTCCCTCATGCAACTTGTATTATCTTATTGGCAGATTTCCATCTGTTCAATTCTCCTATTTGCAGGTACCGACCGCTGAGCAATACTTTCTCCCTGAAGAATAATTTGTGGTAAACCATAAACCGGATGCTGCATCACTATGGGAGAGGTACCATAAACTTCCTCAATTAAATCAGTCCGAATAATATCCTCTGGGGATCCAATCGCCAGAACTCTCCCGTTATGTAAAAGCAACAACCGATCACAATAGAGTGCTGCTAAATTTAAATCATGCAGAACTGAAATAACCGTCAAGTCATCTTCCAGCTGCCATTCTCGAATGCGATCCATAAGCAGGATTTGATGGCCGATATCGAGATAGGTAGTTGGTTCATCAAGCATCAGAAGCTTTGGCTGCTGTGCCATTGTCTTGCCAAGAGCTACTCGTTGCCGCTCTCCTCCGCTTAAGTTTTCTAGATGGCGATCACTTAAATCATTCAACCCCATTTTATCGATAATTGAATCGATAAGCCGTTCAATGTCTGTTGTTTCTTCTCCGAGCCAATTTTGAAAAGGAAATCGTCCCATTTCGATTACTTCTCTTACTGTAAATCCAATCGGAGGCAGAGATTCCTGCTGCAAAACAGCCAGCCATTTGGCCAGTTCTTTTCGTGTATATTGTTCAATCTGTTTCCCACTTATTTCAATTTTTCCAGCCGACTTACTTTCCACACCAGACAATAGCTTTAGTAATGTAGACTTTCCGCTTCCATTCGGTCCAATAATTCCTAGGCATTCTCCACGTTTAACTGAAAAACTAATCTCCTCAAGCACTGATTGGTTATCAAACCGTTTACTTAAGCTATCGACTTGAATAATCATTCATCAATTTCCCCCTGACATTTGCTTGTTTCGGCGAAGCAAGTATGCAAAGAATGGTGCACCAAGAACGGCGGTCACAACCCCGAGCGGAATTTCTGTCGGGCTAAGTAATGTACGCGCAATCGTATCCGCCCAAAGCACATATATGGCACCAAAGATCACTGTCAAAGGCAGTAATAGCCGGTAATCTGGTCCAACTAGTAATCTCACTAAATGCGGGACAACAAGCCCTACAAAGCCAATCGTTCCAACGATTGATACGGCAGCAGCAGTAATTAAGGTAGATACGATCAAAACAACCAGCCGTGTTCGTTTAATATTGACACCTAAATGTGCTGCCTGCCGCTCTCCTAATGCAAATAAATTCAATGTTCGCCCATACGACAACAACACGACAAGCCCAATAGCTAAATAAGGCATGAGCACAAAGGCAAATGACCAGCCTCTAAGGGCTAAGCTTCCCATCAGCCAAAAGACAATCTCATTTACCACCTGATCGGACATGGATACCATAAAGGAAACAATAGCCCCTAAAAATGCTGAAACAACAACACCTGATAAAATGATGGTTTCTAATTTATACTTTCCTTGTACATTGGCTAAACGGAGCACAATTAGTAAGCTAATTAACCCTGTTACAAATGCAACCAAGGGAATCGTCCAAGCACCAAATAAAATCGTATGAAAGCCAAATAAAATGATGAATGCCGCACCTACTGCTGAACCAGATGCTACCCCTAGCGTATACGGATCAGCTAACGGGTTGCGTAGTACTCCTTGAAAACCGGCACCAGCAAGTGATAAGCACGCTCCAACAAGGATAGCAAGAAACACCCGTGGCAAACGAACTTTCAAGATGATTTGCTCAGATGATGCTGCCCAATTTGGATCTATTACATTTTCCAGATATGGAAGCTGGTGTAGAATAATTCCCCAAACATGCGAAAGAGGCAAATTAGCAGACCCAAGTGACAAACTAACAATCACTGAAAGAAGAAGGAGAACGATTCCCGCTCCCCCCCATAATGCTAATCTTCTCTTCATTTCTTAAACAAATCCGGATAGATGGCTTCAGCCATTTGTTTAAGGGCATCTGTTATTCTCGGACCAGGTCTAGACATAATATTCCCTTCTATTCCCGTCAAGTTGCTGTCTTGAATGGCGGTAATCTTCTCCCAGCCATTTCGTGATTTTATTAGTTCTTCTAGCGGTTTCCCAGACTTATCATCAACAGTACCAGCGGTATACAGAATCACATCTGGATTATCCTGAATGATCTTCTCTTCATTAATTGCGTTCCAGCCCTCCATATCCGCGGCAACATTAATGCCACCAGCCATCGTAATCAGCTCATCCATAAATTCCCCCTTGCCTACCGTCCAGCCTGGGGAAAATTCGATATATACTTTTTTCTTATCTTCTTCTTTAAGAGCTGCTGCCGCTTCTGTAACTGTGCTAATATCATCCTTCATTTTCGCCACAAGCTCTTCTGCTTTTTGCTGTGTATCTGTAATGACGCCAATCTGGATAATATTGCTTAAAATATCTTCCATTTTTTTCGGTTCCGTTTTATATAAAGGAAGGTCTAACCCGCGAAATTTCTCGACAATATCATCTTTCATTGAAATGCCGCCGATTACTAGGTCTGGATTAGCTGCGATAATTGCTTCCTCATTCGGCTTTGTTACGCCTCCCACCTTCGGCTTCGTTTGCGCTTCTTTCGGGTAATCATCAAAATCTGATACACCGAAAACTTTATCTCCCAGCCCTAAAGCAAACAGAATTTCCGTCTCTGACGGGGAAGTAGAAACAATACGCTCGGGTGCTTTTTCAAAAGTTAATTCCAATCCTGTTGCATCTTTCACTGTAAGCGGATAGACCGTTGCTTTCTCACTTGTTTCGGTCTCAGGACTTCCGTTACTTTCCACTTCTGAGGACGCCTTTTGTGCAGAGCTGTCTTTTTCTGCCCCGTCATTTCCTGTCCCACAAGCACTGATAGTCAACGCTACCAGCATAGTCAATAGTAATGCCAAAAACTTTTTCATACTCATTCCTCTTCCCTTCATCTATGGTTCGAGATGAGCTTGATAACTTGAAGTCTTTTACTAAACAACGAAAAAAAGCCTTGCTTCCATTCGGAAACAAGGCATGCAAAAACCAGACAAATAAAATAAATTTATACTGATTAAGCCTATCCTTTTCCGCGAAGGATTTCGTTGGCAAGCTAAATAGGCAGGTTTCCTGGCTTACGGGTAACGTGACTTCCTCTCCTTCCCATTCCTTATCTGGAACAGTGGTACTGCGAGGTTATCCCCGAATAACAGTGGCGGGACCGCGCCGGATTCACACCGGCTTCCCTTTTAACCTTATCCAATGATAAGGCACCTACTAGCTATCAAAGATTCAATTGTTCAAGCAATATTCTCAACTAGCATTATAGCATTATTTCGAGTTATTTGAATATGTAGTTTAGTCACACAAAGCAAACTAGGTTGTCATTCGCACGAAGAAACTACTATATTCGCCGTCTGCCCAATTATATCCGCCAACATCTCTAATGCCAGAAGCCTATTACCCTCTATTTTCTGCCATTTCATAGTTGGCTGCCTTTTTCTTCAACCACGGCTTAGATAACCAGCGTCTTAATGCAAAGATTCCTCGAATCCATTCATCAAACCCTTGAGCAATCCAAATTCCCAGTAGCCCTAATCCAAAGATAATTCCGAAAAGGTAGCTAAATACGACCGCAACACCCCACATGCAAATAATACCTATAACAACAGGAAAACGAACGTCACCGACAGACTTTAACGACCCCATCAGTACTATGTTCATCGCACGTCCAGGTTCAATAAATACAATTGCCCAGAGAACAGGGAGTCCGATCGAAATGATACTGGATTCATCTGTAAACACGGCTAATACCGGCTCGCCAGTAAGGGCAATCGCAAGCGATACAACTAATGAAACAACCATCGAGATTTTTAATGTTTTAAGTCCTCGTTTTAGCGTTCTGTCATAGTCCTTCGCTCCAATATAACGCGCGATCAGCAGCTGGGTCCCTTGAGCAATTGCCATTGTGAATAAATAACAGAGCATGGAAAGATTAATAATATACACACGGGCTGCTAATGCATCGTCTCCAATCATGGCAACAAAGCTCGTAATCACAATTTGTGAAAGCTGGTAGGAAAGGTTTTCTCCAGCTGATGGAATTCCAATGTGGAAAATTTCCTTTATATCTGTTTTATGGATAGAAAAGGCATCTTTTATCGAAAACTTTAAAGCTAATATTTTATTAACAAAGTAAAGCAAAGCGAGAACGAGAAATACCCTAGCAATTATGATAGAATACGAAACGCCTGCAACTCCTGTTACCGGCAGGCCAAACCAGCCTTTGATCGCAATAAAGTAACCGACAACACAAATCATATTCATTATAACCGTCATAACCATCGCTTCTTTTGTATGTCCATAGCTTCGCAGAACAGCACTTAATGCGAGGGAAATGGCTTCAAGTACAAGCGAGAATCCTGTAATGGTTAGAAATATATGAGCAAAGACATGAATCTCCCCGCTTAGCCCATAGAATCGTAAAAATACATTCCCAAACAGTACGACAACTGCAGTCATTACGATACCAACCCATAAATTGATCCCAAAAGCAGAACGTGCAAGCTCACGTGCCCGTTTCAGTTGGTTCGCACCTAAATTTTGACCGATTAAAATCATTGCTCCAATGACAGTTACATTAAAAATCAAGATAAAGATATTAATAATCTGATTAGCTACCCCAACACCCGCAACAGCCTTATCTGAGTAGCCGCTTAAAATTAATGTCGCAATAATCCCGACACTCATATGCAAGGAAATTTCAATAAAGAGCGGCCACGTAATACTAAACAATGATTGATTCTGATACTTGTTATTTTCGCTTGGCACTAGTCAAACCTTCTTTTCTAAAAAGATATGGAACTTAGTTTACTCTAAAATCTGTTTAAAAGGAAATGGTCAAGTTATTTTAGCGGACGGATGATTAGAGTGATTGAAGCAGTTTGTCATAAATAGAAAAGGACCCAAAACAGACAAGTCATACGCTAACTTGCTTATTTTGGACCCGTTCCTATTTATATGCGGTGCTGCAATATACTATTTTTAAAGACGTGTTGTTTTTAATATAAGATTTTCATATTATTCATTGGCTTAGCCTGAATGGTGCCGTGGTTAATGAGATAATCAGCAATCATTTCTGTCATATCAGTTTGTATATCTTTTATAACTGGGCAATCCTTAAAATAATCAAAGTTCCCTGCGCCTGTAGCTCGGTAATTGTTCATGACTACCTTATATATGCCCTCCGCTTGCAGCGGTTCACCATTGAAAGTCACTTCGACCACACGTTTTCCTTCTGGATTACGTAAATCAATTGTGTAGTCAATGCCATTCCAAAGATCATAATTATAAGGCTGTTCTTTAGGCGATTGGAAGGCTTCTGAAACAACTGGTTTCCCATCTGCCAATTTAAAATACGTCGCGGACTGCTCAAGTGCCTCAATAATATGTTGACCCTTTACCTCTAATACCTTCAATGTGTTCGGATAAATATAGTTCGTAACGATATCCCGCATCGTTACGTTCGGATTAAACCCGCGGCAGCTATCACTGAAAATAGCCATGCATGAAATGGACGTGTCTGCCACTTCATTCTGAATGCGATTAATAAATTCAACATATGGATGCCCATTTAGTCTCGCATGAAAAGGGCTATCTATAAGCATATCTCCTTCTATCTTTCCAATGCTTTGGTCAAGCCAGTTCTCCGTTTCATTATAAATCGGAGCGATTAAATTTTTTATTGTATCATTTAATGGAATGTTATCCATATAAATAAGGGATGGTTCGGATTTTTCTACTTTCCCGCTATCATTTATTGTCAGTTCAATTTTGCCTAGACAAACCCCTTTCGTACCAGGCTGCACAACTGCCTTCCCGAATAGATGCTGGGCTATTTCACGATGCTGATGACCTGTAATCACAGCATCTACCCCTTCAATTTCTTTACAGATTTGATAACCGACATTTTCCCGGGAACTTTCAAGTAATTCTCCAGTTTCTAAATCAGATTCAAACCCTCCATGATAGGCAATAATCATCACATCTATTGGATGATTGGCACGGAGCTGCTCCACTTCTCTTTTTGCTGCTTCAAAGGCATCCTCAAAAATAAGTCCCTGTATCCTCTCAGCCTCTTCCCAAATGGGGACGAACTGTGTTGTAACGCCTACAATCGCAATGTTAACACCATCTATTTCCTTAATGGTAGATGGCGCCGTGAAATAGGTTCCATCCTCCCGTTTTATGTTAGCTGCAAGCCAAGGATAATTGGATTCCTCAACTACTTTATTTAACACAGGTAACCCGAAATTGAATTCGTGGTTTCCAAATACCGCCATATCATATTTCATTGCATTCGCCAAGCGTACAACTGAATTATTCGTATCAGCTTTAAAACTTTGTTCATAGTAAGTTAATGGACTTCCTTGAATAAAATCGCCATTTTCTATTAATAAGACATTCCCGCGTTTTCTTTCTTCCTCAATTGCCGTTGCCAGCTTCCCTAATCCTAATGGCATATCCACATCACCTGAAAAATCAGTTGGCATTATATACCCATGGACATCACTAGTAACTAAAATTGAAATCTTTTTCATTGTACACCTCGGTATGTATGCTTTTTACAAACTTTACATTAAAAAAATATAAAATTTATATAATTATTTCCCCAATTTTAACAGATTTAATTTATACTAGTCTAGTATGCATATATATAGGAGGTAAGTCATGAAAAAGTTTTTCACATTAATGCTAGTACTTTTATTGAGCGTTTCACTTGCAGCATGTGGCTCAAACGAAAGTAAATCTGACAAGGGAGGCGACGATGCAAGCGGAAAGAAACTAGACAAGCTTTCAATTGCATTCGTTCCATCTCGTGACCCTGATGAAATTATTACTGCAACTGAACCACTTAAAGATCTGTTAAAAACAGAATTAAAAGGTTTAGGCTATGATGTTGGCGAAGTTGAAATTACAGTTGGAACAAACTATGAAGCTGTTGGTGAAGCATTATCAGCTGGTACAACAGATATTGGTTTAATCCCTGGCGGTACATATGTGCTTTATGATGATGGTGCAGAAGTGATTTTAACTGCAACTCGTGCTGGACTAAGCAATGATTCTGACAATCCAGCTGATTGGAATAAGAACAAGCCTACCGAAAAGTCCGATAAGCAAACAAACTCTTATCGTGCACTACTAATTGCTGGTCCTTCCGAAAAAGGTAGAGAACTAGCTGAAAAAGTGAATAACGGTGAAAAGCTTACTTTCGAAGACTTAGACAACGTTAACTGGAACGTAATGTCTTCTTCTTCTCCAGCAGGTTATATTTACCCTGCATTATGGTTAGATGAAAACTTCGGAAAAACAATTACTGATCTTTCTAAAGTTGTTCAGGCTGATTCATACGGAAGTGCCTTCGGACGCCTAGCTTCAGGTCAAACAGATGTACTAGTTACTTATGCTGATGCACGCATTGACTTTGCTGATCAATGGGGTTCTGAATTTGGCCGTTCCGCAACAATCTGGGATGAAACAGATGTTATTGGCGTAATGCCAGCTATTTACAACGATACAGTCAGTGTTAGCAAAAACTCAGAGAATATGAATGATGATTTAAAAGCTGCATTACAAAAAGCATTTATCAATATTGGCAATTCCGATGAAGGGAAAGAGGTAATTGCAATATATAGCCACGATGGCTATCAAGAGGCGAAAGACTCTGACTACGATAATGAGCGCAAAGCGCAAAAGCTAGTTCAAGAACTAAGTTCTAACTAAATACAATGAAATAAAGAGGGGACATGTTGCGTGTTCCCTTTTTTTAAGCAAAGGTAGGATTTCTGCATGATAAAATTTCAAAATGTAAACAAAAAGTATGACAATGGATACGAAGCATTAAAGGATATTAATTTAACCATTGAGCAAGGGGAATATGTAGCAGTCATTGGGCTATCTGGTGCAGGAAAATCTACACTGATCCGCTGTATTAATCGGATGCATGATATTTCATCTGGCTCTTTATTGGTTAATGATGTGGAGGTTTCTACATTAAAGGGGAAAGAAATTCGCAAGCTTCGCCGGGGAATCGGAATGATTTTCCAATCGTTTAACCTCGTTAATCGCATTTCCTCATTAAAAAATGTCCTTGTCTCCTTTGTTCCTGATATGCCCATATGGCGAAAGGTTCTAGGTTTATATACAAAAAAGCAAAAGATTGAAGCATTAGAAGCGCTTGATCGAATGAATATATTGGATAAAGCCTTTACCCGTGTTGACCAGCTATCAGGCGGCCAGCAGCAGCGTGTAGCATTAGCTCGGACTCTTGCTCAAAAACCAAGCATTATTTTAGCCGATGAACCTGTTGCTTCACTAGACCCAATTACAGCAAAACAAGTAATGACTGACTTTCAAAGAATAAATGAAGAAATGAATATGACAATTATTATTAACATTCATCACGTAGATTTAGCACTTGAGTATGCTACACGTGTCGTTGGCATTCGCAGTGGTGAAATTGTCTATGATGGACCAGCAAGTGAAGTAACAGAACAGATCCTAGAGCACATATACAATGGGAAGCTTGAAGAGGAGCTGAGTGGTAATTGAACATTTTAAAAGCCAAATCAGTTGAGTTACCAAATGGCAAAACCGTAACTTTTAAACGTTCAAAAGCTCCATGGATTATTTTAGTCTTGCTCATTTGCTTCTATTATTCTGTTCAAATCACAGGTTTTGACTTGCAAGTATTAGCCAAAAGAATCGGGCAGTTTTGGGTGATCATTGGTGATATGATTCCGCCAAACTGGAAATATCTTAACAAACTTTGGCAGCCGCTTTTTGACACAATAAAAATGTCATTATTAGGTTCTATTTTAGGATCTATTTTTGCTTTACCGCTTGCTTATCTTGCATCATCTAATATGATTAAAAATAAACCTGTTGTAGCAGCATTCAAATTTATTTTAAGCTTATTACGCACATTGCCTACGCTAGTTGCGGCACTAATCGCAACCTTTGTATTTGGTATAGGGACAATGGCAGGTACCGTTGCTATTTTCATTTTCACGGTTGCTTATGTTGGAAAGCTTTTATATGAGGCAATCGAAAATGCTGACTTAAAGGCGTTTGAAGCAATGCATTCGATGGGACACACAACCACCTCGGCATTTCGCTGTGCGATTATGCCGCAAATATTACCAAACTATCTCTCTAATGCGATCTTTTGTTTCGAAGGAAATGTCCGCTATGCTGCTATTTTAGGTTATGTTGGCGCGGGTGGTATCGGACTGATGCTAAACGAAAGCCTAGGCTGGCGTAATTATGCCAATGTAGGCATGATTCTACTATTGCTCGTGGTCACCGTATACATTATCGAATCCATTAGTGAATATTTCAGAAAGAAATTAATGTAGGGGGGTGATCACAATGAATTCTATCGAGAAACAACTATTAAATGAACCAAAGCGCATTGTGCAAAATGTGATCACCGCTGTTATTTTATTTGCATTTATCATGTGGTCTTTAACTGCCGTTGATTTATCCAATTTTACTAGCAATGGTCTAGACATCGCTAAAAACATTTTACTAGGGATTGTCACACCAAATACAGATTTGCTTTTCACATTCAATACAAATGGTGTTCCATATTTATTAGTAGAAACAATGGCAATCGCCTTTTTAGGGACAATTGTTGGGGCTATTTTAGCTATCCCTCTTGCCTTTTTATCTGCATCTAACATTGTGCCCAAGCCAGTTGCTTTTCTCGTTCGTTTATTTTTAATTTTTGTGCGAACCATTCCGGCAATTGTATACGGTTTAATGTTTATTCGTGTAACTGGCCCAGGGCCATTTGCCGGTGTTTTAACAATGGCATTAACTTCGATTGGGATGCTTTCCAAACTTTTTGTGGATGTCATTGAAGATTTAGAAGTGAATATTTTAGAATCCCTTGAATCCATTGGCTGTACACCTTTTGAAAAAATTCGCTACGGAATCATTCCACAATTATCAGCCATGTTTATGTCCATTGTTATTTACCGCTATGATATGAACCTGCGTGATGCCGCAATCCTTGGATTAGTTGGCGCAGGCGGTATCGGGGCTCCATTAATTTTTGCAATGAATGGCTATAAGTGGTCTGAAGTTGGTTCTATTTTAATTGGATTAATGATCCTAATCTTAATTGTCGAATTAATATCTAATAAAATTCGTAATAAACTTGTTAGAGGTTATTAATATCAATAACTACTTTATATAAAAAAACAGACACCCCCCTGAAAAACGGATTGAGTTCTTCAGGAGGGTGTTTTTTCATAATGATTATTAATTGTAATGTTTTAACGGAATTTCTAGTAGAAAATGAAGCTTTAAAAAACATATAATTTTATTTTGTCATCAGTCAGGCACTTTTCTTTAAGCGTGCTGCAAGAGGAACTGCAATAATACCTGCTATTACAACCTGCATAATATTGCCTGGAATAGAGCCAAACGGCAGGATCCAGTTTCCGTAAATTATTACTTCGGCAAAATAATAGCCAACAACCTTTATTATAAGTGCAACTGCAACTGCTAGAGAGTTAACAAGGATTCTCTTACCAGGTGCTTTTTCAGAAATAAAGCCCGCCAAAAAGCCCATTAAACCAACAATAATAAATGTAAATGGCGCCCATACTGCCCAACCAGATAGAAGATCAAAAAAGGCCATTCCGAAGGCACCTGCAATGGCACCTGTTTTTTTGCCGTAAACTAAAGCTGCAATAAATAGAGGTACATTCCCTAAATGGATCAGCCCCCCGTTCCCCATGATTGGGAGCTTTATGTTAATGAACATCGTGGCTACTAGCGTTAATGCAATGAATAGTGCGTTAATGACTAAGGTTTTTGTTTTAGTTGTTTCTGTCTGTACGAATGTTGAACTCATCTGCTGAACCTCATCTTTTTTTAAAAATAATATCATATAAACATACATTTAATAAACGGAAAAAAATGTTAATTATTTCTAGAAAGATATTTTTTAAAATTAAAACTACAAGTGTTCTAAACTGTTGTTCTTTTGCCAATCTCTTTGCTATTGAACCAATTCAGGAACATATGTATTCGATCGATAAGCAGTTGGCATATTAGATAACCTACCTTCCTATTATTATATTCTATCAACTTTATTGATACTTCTTTATTTCAAGTTGCGAACGATAGTGATTTCCCGCTACGAACGAAAGCGTGGAAGCAAAGTCTATAAAGGCTGATTAACAAGATAGAAGGATCTCTTCCCCTCATTTAGATAAAGTTTATTAGAATGTATCTTTTAAGACAAGTTTCACTCCACGTGTATCGGCTGCCCTGCTTGTGCTTGGTAACCGCCCTCTTCTAAAATGCAGAAATCACATGATGATTTCGTGTAATCAACATTTGTATTTCCAGTTTGTCTGCTACATCTTTTCAAGACATCCTTTACACAACAGATCACAACGAAAGGCGAACAACTATTATAATAGTAGAATTTACACTAAAAAATAGAGAAAAGTGAATTTGAACATACTCAAATTCACCTTTCTCATTATTTGAAGCTAGTTATGTCCCAGCCTCTTCTTCTTTTATTTAAATTATTTTACCAATATTATTAAAACCAGAGCATGGCGCTATTTATTCTTGGTAATCTAGGAGGTCTCTCCCCGCCATCAGGGTCAGCAACAATAACTGTTAACTTCACAGTGTTCTCGCCGTATGTGACTGTCACTTCTGTGAATCCTGCTTTCTTAGCAGTGATTACACCATTCTGAACTGTCGCAATGCTTTCGTTTGCTACATGGTAGGTAGCTTTTTTCGTTACATCTTCTTCTGTTATATTATCACCGATTGTTGTTACTTCCATAACCTTTAAATGATGTGTTTTTCCTTTTTCGATGTTTACATAAGGACCCATCTCACTTGAGGCTACATTTTCTAGTTTCAAGCTGATTTCCTTATCTGGTTCAGGTTCTCCTTTAACCACTGTCACAGCTACCGTTACGGAGTTTTTGCCGTAAGTAATTGTAACAGTAGTTTTCCCTGCAGCCTTCGCCGTAATAACTCCTGCTTCTACTGTTGCGATACTTTCATCGGCTACTCTGTAAGTGGCTTTAGCTGTCACATCTTCTTCTGTCACTTCGTCGCCATCCTTCGTTGTTTGAGTTACCTTAATCGCTGCATTTTTGCCTTCTTCAATTGTTACATCTGATTGATCGACTGATAGGCTAGTTTCAGCTGCATTTTCTACAGCAAAATCTGCCTTGCCTTTATTTCCAGCAGCATCATCTACATGTACTGTAACTGTATCTGCTTCTTGTGTTAATTCGATTTCAAATGTACCGTCTTGGTTAAGTGTTAATGGTACTGCCGTGCCCGCATTCCCATCTTTTGTGAGTACGTAAGAAGCCTTAAGTTTTGTGTTGAGGTCGTAATGAAGTCCGTAATCCTTTAGTGTTTCATTGTAATCAATGTACTTATCTGTTATTTGTCCCCTCAATTTGTTCTCTGCCACTTCACCATCAATTTTAGGCTTTGTTGATTTTACAACAATAGGACCAACATAGTCCCCGATAGTTGGCGGGTTACCTGATGCTGTTTCAGCTGTAAGGTCAATTGTATATAGACCATCAGGAATTTTTGTTAATTGTGAGGCATTTTCCCAAGGCCGGTATTGTCCCTTAATCGGTAATTGGTAGGAGCCAGCGCCTAAGGAATTAGCTGCATGCAAGTAGCCGATATACCCGTCTCCATATACGCCACCTTCAGGGTTTTCAAAATCCCAAATTTCAATAAAGTTTGTCTTCAAATCACCAGTCACAGTGAAGTAAAGCATTGCTTCGTCCTTTACACCGTCACCGTCGAAAGAAAGATCCGTTTCGGTGATACGCATATCCTTGATTTGAACCGCTGCCTCTCCGCCGAAATCTGCTGCAAATGGCAAGGATACATGATTTTCGCCACCATTAATATGAATATAGCCTAGGATTTCATCTCCCGCTTTGGCAGCAGCGTTTTTCGAAGCTGTTAATGTTACATTTATTAGCTGTTCGCCATTTGGAGCTAATGTAAAGGATGGCTTGTCAATTGATAATGCTGCATCGGCAAACGACTTTGTTACGTCTACTTGCACATTAAAGCTTCCACCTGCTCCTTTAAGATCTTTCACACGAATTTGCTTTGTAACAGAAATGTCCTTGTCCAGTTTTTGTGGACCGAATGTAACAGTTCCTTTAATATTCGGTACAATTTCACCGGAAGAATCAAGTAATGCTTCATCTTCAGCATAAGCAAGCACGCTTGGAAATGCAGCTGCATATGCATCTACACGGCCCGCTCCTTGAGTGAAGACATCATAATTACTAGTGTTAAGGAGTTTAGCTGTATTTGAGATCGCAACCTTTACATCAAAGGCATTCCAATCTGGATTTGCTTGTTTGACGAGTGCGGCAATTCCAGCGATATGAGGTGCTGCCATAGATGTTCCTGTGAAACGGTCATAGGATTCTTCGTAGCTTGCTTCAGGGAAGTCCCATTTATAAGCTGGCACAGAGGACATGATGTTTGTTCCTGGAGCTGTTACATCTGGTTTTATATCGAAGTTCGGTGTAGATGGACCACGTGAACTAGAGTCATTCACATCGTCACCTAGCGACTTTTCCGAGCCATAGTTTCCAAATGTAACCGTTCCTTGTCCATTTTTCAAAGCATTACGGATTGCTGTTCCGTCCGTTACTGACATATCTATCGTTGGAATGAAGGCAAATGAATCACCTAAGAACACGTTTGATACATCAGGTGCATTTGTTCCGCCTGAGAAGTTGTGGATAATTGCTGCAATAGCACCGTTTGCCTTCGCATTGGCAATTTTATCAACGAATGCAAGGCTTCCCCGTGCGATAAGGGCAACTTTCCCATCTACATCAATTCCATCATAGTCGGATACAGCACCAACATTTGGTACAGCAACAAGCTCATACTCGCCATTCAGCTGCTGTGCAAGATCTTGTCCAAAAGTTGTTCCCATAAATTTTAATTGTTTCGTGTAGTTGTAATCTTCACCAACCTTGATTGTTACTAATCCGTTATGCTGTGTTTCTGGATTAGTCGTGTTACCAACTACAATTCCAAGTCGTGATGTTCCAGGAGTTGTTACTGTTCCACGATTTGGACCTGAGTTACCGGATGAAATAACCGAGATCACTCCTGCCATCATGGCGTTGTTAATCGCAAATGATGCTCCATCTGTTTCTGAGTTTGACTCTCCACCAAGTGAAAGATTAATAACATTCATTTTTTCATTAACCGCATGCTCGATAGCAGCAATAATTCCTGACGTCGATCCGCTTCCATATGCTCCAAGTACGCGGTAAGCATATAGATCAATTTCTGGGGCAATTCCTTTAATTCCGTATTCATTGGCACCAATGGCAGCAATTGTTCCTGCAACGTGTGTGCCGTGATCCGTATAGAAGGCGCGTCCCTGTGCATTGAATTCTGGCTGGCTAGCCGGGCGCTCTTTCGGTGATGTTTCACGAGCATCATCATCTGCCCGTTCGCGAGTATAGGTAGAGCTGTTTGGAATAAAGTTTTTTCCGCCCTTGTAGATTCCTTGGAATTCTGGGTGATCTGGATCAATCCCAGTATCAAGTACAGCTACCTTGACTCCCTTTCCTTTGTACCCTTTATCCCAAAGCTTTTCAATGCCTAAAAAGGAGATACTAGTATTCATCTTTGTCTCGTAATCTACAACCTTTTCAAGGTCTGATGATGAATCAGCTGGCTTTTTATCATCTAATACATGAACAATTGCATCTGGTTCCACCAATGTGATACCTGAAACTTCGAGAAGCTTTTTGAGGTCATCCGCTTTTACTTTGGCTGCAAAGCCGTTAAGAACCGTATCATAGGCAAACCCTTTATCAAATGAGATACCCTTAACTCTCATTTCTTTATCGACAGATGCCTGCTGTCTTTTTATTTTACTGCGGATTTGTGAGATCTGGGAGTTTGATAGTATTTTTCCTTTTAGCTCTTCCATTCCTTTTTCTAATGCTACCGGCTTTTCTGATAGGTGAATGATAACTGGAATCTTTTCAGTACCTGATTTATCCTCTAAATCTTTATGCAGCTTTGGTAAACCTTCAATTGCCTCTAGCTGCTCTGCAATTGCTGCCTTTAGCAGCATATTTCTCTCACTTTGTTGCTTCTTAAATGCTTTTAAGTCAGTTGTTTCAGTTGCTGTCGCCGAAACAGGCAATACTAGCGAGAGCACCATTATAAAGGCTAGAATACTACTAAATAGCTTTGTAAACTTCCTTTTCCTCAATTCACTTCCCCCTTCTCCTCTTCTGTCCTTCATAATGGACACTATTATTCTATTTTCTTACTTAAGTATTAAAATCAATTTCATTCTCTAAAGTTAAAGAATGAATGATGGTTTACTGCTGATCTTTCTGTTTTAGTGAAGAAATTTGTTGTAAAAGTATTCTCCTCCCTCCGTTTTTAATTTGCTAGTCACTATTCTTCTCACACCTTCCTTTTTGTTCTTCATAAAGAACGTTTTGGCCAAAAAAAATGAAATGAAAGTTAATTCGTTTCATTTAATTGAATTATACTACAATATTCCGAAAATAAAAACAATAAAACGAATGTTTTTTTCTTAATTAAGAACAATAGAGTAGTTGATTGGAGGAAATGTATATTTTTTCCGGAGTTCCTCTTTTTTAGTAATAAAAATATCGCATCAACGAGCAGCCATGTTTCCAGTTATCAATCAAATACTTGATAGAGAATGGTTGTATTTTAAGAGAAAAACCGTTAAAGTTTCACTAATATTCTTTATTAAGAACATCAGATAGATTACCTCTTCACTCGTATTGAATCCTGAATATCTATTTCCTGTTTAGAAACGTGAATGAAAAAAAAGTTGGTGATAACTTTATTTACAGGCACTTTGTGATTATTTTTTACTAGGTAATTCCTTTACTAAATAGATTTAAACAAGTGGAATGGATCGAATATGATAAAAGGGGGATGATACAATGAATAAAAAAAAGTTAATCGGGTGCTTCCTGGCAGGGGTATTTTCAGTTGGGATGATTGGCGGGGTTGGGGGTTCAGTATTTGGGATGACAACTCAGGAAAACGATAAAGTGAAGCAATCTCCGGATTATTTAACGGACACTATAACTCTCTAAAAAGGCGATTTCCATATTTACGATCGGAAATCGCCTTTTTAACCTGCTGCAATTGAATA
>NZ_JALDXW010000077.1:0-8827 GCF_032154635.1 Cytobacillus sp. | reverse complement strand
CCCGAAAAAGGTGGAACAACCTGAGCGTAGTCGTTCATTAAGGGAATGAAGTCCCAAATGAGGTGGAAAAGCTCTAGACCAGTCGTTCATTAGGGGAATGAAGTCCCGAAAAAGGTGGAACAACCTGAGCGTAGTCGTTCATTAAGGGAATGAAGTCCCGAAAAAGGTGGAACAACCTGAGCGTAGTCGTTCATTAAGGCAATGAAGTCCCGAATGAGGAGGAAAAGCTCTGGACCAGTCGTTCATCAAGGGAATGAAGTCCCGAAAAAGGTAAAAAACCTGAAACCAGTCGTTCATCAAGAGAATGAAGTCCCCAACAAAAATAGATCGTTTGTAGTAGAACGCTCTCTCCTCTTTTTACAGGTTGCTGCCCTTAGATGTGATAGAATGAATGAAAAAAGCGGGTAAAGGATGATCGAATATGAAGAAACGTGTAGCTTTATCTTGGAGTGGCGGAAAGGATAGCTGTTTGGCACTGGACGTATTGACTAAACATGGGGCGGAGGTTGTCTGCTTAATCACAACGGTTCCGATCGAAATAGGTCGAACCTTTGGACATGGAGAAAAGCTTGAATTAGTTAAGCTTCAAGCGGAAGCTTTAGGTATACCAGTAGAATTTATCTCCTGCAATCTTGAGAATTATACAAGTAGCTATGTCCATGCTTTGAAGAATTTTAAACAAGATTATCACTTGGATGGAATAGCCTTTGGGGACTTGTATTTAGAAGAGCACAGGGAGTGGGGAGAAAAATTGGCAAACGATACTTCACTTGAATCAATATACCCATTATGGGGAAGAAAAGAGGATGCTCTCCATCTTCTAAATACCTTTCTTCAATCGGGGTATCAGGCGACTGTTATTCGGATCCGTGAAGATATCCTTGATGAAACATGGCTTGGCAGACAGCTAGATTCTGCATTCATTCATGATATTATGAAAATAAATTGTTGTCCGATGGGGGAATCAGGCGAATACCATACATTTGTTTCAGATGGTCCATTATTTCAAGCAAAAATTGAGCTTGAACAGCCAGAAATCATTCATTTCGAAACAACACAAAAATATGAATATCAAAAAATGAAACTTATTCCAAAAGAATAAGAGGGTCTTACATATATGAACAAATTATTTGGCCATCAATATGACCTTTTTCCTTTTGAAGCCTTTTCAATATCTCATTTATTAATGATTGCTATTTTTATTTGCGGGTCTATATTTCTTTTTAAGGCACGGGATTTTTTGAGGAAATATGATAAAACGGCAAGAGGTGTCATGTTTTTTGTTCTATTCTTATTAGAATTCATGTATCATTTTTGGTTATTTAAAGATGATTATTGGAATATATCATTCACGCTCCCGCTTCAGCTTTGTTCTGTTAGTCTCATTCTATGTTTAATTTTATTAGTAACAAAAGCGAGAGTGATTTTTCAGGTTGTCTATTTTATTGGAATTACAGGTGCCTTTATGGCAATTTTAACACCAGAATTATTTTTGGGGTTTCCGCATTTCCGATATTTTCAATTTTTCATTACTCATATGTTAATCATTTGGACTTGTCTTTATTTCGTGTTCGTTCATACGTATAAACCGACAAAAAAAGGCTTGCTCACTTCATTTTTATTCTTAAATGGGAGTGCTGGGGTTGCATATACAGTAAATAAATTTACAGGCGGAAATTATATGTTTCTTGCTCATAAACCAAACAATGGTTCGTTATTAGATTATTTTGGCCCTTTTCCTTATTATATATTGACATTAGAAGCAGTTGCTTTGTTCTTATTTTTCCTTCTGCTCATTCCATTTGCTTGGCATATTCGTACTTCTAGAAAATTATATGACAAATAACCAGAAGGATTGAATTATTCTTATATTAAAGATAATGTGAAAGATACAATAGTAAAGCAGGAGTAGGTGGCAGCGATGAAAAGGTTTTTTACAATTGGTATGGCTGGACATATCGATCATGGAAAAACGACGTTAACAAAAGCTTTGACCAATGTGGATACCGATCGATTAAAGGAGGAGAAAGAACGGCAAATATCAATTGAGCTTGGGTTTGCACCCCTTTATGAAGATGAGGAGATTCAAATTTCAGTTGTAGATGTACCAGGTCATGAACGGTTTATTCGCCAAATGATTGCTGGTGTGGCTGGGATAGATTTAGTTGTCCTTGTTGTTGCAGCTGATGAAGGGGTAATGCCTCAGACAAGGGAGCATTTACATATTTTAGGATTGTTAGGTATTCAGAATGGAATCGTAGCTATTACAAAAATTGACCGTGTTGAGGAAGAATTTATCGATTTAGTGAAGGACGATATTTTAGAAGAATTAAAAGGAACTGTATTTGAACAGTCGCCATTTATCCTAGTGGATAGTCTTTCTTTAAACGGGATAAACGAACTCAAAAATTTGATTACTAATACACTCAAATTACAGGAAACAAGAGATGCTAGAGGAGCTTTTCGCTTGCCAATTGACCAGGTCTTTACTATTAAAGGACAAGGTACAGTTGTAAGAGGAACTGTTTACGAGGGGTCAGTAGAAGAAGGACAAGCGCTAATGGTTATGCCAAAAGAGCTAGAAACGCGTGCAAGGCAGCTTCAAGTTCATCATCAGACTGCTGTACATGCATTTGCTGGTCAGAGAGTAGCAATCAATCTTTCCGGTATCTCAAAGGATGATATCGAACGAGGTGATGTCCTTGTGTCTTCAGAGCATTTTATTATTACAAGGACCATTGATGTTGCGTTGAAGGTCGCCGGTGATCTAGACTATATGGTTAAACAAAGAATGCCGATTAAATGCCATATCGGTACTGCAGAAGTGATGGGACGAATTGTCCTTTTTGATAGGAATGAGATTAAGGATGAAAACAGTGAAATTCTTTGTCAAATAAGGTTAGATAAGGAGATTGTCACCAAACGTGGTGATCGCTTTATTTTAAGACGTCCTAGTCCGCAAGAAACGATTGGAGGCGGCTGGGTTATCGATCCAAAAGGAGAGAAATATCGCTTTGGCCATAAAACAGTTGAAGAATTAGCAAAGAAAAAAGAAGGCAGCCCGAAGGAAAGAATGATGGCAGCAATATCTGAAGCAAAAAGTTTAACGCTAACAGAATTAATAACAAGAACCTCACTTGATGAATCAGAATTAGTGCCCATTTTAAGTGAGGATGAAGAGTTTCTTTTCTATAATGGGAAGGAATATACTTTATCCTCAATAAAGAACTATTTAGAAGAGGAATTTTATGACCGCTTGAAGGATTTTCATAATGATTATCCGATGAAGCATGGAGAAAATAAAGCAGCCCTATTACAACCTATGCAAACGATGTACCCGAAACAACTTCTGGAATATGTTTTGGAAAAAGCAATTGAATTATCTATTTTTGGGAAGAGGGGACAATTCATTCATCTTCATGATTTTAAGCCTCATATTCCTTCAAATTGGAAAAAAAGAACGGATAGTTTACTTGAACAACTGAAAAATGATGGGCTAAAAGTGAAATATATTAGCGACTATTTTACAAAAGCTGGCATACCCAATCAGCTAGTGGCTGACATTATGAGATTTTTAGTTGAAGAAAAAGAGATTACCCCACTTGATGATCAATACTATTGGCATAATGACCATTTTAGAGATGCGATCGAACGGTTGAAAAACAGCACTGGTCCTTCATTTGAGGTTGGTGATGCAAAAGGAGTCCTTGATCTTTCACGTAAATACATGATTCCATTTTTGGAACGATTGGATGCAATGAGGTTAACAAAAAGAGTCGAAAATAAAAGGATATGGATAGAAAGGTAATAACAAAGCCTCTAGTTATAGAGGCTTTGTTGTATTTTATAAAACCATTTCAGACTGTACATAATGGAAAAGCAATCTAGCTGTATTCTCAATTGATTTTTTATGTGTTCTCTCAAAAGCATGGGATGAATCAATCCCTGGGCCGATCAACCCATGAACGATGTCATGTCCTGCACGGATAGCCGCCGAAGCATCTGAGCCATAGTAGGGGTAAATATCAAGCTTATAGTTAATCTGATGATCCTTTGCAAGCTGCACTAATTTTTTTCTTAGCTCATAATGGTATGGTCCGCTGGCATCCTTAACACAGATTGAAACAGTATATTCATCAGTTGCTTGTCCATCGCCCATGGCTCCCATATCTACTGCTAAATATTCAACCGTTTCAGGAGTAATGTTAGAATTCCCGCCGTAGCCGATTTCTTCATTGTTTGAAATAAGAAAATGGGTGGTATAGGGAAGCTCAATGTTTTCTGATTTTATTTGTTTAATAAGTTGCAATAATATCGCTACACTTGCTTTATCATCAAGATGGCGCGATTTAATATATCCAGAAGGTGTAAGCTGGACTCTTGGGTCAAAGGAAACAAAATCGCCGACCTCAATCCCTAGCGCTCGTACGTCTTCGGCGCTATGAACGATCTCATCGATACGCACTTCCATATTTTCCTGATTTCTTTCTGCTTTTCCAGCATCCTTATAGACATGTACAGATGTTTGGTGCATTAATATCGTTCCCGTATACTTCTTTCCTTCAGATGTTTCAATTTCGCAATATTCGCCTTCAATAGAGTTGTACTTAAAGCCGCCAATCAGATCAAGTTTTAGCCTGCCACTAGGTTTTATTTCCTTAACGATGGCGCCAAGTGTATCCACATGTGCTGTAAGCAGCCTGTGTTTTTGGTCATTTTTTCCACGGATTGTTGCCATTAATCCACCTTTACGGTTTCGGAATGTTTCTACATGTAATTCGCTCAAGTATTTTTCTACAAATGAAATCACTTTTGTCGTATTTCCTGAAGGGCTTGGTATAGAAACTAATTCTTTCAAAAGCTGAAGTGTTTCTTCGGTATTTGTGTGTGCCATATGTAAATCTCCTCTCTTAAGATTATTTGTCCATTTATTATTATAATTCTTTCCAGCCGCATATGAAATAAAAACAAAGAGAGACCTTATGTGGGGTCTCTCAAGAATAGGTTATTTCTTTATGAGTGATTTAATCCCGTGGTATAATAAAGCAAGTGAGAATACAACAATTGCAATTCCTCCAACAATATCGAAAACATTTGCAATTCCTGGTGTAATGATTGCAGATGTTGGCACATTTATTAATGCGAATCCTGACAAGATAGAAGCTAAATAAAGTAAGATTAATAGTTGCATATTTGTGTCCCTCCCTTCTCTATACTTTATGAAGGAGGGGGAAGACTTGCTTCCTCTATTGTCCATAGGAACTAAAAGAAATTTAGGGGATATTGTCCATTTTTGTTGGATATAGGGGAGAATTGGCTTAAATTTTGTCATGGTTTTTAGTTTTCAATCGCGATATTCTATGATATATTAAATAACATCGTTCAACTCCCTTATAAATTTTGATAATCAATAGAAAAATTATGTAAACTTAGCGCTTGCTAAGTTTTTCTGATTTTTTAATTGTGTGAGGTGTGAATTTTGAAAAAACTATTTTTATCAATAAAAGAAAAAATGAAAGGAAATATGCCCATTTTCTTTTTGGTTGTTATTTTGTTTTGGCTTAAAACGTATGCTGCTTATCGAATAGAATTTAATTTAGGAATAGATAATAAAATGCAGGAGTTTTTATTATTTATTAATCCTTTAAGTTCCGCTCTTTTATTCTTTGGTATTGCCTTGTTATTTAAAGGCAAAATTCAATCAACATTATTAATCATAATGAACTTTTTGCTTTCATTTGTATTGTATGCAAATATTGCGTATTATCGCTTTTTTAACGACTTTATTACCGTCCCGGTCGTTATGCAAACGAAAGTAAATGGGGGGCAATTGGGAGAAAGTGCATTATCTTTAATGTCTCCATTTGATATTTTCTACTTTACGGATACGATTTTGCTCATATTTTTTATAGCGAAAAAATGGTACAAACCAGGAAAGCTAGTAAGCAGAAAACCAGGAGCAGTTGTCATCCTCGCAGCGGTAGCAACATTTATGCTGAATCTAGGACTTGCTGAGAAGGATCGTCCGGAGCTATTAACTCGTTCATTTGACAGAAATTATCTTGTTAAATATTTAGGTGCATACAACTTCTCAGTGTATGATGTGATTCAGAATGCACGTTCGGCGAGCCAAAGAGCTTTAGCAGATTCCAATGATATTACAGAAGTTGAAAACTATATTAAGGCAAATCATGCTGCGCCAAAACCTGAATACTTTGGGAAAGCGAAGGGGATGAATGTCATTTATGTTTCAATGGAGTCATTGCAAACATTTATGATTGATTACCAGTTAAATGGACAAGAGGTTACTCCTTTCTTGAACTCATTGGCTCATGATGGGAAAACTTTTTACTTCAATAATATTGTTAACCAAACGGGTCAAGGGAAGACATCTGATGCAGAGTTTATTATGGATAACTCGTTATATCCGATGTCGCAAGGTGCGGTTTATGTTAACAAAGCCCAAAATACGTATCAAGCGTCACCAGCCATCTTAAAATCTCTTGGATACAAATCTGCTGCATTCCATGGAAACTATAAAACTTTCTGGAACCGTAATGAAATGTACCGCTCTTTAGGATACGATGAGTTTTTTGATGCTGAATATTATAATATGACAGACGAAAATACAAAGAATTATGGATTAAAAGATAAACCATTTTTTGCTGAATCCATGCCATTGCTAGAAAGTCTGCCACAGCCTTTCTATACAAAATTTATTACATTGTCCAATCACTTCCCATTTAAAATGGATGAAGGGGATACAGATTTCCCTGCAGCAGAAACGGATGATAATGTTGTCAACCAGTATTTCCAATCAGCAAATTACATGGACCAAGCATTAGAGCAATTCTTTAATGATTTGAAGACATCGGGATTATACGATAATACGGTCATTGTTTTATATGGGGATCATTATGGGATTTCTGAAAACCATAACAAGGCAATGGAAGAAATTATCGGAAAAGAAATTACCCCATTTGATAATGCTATGCTTCAGCGAGTCCCAGTTTTTATTCACGTACCAGGGGTGGATGGGGGCTTAGTAAATAAAATTGGCGGCCAGGTTGATATTCAGCCAACGGTCATGCATTTATTAGGCATTGATACGAAGGATTATTTGACAATAGGATCGGACCTATTATCAGATAACCATCGTGAGGTTGTTCCATTCCGAAATGGAGATTTTATCTCTCCAGAGGTTTCCCAGATAGGAGAAAAATGTTATTCGACTGAAACTGGAGAGCTAGTAGAAGGAGCTGGGTGCGAGCCATTAGCTGAGAAGGCAAGTACCGAGCTGCAAATGTCAGATGAAATTGTCTACAAAGACTTGCTTCGTTTCTATAAGCCAGAAGGCTATGAACCGATAGATCGTAATGATTATCAATATATAAAGAAAGAAATTCCGATTAAGGAAGAAAGAAACGGGCTTGGCACACAGCAATAAGGGAGAGGAGTGAAGATGATTTTCACTCCTTTTTTTCTTTTAAGGGTCAAAGTGTCGATCATATGCCTTTTCTGTAAATATATGGTTGTCAGGTAGATCGTTCTCAGGAAGCAGAACTATTCTTTCCTCAATGGGTTATCCATCAACAAATAAAAACAGCGCTGCACCTCTTGGTTAATGATATCGATTTAAGGAGGTGCTTTTCTTATGCCGTAAAGTTCTTCCTTATTCTTCAAGTGGGATTTTCATTCATCCTCATGTACTCTCCCTCAACTAACCTTTCTTGGAGTGTAGGTACCACTTGGGAAAATTTCACAATTCTCATAGGATCGGAACCTCCCCATTGTGGATCTTTGCATTGCTATAGGCTGAGGATGAAGAATATCAAAAGAAGATATCTTACATATAGTATATAGATATTGCTTATACGATGGCATAGTTTAAATGAGGTTTTAAACCTCTTGAACATACGATGAAAGGGGTGTTTCTTTATTGAAAGGGGTTATTCTTGCTGGCGGCTCTGGTTCTCGTTTAAAACCCTTTACTCAAGTATTTAATAAACATCTGTTGCCTGTTGGCAAGTATCCAATGATTTATTGGCCCATTTTGAAATTAAGGGAAGCAGGGATTAATGAAATTTTAATTATAACTAATCCTAAAGATATTTTTTCTTTTATTGAGATATTGGGTTTCGGGGAAAACCTTAATGTAGAGCTGCACTATCAAATTCAGCGGAATGTAGGTGGGGGGATAGCAGACGCTTTATTAGGTGCGCGCCATTTTATAAATAAAGAAAAGTTTATTGTTATTCTGGGCGATAATATTTTTGAGGATTCATTAACACCTTATGTTCATACATTTAAAGAACAAAGAGCTGGTGCAAGAGTCCTGCTGAAAGAAGTCATGGACCCGACCAGATATGGGGTGCCACATATCGACCCGATAAATAAATTAATTCTCTCCATCATTGAAAAACCTGATCACCCGCCTTCTTCCTTTTGTGTAACTGGGATTTATATGTATGATCATGAGGTTTTTCGGTATATTGATGCTGCAAGGCCCTCAGACAGAAACGAACTAGAAATTACAGATGTAAACAATATGTACATTAAAAATAAACAACTTGAATTTGATATATTAAAAGGCTGGTGGATTGATGCTGGAACTCATGAATCACTTTTTAAAGCTTTTCAATATGTAAACACTAACCCGATAGGGGAGAACGATATATGAACAACCACCTCCTAATTACAGGCGGAGCTGGCTTTATCGGAGCGAATTTTATTTCTTATATGCTGAAGCATTCAAATTACTATATTACAAATGTTGATTCGCTTACCTATGCAAGTAATATAGATGCCATTAAACGATTTGAAAAAT
>NZ_JALDXW010000076.1:0-8828 GCF_032154635.1 Cytobacillus sp. | reverse complement strand
TAAAAAATATTTTTTTCAAATAAAGAGCTTTCATTTAATACAACAACAGTTATCAAAAACCCTTCCTACTTACTCCACCGTTACACTCTTAGCCAGGTTTCTTGGCTTATCAACATCGCAGTCGCGGTGCAGGGCAGCGTAATAAGAAATAAGCTGTAATGGTAAAACAGAGACAAGAGGTGTTAATAATTCGTGCACTTCTGGGATAATGAAGGTATCGCCTTCAGATTCCAATCCTTTCATGGAGATGATGCACGGATACGCACCGCGGGCAACGACTTCTTTCACATTTCCGCGAATACCTAAATTAACATTTTCTTGTGTTGCGATAGCAATAACAGGTGTGCCTTCTTCAATTAAAGCGATTGTACCATGCTTTAACTCTCCTCCAGCAAACCCTTCTGCTTGTATATACGAAATTTCTTTTAGTTTTAGTGCGCCTTCTAGACCTACATAGAAATCAATGCCACGACCGATGAAGAAGGCATTGCGGGTAACTGTTAGAAACTCACGAGCAATCGATTCGAAAGCTTCCTTTTCATCACAAAGCACTTCCATTGCATTGGCGATAATGCCTAGCTCTCGGACAAGATTGAAATTCGGTTCCATGCCACGGCTTTTCGCAGTCACTTCAGCTAAGATGGCTAATACTGCTAGCTGTGCAGTGTACGCTTTCGTAGAAGCAACGGCAATCTCAGGACCAGCATGCAGCAGCAAAGTATAGTCCGCTTCACGTGATAACGTAGAACCTTGTACGTTTGTGATTGTAATTGCCTTATAGCCCATTTCCTTTACTTGAACAAGAACGGCACGGCTGTCAGCTGTTTCCCCGCTTTGTGTGATAAAGATAAACAATGGCTTTTCAGAAAGCATTGGCATATTGTAGCCAAATTCACTTGAGATGTGTACTTCTACAGGTATTTTTGCTAGTTTTTCAATGAATTGCTTACCAACAAGACCTGCATGGTAGGAAGTACCTGCTGCAATAATGTAAATGCGGTCTGCTTCGTTCATCGCAGCAATAATCTCTTGATCAATTGTTAGCTCGCCATTGTCATTTTGATATTTTTGGATAATTTTGCGCATAACTAAAGGCTGCTCATCAATTTCTTTTAGCATATAGTGAGGGTATGTGCCTTTTTCAATGTCGCTTGCATCAAGTTCTGCTGTATATGGATTACGGGTAATAACATCCCCATTAAGATTTTTAATCGTAACTGCATTTCTTGTCACGATTACCATTTCTTTATCCATCAGTTCCACATATTGATCTGTCACTTGCAGCATGGCCATCGCATCTGAAGCAACTACATTAAAGGAATCACCCAAACCAACTAAAAGCGGGCTCTTGTTTTTTGCGACAAAGATTGTTTCTTCATTCTGGTCATCTAAAAGTGCAAGTGCATACGATCCTTTTAAAAGCTGAAGCGTTTTGAGGAACGCTTCTTCTGTACTTAGCCCTTCGCCAGCAAACACTTCAATTAGCTGTACGATGACCTCTGTATCTGTTTCACTTGTAAAGTTCACATCTTGCAGGTATTCACGCTTTAAGATTTCATAGTTCTCGATCACCCCATTATGAACAAGCGTAAAACGGCCTGATGCACTTTGATGAGGATGGGAGTTGATCGTGCTTGGTACCCCATGAGTAGCCCAGCGAGTGTGGCCGATACCAGTCTGCGCAAGCACATCAAAGTCGACTATATTACGTAAATCAGCAATACGGCCTTTTTCTTTAAAAACATGGACGCCCTTTTCATTAATTACAGCGATGCCAGCTGAATCATATCCTCTATATTCAAGCTTTTCTAAACCTCTTAATAAAATTTCCTTCGTATCATTTAATCCAATATATCCAACGATTCCGCACATACTTCTTTTCCTCCCGTTAAGAAGGGGCAAGAAGCCAATCAGGGCAGTCTTGCCCCTTATCTCTGTAGTTAAATTAAAATTCGTATGATGTCAGACAACTTTATCTGAACATACATGCATACACTTTTGCTTTGTAAATTAGCATTCCCCACTCTTTGTCCATTAAGTTACCCTAATGTTTTAAAGAAGAGATCACGGTTTGCTTTAACCGGGAGGCATCCGCCGATTGTTCGATAAACCTCCTCCTCGTCAACTAATCCCCTATCCGATCGGAATTAGTCCAGGCGCTTCTATTCCCATCATTTTTCCTTACTGCCCACCTTTCCTTTTTTTAATCAATCTTTTGTAAAAAGATTTACAAAGCACGATAATCATACAATATAGGCTGTGACTAGTCAACTAAAAACAAAGGGAAGCAATAAACACCCCTTCTAAATAAAATATGCATAAGGTAGACTTTCCGTTCCCTTATGCATATCGTCATTCTATTCTTCTTCTAAACCCATTTCTTGCTTTACAACTGCGGCAATTCGTTCAACATAGGCATTACATAGTTCTTCTGTTGCCGCTTCTGCCATCACCCTTACAAGCGGTTCCGTTCCAGATGGACGAACTAATATCCGGCCATTTCCATTCATTTCATTTTCAACTTCAGTGATAATCGCACTTACTTTCTCATTATCTGTTACATGGTGCTTATCAGTTACTCGAATATTGACAAGCTTTTGAGGGAACTTTTGCATCTCTTTTGCCAGCTCTGATAATGGCTTCTTCGACATTTTCATTATATTTACGAGCTGCAGGCCCGTTAACAACCCGTCCCCTGTTGTTACATAATCGAGGAAGATAATATGCCCAGATTGCTCTCCGCCAAGATTATAACCATTCTTCTTCATTTCTTCAACCACATATCTATCGCCGACTGCTGTTTGAATGCTTTCTATTTCATTTGCTTCAAGTGCTTTGTAGAAGCCAAGATTGCTCATAACGGTTGAAACAACTGTACTATGCTTCAATCTTCCTTGTTCCTTCAGATACTTTCCGCAAATGTACATAATTTGGTCGCCATCGACAATGTCGCCATTCTCATCTATGGCAATCAGACGGTCGCCATCTCCATCAAAGGCGAGTCCGATATCGGCTTCTTTTTCTTTCACAAATGCAGCAAGCGTTTCTGGATGTGTGGAACCTACTCCCTCATTAATATTCAATCCGTTCGGAGAAGCCCCGATCATGGATAAATCCGCATCTAAATCCGCGAATAAATGGGATGCAAGCGAGGATGTTGCACCGTGTGCACAATCTAACGCGATATGTATGCCTGAAAAATCCTCATCCACAGTCTGCTTCAAATATTGGAGGTATTTCTGTCCGCCTTCGAAATAATCATTTACTTGTCCTAGGTCACTCCCTACTGGTCTAGGCAGCTGATCTTCTTCCATATCCATTAAGCTTTCAATTTCAAGTTCCTGCTCATCTGAAAGCTTAAAGCCGTCTGGACCGAAAAATTTAATGCCATTGTCAGCCACAGGGTTGTGTGATGCTGAAATCATTACTCCTGCTTCTGCACCTAGTGCCTTTGTTAGATAGGCAACACCTGGAGTGGAGAGAACGCCTAAGCGCATAACCTCCGCTCCGATGGAAAGCAAACCTGCCACTAATGCCCCTTCGAGCATATGGCCTGAAATTCGTGTATCACGGCCAATCAAAACCTTTGGGTGATTTTTATCCTTAGTTAAAACATATCCTCCACATCGGCCTAATTTAAAGGCTAATTCAGGAGTTAATTCACTATTTGCCACCCCACGTACTCCGTCCGTACCGAAATATTTTCCCATTCCTGTTATCGCTCCTTCATTCATTTTTCTAGCTTATACTTCCTTTTGAGTAATCGATATTTTTGCCGTTTCCGTCGCCAGCTTCCAATCAACATCTGTTGGACCTTTGACATTAATTTTCACTTCATGGTCCCCTTCACTTAAATTAGCTAAATCAAGAAAGACATTAAAGTCACTTGCCTGCAGCTCTGCAATCTTATCGCTCTTTCCCGTAACTGTTAAATTGGCACCATGAGTTGGCGATTGAAGGGAAGCTTCAAATTGGCTGTCTAATCCTGTTAAATGAATAGGAAGATTTGATAACATTTTGCTCTCTTCTTTATCTTCCTCATTTTTACTTGTTTCGTTATTTTTTTCATTCGTTTTTATTGTTGCTTTAACAGTCTTTGGATTGACTTCTTTTATGTCATCCGAAATAATGACAGGCAGAGTAATTTCCGTATTGCCGCTTATTTGGCTAAGGTCAACTTCTACTCTTACATTTTCCGTTTTATCCAGTACCTCTTGACTGCCATAAATCTTCGCCTCTGTTACATCAAGTGAAATGGAATCAATAGAAATATTCTCTGACGGACTACCCTTTTCAACGATTTTAATTGGCACGACCTTACTCAAGCTTTTTACAGGGATAATGACATCCACTGTTACTTGATCGATTAACACATCAAGTTTATTCATATTCTTATCTAATACTAGAACGCGAGCTTCTCTTCGAACAGTTTCTCTTATCGGATCTTTAATATTTACTGCTGCTTTAACATAGGTAATTCTCTCCATTACATCTTTCGCACCGGTTATCTTTACTTTATTCGGTTCAGCCTCTGGAGCTTCGGATATATAGCCATCTTCAACCAATGATTGATCAAATTCAACATCGACTTTATATTCCTTCGTGACCTTTTCTTGTATACTGACGTTGACATATGCTGGATTAATGGTCACATCCAATTTGTCCGAAATATCCCTAATTTTAATTGGTACTCTTTCTGTACCTATTTCAGCATCAGATAAATCTACATATACTTCAAAATTCCTTTGTACTTTTGCTGGCTGAAGGACATTTTTTGGCCCTTTTATTGTGAGTTCCACCGTATCTGGTACACCCGTGACGATTAAGTTCTCTGTATCATAATACGTCTTAACCGGAACATCAGACAGTACCTCCGTGTCTTGCTCGCCTGGGACATTTACATTTGATACATTTTTTACTGGATCATATACAGATTGAAAAAGCAGCAATGCAAGGATTAAGGCAACGATTTTCATAAACCAACGTGTATCAACAAGCTTATCGATAAACTTATCCATTTTTCTTCACCCTCCAGTTCCAACGCCCTGAAGAAGTTTGTTTTACATTATTTTTAAAGATTAATTCATTCGTTAGCAATTCCTTAAATGCCTCTGATTTTAAATCTCGGTGCAGCTCGCCATTTTTTGTCAAGGAAACGCTGCCTGTCTCTTCTGATACGATTACAGTTAAACTATCAGTTACTTCACTAATTCCAAGAGCAGCGCGATGACGTGTTCCAAGTTCTTTTGAAATGAACGGGCTTTCTGACAAAGGTAAATAACATGCAGCTGCAGCCACGGTATTCTTTTGTAATATAACGGCCCCATCATGTAATGGAGTGTTCGGGATAAAGATGTTTATTAGCAATTCAGACGAGATCTTTGATTCAAGGGGGATACCGGTTTCAATATAATCACCCATTCCCGTTTCGCGTTCAACGGATATCAGCGCACCAATGCGGCGCTTCGCCATATAATCAACGGCTTTAACAATCGCTTCGACCATTTTTTCTTGGTCCTCGCCTTCTTGATGTCCACTTCTGGAAAAAAGGCGTCCTCGTCCTAATTGTTCAAGCGCTCTTCTAAGCTCAGGTTGAAAAATAATTGCAATTGCTAAAAATCCCCAAATAAGTACTTGTTCCATCATCCAGCCTAAAGTTTGCAGGTGGAAGGTATCGCTGATAATTTTCACGAGGAGTATAACGAATATTCCTTTTACTAATTGAACAGCTTTCGTCCCACGTACAATGGTAATGAGCTTATAGATGACGAACCATACAAGGAGAATGTCAACAGTATTAGCCAAAAATTTCAGTATAGAGAAATCTGAAAACAACGACATTATCCTTCCTCCAAAAATATCTTAATTAGAATAGCGTAGGCGTCTACCCTTATTGAAGGACCAGCTAGGGCTTGAGCCAGACTGTTCAAAATACGATGATTTGTACTATTTATTTCGTAACTTCCATATTATATCATTGAAAGCATTCGCATTCCAATGACGAACCTGTTTGAAATAAGAAAAGCATAAGCGTCTTAGCCACCCCTTACAAATACGAGATGCTAAGACGGTCACATTGCTTTTTACCAACTTTCTCTCAGGAAAGAGACATCCCAAACCAGTTCCATAATAGATAAAAATAAGAACACTGCATACATGCAGTGTTCCACCTTTTTACTTTGCTGCCTCTGGTTCTTCATGGTCAAAGATATTAACGACCTCTGTTGCCGTTTTTTTAATATGATACCATAGCCAATCAAAAATAGCATTGACTTCTTTAATTTCCCCTGTCACCTGACCTGCAGATGCCAGATACTTTTCTCCATTGATAACGGTCACATTTCCTTCGACCTGTCCCTCAATCTGGATTTTCCCATTTTTCACAGTTACATCCCCTTTAATGACTTCACCTTTAGGGACGATAACTGTATCGTTTTGAACGATAAGATTGGGCTGCTTGGAAACAGAAAATTCATGATCCTGCTCCCATGAAGAAAACAGACTCCCTGCCATAAGCATGATGAATAAAGAAGCTGCCGTAAGTAATGGATGGTGCCTGACCCAACGCTGGAAACCAACCTTGCGCTTTTCTTTAGGCAATTTTGCCATCACCTTTGCAGTAAAGTCAGATGGCACATTAATATGTGAAGTACTCTGAACAAGAGCAATGGTTTTTCTTAACTCATGAAAATGCGTTTGACATTCCTTACAGCTTTGGAGATGCGTTCTTAATTCTTGTTCATTTTTGGCTGAGATCTCTTCATCTAAATATTCATGCATATAAATGATTATTTCTGCTGGACACTTCAAAGTTCTCACCCTCTTTTATTATACATGCCGTAATTGGTTTCTTAATGCTTCTCTTCCTCTGTGTATTCTAGTCTTAACCGTACCTAAGGGCAAATCCAATATCTTACTTATCTCATTTAAGGAAAGCTCCTCAATATACTTCAATACAATAACCGTACGGTATTTTTCGGGAAGCTTAGAAATCTCCCGCTGGATCGTTTCCTGCAGCTCTAAGCTCTCTACATCTTCCTCAGGCAAGCTAGTATCTGAAGCAATTTGTGAATACATGGTCAGCCCGTCTGTACCTGCCACCTCTGCATCTAAATAATAGTCAGGCTTCTTCTTCCTAATACGATCAATACAAAGATTTGTCGCTATTCGATAAAGCCATGAAGAGAACTTTAGATTAATATTAAAGCTATGAATATTTACATATGCCCGCAAAAAAGCTTCTTGAGCAATATCTTCCGCTTCATGCCTATTTCCAAGCATTCTGTAACAGATATGAAATACCTTTTCTCCATATATTTCAACCACTTCTGCATAAGCATCCTGATCGCCTTTTAATACCTGTTTTATCCTTTTCTTTACGATTGCTTCCATTTTCTTTACCTCCGCTCAAAGTGCGGCTATTCGACATTACGAATCGATAGCGGAAAAGGTTTCACTTTTTTTAAAAAAATACTCAATATATCTAT
The DNA here is from genome assembly GCF_032154635.1 of Cytobacillus sp. Lineage (GTDB taxonomy): Bacteria > Bacillota > Bacilli > Bacillales > Cytobacillaceae > Cytobacillus. Next base: position 1,341 of record NZ_JALDXW010000076.1, on the reverse strand, counting down.
ATTAACAAATTTTTACTTAGTTGGATGACTATTTTTTCCTTTATAGGTATAAAAGATTAAAAATCGTAAACAATCAATAAGATAGCTAATAAAAAAACAAGAACATGATGTCCTTGTTTTCAATTATATTATAATAATTTTTCCCCAAATAAAGATCCCATTAAAGCAACAGCGACTGTTGCTGTTTTGTTTTTATCATCAAGAATTGGATTTACTTCTACAAATTCAGCTGAAGTAATAATTTCAGACTCAGCCAGCATTTCCATAGCTAAGTGGCTTTCACGGTAGCTTATTCCTCCTAACACTGGCGTTCCTACACCTGGTGCATCATTCGGATCTAATCCATCTAAATCTAAAGATAGATGTACACCATCTGTTCTTCCCTTTAAATAAGCAATTGCCTCTTCCATTACTTTCGTCATACCAATACGATCAATCTCATGCATCGTATAGACTTTGATGCCCTGTTCCTTAATTAATTCCCGTTCTCCTTCATCTAAAGAACGTGCGCCAATAATCACTATATTTTCCGGTTTGATCTTCGGTGCATATCCACCAACATTCGTTAATAATGGATGTCCCATTCCTAAGCTTACTGCAAGCGGCATTCCATGAATATTCCCAGTTGGTGACGTCTCTGCCGTATTTAAATCTCCATGTGCATCATACCAAATGACACCCAGATTATTATAATGCTTAGCTACCCCAGCTAATGTACCAATCGCAATGCTATGATCTCCACCAAGAACTAATGGAAATGATCCTTTTTCAATTGCTTTATCTACTTCCTTAGCCAGCATTTCTGTCTTTTCAGCAATTAAATGCAAATTCCTAAGATTCGATTCCGGATCAACCTCTACTTCTGGCCTTCCTATAGCAATATCCCCTTGATCATGAACTTCATCAAATAATTTTTTTAACCTTTCATTTATTCCAGCGTAGCGGATGGCACTTGGCCCCATATCCACTCCGCGTCTCATTTGTCCCAAATCCATAGGCATCCCAATAATGGCAAGCTTCTTCATGAAAAAATCTCCCTTCATTCATCCCTGTATCTATCTCTATTTTAACCACATTAAAAGAAATGACTCAACTCGACAAAACCGTGTATATATATACGAAAAATGAGTAAGATTCTAAAAATTAATACGGTTAATCACTTAAGTATGTAGCTTTAACACTAGGTTTTATAAATCTACTTCTAAACCTAAATCCTTTTATAATGAATAAGAGAAAAAAGACCTAAAAGGATTAATCCCTTAAGGTCTTTTCTTCATTCATATAAATGAGCCATGAAGGACTCGAACCTTCGACCCTCTGATTAAAAGTCAGATGCTCTAC
>NZ_JALDXW010000075.1:0-9114 GCF_032154635.1 Cytobacillus sp. | reverse complement strand
TAGCGCCCTCGGCAGGAATCGAACCCACATCTTAAGAACCGGAATCTCACGTGCTATCCGTTGCACCACGAGGGCATTGTGTAATATGCATTTGCGTTACAAATATAGATTATATGCGATTTTTTCAAACTTTGCAAGGAATCTTTTGTTTAAAAAACGGAAGAGCGGGAATGATGGAAACGGAGATATGTTAGAAGGAAGATGTCGAATAATAATCCTGATTTGTGGAAGTGTATTGTTTGACCTTTATTGACCAACAGTGTATCATGAAATTACATACACCAATGGAAAATATGAGGTATTTGTATGTTAACCTTACTTAATTAAAGGAGGAATAATGAGATGAACTTAATCCCTACAGTTATTGAACAAACAAACCGTGGAGAGCGCGCTTACGATATTTACTCCCGTCTTTTAAAAGATCGTATTATCATGCTTGGCAGTGCGATCGATGATAATGTTGCCAATTCGATTGTAGCACAATTATTATTCTTAGAAGCTGAAAACCCTGAGAAAGATATCACTCTATACATTAACAGCCCAGGCGGAAGCATTACTGCTGGTATGGCGATCTATGATACAATGCAGTACATTAAGCCAAATGTATCAACAATTTGTACAGGTATGGCGGCTTCAATGGGTGCATTCCTGCTTGCAGCTGGTGAAAAAGGGAAGCGTTTCGTTCTTCCTAACAGTGAAGTCATGATTCACCAACCACTAGGCGGAGCTCAAGGGCAAGCAACTGAAATTGAAATTGCAGCTAAACGAATTCTTTTCCTTCGTGATAAGCTGAATAAAATTTTAGCAGAACGTACAGGTCAGCCACTTGAAGTCATCGCTAAAGATACGGATCGCGATAATTTTATGACTGCCGAAAAAGCATTAGAATACGGATTAGTAGATAAAATTATTACACGCAATCCTGCTGAGGATAAAAAAGAAAAGTAAGTTACAAAACACATGAGATTTCCCGAGCGAACTCTCATGTGTTTTTTTCTTTTATTTAGCAGATTTTTTCTTTTATCATGTATTTTAGCTCGGGATCGATTTTATCAAGCATTTTACATCGTTTATCGAGCATTCCCTAGGTTTTATCGAGTATTTCCCGGAATTTATCTAGTAACTTTTTTACTTTATCAAGTATTTTGCTTAGTACCAACAGAAAAAGCCTGGAAGTAGAATCCAGGCTCTTACTAATTTCTATTAATTTTCTTTCTGAATATACTTAGACAGCTCTTTAAGTGCTTCTTCTTCATCCTTGCCATCTACAATTAATGTAATGAATGATCCAGAGCTAACAGCAAGGCTCATTAAACCCATGATGCTCTTGGCATTTACCTTTTTCCCATCCTTTTCTAGAAAGACATCCGATGAAAATCGGTTTGCTTCCTGCACGAAAAGTGCGGCAGGCCGTGCCTGCAATCCTGTTTTTAATTTTACTTCAACCTGTTTTTCCAACATTTCTTCCTTTCCTCCCATATAGAATCATTTTTAGAGTGATTCCCCTGCTCGCAGTTTTTCAGCAATTTCATCTATTTTTCTTAAACGATGATTAATACCTGATTTACTTATATTTCCTCCAGAAACCATTTCACCTAGCTCTTTTAAAGTAACATCCTGATAGGCTACTCGGAGCTCCGCAATTTCTCTTAGTTTATCTGGCAAAATATGAAGGCCGACGGTTTCATCAATAAATCGTATATTATCGACTTGGCGTATGGCGGCACCAATGGTTTTATTTAAGTTCGCTGTTTCACAATTGACAAGTCGGTTCACTGAATTTCTCATATCACGGACAATCCGTATATCTTCAAATCGAAGCAGTGCATTATGAGCCCCAATGACACTCAAAAACTCAGTAATTTTTTCAGCTTCCTTTAAGTATGTGATGAAGCCCTTTTTCCGCTCAAGCGTTTTACTATTTAAATTAAATGTATTCATCAATTCACATAAAGAGTCGTTATGCTCCTTATAAAGTGAAAAAATTTCTAAATGATATGATGAAGTTTCTGGGTTGTTAACAGATCCCCCAGCGAGAAAGGCACCACGAAGATAAGAGCGCTTACAACATTTCTTTTTAATCAATGATTCTGAAATATTGTGTGTAAAAACAAAGCCCTCGCTTATTATTTTTAAGTCATCCAAAATTTCACTGGCCTTCTCTGATAGGCGTACAATATAGACATTGTTCTTTTTCAGCCTCATTTTCTTTCGAACGAGAAGCTCTACTTGTACATGATAATTCTTTTTGATTAGGATATAAATTCTTCTTGCAATCGCTGCATTTTCAGTTTGAATATCTACGATTAATTTTCTGTTAGAAAAAGAAAGCGAGCCATTCATCCGGATAAGCGCTGATAATTCCGCTTTTCCACAGCAATCCTTTGCCTCCAGATTCGTTAATTCCTTTTTCGTTTCCGAAGCGAAAGACATATTCTCACCACCCTTGAGACGAAGAACACCAGGCTCCGCTTATTAATTATTTCTTTTCTTCATTTCATCTATAAGTAATGAATATAACATTTCTGCGACCACTTTTGTATCATGACGTATTACTCCGTCTTTTTCACTTACAATTTCTCCAGGAATTACTTCCATTCCTAACTCCTGAAGGCGCTCTGTATCAAAGATAACAGGCTTTGACATTTCTTCACTATACCGCTCCTGAATGTCATCCGGGATATCCTCACTATTAACAAGGATCGTGTTCATAAAAGCACAGCTCATGTGATCATAAATCGCTTTCACATGGTCGCTTGCTGTATAGTTAAAGGTTTCTCCCGCCTGAGTCATGAGATTGCAAATGTACACCTTTTTCGCTTTTGCTCGGCAAACCTCGTGCCCGAGCTTTGGTACGAGAAGATTAGGCAAAATACTTGTATATAAACTTCCTGGGCCAATGATGATTAAATCGGCCTTTCTTATTGCAGAGATCGTTTCAGGAAGAGGCTTAATATGCTTGGGTGTTAAGAATACTTTTTTAATTTTTTTCCCGGAGTAAGGAATTTTGGATTCTCCAGAAACGACTGTTCCATCTTCCATCTCCGCATGCAGAACAACACTTTGATTAGCAGCTGGCAGGACTTTTCCTCTTACGTTCAGTACTTTACTCATTTCTTGAATGGCATGAACAAAATTTCCCGTAATTGAAGTCATGGCTGCTAGAATTAAATTTCCAAGCGAATGACCTGATAGTTCATTAGACGTCTTAAAACGATGCTGAAACATTTCTTCAATCAGTGGCTCCACATCAGACAGTGCTGCCAAAACATTGCGTATATCACCGGGAGGAGGAATGTGTAAATCATTTCTCAGTCTCCCTGAACTGCCTCCATCATCAGCAACAGTTACGATAGCAGTTATATCAACAGGATACTGCTTCAGGCCCCTTAATAGAACAGGCAACCCTGTACCTCCTCCGATGATGACAATTCTTGGCTGTCTGTTTTTCATTTTTCTTTTTCCCTTCTCCCCACCATATCACGATGTGTAATCCGTGTATGATACTCATTCTTGAAGTATTCCCCGATATATTCTGTCAAAGCTACTGAGCGATGCTGACCGCCCGTACATCCGATGGCAATAACGAGCTGCGCCTTCCCCTCCCTTTTATAATGAGGAAGCATGAAACTAAGGAGCTCAGTTACCTTTTCCAGAAATTTTTGTGTTTCTGACCATTTTAATACATAAGTAGAGACTTCTTCATCTAAACCGGTTTTGGGCCGCATATGATCAATATAGTGAGGGTTTGGAAGAAATCTCACATCAAAAACAAGGTCAGCATCAATTGGTATGCCATGTTTAAAACCAAAGGACATCACGTTAACAGTAAATAGATTCGTCTTATTTACTGAGAATTCCGTAAGTATCTTTTCACGAAGTTCTCTTGGTTTTAATCGTGTTGTATTATAAATGAGCTGTGCTCTGCCTTTTAATTCCTCCAAAAGCTCGCGTTCAAGCTTAATTCCTTCAAGAGGAAGACCAGAAGGTGCGAGAGGGTGAAATCTCCTTGTCTCTTTATACCTTCTAACTAATGTAGAATCATCAGCATCTAGGAAAAGAATTTGCGGTGTGATCCATGAAGTCTCTGAAAGGTCATCTAATGCTTTGAAAAGATGGTCAAAGAATTCACGTCCCCGCAGGTCCATAACTAATGCAACCTTATTCATCTTATTCCCTGACTCTCTCATCAGTTCAAGAAATTTAGGCAAGAGTGTTGGCGGCAGATTATCCACACAGAAAAACCCTAGATCTTCAAAGCTTTGAATGGCAACTGTCTTTCCAGCGCCTGACATTCCCGTAATAATGACCATTTGCGTTTCATTCACTGCGCCTGTGCTCATTTTTGTTTTCCCCCTGTATATCAAATTCACCTAATTTTATCGAACTTACTCAAATTCCTCTTAAAATCTAAAGATTCGCCGGAAGCTTTAACTCGGATCTAATCGATAGCTAAGTAATTCAAAATTTGGTGTATAGGTGAAGGTACCATAAATCATTCCTTTTCCATGAATCATATATTCTAGTATATGATAGTCACCCGCTGCCATAGGAAGGTTCTTAATTTCCTCAAATGGGTGCCACAAAATTTTCCCTTCTTCCGACTCATCTAGGTTCAATCCATCGGCTTCTGTCGCTAAAAAAGTGAACATCATCCACTCAGAAAGAACCTTTTCGCCTTCCTTCATAATAAAAGTAAAGATCCCTTTTATGTTCGGGTTGCGCAGGTAGACTCCGGTTTCCTCTCTAAATTCCCGGATACATGAGTCTCTAACGGATTCTCCTGGCTCCATTTTTCCTCCAGGAGCCACCCACCAGCCTCGACTCGGTTTTTGCAAAAGCAATACTTGATCATCTTTCAACAATACACAGTTAGTGACTCGCTGCAACTTCTTCGCACCTGCCTTCCACCCCGTCTGTTTATTCCCTTTATTATACTATTTTTGTTAAACACCCACAACGAATTGAAGATTCTAACAAATGGATATATAGTTTTACGGTCGAGGTCATTATAATGAAAAAATTCCAATTATCTCTAGACAAAAAAACATTCCCTGAGCATCTCACAGCCAAGTATGTAAATGTCGATCTGTTTCATTTCGCTTCGCTAGTTACTACTTCGTATATAAAGGCTTGCTCAATTAATCATTTGTTTTTCTAGACAAAAAAAAAGCACAGCTTTCACTGCGCTTTACAAAGGATTATATCTTTAAAAGGGGGTCAATTTCTATTAATAGAATAACTGAATATTATTGCACAACTGTTACAGGAAAATTAAAAGAGAGTTACCTTTTTGTAAATATTATTTCCGGTGAGGAAAGATGTCATTTATTCACACAAAAAAGCCGCACAATTGTTATGCGGCTTTTAGCACTTATTGTTTTGCTTTCATGCTTTCTTTTAATTCTTCAATATAATGCTGAGCACTTTGTGCTGCGATGCTTCCATCTCCAGTAGCAGTAACAATTTGGCGAAGCATTTTCTCGCGAATGTCACCAGCAGCAAAGATGCCAGGCACTTTCGTTTCCATTTGCTCATTTGTCTCGATATAGCCATTTTCATTAGTAATGCCAAGGCTTGCAAATGGTTTGGATAACGGAATCATCCCGATGTAAACGAAGACGCCATCTGTTTTGAACTCCCGCTCTTCACCTGTTTCAGTTGAAACAAGCGTTACACTGCCGACCTTACCATCTTTTTCATTGATTTGCTTAACTGTATGATTCCAAATGAAATCAATTTTTTCATTATCAAAAGCGCGCTGCTGCAGAATTGCTTGGGCACGAAGCTCATCGCGGCGGTGTACGATCGTTACTTTTGATGCGAAACGAGTTAAATACACGCCTTCTTCAACTGCTGAGTCTCCACCGCCGATGACAACTAGCTCTTTCTCTTTAAAGAAAGCACCGTCACATACCGCACAATAAGAAACGCCGCGGCCGCCTAGTTCTTTCTCTCCTGGTGCACCAAGTTTTTTATACTCGGCTCCAGTCGTAATGATGACCGCACGAGCTTTATATTGCTTGGATCCGGCTACAACTGTCTTGTACTCTTCTCCGTCAATAATTTCCTTGATATCTCCGTATGCGTATTCCGCACCGAATTTCTTCGCATGCTCAAACATTTTAGTTGATAAGTCAGGTCCCAAAATATGTTCAAAACCTGGATAGTTTTCTACTTCTTCTGTATTAGCCATTTGCCCGCCGGGAATGCCACGCTCGATCATTAAAGTTGATAAATTTGCTCGAGATGTATAAACAGCGGCAGTCATTCCGGCTGGACCAGCACCTGCAATAATGACATCATAAATTTTTTCTTCTGCCATGTTATTTCACTCCTAAGAAAAGGGATCTTTAATCTATTATGACCATCTACTCATATCCTATAAAAATAAGCGTGTTCCGTCCAAATATCTGCTCACCAAAGGAGATTTCTTACCATTTTTACATATTTTTGCAAAGTAGAGAGAGAAACTCCATATTTACCTGCAACCTTCTGCTGAGAAACCTTTTCTTCTCTCATTTTTATCCAGACATATTCAACCGCAGCTGCCCATGCTTTACTATTTTTGACTGTTTGGCTGCCTTTTTCAATTTTAACAAAGACAGCAAACCAGAGTAGGAACAAGCCGGCTTCTACCGTGCCGATCGGATGATAGTTTTGATAAAGAAGAATGGCTGTTTCATGTAAAGCTTGCTCGGCCATTTCTTCTTTTGTCCGTAAAAATGATAAATATTCCCGCTCTAAATGAGAGAACCTTTGATTATGCTTTAATTCTTTTGAGGCTAATATCTTATCCTTTCCAGCTGACATTGCCGTAAGGAATAAAGCAAATAGGCGTTCTTCAATATAATCGCTTTCCAACCTTTTCAGGATGGACGATTGATGATTCTCGAAGCCATCAAGGACAGATTTATCGTCATTCCATGGCTCGTGACCTTCTTTTTCGGGATTTAATTCAATTGCTTTTTTCCATGCAGATTGAGCAATCGCTTCCCTGCCTGTGTAATGTGCAGCATAGGAGAGCCAATAATAAAAGGTACCGTCTCCTTCAAATCCTTTTTTCTGAAGGCTGCGCAGCAATGAAAAAGCCTCATCATACTCCCCTGTTAAGGCGAATGTGGCTCCAAGCTTAAATTGATGTTCAATTGAAATCGGCTTGATCTTTTTCAACATGTTCTTCAATGCTTTTACTTCAGGCAAATCATGCTGGTAAAACGCAAATACGAGTTTATTGCATAAAGCATGCAGGTTTCCTGGATTTTCCTGAAATACCTTTTCTAAAATATCTGCAGCCTTTTGGTTATCACCAAGATAAAAATAGGCAAGAGCAAGGTTGTTATAGGCAGACCAATATTCAGGATACTCATCGATCACTGAATTGAGCAGTTCCACTGCCTTTGGAAAATGCCCGGATTCAAGCAATTCCCGCGCATGCTCCTGCTTCGTAATCAGATCGTCCTGATCATACAGTTCCTCATCCAGCTCTTCCGCTTCCATCGTCAGCAATTCAAGTAAATCCATCGTGTGATCGACAAATTCTCCATCCTCATCCAGATCCAAATATAAATTGGCATGGTGATACGCATCCTTGAAGAATCCTAAATACGCATAATTGTTTGCAAGAAAATAGTGGCATTCCACCATGTCTGAATCAAGTTCCTCCAGAATTGTGTGAAGGAGCGTGTTCGCCTCCTGATAATCACCTAATTCCGAGCAAATAATCGCTAATTGGCACATTATCATCGGTTCTTCAGGCTCTAGCTGCATCGCTCGCTGTATATATTTTTTTGCTTTATATAGATCCCTTTTATGGTAAGCCTTTAGTCCTTTTGCAAAATAATACTCACCGGTCGGGTTAAATGTTAGTAATTTTCCTTTTGGTTGTCTTGCTTTAGAGTCTTTGCTCATGAAATCCTCCATCTTTCTTAATCAACTCAAGTAGTATATCACATGTGCAACCTTATCGAGAAGGGATTGGAAGATATTTAACACTTACCTGATCCTTGACGGATGATAAAGCCTGTCTTTTCTTAAACCGGTAAAAGGTAAATTCATGGATAATAGCAGTCGATTAGCAATATAAGGAGAGGATAAATGAAGGAAGTCACGGAATTTCCGATTGCATAAGGGGGTATCATTGAAAAGGAGGAAGTAATCATCAACTGTACGAACGTGTGCATGCGGGTCTTTCTGCTTGCATTTCGGGCAAATCCAATTTCCGTAACATCTTCTCATTTGGATTGACGAGCAATTGCTGCAGAGGACACCTGTTCGTATCTCTTTTGAATGAATTTTATAAGATGATAGAATGTCAAATGTTTCTGGCCTGTGCTCCTTTAACATGAGGCGGGATAATTTTTTTAATTCTTTATGGTTTAAAATCGTTTCCTTGTATTTTATTTTTTGGATTTTATCAAGCAAGAATTGGACATGTAAAACCTTCTGAAGGATAGGCGTGTTCCCATTTGTAGTTTTAAGGATGGTTGAGGGCTTGCTTATAATTACGAGGAAATCGATAGGAATATTGATATTGCGAGCTTCGAGCCACTTTTTCAGTTCTTGTTTTTGCTGGTTTGCCTGTTCAACTGGGCATGGATACCCTTTTTCACCTGCTTGTGTCGTTTGGATCCATTGATTAAATGTGGGGTCAAAATACAAAGTGCCTGAAAAGTTCTTTATTTCTAAGATTAATGCAAATGCTTGCGTGAGGATTAATGTATCTATCTGAAAATAGTATGTCCCATTAGAAAGCCGCATGCCATGGAAGATCAAATAGTCTTTTTCCGGCAATTTTCCTAAATGATAATCAACGGATTGCTCTCCTCGATAACCTGCCCAACGCTTCCGTAAATCCTCTTCAATTTCTTGTCTTTTTATATGGACTTTTGAAAGCCTTCTTAATAAGGCTTCATTCTTTTGTATTCTAATCGGTATGGTTCGCTCTTTTACAATCAATTTGCTCACTCCTTTTTTATGATTGGGAGCATATTTCTTTTTTTGTCGGGAGAAATCCTGCATATAAATGGGTTTGTTTCCTTAATTTTGTTACATTTTGGTGAATTTTTATAATGAATGCTCTTCTTGAGATTTTTATCTACGATTTACTGTGTA
>NZ_JALDXW010000074.1:0-9839 GCF_032154635.1 Cytobacillus sp. | reverse complement strand
TTTTCTGACCAATATTTACTTTTTTACTCCTATATTATGACGATTCATGGGTTGACCGCTTATAGCCTAGCAATAACCAATACAGAACGAAAAGATATTCAAGATTATTTCTTTGAATGTACAGTAACAGCTAAAGAATTGTTTCAAGAAATCATGGCATTGTCTAAAACGCATCCCAATTTCTCAAGTGTACCTGGTATACCTTCGTCTTCGGGAAGGGAATTCATTGAATCTACAGGAATCGTTTCTAACTTAATTGGTGACAAAAGGCCACTCAATAGTTCAGAACTTAGTACAATTTTCTTTAATTCAAAGAAAACAGGATTTGTTTTGTCGCTAAGTCTAGCTTTCAGTCAGGTGGCGAAGCTGGAAGAAGTACGTAATTTTATGCAGAAAAATGTTAAATTAGCAGAGAAAGATGTACAAAGTTTTGACTCTATATTACAACAAGAACACTTGCCAATTCCTGAAAGATGGGATGCTGAAATTACAGAGGCCACAGTAAGTCCATTTTCAGACAAATTGCTTATGTTTCACGCAGCATTTTTAGTCAATGCGGCTCTTTCTTACTACGGGGCTGCATTAGGTTCCAGCTATCGCTCGGATATTATTTTAAATTACTATTCCGTATTTAATCATGCCATGGAGGCAGGGATGATGTGTTATAAAATTATGGTTAAACATGGGTGGATGGAGAAACAACCAGAAGCTATTGATAGACAATCATTGTCTAAGGGTTCGAAGAAATAAACGAAAATATCTATTGTAAAAAGGCGAATCTTAATAAAAGATCGCCTTTTTTGATGGGAACTATTCCTCTGTGGGATGAAACGGTCATAAATGTGCTTTTCGATAGTTTTTTAAATAAATTACTCTGTAGCAAATTTTAGATTTGTAGAAACCTCTGAAAAAATAAAATGTGTGACCGTCTGTGCTAATGGGCTGACAGTATCAATAAATTCTTCCGCTTTAGCAAAAGTTTCAAAGTTCATTTTCAGCATATAACAAGCATTTCCAGCAATACGGTAACAAAATTCTACGTTTGGAAGTTTTTCAATATACCTTTTAAAGGATTGATAATCCCCATTTTTAACCGTTGCCTCTATAATGCATTGAATAGGGAGACCTATTGCCCCATAATCAATTTCTAATGTGTATTTTTTTATTAATTCAAATGATTCCATCTGTCTAACTCGCTCCGTTACAGATGGGGATGATAAATTAATCCTTCGTCCTAGTTCACTCATTGATAAACGACTATTATTGTGTAATTCATCTATTATTTTTTTATCAATCTCATCAATTTTCATTTTTAATGTAAACACTCCATTTTTATTAAATTTTATACATTTTAACTCATTTTATGTTAGATATTTAATTTAAAATAGTAGTTTTGTTTTTTATAATTAATATATCAAGGAGGTGCTTTTATGGCAAGGATTGTAGAATCTAATTTGGGGGAAACTCCCTTTCAAAGATTGTTAGGACATAATCAAGAGGTAATGGAGGCATGGGTATCCTTAGGAGAAGTGTTAGAAAAGGATGGATTGCTTTCTGCTGCATTAAAGGAGCAAGTCAGACGAACATTAGCACAAGGCAATGGTTGTGAGTATTGTAAGGCGAAAGGAAAACCTGAGCCGGACCAGTTTAATGAAAAAATAGCTATGGCAGTTGGCTTTGCTGAAGTATTTTTAAAAATGAGGGGACAAATCGAGGAGTCAACATTTAAAATATTAAGAGAATGTTTCAGTGAAGAGGAAATAAGTGAACTATGTGCATTTATTGCCTTTAGTAGTGCTTCACAGTATTTTGGTGCAATGATGAAATTAGAAGCTGTTTAGACGTAGTCTTTAATGAATGAGAAAGGGACCGAATCAGTCCCTTTCTTTCTTTATATTATGGACAATTGAAAAGAAAATTGACTAGTAAATATATCAATTATATAATTTGGTTGGTCAACCAATTAAAAGAGGTGGGATTATGAGTAAGGAAAATAAGAAACAGCGCATAATTGAAGCAGCTTATATCGTTTTTGCTAAAAAGGGCTATATAAATGCTTCAATTAAAGATATTGCTAATGAAGCAAATGTAGCTCCGGGGTTAGTGCATTATTATTTTGAAAATAAATTAGAGGTGCTGATCTCTGTTCAAAAGCATGTTCAAGCGAAGTATCATCAACTGTATAAAAATGAAGATGTGAATTCCTTATCACTGCATAAAGCTTTAGAAGAGATAAAAACAAGGGCAGAAACAGACCCAGACTGGTATAAGTGGCGTTACGAAATTTATTCACTTGGACTAAAGAGTAACGAACTGCAAATAGAAGCAGCAAAGATTTTGAAAGATGGGAGAGATAGTTTATCTGCACCGATAAAAAAACTTGGCAAAAGTAATAGAGATCCTGAAATGTTTGCAAGTATACTTTTAGCTTGTTTTGATGGTCTGGCTCTTCAAAAGATTATCGATCCAACCTTTGATTCGGGTAAAGCCTATCAATTACTAGAAGATTTATTTGAGGTCTATTTGGAGAAATAGACTTCAAATTTTTTAGGATTAAATTGGTTGGTTAACCAAACAACATCAAATAAAGAGGAGATAGACAATGAAAAAATTTATTTTCGCATTCGTATGTTTCATTCTTATTTTTCCCATACAAATAAATGCAGACAGTCAAGAACAAATTAATTTAATTGAAACGTATATGGAACAAGCTTTAGATGAGTATCAAATTCCAGGTGCCTCGCTCGCAATTGTTCGAGAAGGAAATCTTTTGTTTCAAAAAAGCTGGGGAGTCCAGGGAAATGGTAAACCTGTAACAGAAGACACGCTGTTTACAATAGGTTCAGTTAGTAAACCTTTAACCAGTCTTGCCATTATGAGGTTAGTGGAGAAAAAAATGATTGACCTTGATCAGGAAGTAAATCACTATCTCCCCTCCTTTCATTACAATCTAAATGGGTTTGATAAAAATATTACTATTAGAGACTTACTTTCTCATACGAGTGGAATTAGTTCTTATGAAGGGTTAAAAATAGCAGATCAAAATTTAAGAGGGGAAAAAGCCATTAGTGAATCGGTAAAGAAACTAAATAATGTAAAACTTAATTATGAACCCGGTTCAGTTCATCAATATAGTGCGGCAAATTATCTGCTTTTAGGAAGAATTATAGAAAAAATTACAGGTGAGACATTTTCTGAATTTATGGATAGCGAAATCTATACGAGTCTTGGTATGAATCGTACCGTATCCACTTTTGAAGAAGCTTCAAAACTTGGTTATCAACCGGGATATCATTCATTCTTTGGAAATCCAATAAAAAGTAAAATTACTTATGATGACAGTGGTGCTCCGTATGGATATACTGCATCCTCCACTGATGATATGGCCAAGTTTTTATTATTCATGTTAAATAATGAGGATCTATTATCAAAAGAATTATTTAACGAGTACATATCTCCTCAAGTTCATAGAAAAGATGAGATGTATTATGGTCTAGGATGGAGAATTTCTACTGACGATAAGGATCCTTATATTTTTCATGGGGGAGAAACACCTGATTCAAGAGCTGAATTGTTTATAAATCATAAGAATGATTATGGATTTATTTTGCTGACGAATAAGAATGATTTTACTGAAGTGATGTTCACTCTTTCTATGAGAGAAGGAATTAAAACAATCATGGAAAAGGGACAGATGCCTGAATTAGTTAAGATGAATTATCAAATGCAATGGATACCATTGTTAGTAACGATTCTGTTCGTCTTATGTGGAACTTGGAGCTTGAATCGTTTGAAGAAAAAAACTAACTTTCAATATATGTATTGGAATATAGCTGGATTTTTCCTTCTTATTTGCTCATTTGTTTTAATACCAATAGTCGCCTATTTATTTGATGCTCCCTGGCATACCATTTATCATTATTCATTCATAACGGCAATTTTTATTTTAAGTTCCGTTGGGGTTCTTGCTATTTATGGATTCTTAATGATTGTAATGGCATACAAGAGGAAACAAGAAATGAAAGTAACTAATTCTTGTTACACTTGAGATTTCATGATGCTAAAACTTTGATTTGGAGAAAGAGATACCTTTAAACGAGAGGGTTTCATTTTTGCCGGTTTCTTGAAAAGGAATAATTTTATCAAGAGATTTAGAAAGATTGATTGAATTTTCTATTAAACAATGCAGAGTCAGCTATTCTTCGTCAAGGAGGATGGCTTTTCTTTATTTTAATGCAGCTTTTACTAAATGAGTATATCTATGAAACAAGGAATCATCATTAGATGAAGAGAATATTTAAATTTAATTTTGGAGGGGAGTAGAAAATGAGACAAATTATCGCGCTTGGTGGCGGGGGATTCTCTATGGAACCAGAGAATCCATTGCTAGATTTATATATTTTAAATCAGTCTTGTAAAATAAAGCCAAATATCTGTTATGTACCTACTGCAACTGGAGACTCAGAAGTTAGTATAAAAAGGTTTTATGAGTTTTTTGAAAAACAAAAGTGCCAGCCTTCACATCTGTCCTTATTTAAACCACCTACAAGAGATATAGAGGGGTTTGTATTAGAAAAAGATATCATTTATGTTGGTGGCGGAAATACAAAGAATTTATTAGCTTTATGGAAAGAATGGGGATTGGATAAGATTTTGAGAAAGGCATGGGAGCAAGGTATTGTGTTAGCTGGTATCAGTGCAGGTTCTATCTGCTGGTTTGAAGAAGGAGTTACTGATTCCTATGGGGATAAGCTTGAACCTTTAACATGCTTAGGATTTTTAAAAGGCAGTAATTGCCCGCATTACGATGGTGAAAAGGATAGAAGACCTTCTTATCACGAACTTTTGACCGCAAATATAATTAAACCTGGATTAGCAGCAGATGATGGTGTAGCCATTCATTATATAGAGGACGAGGTTAACAAAATAGTAAGTTCAAGGCCCAATGCTAAGGCATATAAAGTTTACTTTGATAAGCAAATCAAAGAAATTGAACTTGAAACGGAATACTTAGGTTCAAAATAAATAAACAATCGGGTGTGAATTTTCAAGAGTGAAGATCGCTTTTTAGGAAAATCAAGTAAGGAAGCAGCTGAAGGAAAAGGAGAGGTTAGGGATGGAAAAGGAGTTAGAAAATGCTATTCTTTTACGGAAGAATGGGCATTACAAAGAATCAAACGAAATACTTGTAAAATTGGCAGAGGCATTTCCAGAGGATGCGACAATTAATTATCAATGTGCTTGGAGTTTTGACTTGTTAGGAGAAGAAGGGAAAGCCGTTCCATTCTATGAAAATGCAATCAAGTTAGGGCTATCTTCAAAGGAGCTGGAAGGAGCTTTATTGGGATTAGGAAGTACATATCGCACATTAGGAGAATATGAAAAATCAGAAGTTACCTTTCTAAAAGGGATTGAATTATTCCCTAATAATAAAGCCATTCAAACGTTTTATTCAATGACATTATATAATTTGAATCAACATAGTAAAGCGATGGAACTGTTACTAAAATGTTTAATAGATACAACAAACAATCCTGAAATTATTAGCTATAAAAAAGCAATTGATTTCTATTCGGATAAATTAGATGAAATTTGGTAATAGGCATGAAATGATATACATTAAAAATGAGTTTCTTTAAAAATTATTAAACAACCCTTGATCCAAGGGTTGTTTAATGTCATAAGAATGATTATTGGTTTCTTGAATGTTCCGCGCTATCAGGGTATGGTTGGCCATAGCCTTCTAAATGGTCTGCATGTTTTCTGTGGTATTCGGTTCCTGAGCCTTGTTTATGATCAGGTGATTTGCCTTTTTGATTTCTGTCCCCTCTTATTTGATGTGACAATTTGTATCACCTCCTAAACACTTCATTAGAATAGAATGCTCCTAATACATTGAAGTATTCCTGAATGATACAAAGAGTTAGTTAAGTCATTCATAGTAGAAATTTAATGAGTTGGACTAAGTTTTTATCCAATACTAACTTAAGCTCTCAACCTCGACACTCTTAACCCCTTTTAAATTAGAAACACTATAATAAACATCAGTAATACTTTTTTTCTGATTCACAGTTACGATCAGCTGAATGAGATGCTTCTTCTCTTCCAAATCTTTAATTCGTACTCGTTTAATAGATATTTTTAATTCCTTGATGGAGGATAAAATATTTTCAATACTTTCTTTATCCGTTACTTTAAGATGAAGGGTAATTTCTTTTTCTCTTAACTTTCTTGGACCAACAAGTGTGATAATAAATGGAATAAATTCTACACTAATAATTAATAAGGCAACTCCGGCCATTGCTTCGATATAGAAGCCGGCACCAACAGCAATGCCAATCCCTGCTGCCCCCCATATTAATGCCGCAGTGGTAAGGCCAGAGATGCTGTCATTTCCTCTTCTTAAAATGACTCCAGCTCCTAAAAAACCTATTCCTGATACAATTTGTGCAGCGAGTCGCAGCGGATCCATTGTAATGTTGATTCCCTCTTTTCCAGGAAACGCATATGCTGACTCGATTGATACAATTGTCAACAAACAGCTTACAATGGAGATAACAAGACTTGTTTTTAATCCTACAGGTTTTCTTTTTAGTTCGCGTTCAATGCCAATAACGAGTCCAAGAAAAGCGGATATCCCTAATTTAATTAAAATTTCCAGTTCTAAATTACTCATGATAACCCCGCTTTTAAAGTATTTTGAAAAGGCAAGATATGGCGTATCGGTAGTTGATACTTTCCATTGTACCACTTAATGTAAATGGTTTAATGAAATAGAGTTACGTATTGATATTTAAATAAATCATAGAAAAAAGTATTTGGAAGATATAAAATAGAATATAATTTATAGCAATATGAAACAAGGAGAATACAAAATGTCAGGAACAAAAGTAAATCCTTATGCGGTTTTGGCAATAGGGGTCATATCCGTTTCTACTTCGGCTATCCTCGTTAAAGTATCAACTGCTCCATCTGGAGTAATTGCGTTTTACCGGATGTTTTTTTCTGTTCTATTTATGTTACCGGTATTCCTAATAAAATATGTTCCCGAGCTGCGTCTTATTACAAGACGGGATTGGATCTTCTCAATCGTTGCGGGCGTTTTCTTAGCTTTTCATTTTATTCTTTGGTTTGAATCATTAAATTACACATCAGTTGCAAGTTCGACGGTTTTGGTGACATTGCAGCCGCTATTTGCTTTTATAGGGACTTACTTTTTCTTTAAAGAAAAGTTTTCTTGGAAAGCAATTTTGAGCGGACTAGTTGCAGTTATCGGCAGTGTCATTATAAGCTGGGGAGATTTTAAAATTAGCGGATCTGCCCTTTTTGGCGATTTCCTGGCTTTAATTGCTTGTGCATTAGTAACAGCGTATTTAATGTTTGGCCAATCTGTAAGGAAGCGATTATCATTAGTTACATATACATTTGTCGTTTACAGCATTAGCGCCATTACACTTCTAATTTATGTTGTAATTAGACAAGAACCTTTAGTTCCATATGCTACGAGTGATTGGGTCTATTTTATTCTATTAGCGCTTGTTCCTAATTTACTTGGCCATACATTATTTAATTGGTCTTTAAAATGGCTAAGTACATCAACGATTTCAATGGCCATATTGTTTGAGCCAGTTGGCGCAGCGATTTTAGCTTATTACTTATTACAAGAGAATGTTGTTTGGACACAGGCTCTAGGAGGAGCCATTGTTATTGGCGGAGTTTCATTATTTTTAATAGATGAGCGAAGAGTACGAATGAAGGAAATGAAGAAAAAAGTGATTGGGGAGTAAAAGATGGGAATTGAATCAGCTTTTATAGATTTTCCTTTGCTAGAGACCGATAGACTATTACTACGTGAAATTCATTTACGTGACGCACCCCATATGTACAGTTATTTTTCAAAAGGCGAAGTGACAAAATACTATAATTTAGAACCGTTTACTTCTGAAAAACAAGCAGAGGATCTTATTCATAGGTTTCATCAAAGATATTCAGAACGAAAACAGATTCGCTGGGCGATCACATTACGGGAGAATGATCAGTTAATTGGGACGTGCGGGTTTCATGCAATTGAAGAGAAGCATTACAAAGCAGAAATTGGTTATGAACTGCACCCAAGCTTTTGGGCAAAAGGAATAATGACTGAAGCGATTGAAGCAGTTATTCACTATGGGTTCGATCATATGCTGCTTAATAGAATAGAAGCCTTCTATGATCCAAGGAATGGATCGTCTGGGAGAGTCCTGGAGAAAAATGGTTTTGTATTTGAAGGAATATTAAAAAAGCGGTATTTGAAAAAAGGGGAATTTGTAGATGCTGCTATTGCTGCGGTTTTAAAAGAAAATATACGTTAGATATTTAATGTAAATGAGTAAAGCTTGAGGGAATCCTGTTATCCTCAAGCTTTTTTAGCTGGCATTATATAAAAACATGTGTAAGACCGGAAAATATGAATGCAGCTGTTACCGATAATATGAAAGTTCCTCCATATACCTTTCCTTCTGTGTTAGCTATTTTCAATCCTTCTATATATGAATAGGAGAATAAAAATACTGCCATAATCACCGACATATAGAGTGCGGTTGTTTCCAGCAGGAATCACACCTTTCTAAAAAGATAGAGTTAGTAGATCATATGCATGAACTTTTATTCCTATACCTTTCTAGCATAAGTAAAAGAATGAGGATAGCTGATTCTTTTACTATGTAAAAATAAATCTGCGTTCTGATTAATGGAACAAGTCTTTATATACGAAGTTAAACCTGTCAGGAAAATGGAGCAGACCTATATTTACACGTTGGGGTGTCGTTTATGCAATAAATAAATGGTCGGTTTGATCATTGATCAATTCTTTATGTACGAAGTAATAATCGGCGCAGGGGAATTAAGCAGACCGACAGTTTTATACTTGATTGTCAGCAGCAGCTCACAGCTGTTTTTTTGTGGATAAACCGGATAATACTATCCACAGCTTGTGGATAAAGCGGTGGATTACTTTTCTTTACGTATTTTTGCTGTTAATAAGTTTGTGAATATACATGCAGAGCAACTTCAACTCGCTGAATATCATTAATCAATTTTTAGGAGATGAAAAGTTAAAATTCATTCGGATATGCTGCAGCCTTCTTAAGTAACTCTTCTTTTAAAATGCATGCATTGTTATGAAGTGGATCCTTTGCAGCATAAAGTAGAGTAATTTTTTTCGATAAAGCGATTTGATAGATCTTTTCAAAGGATTGGGACTTGATAGGATCTGTTTTAAGTTCTTCGAGATACTTGTTTCGGAATTCTTCATATAATTCTATTTTATGACCGAACCATTTTCGAAGTTCATGGCTCGGTGCTAATTCTTTTGCCCACAATGCCAATTTTGCATCCTCTTTAGAAAAGCCTCTTGGCCATAGACGGTCGACTAAGATACGACAGCCATCCATTTGATCATAGGGTTCATAAATTCTTTTCAATAAAATCTCAGCCATAACTTACCTCCTGAATTTATAGAAAATAGGCGATTGTGTGTATTACATTTAATATACATGAAGCAGGAACAGAAGGTTTAATTATTCTTTTGATAAAGAGGGAGGAAAAAACAAAAAAATTATATTGCAAACATTTTTTGTACATGTTATATTAGTTCTCGTCCTTATAAAACAATATGATTTGCAGATGAAATAGTTCGAAAAAAGTTATTGACTAAAAATAAGGACTTGTGATATATTAATAAAGTCGCTTCTATGCGGCAGGTTAAAAATACCAATATTGCTCTTTGAAAACTGAACGAACAAAAAACGTCAACGTTAATTCAAGTTTTAAACTTAAGAGCTAATCTTACTCTTTATTGG
>NZ_JALDXW010000073.1:0-9915 GCF_032154635.1 Cytobacillus sp. | reverse complement strand
AAAATCCGAAACGCCCGATAAACCTGCTCCACCAATATTAGCCTCATCAACTGATGCGGAAACGTCATCTTCGAAAAACTAAGTTTCTCATTCGCCCGCTGCAAGACCTCAGAGCTCAGCCCTAGCGATCCTCCGATCACAAATGTCACTTTGCTTTTACCATATGTAGCTAACTTATCCAGCCCATCAGCCAATTCCTCCGATGTTTTCATTTTCCCCTCAATCGCAAGAGCAATGACATGTGCGTCTGGATGGATCTTTGATAAGATCCGCTCGCCTTCCTTTTGTTTGACTTGGAGCATTTCTGTCTCGCTTAGTTCTTCTGGGGCTTTTTCGTCTGGGACTTCGATGATTTCTATTTTTGCGTAGGCCGACAGTCTTTTTAAATATTCATCGATTCCTTGCTTTAAGTATTTTTCTTTTAGCTTGCCAACCGTTATTATTGAGATATTCACAGGTCATCCTCACTTTGTAAACAAGATATCCACATTAGTTATCCACATATCCACATTTTCTATCCACATCTTGTGTGAGATCATTCGTTCGCCACAAGATATACAGCATGATTTTGACAATATTCACAGGTTGTTGATAACTCTTCTTCCTTTGATATCTTTGATAATTGCGGAAAGGTTTCACACTCATCCACGACTGTATCTATTGCTATATCAACATGTTCCTCGCAGCTATAAATCATTTAAGCATTCCTTCTTTCTTCATTTTCTCTTGTGTTTATTATTTGAATTGTGGATAATTTTCATTCCGATCCCAATTCCTACTTATCCACATCTCATCATATCAAACCAATAAAAAACAGGAAAGCCTCACTGTGCTTTCCTGCTCTAGTTAGCTATTTAGAATGTTTCTCCGCTCAGTTTAATGGTTGCTTCTTGAAGCTTTCCTGCTCGGTAAAATTTCACTTTCATCTGATCGCCGACTTTTTTCTGATTGTACAAATGCTTTCTTAGCTGAATGACATCAGCAATTGCTTCGCCATCCATTTCAACAATAACATCCATTTCCTTTAAGCCAGCTTGTGCTGCAGGTGAATTCGGTTCAACAGATGTAATTGCAACTCCAGATTTTACATCTCGAGGCAGTTTTAATGCCTCTTGCTGATAATAGCCAGGGATTTCACTTACTGATGCTAACTGAATACCCATGTACGGTCTTCTTACTTCACCGAACTTCTCTAGGTCCTCAATGATAGGGCGCGCATAATTGATTGGTATAGACAATCCGATTCCTTCCACTGCTGATTCGGCAATTTTCATTGAGTTAATGCCGATAACTTGACCGCTAATATTGATTAATGCACCACCGCTATTTCCTGGGTTAATAGCTGCATCTGTTTGGAGAACCTCAGCCTGCCAATCTGCTGTCCCATTTTGGTCAATATCAACTGGTACCGTCCGTTCTAATCCAGAAATAATCCCTTGTGTGACAGAGCCCTCAAATGTGCCTAATGGATTTCCAATTGCAATAACTGGTTCTCCTATTTTCAAGGCACCTGAATCTCCAAATTCAGCAACGGTTTTAATATCTTTGGAATCCACTTGTAGAACAGCAAGATCCGTCCAAATATCACTGCCCACAAGCTTAGCAGGGATTTTTGTTCCATCAGCGAGACTTACCTCTAGCTGCTGTGCACCTTCAACTACATGATGGTTTGTGACGATAAAGGCATATTTCCCTTGTTTTTTATAAATAACGCCTGATCCGGTTCCTGCTGGTACGCCATCCTTCCCGTCATCTCTAGACCAGAAGCCTGCCGCTTGAATATTTGTAATGCTTACAACTGCATCACCCGCTTTATCAACGGCTTTCGTTACATCTGTTACGACATTAACGGATACGTTTTGGGTAGGAATATTTTCATTTCCATTATTCGCAGCTTCTTCTTGCAATTGATTATTTGGCTCAACTGCATACGGCAAAACATTGTATTCGGCAAGCTTAGGAATTGCAACAATGACAAGAATGGCTCCAAGAATAACACCTACTAGGCTTGCTAAAAAATAGCCGCCTTTATTTCCTTTTTGTTTATTGGATCGATTTTGATAATCTTGATCATAATAGCCCACACTGCACCAGTCCTTTCTTTTCATATCAGATTAATGAATGAGAGAGCTAAATGTTGCCTTTATGTCATTATTAGTCCTAGAATTTATTCTTCCTTCTTACCCATTATTATACTCCCTCATTTTTAATAAGCTAAGAAAAATGCAGCTGGAATAACCAAATTTACGACTTTGTTCATAAGTTTGATTAATTTTGTTAAAAAAATGAGCATCGCTAAAAGCAGTGCTCATTCCTTCAATTAAACTGCTGTTAAGGCAGTTGGGATTTTCGGGTCTGTATCAAACAGATCGAACTGTTCCCCCACCCTAATTCCTCTGCTCTCAAGTGTTTGTGCAACAGCCATTCTTGCTAAATCTTTCATATTATTATCCTGACTTAAATGAGCCAAATAAATACGCTTCGTTCGGTCACCCGCAACCTCACTCATCGCAATTGCCGCATCCTCATTGGACACATGGCCAACATCACTTAAAATTCTTCTTTTAATACTCCAAGGATACCTTCCCATTCTAAGCATTTGTACATCATGATTACTCTCGAATACATATGCATCCGCATTAGATATAAGGCCTTTCATCCGGTCACTTACATAGCCTGTATCTGTAATAATAACAACTTTCTTCTCTCCATGATGAAAAACATAGAACATCGGATCTGCCGCATCATGGGAAACACCGAATGATTCAATATCTAAAGCACCGAATGTCTTTACGGTTTCCATATTAAAAACAAACTTCTGCTCAACAGGTACCTGTCCAATTAAGCCATCCATTGCCTGCCATGTTTTCTCGTTTGCATATACAGGTAATTTATACTTTCTAGCAACGACCCCGACACCTTTAATATGATCACTATGCTCATGTGTAACTAAAATGCCTGAGAGCCTCCCCATATCCCGGTCAATTTTTTGAAATAAGGCTTCCATCTGTTTTCCGCTAAGACCGGCATCAACTAAAAATGAATGATCCTCTGTCTCAACATAGATTGCATTCCCCGTACTTCCGCTTGCGAGAACGCTAAATTGCAAGGACATATTCTCTCACTCCACTATTTTTTTCTCTTCGTTGTTTAATTGCATAACCTGCCCCTCAATTGCATGGACAAATACATTCTCTTCTTCATTAATCACAAAGCGCCAAGCTGGCGTCAGCACCTGAGATGTACCTGGAACAAAGGTAACATAGCCTAGCTCTACATTTGTTATTTTGCTTTTTGGCTTTAATGAGCCGTTTTCATATAATGTTTCAATCGCTTTTAGCGGCTGGATTATTTTTTCTTTTTCCGAAAGTTCTTCGATATTTTCTAGTATGGTTTGCTGATAGGAAACAATATCATTATTTTCGGGATTCAGCCAAATAGTCAATTCGCCGCTAATATTTTCATAGAAAACTTTGTCTTTAAACTTCTGGTAATAGGTGATTTTGTTTCCATCTTTCCCCCAGAAACGATACTGATCGCCATATAGTACATGGTTTTTAACGAAAGAGTTGATCTCGGACGTATCTAATTTATCACTTAACTCATATGGTTTATCAAGAGTTGCAGCTAAAACAAATCCATCATTTACTGTCACTTGCTGCCCTTTTAGCTTTGGATCATCTAAGCCATCATCATTCGTAAAGTTTTTAGGCGTAGCACTTAAATAAATATCTTTTTGAAAGTTTTTAGGAAGCTCTCCATACTCAATTTCATCTGCCTTCAATCTTTTATCAAATGAAGGTTCCGCAATAACTTCAAGTTGACTGGAATCCTTTAATTTAAAGAACTCATACATTAAGTAAATGTCGAGTACTAAGAAGGTCAATATAAAGATTGTTTTTATCTTACTCCAATCCATGATTGCCCCCTCCTATTTCTTCAAAGGAAATTTTATTCCATGAATCATTGTATTTATAATACCAAGCTGGTTCAAGATAAACTAAGATAGTGTGTAAATCCTTTGTCATAGTATACCCTATTGTCATATCCTGCAGCTGATCAAGATGTACACCTTCCATTTTTTCTAGCCATTCTAATGCCTCTTGGCCAGAGCGCAGAATTGTTTCAGATGGATCCGGCGTTTGAATACCCAACGAAAAATTACTGCGAGAATACTCCAATATCTCATTTTGCCCCCATGTATGGCTTATTTCGGAGATTCCATTCGCATCACTAAACACGGGATACCCATTATTCTCATAAAGACGGAACAATACGCGATGATTCGATTCATCAACCTTTACATATTGATAATTTCCTGTCCATCCGCCATGTTCATTAACAAAATCAATGCTTCTTTTCAAAAGATTATCTACAGGAAACTGTTTCTCATTACTTTCAACCGGGTTTACATATGAAAGTGTATTTTTATCATAATCCACCCGCATTAGACTTGAGTAATCCTTATACTCTACCCCTGAGCCGGAGGACTGATGATTCTTCTGAACCACACTCAGATTTTTAAATAAAGCGTTCTTATATTTTTCATAATCTAATGGCTTTGATAAATATTGATACCTTAACATTTTTGTTTCATTTGACGGCAAAAAGAGCAATCGATCATCAGAAGCTTTATACGGGAAATAAGAAGAATAACTTAAATTGTATTCCACATTTTTAAAGAAGGCATTATTAAAGTTATGGACGAAAGACGAAGCAACATGGCTTCGATATGCCTTTTTCTCTTTAGACGATATGAAATAAACATAGCCTTGTTCCTTCTGCGTTCCACCTATATCAATAACAATGTGATCAAATTGAAAATTAGGCAGTTTCTTATCTTTAATATCGATAATCGAGCGATAAAGATCGATTGGCACCAAGTCTGGAAATTCAATGACCGCTTTCCCTGAATTATGAATAAAAGTGGGATAACTGCTTATTCCCCCTGAAACATTCTCAAAATCTGCATAATTCCATCTGCTTATTTCAGCAATCACTTTATTAATTTCATTTGTATCAACTGTTCCGAAATGCTTCTCTTTATCAAGATGATAAAAAATACGATCAGGCTTAACAATTTCCCCGACTTCCTTTTTGTCGCTTATTGCTACTTTTTCAACCGTATTCTGTTTCTGCATCACTTCTAAATTTGGCTGGTATGTCCAAATACTCCATGTCAATAAAATACTAAAACAGACTAAAATGACCAATATGACTGATTTAATATTTTCATATGTCATTCCCAATCATCCTCTTCAGTACGAGCATAAGGCAGGCTGAAAAAGATCGTTGTTCCTTTTCCCTCTTTACTCATCGCCCATATTTCACCGCCATGTGCTTCAACCATTTCCTTAGCGATAGCAAGACCTAGACCTGTGCCACCTAGCTTTCTTGTTCTAGCTTTATCTACTCGATAAAACCGGTCAAATATTTTATCAATATTTTCCTTTGGTATTCCTACTCCTTGATCAGAAACACTTACAATAATCATGTCCAGCTTTTCCTCGACACGGAATGTAACCTTGCCGCCTTCTGGGGAATACTTCAATGCATTAGAAATAATATTATCTAGCACTTGTGTAAGCTTATCCGCATCAATCTCGACAAATGCAGCATGATCAGGCAGCCTTCTGTCAAAAATAACATTTTGATGCTTCGTTAATTCAAATCGATCGATAATCCGATTATAGAAAGAAATAAGATCGATCCACTCTTTTGTCAGACGGTAATCCTTGCTGTCCATTTTTGATAATTGCAGCAAGTCATTCACAAGACGAATCATCCGTTCTGTCTCATTTTGCGTTACTTCTAAAAAGTTCGGTGCGATTTCTTTATCCTGCCATGCCCCATCTGCAAGTGCTTCTAAATAGCTTCTCATCGTCGTTAATGGTGTTCTTAACTCATGGGAAACATTTGCAACGAACTCCCGGCGTTCCATCTCAATTTTTTCTTGCTCTGTAATATCATGAAGCACCGTAATAAGGCCATTGACAAATCCCGTTTCCTTTTGAATAACAGAGAAGTTTGCTCGTAAAATTAATGTTTTTGAAGGCTCACTGTAATCCAAAATAACTGAATCTCGTTCTGCAAGCAGTTCATCAAACGTATAGTCCTCATCTAATCCAAGAAGTGGAACAATGGGAGAGGATAAAACTGTTTCACGTGAAACATTCAACATTTCTGCGGCTGGTTCATTAATTAAAATGACTCGTCCCTTACGATCAGTTGCAATCACACCATCCGTCATGTAGGAGAGAACGGATGATAGCTTTCGCCTTTCCCCTTCTGTTGTTGCCTGTGCCTCCTGCAGTTTTTTCGTTAAGTTATTAAATGTCATGGCCAGCTGCCCAATTTCATCATAGCCATAAACCTTAACTTTTCGGGAAAAGTTCCCTTTTGTCATTGCAAGTGCCTGTCTTCTCATATCTGACATTGGCCTTGTAATCGTTTGTGCCAAAAGAACACCTAATACGGCAGTAATTGCTAGCGCTATCGCTGTACCAGAAATAAAAATATTATTGATTTGCCTCATTTGCTGAAAGACATTTTCAATTTTTGCAACTAAATAAATGGCACCTTTTACTTCGCCTTTATGCTTAATCGGTGTTACTAATACCCAGATGCGATCTCCCGAACCATCAATTCGATCCTCGATTGATTGCTGAGCGGTTGCCAGTGTCATCCTTGTAAGGGTTTCTGTTGCCCGTTGTGACACAACGCCTTGATTATCCGGATCAGATGTCCCAAGAATCTTCAGTGAATCGTCAACGACCTGTACTTCCGTAATATCAGGTGAGTAAAAGTCTCTCAATAATTTATAAACATCGTCTTCAAGGGTCGTCTCATCATCCGGCAAACGATCCTTCGTCATTTGTTCTTCAAGATAATAGGCAAGCAAATTCACACGGTCTTTAATGGTTGTTTTAAAGTTATCCTTCAACGTAAACTCTAACTGGCGGACAAAATAAACACCAATAATCTGCATGGCAATTAGAATTAACAGGACATAGATAATGACAAATTTAAGGTGAATTGAACGAAAAAAACCAACTTTTTTCATTAGTGTTCCTTACTCCTGTTCAGGATTTCGCAAGTAATACCCTACTCCTCTTCTCGTAACAATCCAGGTAGGATGACTTGGGTTATCTTCAATTTTTTCTCGAAGACGTCTAACCGTTACGTCCACTGTTCGGACATCTCCGTAATAATCATAGCCCCAAACCGTTTGCAAAAGATGCTCCCTTGTCATTACTTGTCCAATATGCTTAGCCAAATAATGGAGAAGCTCGAATTCACGGTGTGTCAGCTCAATCGTCTCTCCGCGTTTAGAAACAATATAGGCGTCCGGATGAATCGTAAGAGAGCCTACCGTAATTTCATTTGACTCCTCTTCCTCCACCGCGTTTGCAGTGATTTGCTGGTGACGTCTTAAATTCGCTTTAATACGCGCGATTAACTCTCTCGTACTAAAAGGCTTCGTTACGTAATCATCTGCCCCAAGCTCGAGTCCGATAACTTTATCAATTTCGGAGTCTTTTGCCGTCAGCATGATAATAGGCATATCATACTTTTTTCTAACTTCTCGGCAAACTTCAATCCCATCTCTTAAAGGAAGCATAATATCAAGAAGAATCAAGTCAGGTTTTATTTCCTCCACCTTCTCCAATGCATCGTTCCCATCATAGGAACAGTAAACATCATATCCTTCTTTCTTTAAGTTAAATTGCAAAATATCAGCAATTGGTTTTTCATCGTCAACAACTAGAATTTTTTTCTCCATATGGTTCTCCTTTTTCTATTAGATTATTGGAAGGAAGTATATTTTTCATTATTCATATATGCTCTCACATTTACTTTACCATTTTATATATGAGAATACACGTATTAGAAAGATGTTACAGTTACAGTTTCAATTTCAGATTCTATGTCTTATTAAGGAAGTAAAAAAATCTCTAGTTTAATGAACTAGAGACTTTTTTATATCGGCTTATTAACGAATATAATTTAACGGATTTTGCACTTCTCCATTTTTGTGAATTTCAAAATGCAAATGAACGCCTGTTGAGTTCCCAGTAGAACCCATAACACCGATTTTTGAACCCTTAGATACGGTTTGTCCTACATTCACATCGATAGATGAAAGGTGAGCATAGATTGTTTTGTAGCCATTATTATGGTCAATGACAATCTTATTTCCGAAGCTGCCATCATACCCTGCTGACACAACCACTCCATTATCCGCAGCCTTTATGGTACGATTGCTCGGTCTAGCAATGTCAATCCCTTTATGCATTCTTCCCCAGCGATGACCAACCTTGCTTGAAATATATCCGCCATTTGCAGGCCAGATAAAACTTCCTTCTCCACGAGACGGGACGACTTTCGTCCCTTTCACTACAATATGTTTAACCGGCTCTTGTAGAACCTCTTCTTTTGCTAGTTTCTTTGTAATCACTTGGCCATTCTGTTCAGATATATGATAGGTTGCCGCGCGCATACCGTCTTTTCCTTCTTGTTTAACCTTTGTGTCTCCTTTAAACATAGAAGAATCTTCAACAACCTCTTTTTCAAATGGTACTTGTTCTTTTGTAAAATATTCCTTTTCAACGATCACTTGTGCATACGGTTTCAAAACAGTAACATTTAATTCCTGATCAATTTGAAGAAGCGAATCCTCCGTTAACCCAGGATTAATGTCAAGCAGCTGTTTAATTTCAAGGTTATGTGCATGGGCAATCCCCCCAAGTACATCCCCTTCTTTCACCTTATATTTCACTTCTTCTACTGAGCCTTTTTCAAGAAGCTTTATTGCATCTGCAACTGATAATATTTTCCCTGGTTCAACTTTTTCATTGGAAATTGTCACTTCTTTAGATAACCGAACGTCTAATATACGAGTTTCATTTTCCTTTAATGGGGGTAATGTATTGCTATCAGAAGCTTTTTGTGCCTCTAGTGCTTTTAATTGAGCCTCAGATACATATTTAAGCTTTAATTGGTCAATTACCGCTTTTGCCATCTCTGCATTTTCAACATAAGCGACTGGATTCCCATCGATTACCAACGCAGAGGCATCTGCCTTTACACCGATCTCCTTCACAACTTGCTCTGCTACCTCTGAATTATTCGTAGCAGCATTAGAATGAAAAACCTGCTCTGGAATATATGTAACCTCAGATGCCACAGATAAATTAAGACTCTGATATGCATCTTTTGACTCGGACAATTTTTCATTCACTATATTTTCTATTATGCTTTTATCCGAGACTGTTCCTATGTATTTATCATTCATGTAAACATAATAAACAGTTGTTAGCTTCTCATCATTTGCTAATGCAGAAGCACCTCCCGCAAACGAGAGTGCAGCTACAGCCACTGCTGTAATGGCTGTCTTTTTAAATCCAGTTGTCATTTTCTTATATGTAAAATTTTTTAACGTTCCTATTTTTTTTATTGAATCTTGCATTGTTACATCCTCCTAGACTACGGTACCAAACACACTTTCATATAGTGCTATGTAACTATTTTTTGATTCCTGTAAAATTTCACCTCTTTACTTTATCATAAAAGCCTCTTCGTTGATTACTAGACTTCATAATGTAACAGAAATGTATAATAGATGACATTTTATTGCCATTTATCTTAAAAAAAGCAAAAAGCATGGCAGGAAATGTCGAAATAATTAACCAAGAATACAGGTTAAAATGCCTATATATCATAGTTTTCGAAAGTTTCTTAACCTTAAAGGCAAAATATCAGGAAAAGAAGGAAAGCGCTTCTTCCCCTAGGGAGAAATTACCTTAATGTTACAATTGTGTAACAAAAAAGGAGTATGATGGAATCATACTCCTTTTTTCGATGGCTCAGGACGGAATCGAACCGCCGACACAAGGATTTTCAGTCCTTTGCTCT
>NZ_JALDXW010000072.1:0-10060 GCF_032154635.1 Cytobacillus sp. | reverse complement strand
CTTTTTTTGGATACCTTATGAGTTAGAGAATTGTCTAGCCATAGCTCTTCCCTCTCGAGGAGACGCCAAAACGCGGGGGATGCTGAAGTTTTTCTATTTACCATTCATCATCAGTAGTTTTGCTTTGATAAAGCTTGAAATTTCCTGTTTCAATTCTTTTTTGTGTTTTGTAGGTTATTCTTTCATTACACTCCATGCACATATATGTATGAATGGGACGATTTCTCAATTTCTTTGCTTGAAGCGATTCATTTTCTATCGTTTCAATTTTATCGCATAAAACACATTTTACTTTCATTTTACACCTCTGGAATTCCTTATTTTTATTCTCATTTTATTATATATTATGTAGACCTTCATATCGAATTTCTTTTGTAGCCTTGAAAGTTGATGAGTGGCATACTATGATGAGGATGAAGGAGTGATAAAAATGGCAAATCAAGTGGAACCAAAACTTATTAAACCATTGTTTGATGAACTGCAGCAAGAACTTTTTTGTACATTGGCAACTGTTGACCACGAGTCAGGTGGCCCAAATGTAAGTGCAATTTCTTGGCTGTTGGCTAAGAATGAGGAAACGATCTATTTTGCAGTTGATAATCGTTCGAGAATCATCCAAAATATTAGCAATAATAACAAGATAGTTATAAATGTGATTGCGAATGAGTCTACATATTCAATTAGCGGTGAGGCGACGATTAAAGAAGAAAAATTAGAGGGTGTACCTTTAAAGCTGGCGTTAATAGAATTAATGATTAAAGAAGTACGGGATGTAATGTTTTATGGTTCAAAAATAACGACAGCTCCTCAGTATGATAAAACATATGATAAAGTTGCTGCTGCTCGCCTTGACAAGCAAGTGATGGATGCAATGAAAAAAGCTTAGTAAATCACTAAGCTTTTTTCATTCAGCTGATTAAAATATCTCTAATTATTTTTATGAAAATTGGAATGCTCTTCTTGTTTTTCATCAAGTTTATTTTCTTCTTTGTTATTTAACTGTTTTTTAGGGTCTTCTGTTGCCTTCTTGGGATTTGAATCAATGAGATCAGCAGGTATTTCGGGCATTAATCTGCCGGAAATATCGGCAAGCTCATTCATAATACCTTGAATTGGCCTGCCAGCCTGGATATCATCTGCAACCTCTCTTAGACGTGCATTTATATCAGGATCTGCAATAATAATTGCTCTCGCTCCATGAGGGTCGTTCTTTAGACTCTCTGCTACGGAATACTTTATCGTTCCAACCTCTGATCGTTCCAGGTTTTTATTTACATCAATTCCGACTATCGCATAGTTTCCTATTACGACTGCTGTCGCATCATTCACATTAGGAATGCTTGACGCAAGCTTTACTAGATGTTTTGAAATTTCCTGTCCAGTTGTTCGATCCACCTCTTGAATTGCACTGTTTTTGACATTTACTATATTTCCTTTTTGCCCTTCTTGAACTGAATGGTTATTAAACCCACAACCGCTTAATAATACAGCAGTGAAAATAACTAGCCATCTTATCATTATATTCGCCTCCAAAGGTAACGCTGCACAACTAGCATTTCGCTTTTCTTATGTATTATTGTGCAAAATTTCTTCTATCTTTATTCGGAAAAACATATATTTTATCAAAGTTCTATTCGTTCCACTGTTAAGATGATCTAATAGGGGCAGGAGGCATCGAATTGAGTAAAATATATGTGTTAGATACAAATGTCTTGTTACAAGACCCGAATGCTATTTTCTCTTTTGAAAATAATGAAGTCGTAATTCCCGCCGTTGTTTTAGAAGAAGTTGATTCCAAGAAGAGATATATGGACGAGATTGGCAGGAATGCAAGGCAAGTATCCAGACTCATTGATGGGTTAAGAGAAACTGGCAAGCTCCACGAAAAGATCCCGTTAGAAAATGGTGGAAGCTTAAGAATTGAATTAAACCATCGGTCTTTTCAGCAATTACAAGAAGTCTTTGTAGAAAAAACAAATGATAACCGTATATTAGCGGTAGCGAAAAACCTCTCTCTTGAAGAAGGAGAAAAGGAGGATGGACGAACCGTCATATTGGTTAGTAAAGATGCGCTTGTTAGAGTGAAGGCGGATGCAATTGGATTACATTGTGAAGATTTCTTGAGTGACAGAGTAGTTGAAAACGATCATTTGTACACAGGATTTATGGAAGTATTTATCCCAAAGGAACAATTAAATCTTTTTTATGAAAGAGGGGAATTATCCCTTTCATTAGTCAATTCACCAGTTTACCCAAATCAATTCCTATTGATGAAAGACTTACTTGGTTCCTCAACTTCTGCGCTTGGAATCGTTGATAGAAAAGAAAACAAGATAAAGAAGCTAATTTTTGATCATGAACATATATGGGGGATTAAACCGAGAAATGTGCAACAAACAATTGCGATGGAGCTTTTATTAAGAAGAGATTTGCCGTTAATTACATTGACCGGAAAAGCCGGCACAGGAAAAACCCTTATTGCGCTTGCATCAGGGCTTATGCAAACAGAAGATTTCGGGTACTATAAGAAATTGCTTGTGGCAAGACCGATTGTTCCTGTAGGAAAAGATCTCGGCTTTCTTCCAGGTGAAAAAGAAGAAAAGCTAAGACCTTGGATGCAGCCTATATATGATAATTTAGAGTATTTATTTAATGCAAAGAAGCCTGGAGAATTAGATGCTATATTAGCGGGTATGGGATCAATTGAAGTTGAAGCATTAACTTATATACGAGGAAGAAGTATTCCTGACCAATATATTATAATTGATGAGGCACAAAATTTAACCAAGCATGAAGTGAAAACAATTCTCACCCGTGTAGGTGAGGGCAGTAAAATTGTTTTGATGGGGGATCCGGAACAAATCGATCACCCTTATTTAGATGCATATAATAATGGACTAACATATGTAGTAGAAAAATTCAAAGATCAAAAGATTTCTGGGCATATTAAGCTCATTAAGGGGGAACGATCGGGGCTTGCACAATTAGCCGCGGACCTTTTGTAGAAATTTGCTTTAAGAAAGGGCGATGATACGGTCATCGCCCTTTCTTCCTTTTATTCTACTCTAAATTCCTTCACTTTTTTTATTGGGTTATCTTTATTTGAACCATCACCATAATAAACATATGCGGGCCCATCCTTTAATAATGGTCTTCCATTTTCTGAAAAACCTAAAATTAACTCTTCTGCTTTTTCGAAAGGAATGCTGATTTCATCCTCCTCGCAAACTATTACTAATGTACTTGCATCAGGATCTGGCTCGGCATTTTTTAGAAATGGCTTAAATGGAATGCCGAAAGTTCCTGTCAGTACTTTTTCCTTTTCATATTTTTTTTCAGTTTTAAGAGTCGGCGGAAAGATTGCGCCTTCCATAATTTCTCTATCCCAATGTTTAGAAATTTCCTTCGTGTATTCTTCTAATTCATCCTTTTTTTCTACTTCAGTATGAAAATAGGTAGTTAAATCGACGCGGCGATCATCAAAAATCCATACACCCGGATCAAGTGTAATAGGATATTTTACTTTTCCGCTAAATAAGATTATCTTTTCCATTACAAATTCCTCCTAATAGGGCACGAACAAACAGTAATTACACCCGTAAGTATACAGATTTTTTTGGAATTTGTCATACTCATAACTTAATGAGAGAATGAAAACGATAGTAACAAGAAAAAAATATACGAGTAGTATTGTTTGGAGGAAAGGTTGTATGACGTGTCATTCAAATGATGATTTGCAGGCAATTGTTGATGAAGTGCGGTCTATTTCAGAAAAAGGAAAAGTTGCTGACTATATCCCAGCACTTGCAAAGGTAAATAAGAACGATTTGTCAGTTGCTATTTATGAAAAGAATAATTCATGTATATATGCTGGCGATTATATGAGAAAATTCACTCTGCAAAGCATATCAAAAGTGCTTGTTCTTGCACTCGCTCTTCAAGATAGGGGGATGGACTATGTCTTTGAACGTGTTGGGATGGAACCGACAGGAGATCCATTTAATTCGATTTCAAAGCTAGAAACATCTATTCCTTCTAAACCGCTCAATCCAATGATTAATGCTGGTGCCCTTGCTGTTACAAATATGATCAAAGGAGAAAGTGAGAATGAGAAGTGGGAGCGTATCCTTCAATTTATCCGTCGCTTAGTGAATAAACCAAGTGTTTGTTATGATTTGGAAGTTGCAAATTCTGAGCTGGAAACAGCTTGGCTGAACAGGGCCCTATGCTATTTTATGAAGCAGCATAAAGTGATTGAAGGAAATGTGGAGGAGTTGATGATAACCTACACAAAGCAATGCGCCATTGAAATGAATTGTTTTGATCTAGCGAGAATTGGTGCAGTATTTGCGTTAAATGGGGTGGATCCAGAAACAGGAGAAAGATTGATTCCAATACAAATCGCACGTATTTGTAAGACGTTCATGGTCACGTGCGGAATGTACAATGCATCTGGGGAATTTGCTATAAAGGTGGGAATTCCTGCAAAAAGTGGTGTCTCAGGAGGAATTCTTGCAGTGGTACCAGAGAAATATGGCATCGGTATCTTTGGTCCAGCATTAGATGAAAAAGGCAATAGCATGGCTGGAATAAAATTGCTTGAAATTCTTGCAGAAAGATACAACTTTAGTATTTTTTAACTAAGTGTGAAAAATGAACATTCTATTCCCTATGTACACTGTATTATCCTTGCTTTTTTCTCTTTTAACGTATAAAATTTATAGATAGGATAATCGCTCGGGAAACGGGGGGATTGAAAGTTGACTTCTGAAATCATACTAGATCATAAGAAAAAAGCAGATGCCCTATTAAAGGCTGATGCAGATAAAATATTAAAACTAATTAAAGTGCAGATGGACAATCTCACCATGCCTCAATGTCCTCTTTACGAAGAAGTGCTTGATACGCAAATGTTTGGGCTATCTCGCGAAATCGAATTTGCTGTTCGGCTTGGCTTAATTGAGGAATCTGAGGGTAAAGCTATTTTAGCTGAGTTAGAAAAAGAGCTATCTATTCTGCATGAAGCATCCGTAAGAAAATAATGCTAAAAAAAACTCAAACATTCTATTTGAATTGTTTGAGTTTTTTTATCATCGTAAAAGTGGGAGAGAAATTCATTCAAATAAATGTTATTCCTTTTATAAATAGTATAACATTATTGTGGATTTTTATTAATTAGTATGATACATTTAATATATCTTCTCTTCCATGCAGGATAATTTAATGCTTTAGAAGAATAAATAAATTAATGCAAGTAGTAAGGGAAGAGGGCTACATGGTAAAAAAAATATTAAAATCATATGATTACACTTTAATTATTGCCGTACTCATGTTATCTGTGTTTGGTTTGATCATGATTTATAGTGCAAGTATGGTTACAGCGGTACAAATTAATAAGGTTGACAGCGATTACTTTTTCAATAAACAAAAGACTCATTTGATCATTTCAGCAATTGCGTTCATTTTCATGGCAATTTTTCCTTATAAAGCCATGCTGAGCAACAAAATTCTTGTCCCTATGGTATTTATTTCCTTAGGAGGACTATTTGCACTTTTTGTATTTGGACAAGCTACGAACAATGCGCAAAGCTGGTTTGAGTTAGGGAAGCGCAGTTTGCAGCCATCCGAATTTATTAAACTAGCGGTTATCATTTATTTATCCGCTGTATATGCAAAGAAGCAATCATATATTAATGAGTTTAATCGAGGGGTTGTTCCTCCGCTTGCTTATTTATTTCTAGCATGTGTTCTAGTAGCGATGGAACCTGACTTTGGTACTGCTGCTATTATATTTGCAATTGCAGCAACGATTATTTTTGCATCAGGAATGAACTATAAAAATATATGTAAGCTTGGGTTAATCGGTTTTATTATGGTAGCTCCATTAGTCTTAATAATGAAGGATAAGATCTTCACGAAAGTACGTATGGGCCGAATTGAAGCATTTCAAGACCCATTTTCTACAGATTTTGGTTATCAGCTTGTTAATTCATATTTAGCACTAGGTGCAGGAGGATTGAAGGGGCTAGGTTTAGGGAATAGCGTGCAAAAGCTAGGCTATTTACCTGAGGCACATACGGACTTCATTATGGCTGTGATTGCCGAAGAACTCGGTTTGTTTGGTGTATGTTTTGTTCTCTTTATTCTAGGCTATATTGTGCTAAAAGGAATATATATTGGCTTAAAGTGTAAGGATCCATTCGGAAGTTTGTTGGCAATTGGTATATCTAGTATGATTGGAATTCAATCATTTATTAACCTAGCAGGTATTTCCGGAGTCATTCCTCTTACTGGGGTGCCTTTGCCCTTCGTGAGTTATGGGGGTTCATCACTTTTGCAGTTGTCATTAGCGATGGGGATTCTTGTTAACGTATCAATGTTTATTAACTACGAAGAAAAATATAAAAATAGTAAAGCAACCAGTCAATCTGTCAACGTACAAAAGGCTTCTGGCCCTATTTATAACTACCGTAAATAGCATGTATTTTATGCGTTTTTTTAAGAAGATAGAAAACAAGATATATTGGTTATAGTTGTTTTGAGAACGGTTAGCATCAAGGCCGTTCTATAAAAATAATTACCAGAAAAATCAAAAAATAAAGTAGGGGTGGTTTCCTTGAACCGATCAATCAACAAAGTATTAGTAGCAAACAGAGGCGAGATTGCTATCCGTGTATTCCGTGCATGTACTGAACTACATATTCGAACCGTTGCTATTTATTCGAAGGAAGATACGGGTTCATATCATAGATATAAAGCGGATGAAGCCTATTTAGTTGGTGAAGGAAAAAAACCAATTGATGCTTATCTAGACATAGAAGGCATTATTAATATTGCTAAAAATAGCGGTGTGGATGCTATTCATCCTGGATATGGATTTTTATCTGAAAATATCCATTTTGCAAGACGATGTGAAGAAGAGGGAATTATTTTTATTGGACCTGAATCTAAACATTTAGATATGTTTGGTGACAAAGTAAAGGCGAGGACACAAGCTCAGCTTGCTGAAATCCCTGTCATTCCAGGCAGCGACGGTCCTGTTAAGAGTATGGAGGACGTAATTAGCTTTGGAGAGAGCCATGGCTTTCCGATTATTATAAAAGCCTCTCTTGGCGGAGGCGGAAGAGGAATGCGGATTGTCAACCATATTGATGAAGTAAGTGAAGCATATGATCGGGCAAAATCTGAAGCAAAAGCCGCATTTGGCAATGATGAAGTATATGTAGAGAAGTTTATCAATAAACCAAAGCATATTGAAGTACAAATCATTGGTGATAAACATGGCAATATTGTTCATTTATATGAGCGGGATTGTTCTGTTCAACGTCGTCATCAAAAGGTTGTTGAAGTCGCACCATGTGTTTCTTTATCCCCGCAATTAAGGGATGAAATTTGTGAGGCTGCGGTAAGATTGATGAAAAATGTAGGTTATATAAATGCTGGCACTGTAGAATTTTTAGTATCAGGTGAAGAGTTTTATTTCATTGAGGTCAATCCGCGTGTACAGGTTGAGCATACAATTACCGAAATGGTAACTGGAATAGATATCGTTCATACACAAATTCTTGTTGCTGCAGGATATCCGCTTCATAGTGAAAAAGTTGGGGTTCCAAAGCAGGGAAATATCCATGTGAATGGCTACGCCATTCAATCTCGTGTAACTACAGAGGACCCATTGAATAATTTCATGCCTGATACAGGAAAAATAATGGCTTATCGTTCAGGTGGAGGGTTCGGTGTTCGTCTTGATGCTGGAAATGGGTTCCAAGGGGCAGTTATCACTCCTTATTATGATTCACTGCTTGTAAAACTATCTACTCAAGCAATGACATTTGAGCAAGCAGCTTCAAAAATGGTCCGAAATCTTCAAGAATTTCGAATTCGCGGGATAAAGACAAATATCCCATTTCTTGAAAATGTTGTCAAGCACGAGAAGTTCCTTACTGGTGAGTATGACACTTCCTTTATCGATCATACACCAGAACTATTTTTGTTCCCAAAACGAAAAGACCGTGGAACGAAAATGTTAACATACATTGGAAATGTAACAGTAAATGGATTTCCGGGAATTGAAAAGAAGAAGAGACCAGTGTTTGAAACACCGAGAGTGCCAAAATTAAATTATACAAATAATTATCAAGAAGGAACAAAGCAAATTTTAGATAAGCATGGTCCAGAAGGAGTAGTTAAATGGGTGAAGGAGCAGAAGGAGGTATTATTAACAGATACGACCTTCCGTGATGCCCATCAATCATTACTAGCAACTCGAGTTAGGACGAATGATCTTAAACATATAGCTGAACCAACTGCAAAGCTATTACCAGAAATGTTCTCATTTGAAATGTGGGGAGGAGCAACTTTTGATGTTGCCTATCGTTTTCTTAAAGAGGATCCTTGGGAAAGACTGCTGACTTTAAGAGAGAAAATGCCAAATGTTCTATTTCAAATGCTTTTAAGAGGCTCAAATGCAGTGGGTTACAAGAACTACCCAGATAATGTCATCCGTGAGTTTGTTGAAAAATCGGCTCAAGCAGGAATAGATGTATTCCGTATTTTTGATAGTTTAAACTGGGTGAAAGGAATGGAAGTTGCGATTGATGCTGTTCGCCAATCCGGAAAAATTGCTGAAGCTGCGATTTGTTATACGGGTGATATCTCTGACCCAGCAAAGACAAAATATGATTTAAATTACTATAAGAATTTAGCTAGAGAACTTGAAAACCAAGGTGCGCATATATTAGGGCTTAAGGATATGGCAGGTCTACTTAAGCCGCAGGCGGCTTATCAACTAATTTCTGAACTGAAGGAAACTGTAAATATTCCAATCCATCTTCATACACATGACACTAGCGGCAATGGGATCTTTACTTATGCAAAAGCAATAGAAGCAGGGGTAGATATCGTTGATGTAGCAATCAGTTCAATGGCCGGATTAACATCTCAGCCAAGTGCAAATTCACTTTACTATGCTCTTGAGGGGACAGAACGAAAACCGAATATTAATATTCAAGCACTCGAACAATTAGCTTATTATTGGGAAGATGTTCGGAAATATTACAAGGAATTTGAAAGTGGAATGATCGCCCCACACTCGGAAGTATACCAGCATGAGATGCCTGGCGGCCAATACAGCAATCTACAGCAGCAGGCGAAGGGTGTTGGACTAGGGGAAAAATGGGACGATGTGAAAGAGATGTATTCACGTGTGAATCAAATGTTTGGAGATATTGTAAAAGTAACTCCTTCTTCAAAGGTTGTTGGTGACATGGCACTGTATATGGTACAAAATCAGCTGACTGAAGAAGATGTAATTAATAAAGGCTTGACATTAGATTTTCCTGATTCGGTTGTAGAGCTTTTCGAAGGGTATCTTGGACAGCCATATGGTGGGTTCCCTAAAGAATTGCAAGATGTTATCTTGAAAAATAAACAACCGATTACAGTTCGTCCAGGGGAATTGTTAGAGGATGTAGATTTTGAGGCGATAAAGGAAAAGCTATTCAATGATCTTGGCAGACAAGTAACGATACATGATACGCTTGCATATGCTCTTTATCCAAAGGTGTACATGGATTATATAAAAACGGTAGAGCAATTTGGTGATGTATCTGTTCTTGATACACCTACATTCCTTTATGGAATGAGATTAGGTGAGGAAATAGAGATAGAAATTGAAACAGGTAAAACACTAATTGTTAAGCTTGTTTCGATTGGTCAGCCTCAAGCTGATGGAAATAGAGTAGTATACTTCGAATTAAATGGGCAGCCGCGTGAGGTTGTCATTAAAGATGAGAGTATAAAGTCAACAGTAGCTTCAAAGATAAAGGCTGATCCCTATAATGAAAATCATATTGGAGCATCTATGCCAGGAACGGTAATTAAGGTATTGATTGAAAAAGGGGAAAAAGTAGAGAAGGGTGATCATCTCATGATTACCGAAGCAATGAAAATGGAAACTACTGTACAAGCACCATTTTCAGGAACAGTTAGCGATATTTTCGTAACAAATGGGGAAGCCATTCAAACTGGAGATTTATTAATAGAATTAACAAAATAAAAA
>NZ_JALDXW010000071.1:0-10071 GCF_032154635.1 Cytobacillus sp. | reverse complement strand
AAAAAGCACGTGAAGATTTCCATGTTGGAAACCTATACTTCAACCGTGGATGTACAGGTGCAATCGTTGGCTACCAGCCATTCGGCGGCTTCAATATGTCAGGAACAGACTCAAAAGCAGGCGGTCCTGACTACATCCAGCTTCACATGCAAGCAAAAACAACTTCTGAAATGTTCTAATGTAAAACAAATAACCAAAAGAGTGATTTGCCTTTGGCAGATCACTCTTTTTTATGTACATAGATAAGACAGTATAAACATAGAACAAGTGAAGTATCTAGCACAAGCGCCTATCGCCTATCAAACTTCAGGTCTCCTCTCTACGATAAGTCAACATCGGTTCGTTTACGCTTACCGTGTTTCCTTTATCTCAGTCGGAGCCCTTCTGCGTTTGTACGGAGATGATCAAGGCGCTTGTTCTTTTATATTTATCAAAGTATGTCGAATTAAATTTCTAATTATTTCAAAATTTACCCTTCCAAATTCATAAATGTTGTTATACAATAATTAACATAGTTTGATAACTGTATTATAACAACGGAGATGTTCATTCATTTAATGAACCCATAGCTAGTTACTCATACAAAAAATTGATTGAATTTTTAAAGGAGGAACTTATTCATGACAGGTGCAAGAGTACAGCAATTACAAGAAAGCTGGGAATTGGATAAGCGGTGGCATGGCATTGAAAGACCCTATTCGGCTTTAGAGGTAATTAAATTGCGTGGGTCAATTGATATTGAATATACTCTTGCTTGCAGGGGAGCGGAGAAACTTTGGAAGCTTATTAATGAAGAGGATTTCGTTCCAGCATTAGGCGCTTTAACTGGAAATCAGGCCCTCCAGCAAGTGAAAGCAGGATTGAAGGCTATTTATTTAAGCGGCTGGCAAGTTGCGGCTGATGCAAACCTCTCTGGTCATATGTATCCGGATCAAAGTCTATATCCTGCAAACAGCGTGCCGAGTGTTGTGAAAAGAATTAATCAGGCCTTGCAGCGTGCCGATCAAATTTATCATATGGAAGGGGATCAATCGATTGACTGGTTTGCTCCCATTGTCGCAGATGCAGAGGCAGGGTTTGGCGGGCAGCTTAATGTGTTTGAATTAATGAAAGGAATGATTGAAGCGGGTGCAAGTGGTGTGCACTTTGAAGACCAGCTTTCCTCAGAGAAAAAATGCGGCCATCTCGGCGGTAAAGTGCTGCTGCCTACACAGACAGCAGTGAAAAACCTAATTGCTGCTAGATTGGCGGCAGATGTTATGGGTGTGCCAACTATAATTGTTGCCCGAACTGATGCCAACGCTGCTGACTTAATTACGAGTGATGTAGATTCATATGATGCTCCATTTATTACTGGCGAGCGTACGCCAGAAGGATTTTTCCGGACGAAGGCTGGTTTAGAACAAGCGATTGCCAGAGGATTAGCCTATGCACCATATGCCGACCTTGTTTGGTGTGAAACCTCTGAACCTGATTTAGAGGAAGCTAGACGCTTTGCCGAAGCGATTCATAAAAAGTTTCCTGGCAAGCTATTAGCTTATAATTGCTCCCCTTCCTTCAACTGGAGAAGTAAGCTGGATGAAGAAACCATTGCTAAATTCCAAGTGGAGCTTGGCAAAATGGGCTATAAATTTCAATTTGTTACTTTAGCTGGCTTTCATGCGCTAAATCACAGCATGTTTGAATTAGCACGCGGATACAAGGAATATGGCATGTCTGCTTACTCGGAATTGCAGCAAGCTGAGTTTGCAAGTGAGGAATATGGCTATACGGCAACAAGGCACCAAAGGGAGGTGGGTACAGGCTATTTCGATCAAGTTTCAATGACAATTACTGGCGGAACTTCTTCAACAACAGCCCTGAAAGGGTCTACTGAAGAAGAGCAATTTACTGCTGCAAAGCAATAGGTGTAATCCCTCCTTTGCAAACAATATGTTGAGTATGGAGGATTCAGAGCCTTCAGCATGATTTATCCATTCTATCGTGATTTAACCTTTTTCTCCTATTTTGCACCTCTCTTCATTTGAAGAGAGGATTTTTTTGTATAAAAAGGTAATGATTATACTAGCACAACTGATAAAATGAATACATACATAGTAATAGCCCTTCTTTTCCTTAAATCAATGGGAGGTATGTAACTTTGTCAAAAAATGTAGATGATTATATTCAGCAAGGGATTTATGGTGAAAAACAAACAAAGCCAGATGAACGAAGAAGATTTCTTGGAACATTGAGAGAACGAATTGTTATTGCGTTAACTCAGTCGCAAGTAAGAGAGCCTGGCGTGTATAAACAGGTAGAGGACGCATTGAAGGAAAATCAAAAGGCTCATTTATACTTGAATGGCAATATGAGCTATGGCGAGTTTTCTAAATATATAAAAGTTGCAGGAAAATATATGGTAGATTATACAATCGTAACCAATAAAGATCATAACTCGGAAATTGGTCTTGTCCTTGCATATGACTATGCGATAGATAAGGAAGATATCTATGTAAAAAAGGAAATGGGAGTGAAAAAACAGGAAAAAGCCAAAGAGAAAAAAGGTGCCTTTACGATCCTTTCGAACGTATTCAAGCGGAGGAGTCAATAAGGCTCCTTTGTTTTTGTTTGCAGACAACAGAAGGGAAATGCAGATAAACTAGGAGGTTTGCAAATAATAAGGAAAGATTGCAAATAAACTGCCAAAATCATAAAAATCATGTTAATTTAATAGAAAATGGTACATTTGGCGGTGAAATATTTGAATCCAGTTGATTTAAGACCAAAGCAAAGGTCAAAAAGCAGAATTCGTGCAGGGACATGGTTTTACACGATTAAGAGATATGTAGAATGGATAACAGATGGGAAAAAATATGCCAAGGAGAAAAGTAATGACCCATTTCCGTATCTAATAGCAAAGCATCAATCCATTCTTCTTCGAAAATTAAAAGATGTTGAGATGTCTTTGCAGCACAATAAAATTATAAATTTACAAAAAGCGGTACCGCGATTAAACAAGATTATTATTCACCCTGGGGAAACGTTTTCTTATTGGCGGCTCATTGGAAAAACAACCTATAAAAAAGGGTATGTTGACGGAATGGTTCTTTATTATGGGAAATTTAAAACAGGTGTTGGGGGAGGACTTTGCCAGCTTTCCAATTTAATTTATTGG
Organism: Cytobacillus sp.; assembly: GCF_032154635.1. Classification (GTDB taxonomy): domain Bacteria; phylum Bacillota; class Bacilli; order Bacillales; family Cytobacillaceae; genus Cytobacillus. Next base: position 6,914 of record NZ_JALDXW010000071.1, on the reverse strand, counting down.
ATGACCTTGCATAGTCCGCTTACAGTCGTTGAGAGACATCGCCATAGCTATGATGTTTTTCCCGATTCAAACCGTACACAGCCATTTGGAAGCGGTGCCACTTGTGCTTATAATTATCTTGATCTGCAAATAAAAAATGAAACGAACATTCCATATCAATTAAATCTTGAAATAACAAATACCCATCTTGTTGGGGAATGGCGGGCACATGAACCTGCATTATATACTTATGAGGTATATGAGAAAAATCACGAAGTGACCCCAGCCTATTGGGGCGGCTATCTGCGCCACAACGAGATTTACAGAAGGGTATTTAATAGGCAAAATCAGTTGGTCAGTGATGAATTTGTGACCGAAAATCACGCCATTATGATGTATGAACCTCTCTTGGAGAGTAAAGAAAATATAAGTATATAATATAATAGTCGATGGAAAAAAAGTGGTATCCTGTATGGATCTGCTTTTTTTATATCTCGAGTATTAACTGCGTAATGACTGCAAATCATGTTAAAATAGGCAGAAGGATCGGATATTATGTCAAATCAGGTAGTGGTTTAACGTATGAAAGTTTGATATGATAAATCATATTGTGTGAAGAAAAGAACATATTTGGAGGTGGCTTACATGTCTAGAATTTCTCCTGATCAGGTTAAGCATGTGGCAAACTTGGCGAGACTGGCAATTACGGAAGAAGAGACAGAAAAATTTACAAATCAATTGGATGCGATTATATCTTTTGCTGAACAGCTGAATGAAATAAATACGGATGGTGTTGAACCGACATCGCATGTCTTGGATATGAAAAATGTGATGAGAGAAGATATCCCACAAGAGGGATTGCCACAGTCTGAAGTGCTGAAAAATGCACCAGAACATCAAGACGGTCAAGTGAAAGTGCCGTCTATTATGGAATAAGGGGGGAAAGGTTTTGAGTTTATTTGATCATAAAGTATCTGAGCTTCATGAGAAATTACATAAAAAAGAATTGAAAGTTACCGATCTAGTCGATGAATCATACAAGCGCATTAGCGAAGTGGAGGAAAAGGTACAAGCCTTTTTGACTTTAGATGAGGAAAAAGCACGTAAAACGGCAAAACAAATGGATGAAAAGCTAGGAACGGATGAAGCGAAAGGGCTTCTGTTTGGAATGCCTATCGGTGTAAAGGACAATATTGTTACAAAGGGATTGCGCACTACTTGTGCAAGCAAAATATTAGAAAATTTTGATCCAATCTATAATGCGACAGTTGTTAATAAATTGCATCAAGCAGAAACAGTTACGATCGGGAAATTAAATATGGATGAATTTGCGATGGGCTCGTCCAATGAAAATTCAGCTTACAAGAAGACTAGAAACCCATGGAATCTAGATCGAGTGCCTGGAGGCTCTTCTGGTGGTTCAGCTGCCTCTGTAGCTGCTGGAGAAGTATTATTCTCTTTAGGATCTGATACAGGCGGTTCGATTAGACAGCCAGCTTCATTCTGTGGTGTTGTTGGAATGAAGCCAACATATGGCCGTGTTTCCCGTTTTGGACTTGTTGCATTTGCTTCATCACTCGACCAAATTGGTCCGATTACGAGAACGGTTGAAGATAATGCATATTTATTACAAGCCATTTCTGGGTTGGATTCGATGGACTCAACTTCTGCAAATGTGGCCGTACCAAGATTCGTTGAATCATTAACAGGTGATATTAGAGGCTTAAAAATTGCTGTGCCGAAGGAATATGTAGGTGAAGGCGTCCAAGAAGAAGTGCGTCAATCAGTATTAGAAGCTTTAAAGGTGCTGGAGAATCTAGGTGCAACATGGGAAGAAGTATCCCTGCCACATTCTAAATATGCACTTGCTGCCTATTATTTATTATCTTCATCAGAAGCATCCGCAAACCTTGCAAGATTTGACGGTGTGCGCTATGGATACCGGACAGAAAATGCGGAGAGCTTAATTGATTTATATAAAAAGACCCGAGCAGAAGGATTTGGTGAAGAAGTTAAACGCCGGATTATGCTTGGAACATTTGCACTGAGCTCAGGTTATTATGATGCTTATTATAAAAAAGCACAAAAGGTTCGTACATTAATTAAAAATGATTTTGAAGAAGTATTTAAGAAATACGATGTCATAATTGGCCCAACAACACCTACTCCAGCCTTTAAAATGGGTGAAAATACAAAAAATCCGCTAACAATGTATGCAAATGACATATTAACGATTCCTGTCAACCTTGCTGGTGTACCAGGAATTTCTATTCCGTGTGGATTTGTAAACGAATTGCCGCTTGGACTGCAAATCATCGGCAACCACTTCGATGAAAGCACGGTCTACCGTGTCGCACATGCTTTTGAACAGGCTACAGAATTTCATAAACAAAAGCCGGGATTGTAAGGGGGGATCAGACATGAAATTTGAAACGGTTATTGGACTAGAGGTCCATGTTGAATTAAAAACAGATTCGAAGATATTCTCAGCGAGCCCGAACCATTTCGGTGCTGAACCAAATACAAATACATCAGTTATTGATCTTGGCTATCCAGGTGTTCTTCCTGTTTTGAATAAGAAAGTCGTTGAATACGGAATGAAGGCAGCGATGGCACTTAACTGTGAGATTGCTCCGATTACGAAATTTGACCGAAAAAACTATTTTTATCCTGATAATCCAAAGGCATATCAGATATCCCAGTTTGACAAGCCTATTGGCGAGCATGGCTGGATTGAGATTGAAGTGGATGGGTATAAAAAGAAAATCGGCATTACACGCATTCATTTAGAAGAAGATGCTGGGAAGCTGACACATGGCAATGGCTATTCGTTGGTGGATTATAACCGTCAAGGAACACCGCTGATTGAAATTGTTTCAGAACCCGATATTCGCACACCAAACGAAGCGTATGCCTATCTTGAAAAGTTAAAATCAATCATTCAATATACGGGTGTATCAGATTGCAAGATGGAAGAAGGTTCATTGCGCTGCGATGCCAATATTTCTCTCCGCCCAGTTGGACAAAAAGAATTTGGCACAAAAACAGAGCTGAAAAACTTAAACTCCTTTAACTTTGTCCGTAAAGGATTAGAATATGAAGAAAAACGCCAAGAAGAAATTTTACTTGCTGGAGGCGTGATTGGGCAAGAAACACTTAGATACGATGAAGCAACAAACACGACGATCTTGATGCGTGTGAAAGAAGGATCTGATGATTATCGTTATTTCCCTGAGCCAGACCTTTTAGATATTCATATTGATGAGGACTGGAAAGCCCGAATTCGTGCGGAGATTCCTGAGCTTCCTGATGAGCGGAAAAAACGGTATGTAGAAGAGCTAGGCTTACCTGCCTATGATGCAGCTGTCTTGACCGTAACAAAGGAAATGGCAGATTTCTTTGAAGCAACCGTTCAAGCTGGAGCAGAAGCGAAGCAAGCGTCGAACTGGATCATGGGTGAGTTTTCTGCCTATTTAAAAGCAGAACAAAAGGAATTGGATGAAACAGCTTTAACTCCTGAAGCTCTTGCCGGAATGATTAAACTCATTGAGAATGGAACCATTTCTTCAAAGATTGCCAAAAAAGTATTTAAAGAATTGATTGAAAATGGCGGCAATGCTGAACAAATTGTAAAGGACAAAGGTCTTGTCCAAATTTCAGATGAAGGCGCGCTATTGAAAATTGTCACAGAAGTATTAGATAACAATCCGAAAATTATTGAGGATTATAAAAATGGAAAAGAAAAGGCAGCTGGCTCCCTAGTTGGTCAAATCATGAAAGCAACGAAAGGGCAAGCCAACCCGCCATTAGTAAACAAGATATTATTAGAGGAAATCAAGAAGAGATAAAACAAAGAGCTGGTGGATTTTTTCCATCAGCTCTTTTTCGACAATTTCTCTTAATATTTCCCAGGAAAAGCTAACAATCTACAAAGATAGTAGTGAAAATATAGAATGATAAAGTTATAATGATGGGAAGAAAAAAATGTAAAATGGCATAACTTTCCCCTTTTTATAACTTTTATATTAAATGAACATTAGGTGATCACAGTGAGTATTTTGAAAATCAATGATTTAGAAAAACATGAGGAGCATTCATTAGTTTTTCCCGTCTTTAGTTTAGAGGTTTTGGAGCATGAGGTGGTTGCTATTCATTCGAGCACGAATGTGCGGAACGTATTAATCAAGCTTTTTTTAGGAGAGCTCCCTGTTTCAAGTGGAGAATTAATCATAAATGGACAAGAAATTACGAAATCAAAAGAGGCTTACTTCGATCAAGTCGGCATGTATCTTTTGGACGATGGATTATACGAAAGATTGAGTGTAAAGGATCACTTTTCCTTTTTCAAAAAACTATACGGGTCGGAGCTTTCAATGGATGAAGCCCTGCGTATGACTCAGCTAGAGCCTAAACGGAATATTCGCCTTAGCAGGCTAACCGCTTCCGAAAAAAGGAGAGTGCATTTTGGGCGCTTGCTTTTTCAGAATCCCGCCTTGTTTTTATTTGAAGAACCAGACCAGAATGCCGATTTGGAAACGAAACAGGTATTTTTGAAGCTTGTAAGAAGAGTAAGTGAAAACGGCAAGGCTGTAGTCGTCCTAACAAGTAACATGGAAAGTGCACTCTCTGTAACAGATAAGGTTTGCCGCTTAGATGAAACAGGATTGCATGTGCTGGATGTTGTTGCTGACGAAGAGACAACAGATGCATTACCAAGAGAAGAACTTATAACGGAGGATCAAATAATTGAAGAGGAAATAATGATCCAGCCTGTTCGCTTTGAAAAGATTCCTACAAAGGTGAATGACAAAATTGTATTATTTGATCCTCCAGAAATTGATTACATAGAAAGCAATGAAGGGCAGTACAATATTTATATTAAAGGAGAAATGTATCCATGTGTGTTTACGATGGCAGAGCTTGAAACCCGTCTACATCCATACGGGTTCTTTAGATGTCACCGTTCTTACATTGTTAATTTACAAAAGGTTCGTGAGGTTGTCACTTGGACAAGAAATAGCTTTACCTTAGTATTAGGTGATGCGAAAAAGTCATCCATCCCGTTATCAAAGACGAAAATGGCAGAATTGAAAGGGATGTTAGGGCTAAAATAATGCTCCATTCCAAGTAAATATTGCTCCATTCACTCTGTAATTTGCTCTTTTCATCCAAATAATGATGCATGGCAATGATTTGTTTCATAAGATTAGGTCATACGAAAGCAAAGGCGCTTAACGGTGCTAAAGCAAAACATGACAACAAGCAAATCAAATTGGCCAGGAGGATGAAAATGGAGAACATTATAGAAGTTGCGGGATTAGCAAAAATGTTTGCCAATCAAACAGCATTAAAGGATGTTTCGTTTAAAGTAAGAAAAGGAGAGACATTTGGATTTTTAGGTCCAAGTGGATCCGGAAAAACAACGACAATAAAAATTTTAACTGCACAATTAGCTCAAACGGACGGAGATGCAAATGTTTTCGGTGTTCCAGCTTCAAAGCTAAAGGAAGCTCGTTATCGTAAAAAAATCGGCGTATTAACAGATAATAGCGGACTTTATGAAAGATTAACGGTCTTGGATAACTTGAAGCTTTATTGCGGTCTATATGATGTAAATGAAACAAGAATTGATGAAGTACTAGAGATGGTAAACCTTAAGGATAATAAAAAGAAAGTCGTTTCGAAGCTTTCAAAAGGTATGCTCCAAAGGGTAACACTTGCAAGAGCCTTTCTGCATAAGCCTGAGCTATTGTTTCTTGACGAGCCGACTTCTGCGCTTGATCCAGTCAATTCTAGGCATATTTATAAAGGGCTTGAGCAGCTAAAAGAGAATGGGACGACGATTTTCTTGACAACACATGATATGAATGAGGCTGAGCTGCTTTGTGATCGAGTTGCTTTTTTAAATAATGGAAAAATCCAATTGATTGGCCCGCCAAGAGAGCTGCAGAAAAAGTATGCGGACGACACGCTAACTGTAGAGCTTGCAGATGGCAAGATTGAAATCATTCATAAAGGAGAAAAAGGTGCACAAACAATGTATCAACTAATGAGTGAAAATAAAGTTATATCTGTGCATTCGAATGAACCGACTCTTGGAGATATTTTCGTAGAAATTACAGGGAGGAAATTATCATGACTTTTTCATTGAAGCGGACGATGGCGATTTTTCAAAAGGATTATAAAGATGTCAGCAAGAATATGTATGTGTCCTTTACAGTGGTGATCCCCATATTTATGGCCTTTCTATATGGCTGGCAAGGGAATATGACAATTGATATGCACTATATTGTATTTAATATGACTCTGTCTTTAGTAGGGGCATATGTTCAATGTTCGTTAATAGCAGAAGAAAAAGAGAAAAATACACTGCGTGGCTTAATGCTTTCTCCAGCTAGTACATTAGAAATTCTGGCGGGGAAGAGTCTCCTCACTTTTATTACTACGATGGTTATCATAGTTCTGTCTGCTTATATTGTAGATTATCAACCTGAGAGTATAGGTCTTATTGCGGTTGGTATTATATTGTCAGCCATTTTTTATATCGGACTGGGAACTCTCCTTGGTCTTGTCACGAAGTCAGTGATGGAAGCTTCCGTTGTCATTATGCCATTTTTCTTTATCTTTACTTTCGGGTCATTTGCTGCTGGATTAGCTGAGAAATTCCCGGTTCTAAAAGTTGCGGAATATATGCCGAATAGCCAGTTAGTTGAATTGGCAAAGGCAGTTGAAGCAGGTGGGGGATTTGGAGATGTTTGGACATATTTTGCAGTAATAAGTGCATGGATTGCTGCTTCCTTTCTACTGGCGTATGCTACATTTAAGAAACGGATGATGGATTAATCCTTCATTTAACAAATTGAATGTACTGACTCTGTCCCTATGTTAGTTATTCCCGACTATTTAAGGCTGATGGATCTTCCATCAGCCTTTCT
>NZ_JALDXW010000001.1:0-356291 GCF_032154635.1 Cytobacillus sp. | reverse complement strand
CACCCTCAAATTCACCTTTCTCTTTATTTGAAGCTAGTTATGTCCCAGCCTCTTTCATTAGTTATTTTTCATTCTTTATCTATGTAAGAATGAGAACGAGTAAGTCATTGCTTGCTGGAGTTCACTTTGTGCATGTTGAAGCTGTTCGAGAGCTTTCGATGATAATATATCCTGTTCTTCTTTTATAGCTTCGATCGTATCTGTTAAAGATTGAGAAATTTTATTGAAATCAATTCTTGAATCATACATTCAGAGCCCTCCTGACCATTTTTGATATAAATATATGGTATTCAGGATCAGGAGAAAGTATGCTCTTTATTTTGTTCTAGGTGGACGCTTTCCCCAATATTGATAATAATCTGTGCGAATAAATCCATTAAATAGCTTTCGCTTCTTAGTGGCAGATTTTCCATAGAATTGCTCAAATTGTTCATTCGAGGTAAGAATATAAATAGACCAAGTGTCTAATGGTGCCAATGCCGCACCCATTTCTGCATACATTTTTTGGACAGCATCCTTATCTCCTAACCGTTCGCCATATGGCGGGTTCCCTACGATGACTCCGTATTCCTTTGTTGTCGTAAAATCCCTCACCTGCATTTGCTTGAAGTGAATTAAATCCCCTAATCCGGCTTCAAATGCATTCTCTTCAGCCATTTTCACCATTCGATGATCGATATCTGTCCCAGTAATATCCAATGGCTGGTCATAGTTGGCAAGATCTTCCGTCTCCAGCCTTGCTTCTTCCCATACTTTGTCAGGAACCCAATGCCAGCCTTCAGAAACAAATTCACGATTGAAGCCAGGAGCAATATTTTGACCAATTAATGCTGCTTCAATCGGAATCGTGCCAGAGCCGCAAAACGGATCAACAAACGGCTTGTCTGGTGTCCAATTAGTTAGCATAATTAGAGCAGCAGCAAGTGTTTCCTTTAAAGGTGCTTCCCCTTGTCCTGCACGATATCCTCGTTTATGCAGCCCGCTTCCGCTGGCATCAATTGTTAACAAAGCAACATCCTTATGTAATGCCACTTCTATTTTAAATAGGGGACCGTTTTCTTCAAACCAGCCTGATTTCTTATAATGTTTTCTCATTCTTTCAACAATCGCTTTTTTTACAATTGCCTGACAATCAGGTACACTATATAATTGGGATTTGACTGATTTCCCTGTTACTGGAAATTCCGCATCCTCCGGTAAAAAGTTTTCCCATGGAAGTGCTTTCGTTTTCTCAAAAAGCTCATCAAAGGTTGTTGCTTTAAATTCACCAATCTTTATTCTAATTCGGTCAGCTGTCCGCAGCCATAGATTTGAGCGCGCAATTGCTAAGGCATCACCTTTGTATGTGATTCTGCCGTTTTCAACTACGCATTCATATCCAAGATCACGCACTTCCTTCGCTACTAGAGCTTCAAGCCCCATAGCTGATGTAGCTATTAAATCAAACATAATTTCACCCTTAAATTAAATTGTTCCCATCCCAATCTTGCAATAATGTCAGTAGTTTATGCTTAGGGAGTGGTTTTGTTATGTAATACCCTTGAATATAGTCACACTTTTCTTTTTTTAACAGTTCATATTGTTTCTTATTCTCTACTCCTTCAGCTACCACCTTTAAATTCAGGCGATTGGCCATTATGATGATGGCTTCAACAATCGAACTATATTCTTTGTACAAAGCTATCCCTTTAATAAAGCTTTGATCAATTTTCAATGTATCAAGAGGGAAGCGACTTAAATAGCTTAGTGAGGAGTAGCCAGTCCCAAAATCATCTATTGATAATTTTATACCAAGCTGCTTTAGTTTAACAAGCTTATCTACTGTTTCTTCTGCATTTGGCATGATCATGCTTTCTGTTAATTCCAATACGATATGTCGTGTGCTGACATTTGTCTTTTGGAAAATATCATTTAAAGATTTAATAAACCCGAGCTGATTAAAATAGAGGGCAGATACATTAATATTCATTCTAATTTTTGCCCCGTTTAAATGGATACTATTTAAGTCTTCACAAGCTTTTTGAATAATCCACTCACTTAATGGCACAATTAACCCTGTTTCTTCTGCTAGAGGGATAAATTCTGAAGGAGGGATATTGCCAAGTGTTTTTTGATTCCACCTTACAAGTGCTTCCACACTCACTATTTCCAGTGAACCTGTATCTACGATTGGGTGATAAACAAGGTAGAATTCATTCCGTTCCAATGCCTTTCTTAAGTATGTTTCTAAAATCATTTGTCTAGATTCATTCTGGTGCATTTCTTGATGGTATAGCCCGTACTGATTTTTCCCGTTAGATTTTGCATCATACATCGCTTTATCTGCATTCTTTAGTAAGGTTTCTGTATCGATTCCATCAAGAGGATACAGGCTAATACCTATACTTGCCGTAACATACACTTCATGACTATCTAGTAAAAATGATTTAGATAAAGAATCAATGATCAGTCCAGCCATATGGATTGCCTCTTTCGGATGCTTGAGATTGGGCAAAACGATGACAAACTCATCACCACCTAGACGAGCAATCATATCCTTATTTTTAAGTATCCCTTTTAGTCTAGAGGATACTTGTTTTAAAAGTAAATCCCCATAATTATGTCCTAATGTATCATTAATTTGCTTAAATCGGTCCAAATCAAGAAACAGGATGGCCAGCTGCTGGTGATACTTTTCTGCCGTTTGTAATAACCCTTCTAAACGCTTATTTAAGCTGTACCTGTTCGCAACTCCCGTTAACGAATCATAATGCGCCAAAAACCTAAGTTGCTTTTCTGTACTCTTTTGGTTAGATATATCGCTGAATACTCCGACATAATTTGTTACATTTCCACTAGCATCTTTAATCGCGCTAATAGTCAGCCATTCCGGATAGAGTTCATCGTTTTTACGTTTATTCCAGATTTCCCCCTTCCATAATCCTGTATCATATATTTGCTTCCACATGGTTTGATAAAAAGCTTCATCATGCACGCCAGATTGCAGAATATTAGGATTATTGCCCATTACCTCTTCTGCATTATAACCTGTAACAATTTCAAATGCAGGATTGACTGAAATTATTCTGCCGCGGGCATCTGTAATCATGACACCCTCACTCGTATTTTCAAAGACTGTCCTTGCTATCTTAACGATATTAAGTGGATCACGTTGTTTTATAAACTCCAACATACTATATTCATCCTTATTCGCCTAATGTTATGAGTCTTTAATGTTTCCTCTATTAACACGTTTGATAAGTAATTCACATACTTTAATCATATATGTATTTGTGCTGAAACACAAGAAAGCTCTCCTTAAAAAAGGAGAGCTTCAATCATGTTTCGAAAATTATTCACTAATAACGTTCTGTAAGCCATGTTTTGTTCCTTTGTACTGCGAACGGCAAGTAGCCTCGTACTAAGGTGGTAATCATCTATCTACAGGTGAACAATTGTCACCTGTCCTTCTCCTTGTTCATTTCCTCAGAGAAAGTGCCCCTACCATTATTTGGGTTTCTCGCTCGCGGGGTTTACCTCGTTCCACCCTTTTCATTTCTGAAAAGGCTCCGTCACTGTGGCACTTTCAAGGTAGTCATGCCATATCCAAAGGACTTAGGCATTTTCCCTGCCGTCAGTCTAGCTTAAGCCAAACTGCCCTAGCTTATGATTTGGCTAGGCACGATCACTACAGGCATCTCAGCTCCGTGCGAGCATGGACTTTCCTCTACAATGCAGCAAAATGCTCATTGCAGCGATTACCCGAACGTCATTAATGAGTACAAAAGTTATTATATGCAACTTTCGATCATATAGCAATGGTTTTCTGTTTGAAAAAATAGGAGAATCTGTTAATCGTACAATTTACTGCCAAAAACATGTTTTTCTAAATTAGATAACCGTTTTAAAATATCAAAATTAGTTGTACCTGCCGTCTGAGATGTAGTTGGACGCCTTGAAGCATCCTCTAATTGTTTCTTTAATCTCATGTTTTCTTGCTGCAAATCTTCAATTTCCTGATAAAACACTTCATAATCTTTAATTACTAAATCTAAGAATTTGTCAACATCCTCCGGTTTGTATCCCCGCATGCCTGACTTAAATTCTTTCTCTAAAATATCTTTTGCCGTTAGTTTAATTTTATCCGAAAGCATAACACTCACCTCAATATACACCAATCAATACTTTTATTTTTTCAAAGATATGCATATTTGTCAATTTTTCTTACTCTTTTAATAATAGTCTTGTTCTTTCATTTGTTCCTCTTCAACAATTACTTGTAAATCATAAAAATTGATTAAGCGAATATCATAATTGTTCTTTTCCTGCTGTCTTTTTGCCGTTTCAAACAGATATTTCGGGCTTCCCTCTTTTTCTGTATCGTAAAACAGCAGAAGGACATCACTTTTTTCTATAAAGAATTGATTTTTCAAACGAAACTGCCAAGGGTTTTCATAAGGTTTTCTTGAAACAGAGTCAATAAAGTCTGCTTGAGTAAGTATCGATTCATACCATTCTTTATTCTCTTCTTTCCAAGTTTCCTCCTGGTTTAAAAAAGGGGTGATTACACCGAGCTGCAGTTCTGGATATGCTTCTAATTGTAGCTCTAACACTACCTCAGCCGCCCATAATTCCGTACCAAGCTGGCCGCTAATAATCACCCACTCCAGCCCTTCCTCAAGTAGAGTAATAAGCTGATTCCTTATTGCTTTTTTAATAAATGCTACTGCAGGATCATTATTCTTAAAGATTCCAATTTCATAAGGTTTGTAACCCGAAATGATCGCAACTTTCGCCAATTTTCTTAAGCCCCTCTATGTATGCTCTAATAATTGAAATTTTGCCTTAAAAAAGTATAAGAGTCAATTATTATTTTAATTAAGAAAATTGACATTTATAGCACACAAGAAAACAAGGGCAAACAACCCTTGTTTCCAAACATGTAACTCTTTCGTGCTGCATTTCTATTTATCTACCATAAAAGCCCGGTCGTGGAACACCAAAGCCTCCAGGTACTGGGCCACCGAAGCCTCCAGGTACTGGGCCTCCAAAGCCGCCAAGTGCTGGACCTGGTGCTGCAACAAACTGCTGATTCGTTACTTGATTCACAGTTGATTGCGTTTGTGGAAAATAATGTTGATGCTGGAAGTTAATGTGGTTAACATTTGTTGTATGTGTTGGATGGATATGTGGAACCACATTATTTTGGAACGTATTGTTTACACAGCATTTTGTCGGATGGACAATTGCCGGCAATACATTAGTAGGTCTTGGTCCGCAATACATGTAAAGATCCCCTTTCTTCATAGTTTACTTACATTAATAGCCTATGTTAAAAGGGTTACTCTTGTACTAATGAAAAAGTCTAATTTAAACCCCAAATTTATAAATGGGATTAAAACATGCTATAAAAACTATCTCTAAAGTTACTAAAAAGTACCATGGTAAAGATAATTACGATAAAGAAAATGAATAATATTGTTTTATACATGCTACCAGCCTCACACTAAATTATTCCTAAACTGTTTACACCACACAGTAATACATTTTACAGCTTTCAATATGGACAAACAACTAGGAAATAGTGGGTTTTGGAAATATTCACCCTAGACCTCATGACAACTTAAATATACTTTCCTGTTCAGCCTTTTTAATCTTTTTATAATTTCTTGATGACTAATTGTCAGTTTACTATTGTTAACACTTTGTAATGATAAAAAAGATGCTTCTGCATTCTTAGTAAAATAAATTGCCTTTTGGAGGTTTTTTTTTCGATGCTCATAAATCTTTGCTAATTCAATACAAGCCTCAAGTATGATTGCCTCTTCTTCTCCCTTGCCAACTATGTCTTCCCAAAGATGTATGGCATCTGTCCATTTTTTCTGTTTCTTGTACTCAAAAGCAAGAGCATGCTTGGCTGCAGTTGTTTCACTGTTCATGCTATTGGCTATACGTGTAAATGATTCTTTCGCTGTTTCTACTTCTCCTAGGTGCGAAAACCACCTTCCTATTTCATATATTTCCTTTGCTGTTTGTTTTTGGTCAAGACCAAGAATCTGAAATGAAAGATGTGTGTATAGACTGATGAGCGATAAAATATCCGTTTCATTATGCTTTAAAATCCCTAGCATGCCTTGCGGATCTTTTCTTTCTACAAAGTCAAAATAAATCATTGGTGCTAAAAAGCCTGGAAGATCATCCTTTCGTTCAATACCTAGCACTTCTTTCTCAACAATGGACAGCTTCATTCGTTCTAATTTATGCTTCCACATTCTTCTTGATGCATGGTATAAATCAAAATGTCCAAATGACGGGAGTTTAGGGACATGTTCTCGTATCAATGTATGCTGGGTTTTCACTTGCGGCCAATCGAAGGACTTTCCGTTATAAGTAGCCATCGTCGTGTAGTCAGCACTTTCAAGAAAACTTTGATATAAAGGGACCTCTGCTCCAGGAAAGGGCAGAATATGTTGTTTTAAATGAATTTCCCCTCCGGATAATCTCGCATGTCCAAGAATAAAGATAGAATTCCCCGTGCCTCCGCCTAAACCTGTTGTTTCTGTATCAAAGAATACAAAGCTTTCAGGATCAATGCCTGCAGCTGAAAGCGGATGTTTCATTCCTCGTTCATTCCACGCATTCACTGCTGTAAAGAATTGTGAGAAAGAATAGATTCCATGTTGCTGATCAATTGGAAACCTTCGTTCTCTAATTAGGCAATAGCTTCCATCTAAGAAATAAGGAGTCACCCCATCGGCTTCCCAAACATCTAGATAGGGAATCTCACTTTCTCTGGATTGGCAAGTTTTGAGAACACTTTTTGTGCTCTCTTCTTGTGAAAGATGTGATTTAAGTCTATTCAGTTTCCTTTTAATTGACATGAATCTCACCATTCATGAACATTTCAAATACTTTCAGAACATCCGTCTTTGCGTTCTCAGAAGAGGATTCAATGCCAATGCATGAAGGACATCCATAAGCACATTGACATTTCTTCACTAGATCACTTGCGTCTTTTAAAACAAGCTGGAATCCATCAAATATTTTTTCACTCAAGCCAACGCCTCCTGGGTAGCGATCATAGAAGAAAATCGTTGGTTTCTCATTATGGGCTGCTTTCACTTGCGGGACAACATGGATATCTTGAGGATCACACATGACAAATAAGGGAGCAATTGATTTAAGCGCATGTGAAGTCCCTATTAGTCCTTGCTCCAATCTCTCTTGATTGAACTGCCCTATTTCTTTATGTAAAGAAATCCAAGCAGCACTAGTGTGTAATTCCTCTTCTGGAAGCGAGATTGGCCCTGAACCGATATTTTCATGTGTTTCAAATTTTATTTTCTTAAAAATTGTTGCCATCGCAGTGATGCTTACATCCCCATAGCCGATTTCACCTGAGGAGATAAATTGTTGCTTATCCTGTTCTAAAACTTTTAGCTGAACGGCAAGATTGGCATCTGTGTAATAATCAACATCCACTTCTCTTACAAATGCTTTCTTTTCCTCCCAGTCAAGCAGCTCCACTTGAAATTGTGTGCCCTGATGCAGATAAATGGCCTCATCATGTAATAAAGTCATGGCTGAAAAACGATCCATTTCACCAATTACCTTTACGTTTGCTACATCGGATTGATCAATAATGACAACATTTTCTTGAGAGGCAGAACGAAGACTTATATTATGGGCTGGAAATGAATCATTCATCCAGTAAAATTTATCACCATTTTGATAAAGAACCCTCTCTTCTGCCAAATATTCAAGCACTTCTTCTGTTTCAAAAGAACCAAATCGCTCACCAGACTTAAAGGGAAGCTCGTAAGCCGCACACTTCATATGGTCAATTAAAATGATCAAGTTATCTGGGTTAATTCTGGCTGTTTCAGGACTGCGTTTGAAAAAATAATCAGGGTTTTGAATGATAAATTGATCAAGGGGACTGCTTGAAGCGACCATAATCACAAGGGATTCACTATGCCTTCTCCCTGCTCGTCCAGCTTGCTGCCATGCGCTTGCAATCGTTCCAGGATATCCTGTCATAATACAAACCTGAAGCTGCCCGATATCAACACCTAATTCAAGTGCATTAGTACTCACTACTCCAAATATCTCTCCTGAACGGAGACCTCTTTCAATCGCACGCCTTTCCGTTGGCAAATAGCCTCCACGATACCCTCGTATCGCTTTTGGTCCTAATTTATGCTTAATAAGCTCTTGCAGATAAGTGACTAAAATCTCCACCCGCACACGGCTTCTTGCAAAAACAATCGTCTGAACCTTATTTTTCAATAGTTCACTTGCAAGTTTTCTTACTTCTAATGTAGCACTTTTTCTGATATTTAACGGAGGATTAACAATCGGAGGATTGTAAAAGACAAAATGTTTTTTCCCACTCGGTGCTCCGTTATTATCAATAAGCGAAACGTGTTTTTCTGTAAGACTTTCTGCTAACTCTAGCGGATTGGCAATCGTCGCAGAAGTACAAATAAAGGCGGGATTGCTTCCATAAAACCGACAAATTCTTTGTAAACGTCTAATAACATTTGCCACATGGCTTCCAAAAACTCCTCTGTATATATGGAGTTCATCAATCACAACATATTTCAGATTTTCAAATAGTGAGACCCATTTCGTATGATGAGGCAATATAGCCGAATGGAGCATATCCGGATTTGTAATCACAACATGTCCCGCTTTACGTACCTTTTGCCGAATATTCGAAGGAGTATCTCCATCATATGTATAGCTGTTAATTGGCAGCCCTGCCTCTTCGATGATTTCATTTATTTCACTCTTTTGATCCTGTGCTAAGGCTTTTGTCGGAAACATATATAATGCTCTTGAATTTGGATCATTTATGATTGTTTGCAAAACCGGCAAGTTGTAGCATAACGTTTTCCCTGAAGCAGTTGGAGTAACGGCGACAATACTTTTTCCTTGAATGGCTTCTTCATAAGCAGATTTCTGATGGGTGTACAGTCTTGTAATTCCCCGCTTCTGCAATGCTTCCTTAAGGGCTGGGTGTATGTCTAAAGGCAGTTCATCTGTTGTTGCCTCTTTTTCTTCAATCGTTTCCCAATGGACAATATTCTCTTTGAATGATTCATCTACTTTTAAATGATTCATTATTTCATTAAGGTCTTTTCGAACTTTCATTTTATTCACCTCATATCTATCATTCTAGCGAATAAGCGTTCGTTAAAAAAGTGATTCTTTATATTTTTTTTATATTTCCATTGCCAACTTTATCCTCTCTCTGCTTCCTTTCATATAACGTTCAAACTTTTGTCATGAATTAGCTTTTTTCAACTGTTTTTTTTGTTACAATATTGGTAATAATGGCTTTTACCAGCAGAGGTGAAAATATGGAAACAATTGAAATAAAAAAGATGCTTTCCCAATTTACCCTTTTCCGCGGGCTGAGTGATAAAGAAATGGATAAAATTGTCGGGATTTCAATCTCTAGAGAATGGAGGAAAGGAAGCCACATCTTTATGCAGGATGATCCGCTTGAAAATGTTTACTTCATTCAAAGCGGCCGCATCAAAATTTATAAAAGTGATATAAACGGAAAAGAGCAAATTGTAACAATCGCAAAAAGCGGGGATATGTTTCCTCATGTCGGTTTCTTCCGTAAAGGAGGATATCCTGCGTTTGCAGAAGTGCTGGAAAATGCGAAACTAGTCGTTGTTCCGATTGACCAGTTTGAGAGCGTATTAATCGATAATCCCGAATTATGTATTAAAGTATTTAATGTTCTCGGTGAAAAAATAGTGGATTTACAAGAACGATTGGAAGCACAAGTATTAAATAATACGTATGAACAGATTATTAAGCTGCTCGTACGATTAGCTAAACTTCATGGAGAAGCGCTAGAAAACGGTTTATTCCTTTTGAAGGCAGAGTTTACAAACAAAGACCTCGCAAATATGATTGGCACGACGAGAGAAACCGTCAGCAGGACATTAACAAAGTTGAAAAAAGATAAATTAATTGAAACAGATGCTAATGGCAATATCATTATTGATTCCGAAAGGCTATTAGAAGAAATTATTTAACATGAATCGTAAATTCCTACGGTTCTTTCTTTTTATTCGCCCAATTGGAACAATTACCCACTTCTTTTCATATGATATCATGGCATAAACACGGAGCAGGTGTCTTATGCTTTTCTATGAAAGGGGCTGGAATTATGAATGAGCGGAATAAAAAAGATAAAAATGAGCCTTTTGGAGATTTGATGAGATCTATGAATCACTTTTTTCACGATAAGCCTGTGAGAGGATTTTTACAGACGATGGATGAATTTTTTAAAAATCCGTTTACTTCCTCTGCGATGTCATTTCAAGTAAGTGTAAGTGAAACGGATGATGAGCACATCATCTCTGCAGAGCTTCCAGGCGTAAATAAGGAACAAATCCAACTTGATGTGATTGATAATTATGTCACGATTACTGTCCTTTCCCTAGAGTCTATCACAGAGGAAAATGATCATCATGAAATGATCAAAAAGCAAACTTCTATGAAAAAATCGATTAGAAGCATTCCTCTTCCACAGCCAATCGATGAAAATAAAGTAAAAGCTTCCTATCAAAATGGTTTATTAAAAATACGTGTTCCTAAACAAAAAGGAAAAAAAATAATGATCGATAAAATCGATTAAAAAACAAGCAGCGTTTTGAACTGCTTGTTTTTTCTTAAATATTCAGCCAGCCATTAAAATATCCTGACGGAACTAGGAAATAATCCTTTGTAAAACGAACAAATTCTTCTGTATTTACTTCCTTATACATAAAGTGATGATAGTAATCAGAAAGGAACTGCATACCCACTTCCTTTACATTATCCCCTTTCAATCGATACTTTGCCTTCATCATTTTTAACAATTCGACTGCAGGCTGCCCATACATATAGCCAGTATGCTTCAATTCATGGACGGGAACATTGGAATATTGTCTGCCTAGACCTGCTTCCTTAATCATATCCATCCGGTGCTTAGGAAGAGCAAACGCCTGTCCCTCCGACTGATTTTCCGCAACATAAAAATACATAGATGTCGCAAATTCTGTTATCCCTTCGTCAACCCAGCCCTCATTATATTGATCATTCGCCACTACCCCATAGAAATACTGATGGGCAATTTCATGGACGATCGAGGTACGGTAAAAATTCATATCTTGAATATACGGATTGATCGTTACAGCTCCAGGGTATTCCATAAAAGGTCCATTATCAAGAATGATATCCAATTGTTTATGAGGGTACGCACCAATTTTTTCCTGGAAAAATGAAAGCGCACCTTTAGCAAGCGCTAAAGAATCATCGATTTTCTTGTCATGATCGCTTTTTGTAAACAAGCGGATCTTTACTCCATCATTTGCAGTCGTTTCATGGATATCCATATCCTTTGTAACGGCAATGAAAAAGTCCCTTACCTTTTTCATTTTTACAGTTCCCTTATTCACTTCAGGTTTAGGGTCCCTATCCGCGGAGGAAATAAATGTATAGCCCTCTGGAAGCTTATATTCCACCTTATAATTGGCAAAGTCAACATGATAGGTCTCTACACCATCAGAATAGTCCTCTTTGTTCCACTTGCCATTCTGATAAGTTGCAAGCATCGGATACCATTGGGCTAAGTAATAATTATCTTTTTCTTTTGAAAAACGAACTCCCTGCTCTGGAGGGGTAAACTCATATTCAACCTTTACCGTTTGTTTACTTTGTTTTTTCATATTATTAGGGAGTGTTATCTTTAAAGTATCCTTCTCCAAGCTGTAATCAGCCTTTTTCCCATTTACTTCTATTTCCTTTACTTTCACTATAGCATTCCCTTTGACTGATTCAAAGGCATGTCCCTCTGTAAAGACATTAGGAATAAAATAAAAGACAAGCTCCTTCCAAGCATCATCCGATTTGTTCTTCACTTGAATGGTTGCAGCTATATTAAACACCCCATTTTCATCCATTTCAAGCTTTATATCGTACGCAGCTTTACTGAAATTCTTTACACCCACATCTGAATCTTTAGTGAGATAAACATATGTACCTGCCCCAATGAAGATTAAACATAATCCAAGAAAGGCTAATTTCTCACCGTTTAGAGACCAAAATTTACCTTGTTTGCCAAACTGTTTTCTTACAGGCTTCATTCTTGGTACTTGTCCAATCCTTATCCAAGGCGTTCGGGCATAATTCGATTGAAAACGATTTTTTAAGCCGTTTGCGAGCAAACTAAATGAAATCGTTGTAAATAATAACACGATTAAGGGAACAATGAGGATATGGGTATTTCCATATATATTTAATCTTGCCTGCCCAACTAAGCCTGATAATTCCTTTGTCACAGAAATGTAAATTAGCGGGTCGAAACGCATGAGTGTTCCCCCGACAAAAATATTTACTAATGCCAGCTGCCCCATAATCGTTATGACATATACAATTTCAAGTATAAACATAACGAGAATGGTTTCTTTCAATTGGGGAAAAATATGCTTCCAAATGAGTCTGTTCCTGCTCGCTCCTAATGCCTTTGCTGCCTCTATATAAACAGATTTATTCAGTTCAGCTGTTTTCAATCTAACTGATGAAACAATACTCGGTATGCTAATTATGGAAGCAATTACAATAAAATAGCCTAACAGTGTTCTCGTTTCTAACTGACCATTGAAATTGATCGGCATCATAAAAAAATATAAGATCAAAAATAATGGCACATAACTCCATGCATTTTCAAAGGCAATCATCCAACTAGGGGTTCTTTTCCACTGCCCTATATATAAACCGAGTATTGTACCTACAATCATTTTTATAAGTGTGATTGCTAATGCTATCACCACTGTATAACGAATGCCATGTAATATCATTGAAAGTAAATCGTAGCCCCATTTATCGGTTCCTAATGGATAGTCCTCCGATTCAAAGGGCTCCATTGGCGGTGAAATAATTTTCCCATCCGTATATTGCGTTTCTAACGTTTCTGTTAATGAATAAGGCGCCATGATTGGTCCAAACAAACAAAGAAAAAGCAAGAGCGAAACACAAAATATTCCTATGTATAGTGAGTAATTGATTTTTAATAGTTTATTCATAAATAAATCCTCGTTTAAATAGATAGAATACGAGTCTAACTGATACATAGACAATCGCTGATATTAAGAGCATGGCAAATAGCCCAATAGCAATCGGCTGAATCTCACCGCTTTGAAAAATAAACTTTGTAATGCCTGAGACATTGAGTATGTATTCAATAATAAAAAGATTACCAATCGCTAAAGAAATGACCTTTACTAATTCCGCAGTAATGAAGGGTTCAATATTTTTATATACATGTTGGAAGTTAATATAATTTAAACGCATCCCTTTTGCGACAGCTGTTCGAATATAATCTTCACTGCTCGTTTGAAAATACTTAACAGAAATTAATTTAAATAAATAGAGAGTTGGTGCGATGGCAACGAGTACTGTCGGGAACCAAGTATTTAATGCACCTGCATCCGGCCTTAACGATATCACCCTAATCCCGGTCCACCTATATATTTTTACAGCAAGAATCATAGACATAACTATGATAATAAAATCGGGGATGGCCGCTAAGATATTTATAAAATAGTTAAATAGTTTAGTTAGCCGGAAACGGCTAAGGAAAATTCCAAACAGCAAACTAATGATTATGCTTGCATTTACGCCGATAAGCATAACTTTTAAACTGGTTAAAAAGTTATCTCCAATGTCTTGTTCAATATTCCTAACCTGTGTGCCCAATCGGTAGGTTCCGAGACTTCCTTTGCTTACTTCACTTATAAAATCGCCGTAAACTTTTGGCAACTTTTCAAAGTGCCATTCCAGCTTACTTTCAGCTGAGTTGACTTCTATGATCATAGGCAGTGCAGCTAAGGAAAGTATTAAGAGGAATATAATAATCATTTGCTGTATGATTCTAAACACCTCTACTCCTCCTTTCTTATCAAAATCTATTTTTTCACTTTTTGTTAGTAATTGTCAATAAAATTATGTGAATTCATACAATTCAACAAATAAAAAAATGGCCTTGCAGCCATTTTTTTATATTTTAGTAAAATAATTAATTAGCCCTTTTTACTAAACCTTTATTATTCCCCCTAGTCCTTTTACCATTGACGAAACCTGACTCACTGCATTCATCATCGTTCCGGCCGTATCAACCATTTTATTAAAATCTAGCGTACCATCCTGACCTTTAAAAGAGTTTATAATCGATTTAACCCCTGATGGCTGTTTTGGAATAAAAGATTGTTTAGGATAAGGGTTCATATATGGATTTATTGGATAATGCTGCTTCGAATTCGTATAATTAGTGTCCGGCTCAGGCTCTAATGGATTTTGAAAAATACTTTGTATATGATTATGCTGTTTTTGCTGTCCATACGGCTGCAGTCCGTAATTATGGTAAGGATCCGCCCCAAGATATGGATTTACTGATGTATGTGAAATCGGATAGGGATTATACCCATGGGGTGGCATTTGATTCATTTGTACATGTTGCGGGGAATGAGAATTCCCCCAATGATTTGAGAGATTTGGGTAAAAAGCAGACGGTTGCTGGCGATCAGAATATTGATTGTAAATCCTCGGTCCATAGCGATTCATGTTTGCGTATGGATGAAAAGCTGGAAATTGAGCGGGATATGCGGGATGTCCTCTTCTTCCAAACATGGGCAGACTTCCTCCTTAAAAGTATTATTCATTATGATAATTTATGTTTAGAACGCCCATCATGTGAATAAAAATAAATCTCAACACTTTGTCAAATTATGAAATAAACTGTCGGAAGTCTAAATTTTTTAAAAATAACGGACAGCTTTATTTATGTGATAGTATATTAAAAAAGTAGAAAGTATTTTTATACAAATTTGAGGAGGGAATTATAATGAATGTTCACGAACTAAACATGAAGTTTCTTCAAATTCGAAATTACAGTCCTGAAAATGTAAATGAATTACTAGATTTTACTAAGAAGGCGTATATTCAAAACGATATTTGTATTAATGTTTATCGGCAGCTTGTTCGTGAGCTTGAAGCACAAGGAGCAGAAGTTCCAGAAAGCTTCTAGTCTAGTTCCCATATATCCAAAGAATTAAAAGGGAGTCCTTACTACAAGGGCTCCCCTTTTAATTCAAGAATGACACTATTTAGGATAAATTTTGCGGAAGCCATTACATTATTAAATCTTGAACGACTTGTACTTGGAAAAAATGCTTGTACGGAAACGGTTTCGATATGTTCATAGGCAGCATCTATTTGCTGAGTATATAAATTTTTGGGCCTAGTCTCTTCAATCCATTCGTACGCTTTAATTTTCCACGCGTCATTAACTTCCTTCACTTCATCAGCAAAAGGCTTTACTTTACCGAAAAAGTCGCTGCTTTCCCCTGTTTCCCTCACTTCAATGTATTTCAATGAAAGGCTATCGGTGTAGGCAAGTAATTTTTGGGTTAATTGCAAAAGCTCTTTATAATCTTCCATTTATGTTCAGCTCCAAAAATAAACGCAGCTTAATTTTTCAAGCTGCTGCTAATTTCATTCTAGATTAATTAATATCCTAATTCAAGCTTCATGCTATTTGGGCGATGTAATTGACTAGCTTGGCCAAGCCCTTCCTTTTCTTTTAGAAGGTTTGCTGCCTCCTTTTCAAGTGCAGTTATCTTTTCTCCACAATTATTCATTTTTGCTGTATATTCGTCCCGAACATTTTGACGGGCTTTAGAAAGGCTTGTTTCCAAAATCCCTTCCAGTTCTTCCAATTGGTCAGAAATTTCCGTAAGCATGCTTAGTAATTCTTCTTTTGCGATGATTTTTTTGTCCATCGGCTTTGCCTCCTTATATATGCAAAAGTACAAACAATCTATCAAAATGTATGTTGTCTTATTACACTCTATTCGTCTTGTCTTTTATCAATCCTTCGTCCCTGACAAAACTAGAAGGGATTCGGCAAATAAAGAAGGATTTTTCAATCCATTAGACCTGCATTCGACAAGTTTAAATCGGAATGAAAGTAATGATACATGCAAACACTAATATTGGAGGTGCAATATATGAAAAAACATCAAAAGGATAATAAAACACAGCCGAAGAACCTAGAGGAATCAAAAACAGGATACGGCGATAAAAAACTCGAAGGACCAGACCGTCCTTCTACATAAGGTCAATTGACGGAAGCTTGTGCAAAAAATAAGAGCGCTGCAATCAGACATGCTGATATCAGCTCTCTTATTTGATTGATTTCACCCATTCGCTTAAACAAATGCCTTTTTCCATTTGTTCCTGCTTCTTTAAGTACCAATTAGTTATTTCAATGGGATGCTTGTGATCTGCCATCTCATTTCTCCATTTTTTCTTTATTCGGCAAAATGTTGACCAGTCCCTTAGATCATAACGATGATGCTTGACAATCGGATAGGTACATCGTAAAAATGGAGTTGTTCTTAATTTTTTCTGCTTTAAATATTGTTCATAATCATATCTTGAACCTGTATGCTCGGTTGTACAGGCAAATGCATAAAACCTAGGATAAAGCATCTTTTTAAACAAAATGTCTGCCAATCTTTTCCCTAATTCAATTCGATTAGAAATAGACTTAAAACCACTTACACTTGCCCCATATAATTCCCCTTCCCTCGTTGGGAAAATAACTGAGCTATAATGAAGCCAATCTTGAAAAACAAATAAAAAAGATCGAAAAACAGTAGATTTATATACAGAATGCTTAATAACTGGCTTTTGAATTACATTTTGTTCATTAATGATTAGCGAAATCATCAGTCTATCTACTTGGCGATCATCCCAAAACTTAACCCATTCACTTTCCATAAATGAAGATACATGGAAAAACTTTAATAAATGAAACATTGGGCGATTTATTTTCGTCGAATACAGATAGAGCAGTAATTGAGGAAAAGCATCTTGAAAAATAAGCCAATTGGCACGCTCATATGTGAAAAAAAGCTTTTTCCTAAAACTGTTATCTAAAGCTCTTGAAAATAGGGTCCCTTCAAGGTCACACATGTTCCAGCCTGCATTTCGGGATACCATACTAGCAAGAAAGGACCATTTAATTTCCGGATGTTTATTATAATAATGATGGTATGCTTTCGTTCTCGATATGTTATCTATATTGTATCGGATAGTCTTCTCATTAATTCGGTTAATTAATTCAATTTCCGCTAATGAAAGCTGTTCTATAGATCGTCCTTTTTGATATAACATTAATCAGCATCTCCTCAAACATTTAACTTAACTTTTGCAAACTAATACTTTTTATTCAACCAAATCGAACAAAGTTTTGGTATGATAAGAAATAGCTTGTGAGGTGAGTAAGATGAATTTCAATTATCCTAACGGCAAAAGATTTATACCGGAAAAAAAGGAGACAATAAAATTAAAGAAAAAAGAGAAAAAATGGTCCTACAGCAATCGCGGAATGACTTTGGAGGAAGATATAAACATAACTAACGAATATTATTTAGACCAAAACATTGCAGCAATCCATAAGAAACCGACACCCATTCAAATCGTTCAAGTCGATTACCCAAAAAGAAGTGCAGCCGTCATTAAGGAAGCCTATTTTAAGCAAGCTTCTACAACTGACTATAATGGAGTTTATAAAGGGAAATATATAGATTTTGAAGCAAAAGAAACACAAAATCCAACATCTTTTCCATTAAAGAATTTTCATGACCACCAAATTTCACATATGGAAAAAATCCTTAATCAAGATGGTATTTGCTTTGTCCTGCTCAGGTTTTCACTTACAGAGGAAATATTTCTTCTTGAAGCACGGCATTTACTCACCTTTTGGAAAAGAATGAAGGATGGGGGAAGAAAATCGATCACAAAGGTAGAAATAGAAACGTTCGGCCATCTGATTCCACTCGGATATCAGCCAAGAATTGACTATATTAAAAAAATCGATTATCTTTATAGACTTAGTTAGATCATTTTAAATGGAATCAAATTTTCTTTACAGTCCAGAAAGGATGAATAGATATGGCAGAGAATTATCAATCAAGAGAGGAGCGCAGAAAACAGCATGCTTCTAAACATAAGAATAAAGGCGGTAAACAGCCTTCTAAAGGAATTTTCAAACGAATCTTTCTAATATTAATTGCCCTAGGCATTGCGGGTATGCTTGTTGGTGCTGCTACCTTTGCTTTTATGGTAAAGGATGCACCTAAGCTTGATGAGAAAGCTTTAAAGGACCCTATTTCGTCAAAAATTCTTGATATTAATGGAGAGCTAATTACCGAAGTTGGCTTAGAAAATCGAGAATATGTAAATTATGAGGACATCCCTAAACTAGTTGAAGATGCATTCCTTGCTACAGAAGATGTCCGGTTCTATAAACATAATGGCATGGATTTAATCCGCTTAGGGGGCGCGGTGCTTGCCAACGTTACCCGTGGTTTTGGATCAGAGGGAGCTAGTACGATTACACAGCAGGTTGTAAAGAATTCCTTCTTAAATAATGAAAAAACATTAAGCAGAAAAGCACAGGAGGCATGGCTTGCCTTTCAGCTAGAACGAAAGTATACGAAACAGCAAATTTTTGAAATGTATGTCAATAAAATATGGATGTCTGAACGAAGCCATGGGGTACTAACTGCCTCTCATATTTACTTTGGCAAAGATCTTGATGAACTAGAGCTACATGAGGCTGCTTTGCTAGCTGGTATGCCGCAAAGCCCAGAAAACTACAATCCATTTAAGCATCCGGACCGTGCAGAAAAGAGAAGAAATATTGTTCTTTCATTAATGAATCAGCATGGATTTATTACGAAAGAACAAATGAAGGCTGCACAAGCGATTCCAGTTGAATCAAGTCTCGTTAAAGAAGAAGATCGAAAAAAGAATGATGCTCCATATGACTCCTTTGTTGATGTTGTGATTGAAGAAGTAGAAAGTAAATACCCTGATTTAGATATTTCTTCTGATGGACTTACTATTTATACTACTTTAGATACAAAAGCACAGGATTATGTTGAAAAAATGCTTAATTCAAATGATATTGTTCAATTCCCAAATGATGAATTCCAGGCAGGAATAACCTTACTTGATACGAAAACAGGGGAAATTAGAGCAATTGGCGGTGGCAGAAATCAAGAAGTAAAAAGAGGATTTAATTATGCTACTGATTCAAAACGACAAGCTGGTTCGACATTTAAACCAATTATGGATTACGGCCCTGCAATTGAATATTTAAAATGGGGAACCTACCATACATTAGATGATAAACCAACTACTTATTCAAGTGGTCAGCAGATGAATAACTGGGACCGAAAACATATGGGAAAAATGTCATTACGTGAGGCATTAGCTCGTTCACGTAATACAGCTGCTCTGCAAACCTTACAGGCAGTAGAAAAAGAGGTTGGCTTAGATAAGGCAAAGGAATTCGTTAATAATCTGGGAATAGATATGGATGAAGTCTATGAATCCAGTGCGATTGGTACTCAGGAAGTTTCGTCATTACAAATGGCTGGTGCCTATAGCGCTTTTGGCAATGAAGGATTTTATACAGAACCGCATTCGATCAAAAAAATTGAAATGCGAGATAAGACAACCATTGATGCGACACCAAAGTCTGAAGCAGTCATGCAGGATTATACGGCATTCATGATCACTGACGTCTTAAAAAGTGTTGTGAAAGATTCCTTTGGAACTGGGAAACAAGCGAATGTGCCTAACCTTCATTTAGCAGGAAAAACAGGTACGACAAACTATTCCGCTAAAGAAAAGAAAGAATGGCAGATCCAAAGCGGGGGTGTTCCTGATATTTGGTTTGCTGGTTACACGACAAATTACACAGCAGCGATTTGGACTGGTTATCCAAACATGAAGAGCTCGATTGCTCCTAAGGATCAAAAAATCGCCCAATTATTATTTAAGAATTTAATGGCCTATGTTTCAAAAGATATTGAAACACCTGACTTCAAAATGCCTGATAGTGTGGAAAAGGTGGCCATTGAGAAAGGAACAATGCCTGCAAAGCTTGCAAGTGAGTTCACACCTAAAGATCAAATTATTTATGAATATGCAGTAAAAGGGCAAGCACCTAAAGAGGTCTCTGACAAATTTGAAAAGCTAGACTCCCCTGTAAATGTTAACGGAGCCTATGATCAGCTAACAAATGAAATTGCATTAACTTGGGAATATCCTGAGGAAGCAGAAGATATACAATTTGAAGTCTCAGTTGCTCTAAATGATGGAACCGAACAGCCACTACAGGTTGTAACAGAAAAAGGAATCAAAATTGCCAACCCTGTTCCAGGGGGCATCTATCAATTTAAGGTAACGGCAATTAGAGGTGACACGCGAAGTGATCCAGCTGCGGTGAAAGTTGAAGTGCCAATTCAAGAATCTGAAATTGATGATGGATTTGGCAATGGAGATCCAATGGATGATTTCGAAGATGAAGAAGACATAGAAGATGGAACGTCTGGAACCAACGGAAACACTGGAAACACTGGAAACGGAAATGGCTCAGGCTCTGGCTGGGGTAATGGGAATAACGGTAACGGCAACAATAATGGGAATGGAAACAGCCAAGGAGGCATAACTAACCCAGATGGAGAAGATTCAAACAACGGATCTTCTAATCCAGATGGAACACAAGGTTCAGGCGAACAATAAAGATTTGTAATCAAAAAAGCGTCATAAGCTATTGCTTAGACGCTTTTTTGATGGCCAAATGTTTAACATACTGCTTTTCCATTTCTGTCATAAGTTCATTTAATTGTATAAAAGAATGAAAAAGAGCTGGGCGCTGAATAACGAAACCAATCCTCTCTCCCAAATTGACGGGCTGTACCTTTAAGCATTCACTCGATAATGGCATGCCAAAATGAACAGGCAGTTCATTTGCCCAGTAAACGAACTCCATAAATAGTCCAATCCCCTTTTTCATAGGTGCAATGGCATCTTTATACTTTCTTTTTGAAAAAATCTCTTCAAGATGCCTTCTTTCAGCATCCCATTCATTTTTTAAGAGAGGAATGAACTCCTCATGCGATTGCCAGGGCTTTAGTGCCTCAATATTTGCATAAAAGGCTGCTTCATACAGAAAAGGTATATCCATCACTTTATTTTGTAATTGATCCTTTTCAACAGATATTCTGTCATTTACAGAAAAAAAGAAAGGATTAATCAACTCATCCGGAATGGATAACATTAGTTGATCACTCATTATGCCCCTTCTCCTTCATCCGCTTTTTCCCTTCTCTGCAAAGTTCGAGCAATGGGCATATCGGACATTGCGGGTTTTGCGCCTTACAATGATACCTTCCAAAAAATATCATACGGTGATGAGTAACAGACCATTCATCCATCGGTACTTTTCTCATCAATGTCTTTTCTACTTCTAATACTGAGTCCTTCCATCTGCAAAAGGCTAATCTTTTGCTTACTCGCTCTACATGTGTATCGACCGCAATTGCTGGAACACCATAAGCAACTGAGACAACAACATTTGCCGTTTTGCGCCCAACTCCAGGAAGCTTGGTCAATTCATCTCGATCATACGGGACAATGCCACCATAATCGTCAAGAAGCATTCGGCAAAGTTTCTGAATATTCTTTGCTTTATTCCGGTACAATCCGATTGAACGAATATCCCCTTGCAGCTCATCTAAAGAAACATTTAAATAGTCTTCGGGTGTTTTATACTTTTGAAATAAACTTTTTGTTACTTTATTTACTAGAACATCCGTGCATTGAGCTGATAATGCCACGGCAATGACTAGTTCAAAAGGATTGGAATGATTTAATTCACAATGTGCATCAGGAAACATTTCACCCATTCGATCAAGGCAAAATCTGATTTGAGTTTTATTTAACATATATCCCACCACTTACTCTTCTATTTATTGCTCAAGCCAATTATAAAACGGAACAGATTTTAATGTTGGATCTGGCTCCTCCAGTTGTCTGTTTCTCTGCGGTGTTTGACTTTGCCTGAATTTTTTTCCATAGCTTTTTGCTTGTTCAATTGTTTTAATTCCATTCTTTTTCCATTCGAATAAAATTCGGTCAATATAACGGAAATTTAGCTTTCCTGAAATCACCGCTTCTCTTAAAGCAGCTTTTATTATATGCGGGTCATGATGGTCATCATCCATCCACATAGCAAGTGTTTCACATTCGAATGGAGATAAAGGACGTCCGAATTCTTGCTCAAAGCAAGTATACAAATCTGTTTCATTCTTTTGATTTGCTATGACAGCTTCCTGTTTGTTTCTGAGCAAAAAATAATCTATTAATTTTTCCCATAACGGTCCCACATCATATCTCTCATATCGAACATTGTCTCCTGAATAGCTTTCTTTTATTTCAATAAACCCTTTTTGAATTAATTTACGTAGAATTTCAGTACAAACTGAAACAGTTATCGTCATGCGGGAAGATAATTCAAAAGGGGTTGGAAACTCATTTCCATTTTCAATAAAGGAGATTACTTGCAGTAAAAGCACGAGCTCGTTCTCATCTAAATTCATCTCTTTATAGTGAGTGAGTAATACTCCAGGGATTGTTACGTTTCCCTCCTGGATCCACTTTAATAAACTTGTTTTTGACATTCTAGACACCTCTTCATAAGTATAGCATGAACACCCTTAGCTAGTAAGGAGAATATGAAAGGCAATCTTTCCTATTAATCGCTCCTTGACACTCAAAAGCTGGTTATCACTACTAATAGAAAAAATCCGCAAGAAGCGGATTTTTCTATTAACTAATTATGGATATAAACGATTTAATAAACGTGGAAATGGGATCGTTTCACGAACATGTTCAACCCCACTAATCCAGGCAACCGTTCTTTCAAGACCTAGTCCAAATCCTGAATGTGGAACGGAACCGTATTGTCGCAATTCTAAATACCATTTGTAGGCATCCATTTCTAAATGATGCTCTTCAAGACGCTGTTTCATTAAGTCATAATCATGAATACGCTCAGAGCCGCCAATGATTTCTCCATATCCTTCCGGAGCGATCAAATCAGCACATAAAACAACATCATCACGGTCAGGATGCGGCTGCATATAGAATGGCTTAATTGCTTTTGGATAATGAGTTATAAACACTGGTTTATCGTAGCTTTCAGCAATAGCTGTTTCATGCGGCGCACCAAAATCATCGCCCCACTTAATATCATCAAAACCTTTTTCATTTAAGAATTTGATGGCATCATCATATGAAATACGCGGGAATGGCGCTTTAATATTTTCAAGCTTCGATGTATCACGACCAAGTGTTTTCAACTCTAAGTTGCAGTTTTTCAAGACAGATTGGACGATAAATGATACATATTCTTCTTGGACCTTTAAACTATCCTCATGCTCATAGAATGCCATTTCAGGCTCAATCATCCAGAATTCAATTAAGTGCCGGCGAGTCTTTGACTTTTCAGCACGGAATGTTGGTCCGAAAGAGAATACTTTCCCAAGCGCCATTGCAGCTGCTTCCATATATAATTGGCCACTTTGTGAAAGATACGCATCTTCATCAAAATATTTTGTTGCAAATAATTCAGAAGTTCCTTCTGGTGCACTTCCAGTTAAGATTGGAGGGTCCACCTTCACGAATCCTTGCTCATTATAAAATTCATACGTCGCACGAATAATTTCGTTACGTATCTTCATCACCGCATGCTGACGTCGTGAGCGTAGCCATAAATGACGATTATCCATTAAAAACTCTGTTCCATGCTCCTTTGGAGTAATGGGGTAATCTACAGCTCTTGCAATGACTTCAATATTCGTTACAAGCAATTCATAGCCAAGTGGAGAACGCTCATCCTTTTGTACTTTTCCCGTAACATAAACAGAAGACTCTTGTGTCACTGATTTTGCTTCCTGGAACACTTCTTCAGGGACATCTGTTTTTACGATTACCCCTTGAATAAAGCCTGTTCCATCCCGTAGCTGCAGGAATGCAATTTTTCCGCTTGAACGCTTATTTGCAATCCATGCACCAATTTTCATTTCTTGATCTACATATTTGTAAACTTCAGATATCGTTGTTTTAACCACTGTGTTCCCTCCAAAAACTAGTAAATCTCGACTTATGTATCCTTTATATTATACCTTCCGAAAATGTGACAAGCAACTATGAAAGCGGAAGCGACTTGGTTGGCTATATTCACCGTGATTCAAATTTATTCCCCTTAACAGTTGATATATTCGCCGTCTATCCAACTTCGCCAATACACATAAATATAAAAGCGGCAGCCCGTCTGACTGCACGCTTTCAAATTATTTCAGCTTACTTTCTACAAATTGATGCATTCTACGAACCGCTTCTTCCAATAATTCAAGTGAAGTCGCATAGGATAGACGGATATTATTCGGTGCACCGAAACCGGAGCCTGGAATAACTGCAACCATTGCTTCTTCTAATAAAGCTTGGGAGAAATCATCAACATTTGCATAGCCTGTTAATTCGCAAGCTTTGATGACATTTGGGAATAAATAAAAGGCTCCCTGCGGCTTTAAACATGTAAAGCCAGGAATAGCAATTAATTTCTCATAAATGGTATTAAGTCTATGTTCAAACGCTTCACGCATTTCTTGAAGCATTTTCTGTGATCCAGCATAAGCAGCAATAGATCCGTATTGTGCTGTTGTCGTAGGATTGGATGTACTAT
Organism: Cytobacillus sp.; assembly: GCF_032154635.1. GTDB lineage: Bacteria > Bacillota > Bacilli > Bacillales > Cytobacillaceae > Cytobacillus. The sequence continues at coordinate 331,639 of NZ_JALDXW010000001.1, read as the reverse complement.
GACTAGCAAGATTAGTCATTGCTTTAATGAGATCCTTATTTCCTGCAGCATAGCCAATTCTCCAGCCGGTCATAGAGTGTGATTTCGACACACCATTAATAATAATTGTTTGTTCCTTTAAGTCTGGTGAAAGCCCTGCGATAGAAACATGTTTATTGTCTCCGTAAACTAATTTTTCATAGATCTCATCTGAAATAATTAAAAGATCATTCTTTAGACAAACTTCACCTATTGCCTCTAGCTCAGCTTGTGAATAAAGCATTCCGGTCGGATTGCTCGGTGAGTTAATAATGATTGCCTTTGTTTTACTAGATAGTGCCGATGTTAATTGCTCTGGGGTGATTTTATAATTATTTTCTTCTTTTCCTTCAATATAAACAGGAAGTCCGCCCGCAAGCTTCACTTGTTCTGGATAGCTTACCCAATAAGGTGTAGGAATAATGACTTCATCCCCCTCGTCAAGTAAGGCTTGGAATAATGTATACAGGGCATGCTTTGCACCATTCGTAACGATAATTTCACTTGGATCATAAGTAATTCCCTGATCTTGAGCAAATTTCTTTACGATTTCTTTTTTTAAAGCTGGAAGTCCAGCTGAAGGTGTATATTTCGTATGTCCTTCATTCATGGATTGTACAGCCGCATCAATAATATGTTGTGGGGTATTAAAATCCGGTTCCCCGGCACCTAAACCAATAACGTCAAATCCCTGTGCTTTCAGCTCTTTCGCTTTTGCGGTAATTGCCAGTGTTGATGAAGGTGTTAATGCTTTTACACGTTGCGCTAATTGAATCTCCATTTTTTTCCTCCGTCTATAAGTTTTCGATGCTTTTCCGCCATTCACCTGTTTCAAAATCAACGTAATAATAATTGATTAAATTTCCTTCGGAACGGTAGTAAATTTCCCATAATGGACGATTATCTTCTATACCTAAACGTACAGAAATAATTTCTTTCGGTTTTTTTTCTTCAAGAAGTTTGCTTACCGCTTCTTTTTCAGAAGCACCGTCTGACTGCTTCCGAACAATGATTCTTCCTTCTTTTTCAGGAATCCAAACATACATGTTTATGCCTTTTTTATTTTTACCTTTTAAGACATAATAGGTTTCCTGCCCGTTGTATAAATAAAAATCTTCAGCTTTAGTAAGTTCCGTTTCCTCCATTGCTATTTGAACGGCTTTTTTCTCAGCTGTTTTCACAGGCTTTAATGCATTTTGATAAATAAAAATTCCAGAAACTAAAACAATGAGAATAATGAATATACTTATAATAATTATTTTTTTCACAAATGTCACTCTTCTTATGTACGATATATTGAAAATACAGCTTTATTTTGGTCTTCTTTATCAAGCGCTAATCCAAACATTAAATCTTTTTCTTTTAATGTTCGATTTAATACATCAACCACCTTATAAAGATCTGGGCTTAACTGAACTTTTACTGTTGATATTACTTCAATTTTACTTTCCATAATGGAAATCCTCCTCATAGGCAACAAAATTTGTAACTTATATGTTTATTTCATACGGATAAACTATATGTACGTAACTGTTCAAGCCTTTAAATTAGTATAACAGCTAAATGATTTGCATTAAATATCAACTTAAAATTTCTTCTAATCCATTTACGTCTTTTAGCTGCGCTAAAATTAGCGCAGCATTTTTTAGATCACTTAGATCCACTCTGAGATTACAGGGATTATTTCATTGATTCCCCTTCTTTCAACTGGTACTTCAGGAATTGATTGCAAAAAGGCTTTCCCATATTTGGTTGTCACTAGTCTACGGTCAAAAATAAAAATGAGTCCGCGATCCGTTTTCGTTCGAATTAATCTGCCAAATCCTTGTTTAAAGCGAATAATCGCTTCTGGCAATGAATAATCAGAAAATGGATTGCCACCGCTTTGTTTAATTTGGTTGCATTTCGCCTCTGTTAACGGTTCATCTGGAGGTGAAAAAGGTAAGCGAACAATTATTAGACAAGTTAAATCCTCTCCAGGAATATCAACCCCTTCCCAGAAGCTGCTAGTTCCTAAAAGAATGGCTTTATCAAATTTTTGAAAGTTTCTTGTTAATCTTGATCTGCTTCCACTTGAGATTCCTTGGGCAATAATCGCATAGTCATCTAAAAATCCTGATTCCTTTAAGAGCTCATACGTTTTTCTCAGCATATCATGAGACGTAAATAAAATCAGCATACGTCCTTTTGTTACTTCTGCGATGGAAATTATCTGTTCAGAAATCGATGCTACGTAGTCTTCCAGCGGTACGGCATTTATTTCAGGAAGATCATCAGGAATAATAAGCTTTACCTGTTCCTTATAATTAAATGGTGATTGGATTTGCTGTACGGAACAATCTGATCGCTCTAATCCAAGCTCAGTTAACATATAATTAAACGAATTTTTTACAGATAAAGTTGCAGAAGTTATAATCGCACACTTCTTTTTTTCAAAAAATTGCTCTTTTAAATATTTATCAACGGTAACTGGCTGGGCATAGACTGTCGTCGCATTTTGCATGACACGCTCATCCATCTCAATCCATGATACAAATTCTTCAGAAGGATATAAGAAAATATTTTTGGCGACTAAAGATAGTTCCTTTAATTCTTCTACAAGTGTTGTTAATTCTTCCATTGATGACTTTTCCCTAGCAGATAACGAATCTTGAACAGTTTTGATGAAATCAAGTCTAGCTGAAATCATTTGAATGAAATCTTTAATGAAGAAGACAAATCGCTCTGCAGAGATTTCAAGTGCTCTCCATTCCACATTTTCTTCATCAGCTGTCAATCGGCAGCTAATTCGATTATAGCCCTTTTTCGATCTCTTTCTCTTTTTGGCATAATGGCTAATCACTTTAAACAGTTCATCTACTTCTAGGTTTAACTCGGCCATCATTTGGTTCACTTCAAAGGAATGAATGAGTTCATGCTTGTTTACCCATTCCTTTTCTAATATTTGTTCAAGTTTATATAGCAATTGCTTCTGCTCAATGAGTCCAATCTGACTCAGAAGCAAACGGGTAGATAAATAATCAAAAGTATATCCAAAATGCTTGCTCGATACTTTCATAAAATGATGCCCTTCATCGATAACTACATGGGTATAATCAGGCAATATTTTATGATCCGTTACAAGATCGGTTAATAATAAGGAATGATTTGTAATGATTATATCCGATTGCAACGCTTCTTTTCTCGCTCGTGTATAAAAATCCCTAGAAAGCCAAGATTTATTCTTCAGGAAGACAGTTTCGTCATTTTTTATTTTATTCCAGTAGAGCATCCCCCCACTGGATAAATTTAACTCATCGATATCCCCATAATTCGTCTCTGTCAGCCAGACAAGAATCTGCATTTTTGTAAGAATCGTATCGTAATTATCATCTTGGTCCTTTAATGTTTGCTCAAACTTGGCAAGGCTTATATAATGGCTCCTCCCTTTTAACAGCACTGCTTTTATTGGAAAAGGAAGCATCTTTGCTAGCCTTGGAATATCATTTGACAGTAATTGTTCTTGAAGCTGTGTTGTATATGTACTAATTACGATCGTTCGATTATTTTCTTTCGCATAAATGGCAGAAGGGATCAAATAGGCAAGGGATTTTCCAACACCAGTACCTGCTTCTATCATCGCATGTTTTTCCTCATTAAAAGCCTCATAGACGGAATCCATCATAGAGAATTGTCCTAATCGGGTTTCAAATGCAGGAAAAGCTCTTCGAAATAGTTCCTCCTTCTCCTCTCTGTCTATAGGATAATTCATTAGTTTCGCTTCACAAATCTCTACTTGTTTCACACACTTTTTTAGTGCAATTCCATGATGAATTTCAAGTATATCTGGAATGGTTTCGACCGACGATTCCTTTATTAGAATAATATTGTCAATAAGAAGGTCTAAATCACTTTTTAAGCCGCTAGAAAGCTTATGAAGCTGTTTTACCGTATTTAATGGTAATTGTCCAAGCTTTTCTAAAAGACGCATCAGAAGCTCTGCAGTCACGTATGCATCACTATCTGCTTGATGAGGACGTTCATGGTTCAATCCTTCTCTTATCGCTAGTTCCGATAATTGAAAGCTATCCGCGGTTGGCATTAGCACTCTTGACATTTCCACTGTATCCAAAATCGGACCATAGAAACCATTATATCCCGCCTCAATTAATTCCTCTTGTAAAAATGAAAGGTCAAACAGTACGTTATGGGCAACAAAATAAGCTCCCTCTAAAAGGGTTAATACTTTAGGGGCAATTTCTGAAAAATCAGGGGCATTCTTAACCATGTGATCATTTAAGCCTGTTAATTCTTCAATAAATGGCGGAATCGCTTTTCTGGGATTGACGAAAGAAGAATATTCTTCAGTAATTTTTCCATTTTCAATGACAACTGCTGCAAATTGTATGATTTTATCGCCCTTCTTCGGAGCGTTACCAGTTGTTTCTAAATCGATTACAACATATTTATTACCCATCCTAAACACCTCTAACATTCAGTCAATCAAACGGTATCACAAAAATGGAAAAAGAAAAAGACATAACCCTTTCTATTTTTATTTTTAGCTATATTTCCCCTTATTCATACCCTAATAAGAAAAGCTGACCAGATATATCCAGTCAGCAATTGATCATCATTTTAGTAAATCGTTTTTTCCGGCTCGTGATTGATCATATTTTTAATTCTATTCTTTTCATCCATTATAGCGACTTTTGGTTCATGGTACGGGATCTTTTCTTCAGCAATCATTGCGTAGGAAATAATAATAACGATATCCCCCTCCTGAACAAGACGTGCTGCAGCTCCGTTCACACAAATAACCCCAGAGCCACTTTCACCAGGGATAATATACGTTTCAAACCTTGCCCCATTATTATTATTAACAATTTGCACTTTTTCATTTGGTACCATGCCAACTGCATCAAGAATATCAGTATCAATCGTAATGCTTCCTACATAATTTAAATTAGCTTCTGTGACAACGGCACGATGAATTTTGCCGTTCATCATGGTGCGGAACATCATGTATCCCCCTATTTTTCATAAATTTCTAAAATGATATTATCAATTAAACGTGCTTTCGAAAACTTCACTGCCAGCGCGATAATAAATTTCCCATGTAATTCTGTTAATTCTTTTAGCATAGGATAGGAATAAATTTCGATATAATCAATCTTTCCATCCGTTTTTTCAGTTATCATCTCAGTTATGAAAGAAACGACTTTTTGCGGATTTCTTTCTCCATTAAGGATCATCTCTTTGGCTCTTAAAAGACTTTGATACAGGTTAGGAGCCTGTTCTCTTTCCTCCGGAAGTAAATTCACATTCCTTGAGCTTTTTGCCAGTCCATCCTCTTCTCTGACTGTTTCGACAGCAATGATTTCAACCGGAAAGTGTAAATCATTTACTAACCCTTCAACAACAGCAACCTGCTGCGCATCTTTCGTTCCAAAATAAGCCTTTTCTGGTTGTACAATCTGAAAGAGCTTCGTTAGCACGGTTGCGACACCATCAAAATGACCAGGTCGAGATTTCCCGCATAAAACATCTGTTCTTTCATTTACTTTTACTGTTACAGAGGAAGAGTGTGGATACATTTCCTTCACCGACGGATAAAAGATGTAATCAACCTGTTGGTTTAGGGCTAATTCTTTATCTCTTTCAAAATCCCTTGGATAAGAGCTGAGATCTTCAGTCGGCCCAAATTGAAGCGGATTGACAAAAATGCTTATGACAACAATATCATTTTCTTCACGCGCTTTTTCCATCAAAGATAGGTGGCCTTCATGTAAAAAGCCCATTGTTGGGACATACCCGATCGATTGTCCTCCTTTTTTTGCAAGCAACATGGTGTGCTGCATTTCCTTAATTGTTGTTATAACTCTCATGCTTTCCCTCCGTACAAACTAAGCAATTCTTCTTCCTTCATCGTAAAGCTGTGCTGATCATTCGGGAATATGCCTTGTTTTACTTCATCGACATAGGACTCAATCCCATGCTTAACATCCTCATTCAATTGCAAGTAAGGCTTTACAAACTTCGCCACCCGATCCACTCCATACATAAGCACATCATGAAAGACAAGAACTTGTCCATCCGTATGCACACCGGCTCCAATTCCAATGGTCGGGATCTTAATGGATGTGGAAACTTCTTTTGCCAATTGTTTTGGTACACATTCTAGTACAAGAGCAAAAGCTCCAGCCTCTTCACATTTTTTGGCGTCCTCAATTAACTTTTTTGCAGCTTCAGCATTTTTCCCTTGAACTTTATATCCCCCTAAAACACCGACTGATTGCGGAGTTAGACCTAAATGACCTACAACAGGAATACCCGCTTTCGTTAATGCGTGAACGCTGTCAATCACCTCATCTGCCCCTTCAATCTTTACCGCATGAGCACCTGTTTCTTGAATAAGCCTCGCTCCATTTAGAAGTGTTTCTCTCTTTGATAGGTGATAACTCATAAAAGGAAGATCGACAACAATAAATGTATCCTTTGCCCCACGCTTTACCGCCTTCGCATGATGGACCATATCATCCATTGTTACCGGAACCGTTGAGTCATATCCTAAGACAACCATTCCTAATGAATCCCCGACTAAGATCATGTCAACCCCAGATTTTTCAGCTAGTTTTGCTGCTGGGTAGTCATAAGCAGTTAACATGACAATCTTTTCTCCATTTTCTTTCATTTTCATGAAATCGGTCGTTTGCTTCATTTCTTTTCCTCCTTTTTTAAGGAAGAGGGTGATATAAAGCAAGAGCTATTTTTTGAATAATAAAAATCCTTCTGTAAACACAGAAGGATTGTGAATTAGCTCATGATTTGCATTTCATCCCTCTGTCCCGGTCCACTATGGATCTAGGCAGAAATCTTTAATTTATTTGACAACAAATTGGTGCAGTTCAACAAGAGGATACTGCCCGAGAAAAACACATTTGTTTTTCAAATAAAGTATATCAAATCAATGAATAAGCTGACTACAAAAATATTATTTTTCCAATTCAATATCGGCTGAGTATACATGATGTACATCCCCTTGAGAATCTTCGATCAGAAGAACACCCTCATCCGTTATTCCTAATGCTTGTCCTGTTATACTTCCCGTTATCGTTCTTGCTGTAATATTTTTCCCAATGCTGATCGCATAACTTTCCCAAAGAAGTTTTATTGGATAGAAACCTTTTTCTAAGTATAGAGAATACAGCTTTTCTAATTTTACTAAGAGAACTTTAATTAGTTCTGCCCGTTCCATCTTTTTCCCATATTCTATCGCTAGCGAAGTTGCTATCCGTTTCAATTCTTCAGGATAGTCTTCCTGCTGCTGATTTACATTAATTCCAATTCCAATAATTATCGCATGAATACGATCTGCATCTGCCTGCAATTCTGTTAAAATACCCGTCACTTTTTTTCCATTTAGCAAAATATCATTCGGCCATTTGATCTCTGGCGTCATACCGGTCATTTCTTCAATCGCCTGTACAACAGCAACAGCAGTAATTAACGTTAGCTGAGGCGCTTTTGCAGGTGGAAGATTCGGGCGTAAAATGACACTCATCCAAATTCCTGTATATTTAGGAGAATGCCACTTTCGGTCCATACGCCCCCTCCCAGAAAGCTGTTCTTCTGCAATAATAATTGTTCCTTCAGGTGCCCCTTCAAAAACATGGCGCTGGGCTACTTTTTGCGTGGAATCTACGACATCCTCTGAATAAATATATCTGCCCATGAACTCTGTTTTTAAACCAAGCCTTATTTCATCTGCAGTTACCCTCTCAGGAGTCTTAATAATCTTATAGCCTTTTCTTCTTACAGCCTCAAGCTCAAAGCCTTCTTTTCGCAGTTCTTCAATGTGCTTCCAGACCGCTGTCCTGGAGCATCCTATAAGGTCAGCTAGTGCCTGCCCAGATAAAAACTCATCCTGACTATTGGAAAACGCATCAAGCAGCTTCTTTCTTATTTCTGATTGCACTTGATTAGCCACTCCCTTATTGATCGTTTGTGATTACTTACCTTTTGATGAATCACAGCTTTTTCAATCATTTCTAATATTTCCTTTATCCAAGGACCTTGCTTCTTTTGAAACCATTCCTGTATATCATTCCCTGTAACCTCAAGCTCGCTCCGCTGCTTAATAGGCAATGCGTTATATTGTTCCGATAATTGATTAATTCGGCTGTCCACCTTTTGGTTATGTAATAAATTGTAAACTCTTTCTGTTGAAAAAATCGTATCCTCGCCCGCTTCGTAAAGAGATTCAACCGTCCAATCCATTTTCAATCTTATCGTAAGCCAATTCACTATTCGAACAATTTTTTTGATTTTCTTTACAGGCAGCTTCCAAATTTTCAAAAAGGAATGGATGTCTGTCCCATATATTCTAATCTGATAAATCAGCAATACCCACATCTCTTCAATTGTCAGACTTGTACTATCGTATTTTATCATCTGGATTAACCCTTCTGAATTAGGTGCCATTCCAGGCAAATATGTATATAATCCTGTTTCATGAAGTACTTTTAATGCATTGCGGCGGTTTTTTCCAACTAATAGCTTCTCAAACTCAACCAGCTTTCTTTCCGTTGAAATATGTTTGAGCAAATGAGCATATTGAATAAGCGCGTCTTTTGTTGAGGATTCAATAGTAAAATGAAGCTGACTATAGAAGCGTACAGCACGCATCATTCTTAACGCATCTTCGCTGAAACGCTCTTCAGCTTTCCCGACCGTTTGAATCACTCTATTTTCTATTGCCTTTTTGCCATGAAAAGGATCAATGAATCGCCCTGACTTATCCATCGCGATGGCGTTCATCGTAAAATCTCTTCTCTTTAAGTCCTCTTCCAGCGATCGAATGAATTGTACCTCGGATGGTCTGCGGCAATCTTCATATTCTGCTTCTGTACGAAAGGTTGTTACCTCATATGTCTTCCCGCTAAATAGAACAACAATTGTTCCATGCTCTGCACCGACATCAATCGTTTTTGGAAAAATGGCTTGAATCTCTTGGGGAGTTGCTGATGTTGCGATATCAACGTCCGCTATCTCCCTTCCGAGTAATAAATCTCTAACAGAGCCTCCAACGAAATAAGCTTCATAGCCCGCCTCTTCAATTTTAGTGAGTAAGGAAACGGCAGATAAAAATGGCTCCTTCATATATCCTCCCTATTCATTAATAGATCATAATAAATGTCTTCATATTGTGAGACAATAATATCTGAACGAAAATTATTATAGGCAGAATTAACCGCCTCAGTAGAGAATTTTTGATGAAGTTTTTCATCAGTGAGCAGTGAAGCACCTTTAAGGGCGATTTCTTCTAAATCCCCTAAATTACATAAATAGCCGTTCTTTCCATCCATAATTACTTCAGGTATTCCACCAATCTTCGTCCCTATACACGGGACACCACACGCCATAGCTTCTAACGCCACTAATCCAAAGCTTTCTTTTTCAGATAATAAAAGCATGAGATCACTAATTGAATATAATTCTTCAAGATTATCCTGCTTACCCAAGAAAATAACTTGATCAGCAATACCTAATTGACTGACAAGCTTACAAACGGCAGTCATCTCTGGTCCATCACCCACTAGAAGAAGTTTGGCAGGAAGCTGCTCTGCTATTCTGAAAAATACCTTTACCACATCCTGGACCCTTTTTACAGCACGGAAATTCGACACATGGATGACGACCTTCTCCCCTTCATGAATCCCGAATTCTTCTTTTAAATACGAAGAATTCGTCCGTCGATACACACGTTCATCAATAAAATTATAAACAACTCTAATTGCTTTATTCGGTTTGACAACATCATAAGTTTGAGCAACTAATGCTTTTGATACTGCTGTTACTACATCTGACTTTTCAATCCCAAAACGGATGACATCTGTTAAAGTGGAGTCATAGCCTAGAACAGTAATATCTGTTCCATGAAGAGTAGTAACAATTTTGATATCCCTATCAACCATCTGTTTCGCCAAGATTGCACAAACCGCATGCGGAATAGCATAGTGTACATGAAGAAGGTCCAAGTCCTCACGATTGATGACTTCCGCCATTTTACTTGCTAAGGCGATATCATATGGCGGGTACTGAAAAACGGAATATTGATTTACCTCCACCTGATGATAATAAATATTCGGATTCATTTTATTTAAACGAAAAGGGACGCTTGAAGTAATGAAATGAATTTCATGTCCTCTTTCCGCAAGCATTTTCCCTAACTCTGTTGCAATTGCGCCTGAACCGCCAACAGTCGGGTAACAGGTAATGCCAATTTTTAATTTTTTTTCTTTCATTGTTCTTCTCCAAATAAATCATCATTTATAATTAGCGGTTTCTTTCGTTTGAAACCTTCCGCATATGTAATACCTACTTGATTGCCAAATAGTCCCTCTCTTGCTTGAATCATGTCAACATATCCATTTACTAACGGAGTATTGAAGGATTCTGATGTTTTAGTAAATTGGCTTTTATACGCTTGTAGGCTAGCGATCTTCTTATCCATATAAGAAGATATGTCTATAACAAAATCAGGTTCATGGAAACCATTAATCATATAAAAAAATAGATTTTTCACTTTATGAGCGGGCAGCCCCTCCTCACTATCATAATTCTTTATACCCGCAGAGAATACCGCCTCCTCTACCAAGCGGGCACACCCGCCATGATCTGGATGACGATCCTTATAATATGGGGCAAAGACGAGTGCCGGCTGGTATTTACGAATCATACGAACAGCTTTTCTTATGTATTCCTGATTTAAAAAAAGTCCCCTATCAGGTAAATCAAGTGTTTCTCTAATATCAACACCTAGAATTTCGGCAGCTTCTTTTGCTTCCATTTGCCGGATTTCAACTGTCCCATTCGAGGACAGCTCTGCTTTTGTTAAATCACATATCCCAATTTTCTTTCCATTTTCTGCATATTTTGCAATTGCCCCCCCCATGCCTATTTCAACATCATCTGCATGCGCTCCAAATGCAAGTATATCAAGCTTGATCTGATCCATTTATTTCACCGCTTCTTCCATTCACAATTGTTCTCCAAGCCAAATCTCCACGTTCCAGGCCTTTAATTAGTATCTCTGCTGTTCCAAGATTCGTCGCAAGCGGGACAGAATATACATCACATAACCGGATAAGCGCACTAATATCAGGCTCGTGCGGCTGGGCTGTTAAAGGATCTCGGAAGAAAATAACAATATCCATTTTATTATTTGCTACAAGTGCACCTATTTCCTGGTCGCCTCCATACGGGCCAGATTGAAAGCGATGAACGTTCAGTCCAGCTTCATTTATTATTCTTGTACCAGTCGTTCCTGTAGCATAAAGACGATGCTTAGACAATATTTCTTTATACGCAATCGCAAAACCGACGAGATGGTCTTTTTTCTTATCATGAGCAATTAAAGCTATATTCATCGTTTTGCCCTCCATCATTCAATAATGTTTTCAAGCCCGTATATGAGCGTGTCAATTTTCATTACTGTATCTACAGCCAGCTTTACACCAGACATGAATGAAGCACGATTATACGAGTCATGACGAACCGTCAGAGTCTGTCCGGTATCCCCAAATATCACTTGTTGATGGGCAATCAGCCCTGGTAATCGAACTGAATGTATACGCAAGCCTTCATAATCGGCTCCTCTTGCACCAGCCATTGTTTCCTTTTCGTTTGGATGGCCTTGCCGCTTCATCTCTCTTACTTCCGCTATCATTTCAGCTGTTTTTGTAGCTGTTCCTGAGGGAGCATCTAGCTTTTTATCATGATGCAACTCAATAATTTCCACATCATTAAAATACTTGCTTGCCAATTGAGAAAATTTCATCATAAGGACTGCGCCAATTGCAAAATTAGGAGCAATAATGCATCCTAGACCCTTTTCCTTACAAATGGCGTCAAGTTCGTTTAGATTCTCTTTGGTGAATCCGGTAGTTCCAACTACAGGTCTTACTCCGTATGATAGAGCTATTTTTGTATGCCTCATTCCAAATTCTGGTGTGGTTAAGTCTATTAGTACAGTAGCTTCCACTTTTTGAAAGCATTCTTCCATATTCGAATAAACTGGAATATCTAATCCTGAAAAGCCTTCAAAATCACTCAAGCGCCCACCATCATTTTTATGATCAACCACCGCAGCTAAATGATAATCGTCTGATTGCTGAACAAACTTGACTGCCTCTCTCCCCATCCTTCCCCGGGGGCCAGCAATAACAATCTTAATATCTCTCATCCGTATTTTCTCCCCTACTCTTTGATTCTTGTCCATCGATCCTTATCGCGGGTGTTAAATTTGTCCATAACACGGTCATGCGCTTTTTCCAAATCGATATGTAAAGAATTGGCAAGGCAAATGAGCACAAATAACATATCTCCCATTTCCTCTTCAATTGCCTTTTCTTTTTCTGATGATTTCTTTGGTTTTTCACCGTATTGATGATTGACCTCCCTGGCCAGTTCCCCAAGCTCCTCCGTCATTCTAGCGAGCATCGCCAGCGGGCTAAAATACCCTTCTTTAAATTGGCTTATGTATTCATCCACTTCTGATTGAAGATCTCTCATTGTTTTTTCTGACAATTCATCCACTCTCCATCTAATTACATTTGAAAAACGATTAAATTCTCTTCTTTTATGTTAGCTAATCAACGGTTCTTTTACAAACATTTTTGACCTCGCCTAATTCCTTTACTAAACATACTTGACTTTCTTATTCCAGAACATGCACAATTATCTAAGTGAAATTTTGGCAGTGGAGGGTTTATATGAAAATTGGACTAAAAGTTAAAAATATTCTTTTTATCCTTCTTGGATCAATCATTTTTTCGTTTGGGATAGTTCACTTTAATATGCAAAATAATTTGGCAGAGGGCGGATTTACTGGAATAACATTACTCTTATACTTTCTTTTCAAGTGGGATCCTTCCTATACAAATTTAATCCTGAACATTCCGCTTTTCTTTATTGGATGGAAATTGTTAGGAAGGAATGCTTTTCTTTATACCATAATCGGTACAGTCAGTGTCTCAGTCTTCTTATGGATTTTCCAGCGATATCAAATTATTATGCCTCTAAGCGAGGATTTAACTTTAGCCGCTTTATTTGCTGGTGTTTTCATTGGAGTTGGACTTGGAATTATTTTCCGCTTTGGTGGTACAACTGGCGGGGTTGATATTATCGCCCGATTAGTGAATAAATATGCTGGAGTAAGCATGGGAAAAACAATGTTTATGTTCGATGCTGTTGTTATCACCCTCTCTTTAATTTTCTATTTATCCTATCAAGAAGCGATGTATACGCTCGTTGCCGTTTTTGTCGGCGCTCGTGTGATTGATTTCATGCAAGAAGGGGCCTATTCTGCTAGAGGTGCGATGATCATATCTGATCATAATGAAGATATTGCCGCTAAAATTATGAATGAAATGGAAAGAGGAGTAACCGTTCTAAAGGGGCATGGCTCTTTTACAAAAAAGGAGAGGGAAGTTTTATACTGTGTCGTGGGGAAAAATGAAATTGTCCGGCTTAAAAATGTGATCACGTCTGTCGATCCTCATGCATTCGTCTCTGTTAGCGTTGTTCATGACGTCCTTGGAGAAGGGTTCACATTAGATGAAAACAAAAAGCCACTCGAACATTAATATCTGAAATAGAAAAAACCAGCCAGCTGGCTGGTTTTAATCATTTCTTTGCATACCAGTATAAATAAGAATTAAACGGAGCAGTTCCATGACTGCAACTGCTGCCGCCGCTACATAAGTAAGGGCTGCTGCATTTAGAACCTTTTTCGTTTCTCTTTCTTCATCATTTCGGATAACGCCAAGTGAAACCACCTGATCCATTGCACGATTAGACGCATTAAATTCAACCGGTAAGGTAATAACTTGAAAAACAACCGCTGCAGCCATGAAGATAATCCCTAATAAAACAAAACCTTGGAAGCCTGCAAGAAACCCAATCATAATTAATATCCAAGAAAAGTTCGATCCAATATTTGCAACAGGAACAAGCGCATGGCGAAACCTTAAAAAGGCATAATCCTGCTGATCCTGTATAGCATGACCAACCTCGTGAGCTGCTATTGCAGCCGCTGCAACAGAATGCCCGTGATAATTTGCTGAAGAAAGACGGACTGTTTTTGAACGTGGATCATAATGATCCGATAAATGTCCTCTTATCTCCTCAATTCCAACATGGAATAAACCATTTGCATCTAAAATCCTTCTAGCCACTTCTGCCCCCCTCATATGGGATGAGGACGGGACTTTTGAGTATTTTGCATACGAGCCCTTTACTTTAAATTGCGCCCAAATAGGCACTAAAATAATAATCGCGAAGTAAATTAGGTATCCACCCATAACTAACCTCCCATTTCCGCATAACTAGTTGTTAATTTATATTGTACACTTGCCGAAATATGAAGTCATTATTTTTGCTCTCTTGAACGGTTTTTTTCCCTTTGCTGGTCTCCCTTATACTTTCTCCAGCCGACATAAGATAATGTAAGAATAATAATACTGCTTGTAGAAATAATTACCCACCATAGCGATGGATCCGCTTCATCGTCAGACATTTCGTCAAACAAAAGCTGTAAATCAGCCTCGAGCGCCTCAAGTTCCTGCTGTGTCCCTTCATCAGCCAACACTTGAGGACGGTAACGATCGATCAAATCAATACGAGTATCTAATCTTTGAATGCGATCCCCGGTTACGTTAATTTTCATACTAGGATAAATGACATCGTATAAAGACAAAAAAGTATTAAATTTCGATTGAAAATTTTCTTTATCTCCGTTGTTAACTGCCTCCTTCATTTCTCCAAAAACAGTCATAATCGGGGCTTCCATTTCTGTCCATAACGGCTGACTTTGAGAGGTAATAGCATCCATGACGAGTCTAAACTTTGTTACACGATTGATTTTTTCATTATGATCAATAGTTGCGTTAGCTGTCGCTTGTACCGCCTCATCATAAGAAACCGTAACAATGCGCATCTCATCAGAAGTCAATACGGTAACTTGTCCAGATGTTGCACGAAATTGATCAGAAAAATAATCTAAAAGCTTTTTTGCATCATCATATCTATGAAGCTTAACCATTTGCAACGCTTCATCTGATAATTGATCCAATCTATCAATAGATGAAGTTTCTTCGGCATACCCCATTATAGGCAATAGAAGAAAAATCATGATTGCTATTATTATTCTGGATTTCATACTTGTCCCCCCTCAAATTACTATTAAATATGTATGAGAGATTGGACAAGGTTAGACCAGAAATCCATTTTCGTTGTTAATTTCTATCATAGATTTAGTATTGACTATTTTTTGATTTTTAGTTGGAAATGGTCTTTTCTTATCGTTAAAAAATAGGTGATCCCTAAAGAAAAAATACTTAGCCAGAATGTAAAATACCCAATTTGTGGAGTATATAAATCCAGGATGGTATAGCGTGGAAGCATAAAAAATACATAGTCAATTACATCGTTATGCAAAGTCCAAATACCTGTAATGACAAGATGCCAAGTTTTTATCCGGTAAAAGGGGGCATATAGCACTCCCTGAATGGCCATCGCCCCATGAGAGAGTATCAGCATTAGCGCAACCCAGTCTAGCTCCCCAGTCACTTGAAATACTAATAAATTCATTACAACTGCCCATATGCCATACTTAATTAATGTTACGATTGCTAGCGCTTCAAATAATGGCCAGTTTCTTCCTAAAAGAAAAGCAATTAATACAAATACGAAGAATAAGCTTGCGGTTGGGCTATCAGGCACAAAAGGCAAGAATATCACAGGCGTATCAACGAGTTGCCATTTGTACCATATATACCCGTAAATGGTCCCTGCAATATTGATAATTAATAGAAGGAACAAAACAGCCTTATTTCCTAAAATAGGATAAATCCACTTCATGATTTTCCTCATCTCTATATATTGTTTTATAATTCTTTATTTTACCATATGGCCTGTTCAATATATAGAGAATACAAAAAAGCTGACGAATTATCGTCAGCCTTTTTATTTATTCACTTACGATGCTCGAGATAAATTCAGCCAATTTATCAAACTCTTCATCCGTACCTTTGAAAAGTCCTCCAGGCATCGCACCTTTACCGTTTGTAACAATTTCTTTAATTTCTTCAGGAGTTTTACCAGTGTCAATCAGAGCAGGCGCTCCTCCTCCTCCTTGAAGATCTCCACCATGACAAGTTAAGCAAGTATTCGCTTCCATAATCTTGTAGCCTTCTGCTTCCGTATCAATTTCAACTTCCGCAACAATTTTCCCCTGGTTAGCTGCTGCCTCCCAGTCATGTGTTGCTACGGACTGCCAAGTTAAGAATGTAATTGCAGCAACTGCTAATAACATAAAGCCTGTAGCCAATGGACGCTTTGATGGACGGCGTTCGGGTCCACGGTCGATAAATGGCGCAAGAAGCAATGCTCCGAAAGCAAGACCTGGAATTATAAAGGCACCTACAGCATTATAAGGACCTGATGCGTAAGTATATTTTAATAATTGGTATAAGAATAAGAAATACCAGTCTGGCAATGGAATATATGCTGTATCACTTGGATCCGCGATTTTTTCAAGTGGCGGCTCATGTGCAATTGTTAAACATAAAAATCCGATTAGGAAAACGGCACCTATCATCCATTCTTTTAATAAGAAGTTAGGCCAGAATGCTTCTGTTTTGCCAGGGTATTCCGAATAATCTTTCGGAATGTTCGGTTTTCGTTCAGCAGAAACACGAGAGTCTCCTACGAATTTCATACCTTTACCACGATGCATTGGGCGATTCCCCCTCCTTTATCAAAAAATCCTCTTTTTGTTCATCTTACAATGGTCCTGAAATACCTTGCTTACGAATCATTACAAAGTGTGCAGCCATTAATGCGAACAATGCTGCTGGCAAGAAGAATACGTGAATCGCAAAGAAACGAGTAATCGTTTGCGCACCTACAATATCCGGTGATCCAGCAATGAGGGTTTTTAGATATACCCCTATTAATGGAGTAGATTCAATAATTTGCATTGTAACCTTTGTTGCAAATAAAGCTTTCATATCCCAAGGCAGTAAATAGCCTGTTAAACCTAGAGCCAGCATGACGAAGAAAATTAACACGCCGACAATCCAGTTTAATTCACGCGGTTTCTTATAAGCACCTTGGAAGAATACGCGTAACGTATGTAAGAACATCATTACGATGACTAAACTAGCACCCCAGTGATGCATTCCTCGGACAATTTGTCCAAATGCCACATGGTTTTGCAAGTAATACACAGATTCCCATGCATTTTTAATATCTGGTACATAATACATTGTTAAAAACATTCCAGATAAAATTTGAATAACGGTAACAAAAAATGTTAAACCACCGAAGCAATAAACGAAAGCAGAAAAGTGATGGGCAGGGTTTACATGCTCAGGCACTTCATGATCTGCAATATCGCGCCATAAAGGCGTAATATCTAAACGTTCGTCTACCCAATCATAAATTTTGTTTAACAAGGATTACGCCCCCTTTCTTGGCTCTGCTTTACCTAAGTGCAGGTAACCATCTTTTTCAATGTAAGGATATACATCAAGCGGTGCAATAGGTGGTGTACCTGGAACGTTTGTACCATCTTTCGTATAAAGTCCCCCATGACATGGGCAGTAGAAATGTTCAGGTTTTGATGCATCCCCTTCCCAGTTAACTACACACCCTAAATGCTTACAAACAGGTGAAAGTGCGACAATTTCTCCTTTGTCGTCCTTATATACCCACGCAGTTCCAGTTTCTTCAGAATTGTACCATGCATCCTGCTGTTCAAATGTAAAGTCAACACGTTTTGGTACTTCTGTAATATCAGCAACTTTCTGCGGAGTCGGAATGTAATTACCGCCAGCTTTTGCCTGCAATACTGGATCAATTGCAAAACGAACCATTGGCATCAACATTCCAGCAGCCATGAAACCGCCTACACCAGTTAGTGTGTAGCTTAGGAATTGACGTCTTGAAACACGATTTTTGCTCATACCTTTCCCCCCTCTATTATGAAGTTAAGTCCAACGGACAATACTCAACACAATATAAAACTAGGACATAACAATGATATATCAATCTGAATTGAAGGTCAATATATCCTTTGACGAAAACATGTCAACTGTGTGACTAAAATTGCCACTTATTCGGCTGATTGCCATTTTTGCATAAACAAATTGAGCAGCTGCTTTACTTGATCATCTAGAATCGTATTTTTATACTGCTCATCCATGTGCTCGAGCGGAAGAGATGGAAGCCAAATCAGCCCGCCCGCAAATTGATTTTCAATAGCTTTCCAGCCGCTATCAGATGTTAAATAGAATACATGTTTAAACCCTTTTTCTAACAATTCAGTCTCCCAAAGCATTAAATCGCTAATAAGCTTGGCCTCTGGGAATGATTTTAAATAAGAGTAGCCTGGAAGCATAACTAGTCTTCCTCTGAACTGTCTTTCTAACTGAATGCTTAATAAAGAAATAAACTCCGACATCGCAGCCGATTGCTTAATATCTTCTCCTAATGAAACAGGAAACAAAGGGAGAACAGCTGTGTCTACATATTCCTTTGATTTTATGTACATATCAATATCTTGAGAAATCCACTTCATTATATTTCACTCCATATCTTATATTTGTCCAAAAGAGCAGAATGGCATTCAATAAATCAATAGCTGCTATCAGCTTTCCTTCATTCATCATATCACTATAATCCAGTTACTTAAAGGAAGTTTAGCACACTTGCAAAGCAAAAAAATAAAAGCTTGCCAGTTTAGCAAGCTAATGAAAGTCTTACTTGAGTCTGTTTAATTTTTCAGTTAGCAGTAAAAAGGTCTGTTTGTCATGATTATCAAGTGCTTCATCGATTTTTTTCAATAGATGATCCCTTTGAAACCTTTCTAAACAGTTATCTAAGAATCTTTCCGCAATGATCCGATCCTTTTCATTAATTCGAAGCTTCTTGGGCATGAAAGGATTTTCTTCGAGAACAGCAGCATATTGATGGGTTTTGTTTGATGCATGAAAGTTTAATTGAATAAAAATTTCTTCTTCACGGTTCAGTCTAATATCATGGAATGATTTCTCCGCATCCGTAGTCATGACGTTTTCCTTATAAAAACGAAAAGGGACTTCATCCACACAATGAGTAGACATCACTAAACCTTTTGGGCAATATTGCGCTTGCTCAACAAAATGTACCTTCTCCATCAGTTGATCATGGCTCATTAAATAGTTTAATATCCATACGCATTCTCGCCTTTTTAATTGATAATGATTGAGAAACCAGCGAATAAAATCTTTTTTCTCGTTGACAGATACAGGGGCTGACATGATAAGATTCCCTCCTCTGCAATATGAAATGCTTAAAGCGGCTTTGAACCAATCTTAATGAATGATTGTTCCTGCGATGATTCCTGTGTGCATTGTCGACACCGGTACGTCCTGTACGTCTGGGGAGTAAGGCACTTGCGCTAGACAGGTCTCTAACTCCTTATTGGACTCCTCGTTGATTATTCCGAGAGTCTTTGTACTATATCTTGGTATTCTAAGTTGTTTGGTTCTAATTTTATCAATGTATTAAAAACTTCGGCAGCCTCGGCTCTTTTTCCTTCTTCAATTAGAAAATATCCATAGTCTGAAAGAAAATCTGGCTGCTCCTTAAAAAAAGTATATGCAAGATCGTATTTATTTAATGCCTGTGAATATTCTTCAAGCTGCTGATGGGCGATTGCAGCATCCCATAGAAGACGTGGCTCTTCTTCCTCAAGATCGTTCATCATTTCAGTAATCTCTAAAATATCCTCATACCGTTCCTGTTTAAGGAACAGCTTTGTCAACGTGACAGCAGCTTCTGTAAATTCTGGATCTAATGCTAAGGACTCTCTAAACAAATTTTCCGCTTCTTCTTCCTTGCCAAGCTTTAATGCAAGCTTCCCACCATTAAAATAAAGCTCTTTATTAAATTCATCCTGTTTGATTCCCATATTTATCGCCTGATAGCTATTTTCGAGTTCTTCTTCCCGTTCATAGGCTTTTGCCAGATTTATATATAAGGAATGATACTCAGGATCAAGCTCTTTTAATTCATTAAACTTTTCAATCGCTGTCCGATTAAAGCCTGCTTGCAATGCTGTGAACCCATAGCTAAACAAAGTATTAATTTCAATTTTTTCATCCAATGCTTTTTCATAATAAGGCATCGCTTCCTCAAATGCACCACCAACACTCAAGACCTCAGCCATCCGCTGGTTTACATTCACACCTGCAATTACGTTTTCCTTCTGCAAGACCATTTCGTAAGCTCTTGTTGCTTCAAGAAATTTACCTTGCTCAGCATAAAGCTCTCCGAGAGCAAAATCGATTATGATTTCATTTGGCAAGATAGACTTTGCCTTCTGCAGCTTTTGTTCACTGACCTCATAGAGGCCTTCCATTTGATAAAGATCCGCTAATAAGAGTAAAGATTGCGGAAAGCTTGGATCATCCTCCTGTACTCGTTCAAGGACGAGGATTGCTTCATCTTCCTGACCAAGGTCGATATTTGCCTCCGCTAGAAGGACGAGCAGCTCCCCTTCTTCTGGATATGCTTCCAGTAATCTCTCAAACAATGCCTTTGCTTCCTCCACAAAACCGTATTGAAACAGCTCTTCTGCAAGTACAAATCTTTCCTCATGAGATCCTTGTAGCAAAATTTGTTTCTGCCGCTTCATCGCTTCCTCATGCTGGCCTTTTTCTATTAGCTCAATAATTTCATCTACTTTTTCCATAACTTATTTCCTTTCAAGACGGCTGTCTACCCTGTCGTATATTAAATAGTAAAATAGGATGGTGTGTTTATTTTAACATGTTCACCGAATCCTGGACGAAAATCAATGTTCTCCTGTGCCCGGATAACTTCGCCCTTATGGATAGTATGAACAAGCATATGTCTATGATAATGAAAGAGCTCAACTTCTTCAATATTTCTGATTTCCCTGCTCTTCAAGTATAAGTTATATGATAGCTCAAGACCTTGATGAATACTTGATTTCTTCGGATAAATTCCTATTTTTTTCAAAACAGGATATGGGATTGGTTCATTTTCTACTATTTCATCATCAATAAATGGAATTTTTTCATTTTGCATGATACGCTTCCATTTGATTTTTACTTCGTTTCTCTCTTTCTCATTGTCATTTACAAAAATCGGGATCAGCGGACTGTTGTATGGAAACATTGCCTCCCTCAGCCATCCCCAAGGAAGAGCATCTAGCTCGTCCTTGTGATAAACTTCTACAAAGATAGCGGGCACTTTTTCCCGCTTGCATTTTCTTAATAAAGCTGGGGTTAGTAATCGAGATGAAATCTTTACTCCAATAATATAGTCGATTGGACTGCTTAACAACCGTGTATGAACACGCTTAATTTCTTTCGACAACGCTTGCTCATGATTAACCATAGCTAATGTTATAAAAGTTGTACAACCCTTTAGTATGAATTCGTTAATAAAGTATTTTTTCAACTCTTGGAAAGGCACATTTAACGGGAACTCTTTATGCAAAAGAGTCGATGTGGGGGTCATAATAAAAGAAGCTGCATTCATTCGAATAAACCGGTAACGTTTATAATCTGGCTTAATCGATAAAATCTTCCCATTTTCAATCAACAATGAAGCATTTGTCATTCTTCGTTCCTTTAATATGGTTGCATTTTCTATAATATATGTCATAAAACCCCCCTCTTATTCGGTCTTATGACAAGCTATGCATTTTATAAAATAAATATGACAAATAGTATCTGAACAATACTCCCAACTAAACATGCAAATGCAAATCAACACAACAACTCTTTTGCTGGTTATTTTGCTTGTTTAAAAAACAAGTTTCGTTCGTTTATCTATAATTTTCACACAAAAAGAGCTGCATAGCAGCTCCTAATAGACATATGACGAAATAAGGCTTTGTAAATGTTCAAAAAATGAAGGATAAGATACATAAATCGCCTCTTCATTCTCAAGATATACTTCTTTTTCACATAGAGCTGCTGCCACAGATAACATCATACCGATCCGATGATCCCCATGACTTGATACAGTCCCACCCGTCAATTTTGATTTCCCATAAATAATCATTCCGTCTTCGGTTGCCTCAATATTCGCACCAAGCTTTGTTAGTTCTGCGACAACCGTATCAATTCGGTTCGTTTCCTTCACCTTTAATTCGTGAGCATCTTTAATAACTGTTATCCCTTCTGCCTGGGTAGCCAATAAAGCAATGATTGGAATTTCATCAATCAATCTAGGAATCATATCACCTGCAATTGTCGTTCCTTTTAATGCAGATGCTTGAATGATTATGTCTCCCCTTGGCTCAAATTCACTATCTATATGTTCTGTAATCGTTATCTGAGCTCCCATTTCCTTCATAATATCAATAATGCCCGTTCTTGTCGGATTCAGACCTACATTTGTCAATTTAATAACACTGTCAGGTACAATCGCACCTGCAACTAAAAAGAAAGCAGCTGATGAAATATCTCCTGGAACATGAATGGATGCACCAGTTAGCTTCTGTCCGCCCTCTATATTGATTGTTGTTCCGTTTTTCTCTACTTCTCCGCCAAATTGTTTGATCATTCGTTCCGTATGATCCCTTGTTTTTACTGGTTCAATTACAGTTGTCATTCCGCTAGCTTGTAAACCAGCAAAAAGAAGCGAGGATTTAACCTGGGCACTTGCTACAGGAAGCTCGTATTCTATTCCTTTCAGATTCCCGCCCATAATGGATAAGGGCGTGTATTCACCATTCTTTCTTCCATTAATGGCTGCACCAAATAATTGCAATGGCTTTGTTACCCTTGTCATTGGTCTTTTTCCAATTGATTGATCACCAATTAGAACAGAGTGAAATGGACGTCCGGCTAATATTCCTAATAAAAGGCGTATTGTCGTGCCAGAGTTTCCGACATCGAGCATCTCTGAAGGCTCGCAAAGCCCTTCAAAGCCATTGCCATGGATAATCACCTTTTCTTCCTGCTGATCTATCCTAACCCCCATTTTTTTAAAACAATCGATTGTACTTAAACAATCCTCACCTAACAAAAAATTTGTTACAATTGTTTCTCCTTGCGCTATTGCACCAAACATGATCGATCGATGGGAAATCGATTTATCTCCAGGTATAGCAAGTTCCCCATTCAAGCTTTTCACATTGGTTTGCAGTTTTATTGGCATCTTCATCATCCTTTCCCAATTTATATTAAATCTATAACACTCATACTTAGGATTTATAGACCAACCGAAGTCTCATAGCTTGTATGTAAATGAATACATGCTTCTGCACGTTCCCGATCCTCTTCCGTTTGAAAGCTAATTACTAGTACACCGTAAATTTCTTCTCTTGTTTCAAGAATTCGTATATTAGTAATACTTATTTCCTCCTTGGCCAGAATTCCTGTTATTTCGGAAATAATACCGGGATAATCAGGAACATCTACAAAAAGATCGTAAAAAGCTGGGATCGCTCCCTTTTGTTTTTGCGGTAATTCATCTCTAAACTGTTTTGCCTTTAAAAAATAATCATAGATCTCTACACTATTTTCAGTTTCCAGCATATTTGTAACTTTTTGCATTTCTTCCTGCCAGTTTACTAATAAACTTAGAATAACCTCTTTATTATGTAATAAAATATCTCTCCACATTTCAGGACTGCTAGATGCTATCCTCGTTACATCGCGGAAACCACCGGCTGCTAAACTTGGTACAAGCTTTCTTGTTTCACTTGTTTTCTCTGCTTGATGTACAAGTGAAGCCGCAATTACGTGAGGAAAATGACTGATTACCCCTGTTAAATAATCATGTTCTTCCGGAGACAATGTTATAAATCTCGCCTTAGTCCCTGAAAGCCAGCTTTGCAGCTGCTGTACCTGTTCTGATCGAATATGATCCTCAGGCGTTAATAAATAAAAAGCATTTTCAAACAGGATCGACTTTGCAGCAGTGATCCCACTTTTATGAGATCCTGCCATTGGGTGTCCACCAATAAAAGCAATTCCTTTATCTGCCAGCATTTTTGACTGCTTAACGATTTCCTTTTTCGTACTGCCAGCATCTGAGATTATTACTTGTTCCTTTAGCTCCATATTCCCTAGAGTCTGTAAAATTCTTTCCGTTTCCTGGACAGGAGTTGCGATTAAAATAAGATCGGCTTCTTTCGCACCGTCTTCGATTGAAGCTGCTATTTCATCTATAATAGAAAGCATTTTTGCAAGCTTCGCCTGTTCTGAATGTACATCAAAGCCTATAATACTAACATCCTTATGATGCTTCTTTATACATAGCGCGAGAGAACCTCCGATTAATCCTAATCCTATTATAAATACACGACCATTCAAATTCTTCATCACCCTTTAAATAAATTCAGAGGCTAAAAAAACAGCCTCTGAATATGTTTATCGATTTTATTGAGCTTTGGCATCCTCTATACATGATGCTTTATATGTTAAATATTCTCCCATTACTTTCATCACACCTTCATTTTGCTCCTTTGATCCTACAGTTACACGAACCGATGTCGGAAAACCTAGAGCCTTACCTGAACGAACAATAAAACCTCTCTCAAGTAAATATTGAAACACTTCATTTCCATCCGTTTTGAAATCAATTAATAGAAAATTGCCTTGTGAGGGGTAAAATTCAAGCCCATTCTCGGTACAAAAGTGATAGAATAACTCCAGCCCGTCTCGATTATTCCGCTTGCATTTCTTAACATATGTCTGGTCTTTGATCGCAGCAATTGCTGCAGCTTGTGCTGCACGATTAACGTTAAACGGTTCCCTAACAGGTTCAAGTGCGCGTATAGTTTCCGGACGACTTATTCCATAGCCGATACGCAAACTTGCAAGTCCATAAATTTTTGAAAATGTACGTAAAATAATCAAGTTAGGAAATAGCTGCAATAAAGGAATAGATTCACAATAATCTGCGGCATCCACATATTCATAGTAAGCTTCATCAAGAACAACAAGAACATCTTTCGGTACCTTTTCTAAAAATGGAAGCAAACGGTGCTCGGGTATATAATGGCCTGTGGGGTTATTCGGGTTGCAAATCCAAATAACAGTTGTATGCTCATCTACAGCCTTAAGCATGTCATCAAGATCATGCTCCCCATTTTTCAAAGGAACTTCTCTAATTTCTGCTCCCTCAACAATAGCATTATGCTTATATTGTGGAAATGTCCGTTCTGCCATGATTGTATTTGTTCCTTTTCCTAATAATGACCTAGAGATCATTTGGATAATTTCATCCGAGCCATTTCCAAATATTAATTGATCCTCATCTACCTTTAAATATTCTGCTACAGCTGTTCTTAATTCTGTCGCGTATCCATCTGGGTACAACGGGAACGTTAAAGGTTCCTGATTTAAAGCTTCAACCACTTTCACTGAACACCCAAATGGATTTTCATTGGATGCGAGCTTGACAATCTTATTTAGGCCATATTGTTTTTTTACTTCATCGATTGATTTCCCTGGCTGATAGGGAGTTAACTGAAGCAGCTGCTCTTTCCATTTCATGATCATTCACCTTTTCTTATCATTTTCTGTATTAAAATCTATGAGTTATAAGGACTTATTTTCAACTTTCAAATCTGGCCTTAAACTTATTGCATTTCCCAAATAAATATGGCCTATTTCTTCTTGCGGGATCATTGTATTCACATGCATCATAATCCGAATACATTTTGTCAATGCAGATGGGACAGGGATTTCTCTCATACACATAACAGGTACATATGTCCAGCCATCAATTGACCGAATGGCTTTTGCAGGGAAAGCAGCTGTAATATCTTCTGTCACAGAAATGAAAACAGATGCAACCATACTCGCTTCAATCTTGTTTTGTTCGATCATTTGTCTTAGTAAAATTTCTGTTGCTTCGATAATTTCACTTTCACTATTCTCAGTTACAGTAGTGGCTCCCCTAATTCCTCGAATCACTATTATTCCCCCTTATGAAATATTTTCAGCTCATGCAATAACTCTTTATCCGAAATTTCATATGAAATGGGGTTGCCAATCTCCGTTAACAATACAAAATTCACTTTTTCGCTTATCGACTTTTTATCTTGCTTCATGCGTGTAACTAATTTATCATGTATTAGTTCTTTTGGTAGGTCTGTTGAATAGCCTAGCTGTTGCAGCCATTTTTTAAATCTATCATGATTAAATGATAATCCAACTTTTTTCCGGCTTAGCTCCAATGCAAATAACATCCCAATTACTACTGCTTCGCCATGCGTCCATTTGCCATAACCTGCCTCGGCTTCGATTGCATGACCAAGGGTATGACCAAAATTGAGGAAGGTACGAATGCCAGCCTCTCTTTCATCTACAGAGACAAAATTATTCTTTATTTCAATTCCTCTAGCAAGCATGTAGCTTAAATCAGTTACTGTCAGCTTTTCCATTGATGAAATGTGTTCAGTTAACCAAGTATAAAAGGAAGAATCATTAATTAGTCCATGCTTAATTACTTCAGCAAACCCGGATCTTCTTTCATGCAATGGAAGAGACCAAAGAAAATCCAAGTCATAAAAAACAGCTTCTGGCTGATAAAATGACCCAATCATATTTTTCCCAGATGGATGATTAATAGCTACTTTTCCCCCAACTGCACTATCATGGGCAAGAATGGTTGTAGGTACTTGTATAAACGGTATCCCCCTCATAAAAGTGGCTGCAACGAAGCCTCCAAGATCACCTACTGCACCTCCGCCAACCGCTATGATCAGCGATTTCCTGTCAAGCTTATTTTCAAGTGCAAAAGTTAAGCATTGATAATATATTTCAAAGGTTTTCGCTTTTTCTCCACTTGGAACGATACATGACGGTGTTTGAAAATCTGCCAAAACCTGTTGGATGTCAGTTAAATACAAATCTGCAACTGTTTGATCTGTAATAATCATGAGTTTTGATATGGTAGGGAAAGCTTGATTAATAAATGTACTTAATCCCTCTATCACACCCGGCCCAATAAAAACAGGATACGTTTTTGAGGCAGTTTGTATGGAAATTTGCTTCATATTAAAACTCCTTTGCAAAAGCTCTTTGCTTATCAACTGTCTCCTTCAAGGTTTCAAGTCGATCGGAGTAAAATTGATCAACAATCGCAACTGCCAGCTCCCATGCGATCACATTTTCCGCAACGACCGCAGCCGCTGGAACAGCACAGCTATCTGAACGTTCAATACTAGCTGAAAATGGTTCTTTTGTATCAATATCCACACTTTGAAGTGGTTTATATAGTGTAGGAATTGGCTTCATGACCCCTCTGACAACAATTGGCATGCCGGTAGTCATTCCGCCTTCAAGCCCGCCTAAACGATTCGTTTTCCGATAATAGCCTTGTTCCTCACTCCATGCTATTTCATCATGTACCTCACTGCCTGGCTTACTTGCTGCTTCAAAACCGATGCCAATTTCAACCCCCTTAAATGCATTGATGCTCATCATTCCACTCGCCAGTTTTGCATCAAGCTTTCTGTCGTAATGAACATAGCTTCCTACCCCAGGAGGCATGCCTTCAACAATCACTTCAACAATTCCACCAATGGAATCCCCTTGCTGTTTTGCCTCGTCAATGGCATCCATCATCTTTTTTTCAGCGACTGGATCAAGGCATCTTACTGGTGAGCTCTCAGTGATCTCTTTTAATCTTTCAAGAGATTCATATTCTTTGGTTTCTGATTTCACTCCACCTATCCCAATTACATGTGAAGCAACCTCGATTCCTAGCTCTTTTAATAGTTTTTTTGCTACAGCACCTGCAGCTACCCTCACCGTTGTTTCTCTTGCGGAAGAACGTTCAAGAACATTTCGCATATCCCGATGTCCATATTTTAGTGCACCATTTAAGTCGGCATGGCCAGGACGAGGGCGTGTAATCTTTCTTTTGATTTCGTCCTCCTCATCAGGTGCAATCGGTTCCTGCCCCATAATTTTCGTCCAATGCTTCCAGTCGTTATTTTCTACGACTAATCCAACTGGTGATCCTAGCGTATAGCCATGTCTGATGCCACCTACAATTTCGACAGTATCCTTTTCAATTTGCATTCTTCTGCCTCTGCCATGGCCTTTTTGACGTCTTGCTAATTCAAAATTAATATCTGCTTCCAGCAGCGGCAAACCTGCTGGCAGCCCTTCAATAATGGTCGTCAGCTGCGGACCATGGGATTCACCCGAAGTTAAGTATCTCAAAACTCTTTCCCCCTTCAACTCATTAAAGGATTATGTACCAATATAACATAGGATAAATAATAAAAATAGTAATAAAAAGAAAATTCCTATAATTTCTTTCTATATTTAATGCATTTTAACATGAAACGATCTGTTACTCAAAAAAGAGAAGTAAAAACATTGAAAAAAAAGAGGCTGGATTTCTCCAGGTCCTCAGGCTACTTCCTCCGATAAAAAAACGTGTCTTCCGTTTCCAATTCATATTTCCCTGGATTAAAGATTTGCTCTGTGCTTCCCACAAAAAAGATGCCATCTTTGTTTAAAGCTCCGCTAAATTTAAAATAGAGCTCATCTTTTGCCTCTTCTGTAAAATATATAAGCACGTTTCGGCATACAATTAAATCAAAAGGACCGCCAAAGCTATCTGCTAAGAGATTTTGCTTACGAAAAGTAACAGTTTTCTTAACCTCATCAGCTACTTTAAAGAACGTTCCATCTTTCGAGAAATATCTTTTCTTCATCTCCTCAGGTACTTCATTTAAAGATCTTTCCGGATACACTCCCAGCTTTGCTCGAGCAATTACGTTTTCATCTAAATCTGTTGCTAATATTTGGACTTGAGATAACGGCATAAAATTCGACATCACCATCGCAATCGTATATGGCTCTTCCCCTGTCGAACATGCCGCACTCCAAATTTTCAAGCGCTTATTTTTCGTAAGCAGTTTGGGAATGATTTTTTTTTCAAGTACTTCCCATCTTTTAGCATTCCGATAAAACTCTGACACGTTAATTGTCATTCGATCAAGAAATTCATTTAATAGTTCCCTATCCTTATTCATAGAATCAAAAAAATCATTAAATGACCTAAACCCCTTTTTTTCATATAATGATAGGAGTCTTCTTTTCATTTGTGCTTCTTTATACAAGGATAAATCAATCCCTGTTTTCTTTTTAATATTTACAATGAAATTCTGATAATCCTGCGACATTGCCTTACTCCTCTATTCATTGCTAATTTTTCGTAATTACATTACTAGTATAGCTGAATTTTTGCAAATTGGAGTGAGTTTTGTTGAAAATTTTGCAGGAATTGTAGTTGTCTACCAATTAAACATGCCTTCGTTCCATTAACCGAATTCCTATTCCCATCAAGACCACGCTCATTAAAATCAATATTGAAATAGGAAATAATAGTTCACTATACGATAAGCCAGAAATGGTTGCCCCTTTTAATAGCTCCATTCCATAGGTAATCGGGATTACCTTTGAAATAGTCAATAGTGTATCTGAAGTAATGATTTCAATAGGCCAGTAAGCTCCGCCGAGCATAGCAAAGCTCACACTTATTAAAGGAACAAATGCATTAAATTGACCAATTGTTTTAACTACACCAGTTAAAAAGATGGATAATGCAACAATTGAAAATAAATAAGGGATAATCAGAATCAATGTTTTTCCAAACGAACCATAAAAGTCCACTCCTGCACCGTATTTAAAGATGACAAATATTAAGGCAATCTGTATATAGCCGATAAAAAAGCTATATAGTAAATTACCTACATACATTTCTATCTTTGAAGTAGAAGATAGAATCAGCCGATCCCATATCCCCAATTGTTTCTCCCGCAATATTTCAACTACATTAAACGCAACCGTATAAATTGAGAAGAACAGGGCAAATCCAAATAATGATTGTAGACCTGGATCGTAAACCCATTGATCTTCATCTGAAAAAGATGCCACTGAAAGCTGAAAAAGATGATTTTCTTTCATTCCTTTGATTTTTTCGATTGCCTTAGTCGAATCAATAGCATGATCAATAATCGATTTTTCTTGTAATCTTGTTAAATAATATCTTTCAACATATTGATTGATCATATGAAAATTCTCTGTATTACCTACCTGATATATTGTAAAAGATTCAGCATCCAGTGATATTCCTGCTTCTGCACCGCCTGCAGCCACCTTGTTCTTTACTTCTTCTTCATCACTAATAACAAATTCAAAAGAGTCACCTTTATTAAGTTCTCCTACAATTACACTTACCTCTTCTTCTGGTAAAGAACTATAAACAGGAATTTCAACTTTCGTAAACGATGACTTTCCTAATAAATAGGCAAATGCAATACAAATAATCGTTGTTGCAATAAATCCACCTGGTTTCCTAAGAAGCAAACGGAATTTCCCCCATATAATTCCCCTCATATCGATTCACCTCTTCTCGGCTGGATCAGAAATGCTAAAAATAATAACAAGACCGTTGTAATCGAAACAGATAATAATTGACTGGATATATCACTTAAAGCATATCCCTGCATGATTTTATAATAAGCAGATATCCCTGCACCTCCAGGTGAGTATTGAGATATCTCTTCAAAAATGCCTCCTATTTGTGAGACTGGGATAAAACTTCCACCGATAAAAGCTATAATTGGAATTAAAAAGCTGGAAAATACTTGGGTTGCACTTCTTGAGTTCGAACGATAATTAATAGCTGAAATAAAAACAGCAAACCCTCCTACCATCACACTTAAAAGAAAGGTGACAACAAAATA
The DNA here is from genome assembly GCF_032154635.1 of Cytobacillus sp. GTDB lineage: Bacteria > Bacillota > Bacilli > Bacillales > Cytobacillaceae > Cytobacillus. The sequence goes on along the minus strand of NZ_JALDXW010000001.1, from coordinate 300,831 downwards.
GTCAAAGACATTTGGCCATCTTACACCATGTATTAGCGCTGACATCCCAAACAATATATTCATTTGCATAAAGGCGACAACAATCGTTGAAACAAAAATGCCTACAAAAAATATCGGTATTGGAATGTTTGCTAATAAAATACGTCCATAAATTTGGTTTTCCTTTTCTTCTAATGCCAATGCAGCTGCATTTCCTGCAACGTAAAACATAAACATCACGCACATCCCAATTGCGTAATAAGTGACTGCATTAATTGGCTTTCTTTTTGTTACCGTTTCTGTATTTCCTACCTTCGAACTTAAGCTGTTTTGAATTGTTTCCGGATCCACACCTAAGGACGGAAGAGTGGACCATAATGAAATCTCTTCTTGAAAAGAGGAAAATACATCTTTTAACACGCTGCCCTCTAGTGCGCTTGATTCATTTAGTTTAAGGTTTAAACTTGGGACCTCTTTAACATTAAAAAATGAATGTAGATAAAACTGTTCCGTAAAGCCTGCAGGAATCTCAAGTACTCCACTATATTTAAGTGCCTCTTTCGCGGACGGCTCATCTTCCAATTCTATTACTTGAATGATATCTTTAAATTCCTTGCTTGCAAATACATCTTCAAGTAAGATTCCTAACGGATTGAAACTTTTTATCCCTTCAATTGCTGCTGTTTTTTCTTCTGGAGAAATTGGCAAGCTTTCTACTTTATCAATTATCTTTCCTTCTCCGCCTTCTATATCATCCTTTTGAATAACAGCAAGCTTAATATTCAAATCTGGCGCTTCTCCATCGATAATTGAACCTAATGCAGCTCCTAATATCGTAATGAGGACAAAAGGCATAAAGAGAAGGATCACTAATTCACGAGGCCTCCTCCATACCATGAGCAGTTCTTTTTTTATTAATTGAGCAATCATTGTCGTCCCCTCTCTTAGTCCCTTAATTGTCTGCCTGTTAAATGAAGGAACACATCTTCCAAAGTGGGTGTTTCAATATGAACAGAAATAATATTCGTTTTTGTTTCTTCCGCTAATTTGAAAAGGTCTTTTAATATATTTACCTTTTTAGGAACGATTAAAGTAATAGCGGGGTCTTGAACGGAAATGCTTTTTACATTTGGAAGGGCTTGCAGAAGTTGAAGATATTCTCCCTTTAAGATATCTACTCTCATGGCAATCGATTGTTCAGCAGATAAAATAGACTTGATTTCCTCCTTTGTACCTGCCGCAATCACTTCCCCATGATCCATAATATAAATGCGGTCACACAGATACTCTACTTCCTCCATATAATGACTTGTGTATAACACGGTAATATTTTTTTCCGTATTTAATCTTTTGACCGTTTCAAGGATATAGTTCCTTGATTGAGGATCAATGCCGACTGTGGGCTCATCCATAATGATCAATTCCGGTTCATGAAGCAATGCAACACCAATATTTAAACGTCTTTTCATTCCACCTGAAAAAGTTTTCACCAACTCTTTTTTTCGTTCTGTAAGACCGATGATTTCTAATATCTCATCCACTTTGCTTTGTAATTCCTTTTTCTTCATTCGATGTATCCTTCCAAAAAACTTGAGATTTTCTTCCGCTGTTAAATCCATGTATAGGGCAATATCCTGAGGAACTACGCCAAGAATATTTCTAATTTTCTCTGGTTTCTTTACTATACTTTCGTTTTTTAGCCGAACATCCCCGCTCGTTGGGTTAATCAATGAGGAGATTAATGATATAGTTGTTGATTTTCCTGCACCATTTGGCCCAAGTAAGCCCACTGTCTCCCCTTTTTCCAAATATAGGTTAACTCCTTTTACGGCCTTTTTATTTTTGAAATGTTTGGATAAATCCACTACTTCTAACATGATTTTCCCTCCTTTGTACATGATTAGTATAAAAAAATTTTAAACCTTCCTACACTTCCCTCAGTCACTTAAATATACTTCATCCATGACCTTAGTCATTTTTCCCCATGAAAAAAGCTATGTCAACGGACATAACTCATTAAAAAAGGGGTTTCATAAGAGATCATGCTTGATTGCAAAAATTGCCAGCTGGGTGCGATCTCTTAAATCAAGCTTTTGCAAAATCTGTGTTAGATGATTTTTAACCGTCCCTATTGACAAGAAGAGTTCACTTGCAATTTCCTTATTTGTCTTTCCTCTCCCAACCAACTTTGTAATCACTAATTCTCTTGGTGTTAAATGAATGTCAATAGAATCGTTTTCTGGTTTTTCCAACAGCCTTGGCAACACTTTGGCTGCTACTTGCTCATGTAAAGCCATACCACCTTCAAGACAGCTTTTAATTGAACTAATTAGCTTATGTCCATCTGAGGTTTTTAACAAAAATCCATCTACACCCACCTTTAATGCTTGAAGTGCATATTCCTCATCATTAAATGTTGTAAGAATTAGAATCTTAATATTTGGCCATCTTTCTTTAATCTTGTGGGCAGCCTCAATTCCATTCATTATCGGCATCCGTATATCCAATAAAGCAACATCAACAAAATGATCTTCTAAGTATTCAATCGCCTGAACACCGTTTTCGGCTTCACCGACAACAGTAAATTGCTCATTTTGTTCAAGAATCATTTTTAACCCTTGACGGACGATGCTTTGGTCCTCTACTAATAATACGCGAATCAATTTCATCTCTCCTCTATGGCAATGACCCCTCAATAATAAAGGTATGATCGATTTGATAAATTTCGAGCGTACCGCCCGCTTCTTTTACCCTTTGCCTCATATTTTTCAGCCCAAAACCCTCATGAAATGGCTTTAAATGATCAAAAGTATTTCTAATTTCAAAATATAGATGACCAAGCGGAGTTGTACCCAATGTGACAAAGACTTCTCTAGATTGTCCATACTTCATTGCATTTGTTAAGGATTCCTGTAGAACTCGGTATAAAACGATACTATTTTGGTTAGATAAGGTGACACTTAATGCCCCCTGTTTCGTGGTGAAATGAACTTGTAAGTGACTTTCTGATTCCAGCTTTCTAATTAACTGGATTACTGAGGATATGCCTTCGACATCATCCATGTTTAAGGCTCTAACCGCTTTTCTTGTTTCTTCTAAACTTTCATTTACAATGTCCTTCATCGAATGAAGAACATCATTTTTTTCATTCATAAGTAGCATTTCAAGTTGCATACTTAAAGCAGTTAGCTTATGACCGACTGAATCATGCATTTCACGTGCAATCCGAGTCCTTTCTTCCATCCGTACTGCTTTTTCATTTTTTGCTGCATATCTTTTTACCTTTCTATATTCATCAATCAGCTGTTCATATAATTGGGTTTGATGTATGAAATTGTAATAATTAGTATTTAAAAACCAAACAGTACAGAATTGGAGAAGGTTCATAATAAAAAGACCAGCTAGTATACTATTCACTGATCCCACCAATACATAAAAGTAAATGAGTAAAATTATATTTACTCCAATTAGTAAACTACGAAAATAGAGTGGAGATAAATAATAGGCAGACTCTAGACAATATAGGAAAATTAACAATAAGAATAATGGAATGAGCTGTTCTTCTAATAAAAATGCATACACGAACGTAATAGCTACTAACACGAAGGTAAAAGGCAGCTTTTTCTTAAAGAGAGGGAGAAGAAAATAAATGGATAATGACAATGCACAAAAAAGCAGTACGTACACACCACTATTCTTGCTTGGAGAAAAAATAATTAATGCCCAAAGTGAGATCAAAAGAAGAAAGCGAACACGAAAAGAAAGCAAGTTTATTCCACCCATCAACATAAAAATTAAGATGGATCTAACGTAACAAATTGGATACCATTGGTCAATATGAAATCGTGTCACTAAAGAGCAATAAAAAAAAGACACTTGCAGTAAAGCAAGTGCCTTTCAACAGATCAATTAATTGATCCATTCATTTATTAATTTAGCATACTCTACAAGCTCTTCCTCTTTAAAGAATAAGCCAATTTCTCGTTCAGCACTTGCAGGTGAATCGGAGCCGTGAATAACATTCTTACCTACTGTAATTCCGAAGTCGCCGCGGATTGTTCCTGGTGCTGCATCTTTCGGATTAGTAGCTCCCATCATTTGACGAGCTGTTGCGATAACATTCTCACCTTCCCAAACCATTGCGAAAACGGGTCCAGAAGTAATGAAGTTAACTAATTCTCCGAAGAATGGACGTTCTTTATGTTCACCGTAATGCTCTTCTGCAAGCGCTTGCGGAATACTCATAAGCTTACCGCCTACAAGCTGAAACCCTTTCTTTTCGAAACGAGAGACAATCTCTCCGATTAAATTACGTTGAACGCCATCAGGCTTTACCATTAAAAATGTTTTTTCCATGATCTCCACTCCTAAAACATATGTATAGTGAATTACCTATGAAGACAACCCATGAAAATAGTAACATTTTTTTGATAATTTAGCAATATATTCGGAAATCAGCTTTTAAAACTTACGCTTGCCGATCATATTTGCAATATCTCTTAGTGTTTTCTTTGCTCGATTTTGCGGAAGCTCATTTAAGATTTCAAGTGCCTTTTTCAAGTAGTTGTCACTTACCTTCAGTGACTTTTCAATTGCACCGGAATCTTTGATCAATGAAATAATTTGTTCGATTTCCTCACGCTTTGTAGCAGCCTGTACTTTTACTATTTTTTCCCGGATCTTCTCATTCTTCATCGCAAATAAAACAGGGAGTGTAATATTGCCTTGGTGAAGGTCATCTCCAGCCGGCTTGCCAAGCTGTTTCTCAGTGCTAGTGAAATCTAATACATCATCAATAATTTGATAAGACATTCCAACATAATAGCCAAATCGGTATAGTTTTTTATGTATTTCATCATCAACATCTGCTGCAATAGCACCTAGTTGGCAGCTGACTGCAATTAAAATAGCTGTTTTTCTTTTAATTCGGCGAAAATAATTACGTACATTTTGATTAAAATTATATTTATCTTTAATTTGCTCAATTTCACCAATACATAGCTCAACTAAGGTGTCTGCTAATATTTGATGAGCAAATGGCTTTTCAACTTTTGTCATTAATTCAAGCGCGCGTGCAAATATATAATCCCCCGTATACATTGCAATGCGATTATCCCATTTAGCCTTTATCGTAGGTTTGCCCCGTCTTAGTTCAGCATCATCAATGACATCATCATGAACAAGTGAAGCCATATGAATAAGTTCGAGCGATACAGCAACATTTTTGATTCTACTTATATCATAATTTCCAAACTTTCCAGCTAGCAAAACAAAAACTGGGCGGATTCGTTTTCCCCCGGCTTTTAATAAATGCAAGGATGCTTGATGCAATAAAGGAGAATCTGCTTGAACTGTCTCCTCAAGTGCTTCTTCAATAATCGTTAAATCTGAATTCAAAAATGAATACATCATTTTCAACTTCATATCTATACTCACCCAGCTTATATCCTGTCTGCCGCTTCCATACATCATGTTATTACATGCACAAACATTCCTATGAAAAAGCATTCAGAAAAAATATTATTTTTCTTTTTTCCCTATATGAACAGCTGCTACTCCCCCAGTATATGGTTTATAGCTAACTTGATCAAAGCCAGCATTTTCAAACATGCGGGCAAGCTCCTTCATTCCTGGGAAGTCTCGTGCAGATTCCTGTAGCCAAGAATATTCTTTATAGCTTTTCGCAAATATTTTACCAAACATTGGCATAATAAAACGGAAGTAGAAGTAATACGCTTGTTTATAACCAATCATCGTTGGCTGCGAAGTTTCTAGACAAACAGCCAATCCGCCAGGTTTTACGACTCTATGCATCTCTTTTAAAACTTGTAAATAATCCGGAACATTTCTCAATCCAAACCCAATGGTTACATAATCAAATGTGTTATCAGGAAAAGGCAGTTCCATCGCATTCCCATGAACAAGCTTGGCTTGTTTAAGATTCATTTCCTTTACTTTTTGTTCCCCGATTTTCAGCATATTTTTACTGAAATCTAAACCGATCACTTCGCCTTTTTCTCCAACTGCCTCAGCCAATGCAATTGTCCAATCAGCGGTTCCGCAGCATACGTCAAGAGCCTTCGCACCTTTTTGGACGTTCATTCTCTTCATTGTATCTTTACGCCATCTTACATGCTGCTGAAAGCTAATCACAGAATTCATTTTGTCATAATTCCCATAAATCTTTTCGAATACATGATGGACACGTTCTTCTTTTGATTGCTGCATTCTGCTTACCCTTCTTCCACAAATGTATTTGCATAGGATTCATTCTTAGTAAGTACTGACTGAATTCTCTTAACTAATAATTCGTCAATGATTGGATAATTCATAAATTGCTTTTGAATGAGCTTTTTCGAGAAATCGATATAATGATCACAAATGGCAAGTAAATCCTTATCTTGCTCATTAGAAGCAGTACATTTATCGTTTTCAACTATGTTTTTTATAGCCTCAAAAACAATGGACTTTCTCCCTTGTAAGAACATTTCTCTTTCGGCATTTAGTCTTTTGATGAATAAAAGATCCGAGGAAAAATTACTCCATTTCGAATCACCCAAATAGGAAGCGACCTTAACAAACAAAGAAGACTCAATCTTTTTTACATCATCCATTAACTCATCTAAAGTATTAGCTGATTTTTGATAAAGGGAAATTTTATGTTCATTCACCTCTTTTATTCCTTCAGCTAATGAACGAATCATTTCTATATCATCAATACCGGCAAGAATTTTATAATATAATCCGCTATAATATACACCAGCTAGTACGGTAAGCTGCCTAGACTTCATTTCTTCAGAATCTAGTTTGTGATTTGATACAAGCTCATGAGTATCAAGGGCGATTTGAATCAGCATGATTGTTATGCAATATTTTTTCGCAATTAATTCTGGTTTATTCCCTTTATTAAGAAGCGAAAGAAGGAGTAAAAGCTTGTCTTCGTCGATTATTGGCGGTTCTATATGTTTAAGTAAATAAGGGTGCTTCATTTTCTCATTGATTTGCTCTTTCACATCTGCTAATTTAACCATCAAGTTTTGCATTCAATCACCCTTGTTTTCCCTGAGTTTTCTTCTTCGTTTCAATTACGATCTCTATATAGTACGAAAGGAATACAGTCCCTTTACTAGTCTGTTTTTAAGTATACATAAGGCAGAGATCATTATATCATATATTACATTTTAATGTCAGGGAAATTTAACAGAAACAGCTGCTTAGTGAACGTTTATATACATTTAGAAATTTTTTTATTTTTTTGATTCACTTTCCACTTCTCCATATGCGGTCATAATGACAGCGTTTCCTCTAATTTTTATTGCAGAAGTATGTTCAGTGAATTGAGCAATCATGACTTCACCATGATCAAGCTTCTCAGAATGATGAAATCTTGTATCTGACCCTCTTGTCAATCCAATTACATTTACTCCATCTTCTTTTGCTTTAATAATGACATACTCATTTCCCACTTGAATTCTATTCTCCATATAAACACCCTTTTGCTAATAGTGATTGATTTTAGAATTTAATCAATGAAAGCACTTCAGCACGCGCTCTTTCGTCATCAGCATATACGCCTCTTACTGCAGTAGTCACTGTTTGTGAACCAGGCTTCTTCACACCCCGCATAGTCATACACATATGCTCTGCTTCTACTACAACCATCACTCCATGTGGATCAAGTTTCTCTACAATAGAATCTGCAATGGTTGATGTAATTCGTTCCTGCAGCTGTGGCCTTTTGGCTACTGCGTCAACCGCTCTTGCAAGCTTACTTAATCCAGTTACTTTTCCATTCCTTGGAATATAAGCAACATGAGCTTTACCATAAAACGGGACAAGATGATGTTCACACATCGAGTAAAAAGGAATATCCTTCACTAGGACCACTTCTTCATGGTCCTCGCCAAAAACCGTTTCAAAATATTCCTTTGGATCCTGATTCATTCCCTGAAATACTTCTTCATACATTTTTGCCACTCTTTTGGGTGTATCGAGCAGACCCTCACGATTTGGATCCTCCCCGATTGCTTCTAATATTAAACGTACCGCATTCTCAATCTGCGCACGATTTACCTCTGCCATCATCCATCCTCCTCAAGTTCACAACTATCTAAATCTATCGTAATATGTCCATATTAGCACAATCATTTCATTACTAGCAAAAAAAGAAAATCTTAAAGCCAGCTTCATGCTCAATCTTCGTGAAAAAGCTTATAATACGAATGATTTTTTGAAAAAATCTCTGACATCCATACAGATCTTTCAAAATAAAAAACCGCGAGCGAGTCGCGGTTTTTAGCTCAAGCAAAAGCTTTTAGCACAATTATGTACTTATTTAACTGCATCTTTCAATGCCTTACCTGGTTTGAAAGCAGGTACTTTGCTTGCAGCGATTTCAATTTCTTCACCTGTTTGAGGATTACGTCCTTTACGTGCAGCACGTTCACGTACCTCAAAGTTTCCGAAACCGATTAATTGTACTTTATCACCATTTTTTAAAGCATCTAAGATTGCATCGAAAACAGCATCAACTGCTTTAGTAGCGTCTTTCTTTGAAAGCTCACTGCTTTCAGCAACTGCATTAATTAGTTCTGTCTTATTCATGCCTTTCACCTCCTCCCAAAAACGAAATGCTTAAAGCCCCTAGACGAGAGAAGCTAGACAGCGGTCTAACGCCTAAAAGTAGAATCTCATTAGCAATAATAGTATTCTTACTTACATTTGTAAACAAATTTACTGATTTCTAAACGTTTTCATGTATTTTTGTTTAACATGCCCAATAATAAATCATAAATGGGAAAATTTCAATCCATTTATATTAAAAATCCTTTAATACTAAGGGTTTGAGCACTTTATGAGTAATTCACGTTTAAAGATTATCACAATCATTTGCGGTTATCAAGAATATTTCTTGTATTAATGGGAAACTTTTCATATATTTTAACGAATTTATATACTCAATCTTCATTTAAATTGGAATAAGACAAGAAAAAGACCCCCAAACGGAGTCCCTTTATCTATAAAATTATTGCAATTAACCCGCCTGAACCTTCATTTATAATTCTCTCAAGCGTTTCTTTTAGTTTATACCGGGCATTTTCCGGCATCATAGCCAGCTTTGCCTGGATTCCCTCTCGCACAATAGAGCTTAGGCTTCGACCAAAAATATCAGAATTCCAAATGGATAATGGATCATCTTCAAAATCCTGCATTAGGTATCTTACAAGCTCTTCACTTTGTTTTTCTGTTCCGATGATGGGAGAAAATTCTGACTCGACATCAACTTTAATCATGTGAATGGACGGAGCAACAGCCTTTAATCTAACACCAAATCTCGAGCCATGGCGAGTAATTTCTGGCTCATCCAAGCTCATATCTGAAAGAGATGGAGCTGCGATTCCATAACCCGTTTGTTTTACCATTTTCAGAGCATCAGAGATTTGATCATATTCCGTTTTCGCATGGGCAAAGTCCTGCATAAGTTCTAGTAAATGATCTTTCCCTCTTATTTCAACTCCGACAATTTCTTTTAACACTTCATCATAAAGGTCATCTGGAGCAAACAAATCAATTTCTGCTACTCCCTGGCCCATTTCAATTCCCGCTAAACCAGCCCGATCAATGAATTCAAAATCACTAAATTGATGGACAACTCGATCAACATCTCTTAGTCGCTTAATATCTTTAACTGTTTCTTTTACGGCTTCTTGATAGCTTTCTCTTAACCAATGGTCTTCATGTAAAACCATGACCCAGCTTGGCAAATTCACATTCACCTCAAGTACCGGGAATTCATATAATGCTTCACGCATGACATTTAATACATCCGATTCTCTCATTCCTTCGACACTCATAGCTAGAACAGGAATATCATATTTTTCTGCTAATTCATTCCTCAGCGCTTCCGTATTAGGGTGATGCGGTTGAACACTATTGATCACCATAATAAATGGCTTACCAACTTCTTTTAGTTCATCAATTACTCTTCCTTCAGCTTCTAAGTAGTTGCTACGCGGGATTTCACCAATTGTCCCATCCGTAGTAATAACCACTCCAATCGTTGAATGCTCCTGAATGACTTTCCTTGTACCAATCTCTGCTGCCTCATGGAATGGGATTGGTTCCTCATACCATGGCGTATTGATCATTCTTGGCCCATTTTCATCCTCATATCCTTTAGCTCCAGGGACCGTATAGCCAACACAATCGACCAAACGGATGTTTACTTCTAGGCCTTCTTCAACATGAACAGTAGCTGCCTGATTTGGTACAAATTTCGGTTCAGTTGTCATGATTGTTTTACCGGCCGCACTTTGAGGGAGTTCATCCTGGGTGCGAGCTCGGTCAGCTTCATTGCTCATATTCGGCAATACAACAAGTTCCATAAATTTTTTTATAAAAGTTGATTTGCCTGTACGCACGGCTCCAACTACACCGAAATAGATATCACCACCAGTTCTTTCGGCAATATCTTTGAAAATATCTACCTTTTCCAAGTGATCCCCTCCTAAAATCTGTGGGATAAATTATCCTATCAATTACATTTGGACATTATATATTTATGATGTTGTCCTACTCTGTTATGACAGTTTTTTTTAAATCACCCCGTTTTGATAGTAAAACTTATAAACTTTATTTCTAATTCATTACTTTTAATGTCATATTCAAAACAAAGAAAAAAACCCTTCTCCTACAATATATTTTGTAGAAGAAGGGTTATGACTATTTCGCCAAAAAGATTGGCTGTTTCGTATTCTCATCAATTGTATATGGCAAGGAATAAGCAGGTACAAATGCTGAATCTTCAACAAGGATCCCTCTGATATCTTCACCTGGCTTATAATTCATTTTTTTCGTCTTAACTGCTTCAAAAAGATCACTTGTATAATCAACATATACCTCTCCATCTCCTGTTACGACAAATGGCAGAGGAAGTCCTGTGAATGGACTTTTAGCTGTTGGATCCTCTTTATAGCCTAATTTCCTATAATCCAATGAAAAAACATGGCCAGCAATTTGTTCTTTATAGGGTGGATACCCCTGTGTTTTTATCCTCAGTTTAATATCGCGAATGGTTTCAGCCATTCTTAAATCAAATATTTTAACTGTTGGGTTGGTTTCGACATCAACAAGTACATATTGAAATATGCCCCCTGATTCAAATGCATTACCTGGTGGTTCTGCCATATACTTTGGAATAACCATTTTAAAATCAATTGGATACTTTTGATAAATAGGAGTTGTTTGATCCCTCGTTTTAATTGGAAGCAGCCCTCCCGTATCCTCTTTATATTTATCGATCACTGATTGGACAGCTTGAATCTGGTCCTCATATGGAATTTGGTTTTCTGCAAGTCTTTCTTTAGGATACATGCATCCTGATAATACTGTTATAGCTAATAGAAGCAAAGAAAGAAGCCGTAATTCTTTTTTCAACCGAATCAATCCTTTTTGGCTATGTATTTATCGTACTCATAAAACGGCCGCTACATTTCCTCTTCTATTCAGGGGTGGGACCGCTAAAGACAACAAGAAATATAATAATTCCTGATACAATCATTAAGATATATGCGACTAGAGCAGTAATAAACTTAAAAACCCCGCCTAATTTAAAACGGCTTAAATATATCAGTAATATAGCTAAAAACATAAACCCCATAGACGCAAGTGATACCCACATTTTCATTAATGATGGTGACATGATTTCAACTCCTTTTTCCGAGAAGTATTATATCATATCACTTAGGTGTTTGGCACAAAAACGATGTAAGTAACATATTAGACTTATTTAGCAAAAGTCGGTTTGCCTGCTTTTGCTGCACTGGTCATTACTTCGTACATAAAGACTTATTCAATTATTAGACCGATAATTTTTTTACAAAAAAAAGCTAAGTCAAAGAGGGGCAATTCTTTAACTTAGCCTGTGACTAAATAACCCTATACCCTGTTCAATTCACCAGTTTGCTTCGTTGCATTGTATGCAAAGTGTTTCTCTGTCGTCTCCTCGAATGCCTATATTGTAAATATTTATTTGTTTGGATACTCATTACTTACTATCAAGAACGTTTGTAGGGTCTTCCATTTCATCTTTTTTTCCTCGTGCCATCAAACGGTCAACAGCATCCTTCGCATTTATATTATTAAATAGGACGTCATAAAGAGCATCCGCTATCGGCATGTTTACTTCATATTTTTCCGCAAGCTGCTTTGCAGCTTTTGTAGTCCTTACGCCTTCTACAACCATTCCCATATTATCCAAGACCTCTTGAAGATTATGGCCTTTACCAAGTAAATGACCTGCTCTCCAGTTACGGGAATGGACACTCGTGCATGTCACAATTAAATCACCTATCCCAGTTAGCCCTGAAAAGGTTAGCGGGCTCGCCCCCATCTTCATCCCTAAACGCGCAATTTCAGCTAAACCACGTGTGATTAAGGCTGCCTTAGCGTTATCTCCATAGCCTAATCCATCCGTTATTCCTGCGGCAAGAGCAATAATATTTTTAAGCGCTCCGCCAATTTCTACACCAACAATATCCGGGTTTGTGTATACACGGAAATTATTATTTATAAACAAATCTTGAACTTGATCCGCAGCCGCCATATTTTTAGAGGAGACGGTAACTGTTGTCGGATGCCTTAAGCTAACCTCTTCCGCATGACTTGGTCCTGAAAGTACAACTACACTAGTTAAAAGGTTTGCTGGCATTTCTTCTTCAATCATTTCCGATATGCGCAGCAGTGTATCTGGCTCAATTCCTTTACTCACGTGGACAACTGTTAAAGGTTCTTTTCTAATGGCACTAATTTTTCCAATTACTTCCCTTATTGCTTTCGTAGGGACCGCTAGAATAATTGTGTTTACTCCAAATAAGGCTTCTTCTAATGAAGCAATTCCCGTAATTCCTTCTGGAAGCAAGATATCTGGCAAATATTTTTTATTTACGTGATGCTCATTTATTTCTTTAATTTGTTCAGGGTTATGTCCCCAGAGCTTAACTTCATGATTATTATCAGCTAACACCATTGCTAAAGCAGTTCCCCAACTGCCAGCTCCAATGACAGCAATGCTTTCCCTTTTCCGCTCCATAAGATCACTACCTTTAAAATGATATTGTCTAGCTGGGACTCGAGGTCATAAGCCATTTCGACACGAAGGTTTAAGAGCAACCATCATGACGGCTTGGCTTATGCTTGTCGTCCCTGAGCGAGCCGCTTTCGCTTTTCTTATTACTTTCTCTCTCTTGCGAATATTTTAATCGGGGTTCCTTCAAAGCCGAAAGCATCTCTAATTCTATTTTCTAAGAAACGTTCATATGAGAAATGCAGAAGCTCCGGATCATTTACAAATACAACAAAAGCAGGTGGCTTTACAGCTACTTGTGTTGCATAATATATTCTTAGACGTTTACCTTTATCTGTAGGAGTTGGATTCATAGCAACTGCATCCATAATGACATCATTTAGCACGCTAGTCTCCACACGCAATGCATGATTTTCACTTACTTTATCAATCATTGGAATCAAGGTATGGATACGTTTCTTTGTTTTAGCTGATAAGAATACGATTGGAGCATAATCAAGGAATAAGAAGTGCTCGCGAATTTTTTGTTCAAACTCTTTCATCGTCTTATCGTCTTTTTCCACAGCATCCCATTTATTAACAACTATAACGACTGCTCTACCTGCTTCATGAGCATACCCAGCGATCCGCTTATCTTGTTCAATAATTCCTTCCTCACCATCAATAACAACAAGAACGACATCGGAACGTTCAATCGCTCTCAATGCACGAAGAACACTATATTTTTCAGTTGTCTCATACACCTTTCCTTTTTTACGCATACCTGCTGTATCTATGATGACATATTTATTTCCATTAAACTTAAGCTCAGAATCGATGGCATCCCTTGTCGTACCCGCAATATTACTCACAATTACTCGATCTTCGCCAAGAATTGCATTAACAAGAGAGGATTTTCCCACATTTGGACGTCCGATTAAAGAAAACTTAATCACATCATCCTCGTAATCCTTTTGACCAGATTTTGGGAAGTGCTTAGCTGCTTCATCAAGCAAATCACCAAGTCCTAACCCATGGGAACCTGAAATAGGAAATGGTTCTCCAAATCCTAATGCATAGAAATCGTAAATTTGATCCTTCATTTCTGGGTTATCAATTTTATTAACACCTAGTACTACAGGCTTTTTCGCTTTATAAAGGATTTTTGCTACCTCTTCATCTGCAGATGTCACACCTTCTCTTCCATTTGTAAGAAAAATAATCACATCCGCTTCATCAATCGCAATTTCAGCCTGCTGGCGAATTTGCTCCAAGAAAGGCTCGTCCCCTATATCAATTCCACCTGTATCAATAATATTAAATTCATGTGTTAACCATTCTCCTGAACTGTATATGCGATCCCTTGTAACACCAGGAATATCTTCAACAATCGAAATCCGTGAACCTACAATTCTGTTAAAAATCGTTGATTTTCCAACGTTTGGACGTCCGACAATCGCCACTACTGGTTTTGCCATGAACATCACCCCTTTACTTTTATTTCTTTCAAACATTACTTAAACATTCCAATGTATATTGATCTGCAGTCTAAGAACGCACAAAAGCATTTCTTTATAAAATAAACCCTTCTTTTATAGAAGGGCCTAACTTCATTATATTATCAAAGCAGTACCTTCCTAGCAAGAACAAATACGTATGCGCCTTGATCACCCTTAAGCGTAGCACATGATGAACCTCACGGAAAAGGTGACTTTCCTTTCTGGAAAGCTTGATTGAAATATGGAGGCAACCCGTCCAAGGACCACTGCATAAGACAAGACATGTAAGAAGAGAATGGTTAATGTTTCACGATTATATACAATTCTTCATTTAATGCGTGGGCAATCCCGTCAAGAATGGCTTCAAGGTTAGCAGCGACCGATTCCATTTCTTCTTTACTTTCACAAGAGAATACAGTTGCACCATTTGGCACCTTTGATGGATTTGTCGTAATAACAGCGAGTATATATTTTTCCAGGACCATTACGTTTAACCCCTTTCTTTTGAAGCATTTCTCTCTGTTGGCATACGAATTGCATTTTCAAGGGTCGGCACTGCCCCTATGATCTTTAAAGCTCTATCGATATTTTTTTCCTGTGGCAGGACAAACACACCAACTCTCCCGTCATTTAAATCTCTTTTGGCAAGCGGCACAAGTGCGGGTGTACCTGAATCGCGATAAACCCCTAAAGCAGTCGAAACATCATGGAGGATTGCCTGTCTCTGTCCTAAATTCGCTATCGTTGATCGCGCATTAAAATTCTTTGGTTTAAGAATAAAACCCATTCCATACCTTAAAACTTCCTCTTGTCTTTGTGGAAGTCCGATATTCATTATATAAATATTATCAACATATAAACCTGCACCATCAAAGTGAGGTTTGACATATTCAACATCTACTATATCCCCTATTTTGCCGCCTGACATAAGAACCTTCGAGATGATTAATGCGAGCACTGCAAAGATGACCCCTACCCAAATATTGAATAGCAAATAGCCAAGAACGCTAACAAGTGAAGTAAAGATCACTAAATAATTTCTGCTCTCAAAAGCAATGGCTATACCTTCAATATAAGTTTTTCCTCTCGGTACCATTTCATAGCTGTCTAGCTCGGTCAAAGTATTTCTTTCCATGTTTCTTACTTCTCGAAATTGTGAGGCAGCTAAGGTCAGAAACGTAATTGCTGTAAATTCCTCATTAAGGATTGATGGAATGGCAACTGAACCAAGACCAGCAGCTATAAAACCAAGTGCAGTATGAATTATTTTCCCATGGAGATAGGTTGGATATTGACGATAATCAGTCCTTAGCATATATATTCGTGTTAATGTGCCGATCGCAATTCCGAATATAATCGGTAATGTATATTCATTCATGTTAGTCTTTGTTTCTCCCTTTCCAATTGATTAATATGTCTTTCATAGAATGAAGCTAACCATTCAATCCCATTCCAAATAGCAAGGAGAATGGATGAAAGCGAAATGACATCTAAAAACGACAATGAAGCAATTACATATGGAAATGAATATTTACTTATTATAAGTGCATACAAAAACTCACCTTGGATTGACCCAAGCACAATTATAAACATCCGAGACCGTTTATTTCCATGTAAAATAAGGGACATGATGAGCAGTATGGCAGCAAGCATCCAATTACGGGGAAAAAGAAGCCAAACAGGGTCAAATAGCTCAAATAAATGGAAACAAACATATGCCAGCATAATAATAAAAGAACAAATTAATAAGTAGGTCAGCTTTTGCCACTCTAAACGTGAAGCAATATAAAATAATGGGCAGCAAAGAAATAGACCTGCGATTGATAGATCAAATTCGAAAAGCGTAACCGTATATGGAGAGGCAATGATTAAAAGTAAAAGATACAATGATAGCCAGAACCTAAACTGATGGGTTTTTTTCATAAAAAAGGTTGCAACTATCCAAAAGAACCATGATGCCCAATAAAAGGTTAATCCTTCCAAAACACTCACCTCCTACTATTCCCATTATGGCTGTCTGTTATGTACTTTAATCTGTATCGAAAGAAAATAATTAATTTACGATTAAATTCCTTATGCCCGTTCCATGTTAAAGAGAGGGAGGTGTGTTTAATGGGTAAGGATCGTCAGGAGAGAAAATTAAAGCAAAGTAAAAGAGTGGAATCAGACCGTGACCAAGCTCTCCATTATCCAGGAGCTACGAAAATGCAAAGCCCTGAAGAGGCCAGAGATTTAAATAACAATAAGCTTTAACATAAAAAGTTCTCGCAAATGCGAGAACTTTTTTGTGTATTACCTTTGACTGTACTGCTTCGTATCAATGCTTCTTTCACTTAACCAGTGATGAGTATTACCAGAAATAATTATCGGGACTTGTTGCAGCTCTAGTATATTTCTAGCACCAAGTGCGGTCATCATCATCGCAATTTCTCCATGAATGAGATGAAGTTCCTTGACTAAAGCTTCGACCCTCTCTTTCATAAGGATTTTCAAGAAATATCCTGCTACACCCACGGCATCCGCTCCAAGCGCAATTGCCTTTGCTATATCCAAACTATTCTGCACCCCACCAGAGCCTATTACCGATACCCCTCTACCTGCAGCTTTTGCTTCAGCAATGGATACTGTGGTTGGAATTCCCCAATCATTAAAGAAGGAAAAAGCACTTTCCCGTCTATTGTTTTCAATCTTCGCAAAATTCGTACCGCCAAATCCTCCTACATCAACCGCAGAAACACCAATTGATAGAAGCTTTGTCACTGTTTCTTTATTCATACCGAAACCAACTTCTTTAACAATAATTGGAACACTTAAGCTTTTTACAATATCCTCAATCCGTTTAAGAGCAGAGCAAAAATTCCGATCTCCTTCAGGCATCGTCAATTCTTGGACAACATTTAAATGAATTTGCAGCGCATTCGCTTCAATCATTTCAACCGCTGTTTTTGCCTGGTCAATCGTTGCTTCACTTCCTAAATTTCCAATTATGATTCCATTGGGGTATGCCTGTCGAATCACCTGATAGGATTCCACTTCTGTTGGATCCTTCAGTGCAGACATTTGTGATCCGACAGAAATCGCCATCTCCAATTCTTTAGCAGCCATAGCAAGGTCGCGATTGATTTCTTTCGTACGGTCTCCACCGCCACCAGTCATCGCATTGATAAAAATTGGCGAACTTACGGAAAGTTCGCCAATTCTCGTGTCCAGCTTTACCTGCTCTAAAGATATATTCGGCAAGCTTTGATGAATAAATGTAATATCCTCAAAGCCGGCTTTTCTTTCCTGCCCTGTTGCTAGAGCAAGACGTATATGATCCCATTTTCTTTTTGATCTAGACACCATTTATCACCATTATTTTTTTAAATTCTTTAATTGATCCCCAATCATTTCACCGAGCTGGAATCCCTTTGATTCTTCTGGAAGCTCATAGTCAATTACTTCTTCTTGTTCTCTCTCCTGGAGTTCTTTAATACTTAAGGATAACCGCTGATCCTGTTCATTCACATCAAGAACCTTCACTTGAACTTCCTGACCCTCTTTTAATACCTCATGCGGAGTTCCAATATGCTTATGCGAAATTTGTGAGATATGAACGAGACCTTCTACTCCAGGGAATAGTTCAACAAAAGCACCGTAAGAAACTAATCTTTTTACAACACCGTTAAGTGTACTTCCTTTTGGCGCTTTCTCTGCAATATTGCTCCAAGGTCCAGGCAATGTTTCTTTTATAGATAAAGAAATTCGCTCATTGTCACGATCAACACTTAATACTTTCACTTGAACCTTTTGTCCTTCTTCAACTACTTCCGATGGTTTGTCAACATGTTCATATGAAAGCTGTGAAATATGGACAAGTCCATCAATACCGCCTATGTCAACAAACGCACCAAAATCAGTAATTCTTTGAACAGTTCCTTCAATAATTTGACCAGCTTGCAACGAGTCTAGTATTTGATGCTTTTGCTTTCCTTTTTCCTCTTCTACAACTGCACGATGAGATAGAATTAAACGGTTCTTATCCTTTTCTAACTCAACAATCTTAAATGTCATTGTTTTCCCTTTATAGTCGGAAAAATCTTCAACAAAAAATGCTTCAACAAGTGATGCAGGGACAAATCCACGCACACCTAAATCAACAACTAGACCACCTTTGACAACATCTTTAATTTCCGCTTCAAAAATCTCACCTTTGTTAAATCTCTCTTCAAGCTCCTGCCAAGATTTTTCCGCGTCTACTTTACGCTTAGATAATATTAATGCTTCTTCTTCCACCTTTAACACTTCTAAGTCCAGCTGATCACCAACTTCAACTACATCACTCGCTTTTTCAACATGAAGGCTCGATAGTTCACTAATTGGAATAATTCCATCTAGCTTGCTGTCACTAATATCTACAATGACTTGCTTTTCTTCCACTTTCGTAACAAGGCCAGAAACCTTATCGCCAACTTCAAAATTTCTCACATCGACTTGATTCATCTCTTCTGACATATGTATTCCTCCTAATTTAAAATGCGAAAAGTGCTTCATTCGATGCTAAAGTTCATTAGCAACCAAACGATACATACACCTATTCTATTTTAAAAAAATGCCTTTTAATTAACTTCTTACAAACGACTTCTTTTGTCAAGCAAGAAGGTCTAGCGATGTTCTTCAATAAGCTTGCTAATTTCCCCCATAATTAGTTCTGTAGTCTCTTCGGCAGAAGCTTTTCTTTCACGCAGATTTTCCATGTCAATCGGCTTTCCATAAACGACCTTTAATTTTTTAAAAGCTTTATAAGGACCAATGATTGCGCAAGGAACAATGGCTGCATCTGTTCGTAGAGCAAAGAAACCCGCACCGGCTAGCCCTTTTTTTAATTCACCGGTTTTGCTTCGTGTCCCCTCAGGAAATAATCCTAGAACATGGCCATCCTTCAAAACAGCAAGCCCTTTTCTCAAAGCTTCTCGATCACTCATTCCCCTTTTTACCGGAAATGCATTTAAATGTGGGACGAGCTTTCCTAAGACAGGGACGCTAAATAGTTCTTCCTTTGCCATGAAATGAACCGGTCTTGGGGCATTAATACCAACAACCGGAGGATCAAAATTATGTATATGGTTTGAACAGAGCAGTACACCGCCTTCTTTTGGAAAGTGCTCCCTCCCAATAACTTCAAATCGATAGATAGGTTTTAATATTCCGTATACAACCGATTTTGCAAAAGAGTAAAACGTCACGATTCATCCGATCCTTTCATTAGCCAGGTTCATTATTTTTTCTACAACCTGTTCAATTGATAAGGCAGTGGTATCAATTTCAACAGCGTCTTTTGATTTTTTTAATGGGGCAACTTCACGTTCTGAATCCAATTTATCTCTTAAAGAGATCTCTTCCTTTAATTTCTCCAGATCAGACGAAAACCCTTTTTGAATATTTTCATAATGTCTTCGAATCGCACGTTCCTCCACAGAAGCTAAAAGAAATATTTTCACTTCCGCATTAGGCAGCACATGTGTACCGATATCTCTTCCATCCATAACAACCCCGCCATTCACCGCAAAGCTTTGTTGTCTTTTAACCATTTCTTCCCGAACTAGTTTATGTTTTGCAACGATAGATACTGAATTCGTTACCTCAGATGTTCTGATTTCATTGCTTACATCATTCCCATCTAAATAAATGAACTGACCATGCTTTCCAGGCAGCAGCTCAATAATCGTTTCATCTAATATTTTCATCAGTTTGTGTTCATCTTCTAAGTTACTATTGTTTAAGATTGCTTTATACGTTAATGCCCTGTACATAGCTCCTGTATCAATATAAATATAAGATAGTTTTTCTGCTACAATTTTTGCAACTGTACTTTTCCCTGCCGCAGCTGGTCCATCAATTGCAATTGAAATTTTATTCGTCATAGTGCCTCCTAAAATACCTTTATTGCTCTATTTTTGATTATATTTTAACATATGATAATGCAAAATGAGCTTTTTTAAGCTTTACTTAAAAATAAAAAACAATCATGAGCTTCAACTCACAATTTGGAATATAGATGTCCGTTTCCACTGTATTAGTTATTCCTATCGTCCATGTTTAATGTCTAGTCGGCGATTTATGTTCAACAAAAAATAAGCAGACAATTTGCCTGCTTATTTATTTTCCTTTAAATGTTTCAAGCAATTCCACAAAATTATTATCTGTCACACCTTCATACTGGCTGATTTGATTTAATTCAGGAAAAGCATTTAATTTGTGAAAAAATATTTGGGTTAAAATAAGAAACAAACATTGAATAATGGCAATTTTCACTAGGATTCTTTCAAATGTCTTCATCATCCATCGCTCCGCTTTTGTACTTTACGAATAGTATGAGATGATAATGAATAAATTATTCCTAAATTTATT
The DNA here is from genome assembly GCF_032154635.1 of Cytobacillus sp. Taxonomy (GTDB): domain Bacteria; phylum Bacillota; class Bacilli; order Bacillales; family Cytobacillaceae; genus Cytobacillus. Next base: position 279,900 of record NZ_JALDXW010000001.1, on the reverse strand, counting down.
ATTCTAATCCTTTTTTCTTATATGCGAGCTGCCTATCAAAACAAAATCGAAGGAGCATTTGGCGGTCACTAGGCGAAGTATCTACAAATTGGACAGAAACGACAGGCTTCGAATCCTTTCTCTCAAGCACCCTAATAATTTTACTCTTCATTTTCAAATAATGAATTTCGCCATTTTGCATTGGCAAAACAAACCAGTTATTTATCATCATATCTGGTTCGATCACAGATGTATTTTGACAGATAATCGCTGCGCCACCGGCACTTATATCCTCTGTTATAGAGATCATTGGAGGAAATTCCATATGTATAGGATGCATGGCTACATCAACAGCTGTTTCCACTCTAACAAATTGTCTCCGCTGAATTCTAACTAAGTGTTCGTCACCAGGATACGATAAAACAATCATAGGAATCTTCTGTTTTACTCTTCTAAGCACTTCTGTTTCAAATAAATATACAGAACCATCTTCAGAAACAAAAGTCCCCTTTAATTGCGTTCCATCCATTAAAAATACTGTTTTATTTGTATCCATATTGATTGGATAATCAATATATATATTGCCCTCTGACTTTTCAACAATCTTACATTTATATTTTTCAACTTTTTCAGAATGACTAGGTTCTAATAATAATGCATCACCAATATTAATCATGCAGACCACACTTTCTTATTCAAAAGGATCATCTAGTTACTTAATTATGACATGGATAGACGGTTTTGTCATGCATATTAAAAGGAAAAGCCAGCCGGCTTTTCCTTTAGACAACATCCTCAAATATTTGTTCTGCATTTTTAAGCTTCTCTATTCGCTCTTCATTTCCATTGTCTGCATTAATAAAGATTCGATACGTATCATCCCCTAATGTGCCAAGGAACTCATAGCAAAGAACTTCTTGATTCAGATCATTAATAATAATTGCCATGCCTTCTTCCATGACTTTTACTTGGGGATTGATTTTTGAACGGGCATCCTCCCTAGTTATAATCGGTTTAGGGATATCACGTACATGATGGGCTCTTAAATAATCCTCTGCTGAAAATCCAAGTAATTTTCCATTGTCCAAAGCTATTTTTACCTTTATTGAATCTGGATATATTCTAATATCATTTTCGTTTGTTACAAATGTAAAGACGCCCACATTATCATATTGTGCACTTTCAAATAAATCTAAGCTTTCAAATCCGTTATCCTTCAAAAATTGTATTGCTTTTTTGCTAGCATCATTCAAGCTGATTACCTGTTTTTTCACATCTCTTGCAAGAATAAACCAGATTGGATACCCACCTTTTTTGGTAATATCCATGCTTGCTTCATTCTTCGATTTTTTGTCTTGAACGGTTACACTAAAGAAGCCGTATTTTGAACCATTTCCATTTTCAGTTACCTGTATATTCACATTGTTTCCGAAGGCAGCATGTTTTTTTGCTATATTTTCAGCTTCTTTTTTCGTAATTTCTTTTCCTTCAATAAATTTAAAGTTCTCATCCTCTTTTTTCATATTTACAAATGCAGGACCAAAATCTGTGTCTCCATAGCCTTCAACTGTTTTTTCAACTGTTTTGAACCCGTCAATTATTGTGTTATCTGCCGGCTGAGAGTCGGTTGCTAGCGCCATTTCTACGTCCATCCAGCGAAGGTTGTTTTTTAACACCATATGCTGTACTTGCCGTAAATCCTGTTGAATATCTCCAGCCTGTGCATACAATTTCTTTAAGGATTGGTATTCCTTCTCGGACAGCGGCTCTTTATCTAAATCTCTTACAGCAGTCCTATAGCTGAAATCTCCAATGCTTGCAAGAAATTCCTCCGTCTTATTAAATGGCATTAATGTTAATGGCAGCTGTCCAACATTGGAATGGGCTTCTGATGTGAGTTTCCAAACATCCGCCAATGCTGGTGATAAGGAATTTCTTGAATTCATTGCCAATGTAGTCCCAATTTTGTCATGCAGTACATCTATTTGATACGTTAAATCATGAAAGGCTCTCTGATAATTATTTTCCGCATTGATCAGAATGGCATTCTTTTCACGATGCTCCTGATAACCCCAAAAAGCCGTCCCTGCCACACCTAGAGTAAGTACACCAATCAATATTCCTCTTAGCAAATTTCATCACCTCTCTATTTACAAAAAATATGTTTACCGATCTGTTTTATTTGTGGACGGGACCAGATCCAGCCGCTTGTAGCTGTATCAGGATTAAAATAATAAAGTGCATTCCCCGTAGGATCCCATCCATTAATCGCATCGAGAACTGCTTTCTTAGCTGTTTCATTCGGTGTTAGCCATATTTGCCCATCCGCTACAGCTGTAAAGGCACGCGGCTCAAAAATAACACCCGAAACTGTATTAGGAAAGGATGCGCTATCGACACGATTCAATATAACTGCAGCAACCGCTACCTGACCTGTATACGGTTCCCCTCTCGCTTCCCCATAAACGGCATTAGCCATTAATTGGATATCATTTTGTGAAAACCCATTAGGCATGTTCGTTCCTGTTGGTTTCTGCTGCGTATTTTGCCCACCGCCGTTATTATTTGCTGGTGCCTTGGGTTTCTCAGCAGTTTGTCCAGCAGGCTTTTTCTGCTTTTCTAAATCCACTCCTCCATAATGAGTAAATTTATTTCCTTTATTTATTTGTTCTTTCACAAATTCCTTATTATACTTTGATGCATTTACGAGTTTCTTCTTCGTTTTTTCCCCTGCCATTCCATCAATATCTAACCCGAATTCATATTGGAAATTCCGTAATGCCCAATACGTTCCCCATCCGAATACCCCATCAATCTTCCCGTTATAAAACCCAAGATATTGCAGCCTTGATTGAAGTTCAATCACATCATCCCCTACAGCACCTTGTTGAATGACTTGATCTGTAAAGGCTGTTACCTTCCTATCATTTCCGCTGATCGGCACAAACAGCATGCAGAGAGAAATGATTAGAATTACTTTTGTTATTAACAAATTCTTTTTCATGGAATTGTAACCTCCAAAGGAAATCTTTATCTCATTACCTCTATATTTTGTAATAACTGACTTTTTATGCAATTATACTTGTGATAATTGTGTAATAAAAAAACTCTTCATTTTTTAAAATGAAGAGTTCATTAGTAGTACAGCTGATTTTCTAAATGTTTTGCATTTAGTGCTCTTGCCATTTTTACTTTCCTTAAGCCTAGCCACCAAAGGAAAATCATAAATGGAAACATAATGAATATCCAGTTTTTTTGCGTTATTAAAATAAAATCATACGTCCCGTGAAGAACAAATGGAAAAAATAAGGATAAAAATATCCATTTAAATTTATTGGTTGATGAAAATTTCCCTTTTCCGATATAATAACCCATGATGACACCAAATAAGGCATGGCTAGATACTGGTAATAATGCTCTGCCAAGAGCATAATCCACCCCGTGGGCAATAAGGTAAAAAACATTTTCTAGAGTAGCGAATCCTAAAGAAACAGAAGCACCATATACAATCCCATCATACGGTTCATCAAACTCTACATGCTGGTACACAGCATAAAATAGAATAAACCATTTAAAAAATTCTTCTAGCATACTGGCAGAGAGAAAAGCATTAATAAAGCTTGAATGAATCAAGTTTTCAGTTTCAAGCACGTACTGAATAAACGCGATTGGAAAAACAAGTAGCGCGCCGAAAAAAAAGGTTTTGAACACCATTGAAATGGGCTCAGAACTATATTGATCTTTTAAATAAAAGTAGCTTAATAATGCTAATCCTGGGGCAATCCCCGCAGATAATATTCCAAGCATGAGCTGCCCTCATTTCAATTTTGTTTTCTTTAATCGTAACATGATATATAAGGATTGAAAATGATTTTTCATAATTTGGAACTGGAAATGCAAAAAGTTTCTAAGGTACTAAGAGACTGAGCTATCAGTTACTTAAATTCAACTTCGGAGGAATGTAAGATGCAGAAGAAAAAGATACTAGTTATCCATACAGGCGGAACGATTTCCATGAGTGAAGATGCCTCAACAGGTGCTGTTAAACCGACTGAAAATAATCCGCTCACACAAAAAACAAATGAATTATTATCTATTGCTGACATTGTTATCGAAGAACCATTTCATCTTCCTTCCCCGCATATTACACCTATGGAAATGTACGAACTAAAAAAAATAATTGATAAATATATTGCTTTGAATGAAATTTCGGGTGTAGTGATTACCCATGGGACAGATACGTTAGAGGAAACAGCCTATTTTCTTCACTTAACGATTGAAACTGCCATGCCAATCGTTGTAACAGGCGCTATGCGCTCCAGCAATGAAATTGGCGCAGATGGATTATACAATTTAATCTCATCCATTCGAGTTGCATCTTGTGAAGATGCAATGAATAAAGGAGTTCTTGTTGTTTTAAATGATGAAATTCATACAGCAGAAAATGTAACAAAAACTCATACTAGTAATGTTTCCACGTTCCAAAGCCCTCAATATGGCCCTATTGGAATTGTCACGAAGAGAGGGGTGTTCTTCCACCATCTTCCAACCGTTAATGAATATTATCAAATTTCAGGAATTTCCAAGAGGGTTGCATTAATTAAAGCTCATGCTGGAATGGATTCTACTCTTTTATTTGCGATAAGAGAATTGGAATACCACGGAGTAGTTATAGAAGCACTTGGACAGGGAAATTTACCTCCTGCTACTATTGATGGTATTAAAGGATTGATTGAAAAAAACATTCCAATCGTTATTGTTTCCCGCTGTTTTAACGGGATTGCTCAGGATGTTTATGGATATGAAGGCGGCGGAAAACAATTGAAAGATTTAGGGGTTATTTTTTCTAATGGTTTAAATGGACAAAAAGCTAGACTAAAACTTCTAATTGGTCTTGAGAGTTCCAAAAACATAAAGGACATCGAAAAAATATTCCAAGTCTAACAGCTAAAGTGAAAAGAAATCGGTCATTCAGCCGATTTCTTTTCACTTTAGCTTATTTCTTATTTTTAATCGCTTGTGCAATAAGCTCTCCATGGAAACGGCCATTTTCAATAAAGATCTCATTGGCGTTGTTTCCTGCTGCTATAACACCAGCTATATAAATACCCTCGATATTTGTTTCCATCGTTTCACTATTATAAAACGGCCTTCCAGATTCACGATCAATCTGAACACCCATCGCTTCTAAAAAACGATGATCCGGGTGATAGCCAGTCATTGCAAATACAAAATCATTTTTAATCTCGAAAACTTGCTCTTCTTTCGTATAAATGACTTTATCATCGAGAATTTCTTTCACATGTGATAAAAACTCCATTTGTATCGTCCCATTTCGAACAAGTGAATCAAACTCAGGCAATATCCAAGGTTTAATACTTGGAGAATAACTCATTCCCCGATAAATGACTGTAACCCTTGCACCCGCCTTAACAAGCTCCAACGCAGCATCTACACTGGAATTCTTACCTCCTACAACAACAACATCCTTATTAAAATAAGGGTGAGCTTCCTTAAAATAGTGGAACACCTTAGGCAGATCTTCACCAGGAATATTCATGAAGTTAGGATTGTCATAATAGCCTGTTGCAATAATCACATGACTTGCTATATATTGATTTTTATTTGTCTTTATTAAAAACTCATTTGGTCCCTGCTTTACGATCTTAGTAGCCTTTTCATAAGCTTTTACCTTAATATTTTTTCTTTTCACAACTTCTCGATAATAAGTTAAAGCCTCATTTCTGCGCGGCTTGTATTCAACAGTTATAAAAGGGACGCTCCCAATTTCTAATTTTTCACTTGTGCTAAAAAAAGTTTGATGTGTTGGGTAATTGTAGATTGCATTAACTATATTGCCTTTTTCTATAATTAAAGGATTTAGTCCAATCTCCTGCAGCGCAATAGCTGCTGCTAACCCACAGGGACCTCCCCCAATGATAATCGCATCTTCTCTGTTCATTTTTTTACTCCTTTAATTGTTATCCTCCAGTGCAAACACATGTTATGAAAACAACACTTTTTAAATAAGAGTCTTAAAAAAATCCCCTATCAATTAGAATAGGGGATTTTTCATTAATATTCAAATATTCTTTATACCCAACCGCGGAATCTTGATGCTTCTGCCATTTTTCTTACACCGACCATATAGGCAGCTAATCGCATATCAACTCTGCGGGATTCAGCTGTTTCATAAATATTTTCAAAAGATTTCACTAAAATCTTTTCTAATTTTTCTTCAACTTCCTCTTCAGACCAATAGTAACCCTGATTATTTTGAACCCATTCAAAATAGGAAACAGTTACTCCACCAGCAGAAGCTAATACATCTGGAACTAACAAGATGCCTCGCTCCGTCAAAATTTGTGTTGCCTCTAATGTGGTTGGGCCATTTGCAGCCTCAACAACAATCTTTGCTTTTATGTTATGAGCATTTTCATCTGTAATTTGATTTTCAATTGCTGCTGGAACCAAAATATCACAATCTAATTCCAAGAGCTCTTTATTAGTAATCGTATCATTAAATAAATTCGTTACTGTTCCGAAGCTATCGCGACGGTCAAGTAAATAATCGATATCCAGACCGTTTGGATCATGTAATGCACCATATGCATCTGAAATACCAATCACTTTTGCGCCAGCATCATGTAAGAATTTAGACAAGAAGCTTCCTGCATTCCCAAATCCTTGTACAACTACTCTTGCACCTTTTAATTCAATTCCTCTTCTTTTAGCTGCTTCGTTAATGCAGATTGTTACCCCTTTTGCTGTTGCAGATTCACGGCCATGAGATCCACCAAGAACTAATGGTTTCCCTGTAATAAACCCTGGTGAGTTAAACTCATCCATTCTGCTATATTCATCCATCATCCATGCCATAATTTGTGAGTTTGTAAATACATCTGGTGCTGGAATATCCTTCGTTGGGCCAACGATTTGACTTATCGCACGAACATATCCACGGCTTAACGCTTCTAATTCACGGAAGGACATGTTTCTTGGATCACATATTATTCCGCCTTTTCCTCCACCATATGGAAGATCTACAATACCACATTTTAAACTCATCCAAATAGAAAGTGCTTTCACTTCTTTCTCTGTCACACCTGGATGGAAACGAATACCACCTTTAGTTGGACCAACTGCATCATTATGCTGGGCCCGGTAGCCAGTAAAGACTTTCACAGTTCCATCATCCATTCGGACTGGAATTTTCACTGTCATCATTCGAAGTGGTTCTTTTAATAACTCATACACTTCATCTGAATATCCTAGCTTCTCCAATGCCTTGTGAATGACAGTTTGAGTTGACTTTAACACGTCAAGTTTGTCTTCTTTATTCGTTTCAGTACCATTGTTGGCTACCATCAGTAAACCTCCTAGAAATCTCTTTCATTTGTTGTCCGCTTTCATGACATAGTATACACCTTTGTTTAATTTATGCAAGATGAAAAAAGGTTTTTTTCGCATTTTTCGATATTTTTATGTAAACGCTCTCAAGCAGAAAAGGAAAGCGCCATGATCATTGCTATACAAACTGGAAGGGACAACGACAGCAATAATGGAAACACGTCAAGCGTGCGAACCGATTTTGACTTACGCATATGGAGGAGACCCGAAGTTTGTACGGCAATAAACGCTGTAGCCAGACAGTTGTCCATATAAAAAATGTTATAAATTATGTGTAAAGAGGAGGGTGTTCCCCTCCTTTAACTGTATCAATGAAAATACTTAATGATTGTTTCTACGGCATGATCCTTAATAATTTCTTTTCCATATTCCTGCAATGTATGAATGCTTACGAGTGACGGATTTCCATATTCTGCAAGGATCGCAATCAGCCTATTTAATTCATTGGGGTCATTTATTCCGAGATGAAAATAATATTTGTCGTGAAGAGTATAGAGTGAGCCGAACATCATATTGATTGAGCTTAGTCGTTTCGATAACTGGATCACGTATTCAAATTCCTCAAATTCAAAAAGAATATCCTTGCCCTCTAATATTACCTGCATTTCGATAAAGCTATCTTCAAAGCTATCCTCCTGCTCTTCCATCGTGACGATCATAATCATTCCTTGGGCTTGCATGGAAAAAATCTCAACTGCCACAGACCCTTGAAATTCCACACCAAACTCCTCACTTGCTTCCTCAAGCATCTCATGAAATAGCTGGTGCCATTTCATAGAATCCTTCCATATATCTTCTTTCGTTAAACCTCTTTCTGATAAATCATCTAGCGTTAGAAAAATCTTGATTTTATTATAATTCAACCGTTCTAAGCGCATGCGAATGCCCCCTGCCGTGAACCAACTCTTTTGTTTAGTGTATGAGAGCAATAAATGTTTGTGAGTCGTCCACAGATATTCCTATATGGCGCTTATATTTTTTTATCCTTTTTTCAGCGTAATAAGATGTGTTTCAGCTTTAGCACCTAATCTTAGCGGGAGAGCTGTTGTTCCATAGCCATTACTAATTAACAGTATCGTCTGTTTCATTCTTTTTAGCTTTCCTTTTTCATAAGGGCTGTATCCAAAAATATGAATTTGCCCCCCGTGTGTATGTCCACTTAGAACAAGACGAATTTGATGTTCACTTTTAATGCTGCTAACTATTCGCGGATTATGGCTAACTAAGATTTTAAAGCCTTCACCTATATCTGCATCTGCCAATGCCAGGTCCAATCGATCTCGTTTTAAACTTATATCATCTATTCCCATAAAAATCAGTCGTTCCCCTTCTTCTGATTCAAAAAACGCAGCTGTATTATCGAGAATTTTCACTCCACAATCGAGCAATAACGCATCCAAATATCGATAATCTACCTCATAATCATTATTTCCCCATACAAAAAGAACATCCCCCAGCGTTTTCAATTTGAGAAGATTATCTTTTACTCTTTCAAAAGGAACGCCCTTCTCTACTAAATCACCGCCAATTATTACAATATCCGCTTTCGAGCGCTGAACTTCTTGAATAATACGATCAGAAATGACTCTTTTATGTATATCCGAAATAAAAAACAGCTTCACTTTGCCAAAGGTTTCGGGAAAATCAGAAAATGTAATCTCGTTATAAATAACGCGATTAGAAAAGGCCTCCTTTACCATATAAATAATCAATCCAATTAAAATAATAAATGCTATTGTAAAAAAATATTCCATAGTTCCTCCTGAAGGCTATTTCTTGCTTTTTTAATCTTAAGAAATAATACTACAAATCTATAATAAAAAAATCCCCTCCCATTCTAAATGTGTGAGAGGGGCTGCTCTTTATTCCTCATTTACGCTAGCTTTCCTTTACATCAAGGACCCGAAAGCCTGAACCTTCAAGTTTTTCAATAAATTTGTCTACATTGTTCTTCTTTTCAATTTTCATAACGATTCTTCGGATTAATCGATCTGTTTCATCAAAAGTAACGAGTGAAATAATTTGTTCATGGAATTGCTGAGCAATATCTGCTAATCGTGCCAATCTTCCCTCTGTTTCGGAAGAAGTAAAGGCAATTCGAATACCAGGTTTATTCATTCCAAAAGCAGATTGAAATTGTGCAAGAACATCATAACGTGTCACGACTCCTAAAAACTTTTGATTGTCATCTAACACTGCTAGTAAAGGGAAATCTTTTAAATCAAGAAGAGTATTTTCAAATATTTCATCCCCACTTAAATAATGCTCTTTATGGGTAACAATTTCCTTCACTTGTGTATTCTGTAAATAATCTTCCTTTGTTTGTTCAGCTGTAAAGAAATTTTCATAAATTCCATATCGTGTAACAATTCCAACATAGGAATCCCCATCTAGAACTGGCAACCCATCAATATGATGTTCTTCTAATTTCTCCAGGGCCTCCTTAATTGTCTTGTCGTGATCAATTGTATAGCTCTTAAATTTAGGAATCATGACGCTTTTCACAAACATATTTATCACCTCAAAGTATTATTTACAGCTTCAAATTTATTATTCCACACGAAACTGTAAAACCCTTCTTAAAAGTAAACATGAAAGCAAAATTTTATTCATAAGATTGAATGACGCACTTACAAAGGAGGGATTACATGTTTACACCTAATAAAGCTTACTACCCATATATAAGTCCTTTCGATCCTTGTCCACCCATTAAAGTAAAAACCTATTCCACTCCTCCCAATCTTTACATGGGGTTTCAGCCTCCGAATCTTCCTCAGTTCACTCCCATGGAAGCTTTGAGAGCAGGAACATTATGGAAGCCATTCTATGACCCTTACTTCAGTCCATATGAGAAGGTAAAGGAGGGACATTCATGAAGCAAAAACAGCTTCCAGCAGAATACTATCAGCTTTTAGAGCAGCTTCAGGCAGTTGATTTCGTTTTAGTTGAACTTAATTTATACCTCGACACCCACAATGGAGATGAAGAGGCAATAAAACAATTTAACCATTATGTCAGTGAGCGGAAAAAGTTACGGAAGGCATATGAAAGCAAGTATGGGCCGCTTATGCACTTCGGTCATAGCTATTCAGGCACACCGTGGAATTGGGACGATGCCCCTTGGCCATGGCAAGTTTAAAAGCGAGAGCATTATCGGAAAAATTATAAAAAATGATTCTTAGATGTTTCCTTTTGTATGTTCAGTGTTTCGCCCCTAGGCGCTGCTGCTGGATACTAATCGTTTTATATAAGGAGGGGTTCTATGTGGGTCTATGAAAAGAAATTACAGTACCCTGTTCGAGTTAGTACTTGTAACCCGATGCTTGCAAAATTTTTAATTGAACAATACGGTGGGGCGGATGGAGAGTTAGCAGCAGCATTAAGGTACTTAAATCAGCGCTATACGATCCCAGATAAAGTGATTGGTCTTCTTACAGATATTGGGACCGAAGAGTTTGCCCATTTAGAAATGATAGCAACCATGGTTTATAAACTAACAAAGGATGCGACTCCCGAACAATTAAAGGCAGCAGGACTTGGCGCTCATTATGCTGACCACGATAAGGCACTCTTTTATCATAATGCTGCAGGTGTGCCATGGACCGCCACGTATATTCAAGCGAAAGGAGATCCCATTGCGGACCTTTATGAGGATATCGCTGCGGAAGAAAAGGCAAGGGCTACTTATCAATGGATTATTAATATGAGTGATGACCCAGATTTAAATGATGGCCTACGCTTTTTACGAGAACGAGAGATTATCCATTCCCAGCGCTTTAGAGAGGCCGTAGAAATCCTGAAAGATGAACGAGGTAAAAAGAAAATTTTTTAATTGATAAGGAAAAGAAGCAATCTATATGCTTCTTTTCTTTGTTTATTTATTTTCATGATATAAATTGATATCGTAATTGACCTTCATCATTTCATAAACAAGATGCCTATTCTTCCATTCCTCTTCTTTCTTCCAAAGATCCTTGCTTTTATCAATGATTTCACATCTTAATGCATGATATTCTTTTTCTGCTTTCTCTCTTTTTGCCCTTAGTAAATTCATTAATCCATACATTCCGACTGTGAAAACGATTAAATATAGATTAGCTGGATAATTCACATAAGCAGAGAACATGGCAGCAAAGGAGTAGGAAAAGGGTTCGATCACTGTCTGATTAATATACATCAAGTAGAAGAAGGTAATAAATACAGTTGCCCACATGACATACAAATGCCGGCGCTTATAATTATCAAACTTTCTTTTCCTTTCAACTACCTTTTGAAGCATCCTTCTTGTTGCCTGATCTGTTCTTTCATCAAGCATTTTAATCGATGGTTCCATTTTCCCCCTCCTTATAAAGCTCATTATGAATACACAGTCTCTCTACTCTAAATATATGAGCTTGTACGATCATATATGACAAGGGGGAGTTGAAATTACTTCTTCGGAATTTTTAAAACTTGACCTACTCGGATTTCATCGCCCTTTAAATTATTTGCTTTTCTAATCATTTCTACGCCATCTTGTGACTTGTAATATTTCAGGGCAATGCGGAACAGATTTTCATTTGATTTAACGGTATGATAAATAACGGCTTCATCCTCTTTTTGCTCTTCTTGTTCTTGTTGTTGTTGTTTTTGTTCATTTTGTTCTTCTTGCTGTTCTTGATTTGTTTGACTTTCTGATTTTTTTGAGGTTTCCATTACACCTTTATCATTTTTGTCACCATTCACTGGGTCCCTTGGAGTTGGAATAGATGAATTAGAATCTGCTTGATTACTATTTTTAGCTGGGTCGTCTATTGCATTCCCGGCATCTTGCTTCTCTTCTGTTTCGTTTTCTTTGCTGTTTGTTTTATTTTCATATCCAACCGTTTCAAACCCTGAATTCGTTGTGCTTGCCTTATCAGCATTTCCCGGGCTATCACCATTCAACGAATGATAAATACTTAAAATCGCGATTGGCAGCAGGATAAAAAATAGTGCAAGTAAACTAATTACAGGATACTTTATCTTCCATTTATTTTTCTTTTTTTTCTGCTGATGATGCCTGCTTCTCGGCGGTAATTTTTCTTTAACTGTTTCGTTCTCATTGCTATCTATATTTTTCTCAATTTTCTTCCTAAGCCGTTCAGCCTGATCTCTGTAAGGATCTTCTCTATTCATTGAACATCCCTTCCTGTTCGTTATTACGGTTCTTTATAAGTATGCCAAGCAAAAAATCAATAATAAAATGCATAAAGATGGTTACCAATAAATTCCCCGTTAGTAAAAAAAGATAACCGATAAAAAAGCTTAAAATAATAATATTTAAAAATAAAAACCAATTAAATAAATAACGATAATGAACGATAGCAAAAATAATACTAGAAACAACTAATCCGGCATGTGTTTGGATCATGCCACGAAATAATACTTCCTCGCAGAAGGCAACTACTGCTGCAATGAATGCGATGTGGAAGATATTTCGGTTACGGAAAATTCTCTCATTTAATCCGCCATCATCATAATAGGATGATGGCAGGATCTTCATTAATACGAGGTCAAGTATGACCACTGCTAATCCAGCAACTCCGCCAATAACCAAAATACGATAATCGTTCCATTTAAACAGATTAAGAAACTCCGAAAAACTGTCAAATAAAATAATACCTAAAATGATAGAAATCGTTAATAGGATGATTTGGGTTAAATAGAGATGGAATAATAGCTGTTTAGTAGAAATTTCTTTAATCATATCAGTATAACTGTTCTTCATCTGCCCCGCTCACTTACTAAAAGTATTTTTGCCAACTGATTTTTCCAATCAAAACTGCTCTCGGCAGTTTTATGATTTTTTGTTTTCTTATAAAATACAGATAAATTAATTCCACATTGATCGCAGCAATCATCTACCTCTATTGTCTTGTCTTCTTTAAAATACTTCAAGATATTTTTTCTTCTGCATCCATTTAATTGTGCTGAAGCCCATGTAAGCATTTCGCTAATCTTTCTCCGCTTTACCTGCAAACGCTCGTTTATAAACACTTTTAATTGGTTATATCTTTGCTGTAGGGGCTCTTCAGTGTTCCCAAATAAATAATCTGCCACTAGCCTCCACTGAGTCTCTGTTAGGCCAGAAAAATTTCTTAATTCATTTTCAAGTGCAGCTATATCATGTATTAAATCATGCTTTTCTTCAAAAGTATGATAGACAAGATCAAGCTGTTCCTCACTGGGCAATTCACCTTCTGCAAGCTGATATGGCAGCTGCTCATCACCGGGCGAATACAGAAGAAGAGCAATACTTTTCATTCCATCTCTGCCTGCTCTCCCAATTTCCTGTAAATAGGATTCGAGTTGGAGCGGCATATGAAAATGAATCACATAGCGAATATTTTCCTTATTAATCCCCATTCCGAATGCACTTGTAGCACAGATGACATCTAGCTGGCCGTGAAGAAATTGCTGTTGAATAAGAACCCTATTTTCCTGTTCCATCCCTCCATGATAAGCCATCACCCGTTCAATCCCGTGTCGTTTTAAATGAATAGCCATCTTTTCTGCCAATTTTTTACTGGAAAAATAAACAATTCCTGGCCCTTCAAGATTTTGAACCAGCTCCACTAAGCGCTGAGATTTATCTTGATAGGATTCAATCATTTCAACAGCTAATGCAATATTTGGCCTGTCTACTGAATAAATAAATTCATTCCACTTTGTTACATTCAGGGAAGCTATTAATTCTTCCTTAACCTCAGGTGTTGCCGTAGCAGTTAAGGCAAGGGTTAACGGATCCCCTAATTTCTTTCTGAAATTTCCAAGCTTTAAATAATCGGGTCTAAAATCATACCCCCACTGGGATATGCAATGGGCTTCGTCAATGACAAACAGTGCAATTTGAAGCTCCTTCAGCTTATTCAAAATAAATTCAGATTTCAGCATTTCTGGAGAAAGAAAGATAAATTTATACATATCCAATCGTAATAAAGCTTGATTTCTCTCTTGTTGCGATAAAAAAGAATTTAGAGCGATTACTCTCTTTTCCCCGTTCATCATTAATTGTTCAGTCTGATCCTGCATTAAAGATAGCAGTGGTGAAATAATGATAATCTGTCCATTTAACAAATAGCCTGACAGCTGGTAGCATAATGATTTTCCTGTTCCAGTAGGAAGCATAGCGATCGTATGATTCCCCTCCAAAATAGAGGAGATCACTTCTTTTTGCCCCGACCTGAAAGTAGTGTAATTAAAATGCTTTTTCAATTCCTCTTCCAGCTTCATTTCTGTTCACCACCTCTAGCTAAAACTAAACGGATTTCAAAATAGTCTGCATCTGGAACAAGTTCACGAATATGTTTAAGCTGTTTTGATGATACTGAATGGATAGCCGTTTTTATATTTTCTTGCTTGTTTATATCTACAAAGGGTGAGATATCAAAAAAAGGAATATTTAATGCAATTTCAACGAGATGATCCTCAATAGTATTTTTTTTCAGTTTCCTTATTTGTGCAATTTCATCAATACTATAACCTGTCTGCAATAGATTAAACGTTCGATTACTTGATTCAGTAAGAGGCGCATTTCTTTTTTTATCCTCAATCATAAGGCTTAGAAGCGGAAAATCACTTGGTTTCGTTCCGACTTTTTCGAGCATATAATGAATGATACTGAGAAAATGTAAATGATAAGCTTCTTCGTCCATGCCAAATTGATCAGCTGCCTGGGTCTTTGTCAGTCCAATCAAAGAAAAGCCTGTTAATCTCTTCACAAGTATAGACGGATCAAGTTCGTCTAATGTTTCTAGGCATGTCACAAGTTCATTATATAACTTCTCTGCTAGTTCATCCTTGCTAAGCTTACTTTTGTATAAGTATTCTTTTAGCCATTGATGAATTTCCTTGTTCTTTTGAATCGGCAAATATTTAGTATTTCGATTTTTCAGCTGCGAGATTACCTGAACAGCTAATGAAAGCCGTTCCCAAAAAAGTTCTGTTAGGTTATGATATCTCCAGCCATTCAAATGCATGGGAATGGGATCTTGTTTAAAGTACACTGTAAGCTGATCTAACCCCAAAGACGTCACATTGTAACTCTGCTCTCCATTTTGTGAAAGGAATCCTTGCTTCTTCAAAAAGTCAATGATCCATTCTAATTCTACTCTTTTTAGTGATGGGTATATACTGAAAAATGGAGTTAACCTAAAAAAATGAGCATCCTGAATGGTTTGCGATGATTTTTTTCCATTCAAAAGATGAAGAATGGAATATATGGTCCGCTCCCCATTAATTTTATGTAAACAGAATAAAACAATCATTGACAAATAAAACTTTTTCATTATATCACACAGCCTTAGATTTACTGCAACTAACATATCTATCGTTAGAAATCATTCTATTTTTCTTCAAAAATTCGTTTTTTTACATCCTGAGAACTTTCTATCCCCATTTATTTTATCATGAATAAAAATTTTGAGTCTTATTAAATCACACATTTAGTAGAAATCGCTCAAACTTGTTATGATAAGCATTCTCAATACTTTTTCTATTGAAATGTTGACCATTCAGTCTTACAATAGGTATGAGGAATACGTTTTAATCTTCAAAAAATATCAGAATATTTGTTTTAAATTTTGGGAGGTTTTTTCATGGCAAAGTATACAATTGTTGACAAAGAAACATGTATCGCATGTGGGGCATGCGGAGCTGCTGCACCAGACATTTATGATTATGATGACGAAGGCATTGCGTTCGTTACACTAGATGATAACCAAGGAATTGTTGAAATTCCAGATGTATTAATTGACGACATGATGGATGCCTTCGAAGGCTGTCCAACTGACTCCATTAAAGTGGCTGATGAATCATTCGATGGAGACCCACTTAAATTTGAATAGTTTTCTTTTATAGTGAATGCTACTGCTCCCTTTCATATAGAAAGGGAGTTTTTTAATACAAGCTGAATGTTGATTCTTATACATATTAATGGTAGCGGAACCTTTCACAAAGTTATCCACAACATTCAATTTTATAATTTCCTGGACAATAAAAAAACAACGGTGCAGGCCGTTGTTTTTTTATTTATATATTAGGTCGCGCTCTTATATGAACCTTGTTTATTAATCCATGTGCTCATGCGTGTAAATAACAGCATAAATACAAGTGTGATTAATAAGCCTTTGACGATATTAAAAGGTAAGATAGCCGTTACAACGACTGTACGGATTTCTGGAGCAGACATAGCCGGCATATTTAAAAAGAGTGTATATGCTGGATATATGATAAAGTAGTTTAACACACTCATGATTACAGCCATGATAAAGGTACCAACTGCTAATCCAAATGTCATGCCTTTTTTCGTTTTTAGTTTGTTATAAACGAAGTATGTCGGCAAGACAAACAGGATACCTGCCATAAAGTTCGCAATATGGCCAACAGGTACACCTGTAGCACTTCCAGTCATAAAGTAATCTAATATGTTCTTGATTAATTCGACTAAAATTCCTGCCACCGGACCAAAGATTAACGCAGCAATTAATGCAGGTATATCGCTAAAGTCAATCATTAAGAAATTTGGAAATGGCGGCAAAGGGAAATTTAATAGCATCAAAATGTACGAAATGCTGCTGAGCATCCCAATTCCAACTAAAGCTTTAACCGTAAGTTTTTTCATGTTCCTCTCTCCTTGTAAGGACTATCTCTCCTAAAGAAGAAAGGTTCAGCAGTATTAAAAAGCCCAAGCAAAAGAAAACCCTCAAGCTCATCGCTTGAGGGAGATTACAAAGGCTCACTAAATAAACGTTCAAACAACCTGCATTTTTTGAACGTCTGCAGAACCTCCATCTTCTCCCATCCAGACTGTACTGTCGGCTTTGGATTCGCACCAAATCCTGCCCCAAGCTAGAGCGTATCCAATATTCCTTCCGCATTTGCTGAAAGGTTTCAATGGATCATCACTTTCGCTATTATAGGCTCGCGGGCTTAGAGTTATACAACTCTTCACCGCCGGTCGGGAATTTCACCCTGCCCCGAAGATAGACCGTATAATTTTATACAAATAGTATTATACTCGAAAAAGAATAAAATGGGAAGGCTTAAACTTTGGCACCATCCAGCCATAAAATGACAATCCACCGACTTTAGCATTTTAAAGCGCTTCCAAATGAAAAAAGGATATTTATTGAATTGACAGATGTCTGTCTGTCTTGTAAAATTATCTGAAAATTATTTCCATATGAGGTGTTTACATGTTTACTATTTTAGTTGCCGATGCAATTAGTGAAGAAGGACTACAACCGTTATTAGAAATGAAAAATGCAAAGATTATTCAAAAAAAAGCCTCAAACCCAGAAGTTGACCTGAATATCATAGATGCCTTACTTGTTAGAAGTGCAACAAAGGTAAACGAGGAATTATTAAACAAAATGCCCCATTTAAAAATCATCGCACGTGCTGGTGTGGGTGTAGATAATATCGAGGTAGATGCAGCAACACGCAGAGGCATCATCGTTATTAATGCTCCTGACGGAAATACAATTTCTACTGCCGAACACACCTTCGCCATGATGGCCTCCATGATGAGAAATATCCCCCAAGCACATCAAACAGTCAAAAATTTAGAATGGAAGCGAAATCATTTTCTTGGAACAGAGTTATACGGAAAAACATTAGGCATTGTTGGAATGGGGAGGATTGGTTCAGAGCTTGCTAAGCGATCTAAAGCATTCGGCATGACAATTAAAGTATTTGATCCATTTTTAACAAAAGATCGCGCAGCAAAGCTAGGAGTTGAGTCTTGTCACATGGATGCAGTGTTAAAGGAAGCGGATATTATCACAGTTCATACACCGCTCACTGCAGAAACAAAAGGCATCATTGATGAACAGGCATTAAGCAAAACGAAAAAGGGTGTTTTCTTTCTAAATTGTGCGCGCGGCGGCATCATCGATGAACAAGCACTTGCAAAATATATCGGAATTGGTCATGTGGCCGGAGCAGCTATTGACGTCTTTGAAACGGAACCTCCAGGGGAACACCCGCTGCTTAAATTTGATAATGTTATCGTTACTCCTCATCTTGGCGCTTCAACAAAAGAAGCACAACTAAATGTGGCAACCCAAGTGGCAAGGGAGGTACGATTATTTCTAGAAAATAATCTAGTCTCAAACTCTATCAATCTTCCGGCAATATCAAAAGATATTTTTGAAAAAATTCGTCCATTCCATCATATTTCCAAACAAATCGGTTATATTTTATCCCAATGTATAAAAGAAGGGATACGTGAGTTATCGATTACATATTCGGGAACAGTTGCTGAGTTAGAAACCGCCTACTTAACGAAAGCAACTTTAGCCGCCTTTTTAAAAAACAGAATCGCCGTTAATGTAAATGAAGTAAATGCTCTGCTGACAGCAAAAGAACGCGGCATGACTGTCGGAGAGAAAATATCTGCCGATGCTTACGGCTATGCCAACTGCATTACTGTTACTGCTAAGGGCGAAGAAAACTCGTTTATCATAAGAGGAACATTTATTGAGCATTACGGTCCTCGAATTGTTTATATTAACGGGTTTACTATTGATTTTATTCCAGAAGGGAACCTGCTTTATATTCAACATATGGACCGCCCGGGTGTTATTGGCAGGGTTGGAAGAATATTGGGTGATCATTCAATAAATATCGCTACTATGCAAGTAGGAAGAAAAGAAGCTGGCGGAGAAGCCATCATGGTTCTTTCATTTGATAAGCCTTTGGAAGATGAAACATTGGCATTGCTAACAAAGCTTGATGATATTGTTTCTGTCAATCGAATGACTGTATAAAAAAACTAAAAAGGATGACCCCCACTAGGTAAGTCATCCTTTTTAGTTTTTCATCCTAATGAATGCTCTTTTCGCTCCCCTTTTGAAAATGTCATGAGGGATGTATACCCGACCTCTCTTGCCAAAGCAATTGCCTGATCAAAGTCAGCACCAACATGCTGAGGAAAATGAGCATCTGATGATAATACGATTGGAATATTTTTCGCAAAACATTTTTCTAAAAGCCGTTTATCAGGATATAGCTCTCCAACCGGTTTCCTCAAGCCTGCTGTGCTTATTTCTACGCATGTCTTTGATTCGGCTAAAGCATCTGTTGCACGCTCATACTGTTCTAAAAGAAATTCCTCATTCTCTGGTACATATTTAAATATTTTTACTAAATCAATATGTCCAATAATATCAAACAAATTGGACTGGGCCAGCGTAACGACTTGATCAAAATACTTCTTATAAGTTTCATAAACGTCCCTTTTTTCCCATTCATGCTTATATTCTGTCAAATCAATCCCGAAATCGTCTATCCAGTGGATCGAGCCGATCACATAATCAAAACTATATGCTTGAATAAACTGCTTCATTTCCTCATGCTTACCTGGAGTATAATCCATTTCGATCGACATTTTTACGTCTATCTCATTTGCCCATGCTTGCTGAAATAGATTCACATAATCCCTCATATCATAGTAACGTCTTTCATTCACCCACGGATTCTGCAAAATATCTGCTGTCTGATAGAAATGATAGGCATGCTCTGATATCCCAAAGCTATTAATTCCTTTTTGTTTCGCCATATCTGTAAACTGTCGTAAATAGTCTAAACTTAAAGTGCCTGTTTCCAAATGATTATGATAATCTGTTAGCACGATTTCGCCTCCTTAATTTTAACCTATTATACTTTGAAGGCTATAGACTAGCAAATCATCTATTCTATGAAAAAAATTGAAATAACTCCACTGATGTGTCTTTTGATTCGGTTGAATGTGCCCCTACAGTTTTTCCACCAAGAAATAATAGGCTGACACAGAGTACCATTATGATTGCAATAATAAAACGTTTGATGTAATCCACCTTACTCCCCGCTCCTCATCTATCTTTATTTCCTGCCATATTCACCATATGATGAGTGTCTAATATTTATTACATAAAAAGAAGACAAGCCATTGCTTATCTTCTTTTTAACGCTCATCAATTTATTGGTTCCAAGTCACTTCACTTTTTTATGGCAAGCTGCGCTTATTCGCCGCAATCGGGACTTTAATTTCATTTTCCAGGTTAAATCTGCCTACCTTATCCACGTTGGCATTCTCCAATTTTACTGTTTGGTAGTTAAAGTCTTTAGCTGTTAAGAGAATGGCCTCGATCGTGTGCACTGTAGTTTCATCATTATTTATTTCCGAACCTTTTTCAAAGCGAATGGTTAATTTTTTTTCTTCTTGGTTCTCCTCAGTTTCAAAATTTATATTAGCAGGGATAGAAGCACGTAATTGTGCTTTTTCCTGGTTTTCTTTCATAGCCGCAAACGCTTCTTTGATTGAACTTAACTGTTCTCCATATGGTACAATATAAGGCTTTTTTGCTGTCTCATTCGGATAATAAAAATAATAGGCATGATTTCCGATTTCAGGTACAAATTCTTCTATAACCCCTCTATTGCCAAGTTCTAATCCACTATTACCTTCTGTCGTAAACACAATTTCGCTAATATCTAAAGCGGATAGCGTGTAGCTAAGCGCTTCATTAAAAACTTTCTCTGACGCTGAACCATCTCCGTATGGATGGTCGGCAGGAAAATCGACTGTTAATACTCTGCTTTGCTCATCAAGCATAAATTCCGCTTTTAATGGGAAATAATCCTTCAGTCCCCATTCCTTTTCATTTAAAGTCAGCATATTTTCTTCAAAAAGATCAAATTTGGTTTTATCTTTTTCCTTTGCCACAAGTACACTTACTGGCACCGCTATCATTGCATTTTCATCAGGTATTGCATAAGTTAGTACTTCCATCCCGCCAAGATCCTCTTCATATACAGCAGTTGTTGGATCATCCATATTCATTGATGTAATTCCAATCTCGCTTTGTTCCTCCGTGTTCTCCTCTGCCGTATACGGGGTCACACTTTCTTCTTCCATGCTTACTTTTTCCTCTGCTTCTTGTAAATCAGCATCTTCCTTCATTGAAATTTTTTGAGAGGATTTTGATTCCTTAGCTAGATCTGCCACCTGTTCTTCTGAGTTCTGCCAATCAAAAAGGGTAGGGACAAGAATAAAAAATAGAACGGCTGCTAAAGCAGCGGCTGCAGTTGGCATGACCCATGTTCGCTGTTTTCTCTTATTCATCCGAATGGTAATACTTTGGTATATTTCACGCGGATCACGCTCATCTTTAATTTTTGGCATTTGGCTTAATAATTCTTTAAGCTCATTATCGCTCCATTCTGATTTTTTCACTTTCTATCCCCTCCTTTCCAATCGTTTCCTCCATCTGTTTCTTTAATATTTTTAACGCTCGGTGCTGCGTCGTCTTTACCTTACTTTCCGTCCATCCTAATGCCTCAGCTGTTTCTATGATTGAAAACTCATGAATATACCTCATAACGATGACAAGACGCTGATCAACCGTACACTGATCCAAACACTTGTATATTTGTTGAATCTCCTCATTTTGCAGTGCGATATCCTCAGGGATGGGCTGGTTATCCTTCACCTGAGACGTAGACCAATCAAACTTTTCTAAAATTCTTTGCTTCCACCCTTTTTGTTTACGAAAAGAATCAATTGCCACATTGCGGGCAATTGAAAAAAGCCATGTTTTTTCACTGCTTTTTCCTTCAAACCTTTCATACGATTTTAATACTCTTATATAAACCTCTTGTACAAGGTCTTCAGCCTGTTCTTTGTTTTTGACCATATAAAAAAGAAATTGAAAAACGTCATGATGATATTTTCTATATAATTCATCAAAAACGGAGTCCATCGATTCCCCTCCCCGTTCATTAATTTAGTCGCAAAAAAAATGAAAAAGTTACACCTTTAAATATAGTATTTTCTATACAAAAAAGGAAGGATTTTCTCAGGAATCCTTCCTTTTGTATTTGTTCATGAATCATTTGTTTTAAAAAGAAGAGTATTGTCTAGCTTCAGCGCCTATCGCCTAGCAAACTTCAGGTCCCCCCGCAACGATTGCGTCAACATCGGTTCGCTCTCGCTCACCGTGTTTCCTTTATCGAAAGAACAGGCCCTTCTGCGTTTGTACGGCGATGACCAAGGCGCTTCCGCTTTTCTATGTTTCCCGTGTATCAAGAACAATCGGCAGGGTATACGATATTATTCGTTTTTTCGAGGAATAAGGATAGAAAATGTCGTTCCTTGACCAAGCTTACTTTGTACTGTAATTTGACCTTTATGGGCATTGACAATATTTTTGGCTATGGCAAGTCCTAATCCTGTTCCTGATCTTCCCCTTGTTCTAGCTTTGTCGGCTTTATAAAACCGTTCAAAAACAAATGGCAAATCTTCCTCCGGAATACCTGAACCCGAATCTTTTACTTCAATGATCAAGCCGCGCTCGTCCATCCGTTCAGAAACTTTCACAAATCCCTTTTCTGGTGTATGTCGAATTGCGTTATCAATCAGGTTGGTTAAAACTTGATCTAATCGATCAGGATCAAATTGAAACGAAGAGTCCGTTCCTTCGAGCTCCTGCTCCAACATAATCCCTTTCTCTTTTGCAAGCCCTTGAAACTTCCGAATAATTTTCTGAAAATAGGAATGAACTTCAACCTCTTCAATTGTTAATTGGATATGCCCAGCTTCCATTCTTGCAAGATCAAGCAATTCATTAACAAGTCTGCCCATTCTTAAGGATTCGTCATAAATAACGCGAGCCATCTCCTTCTTTTCATCATCCGTCCCGGCAATATCATCTACAATTGCTTCACTATATCCTTGCATCATAGAAATAGGGGTCCGAAGTTCATGAGAAACATTCGCAATAAAATCCTGCCTTAGCTTATCAAGCTGTCTTTCTTCTGTCATATCACGAATAACCGCAACCGCACCACGTATATATTTATTATTATAGAGCGGACTTACAATCATCACCCAGAACCTTCCCTGAACGGAGATTTCACCAACTTGTTCTTTTTCTGTATTAACGGCCTGTTGAAAAAGCTCCATTACTTTTGAAGGAACAGCAGCTGTATCTGTATTACTTTCCTCTTGTTCATAATACCAATTATGCAAAAAACGATCTGCAGGAGGATTAGTGATTAGAATCGTTCCATCCCGATTAAACGTAATAACACCATCTGCCATCCCACTTAAAATACTAGCAAATTGCTCTTTTTCCTGACTTAAAGCATTCATATTAAATTTCAGCTGTTTTCCCATTTGGTTAAAGGCAATTGCCAATTCACCAATCTCATCATGTGATGTTAAAGGAATTTTTGTATCAAACTTTCCCTTTGCCACTTCAAATGCTGCCTCACGCATTTTACGGAGTGGTGCAGTAATCCGTGTCGAAAGGAAAAAGGCAAAAATTGTTGTTAAGATGATAGCTACACCTGCTGCAAGAAAAATAAACTTTGTTGTTGTCCGGGTCGTTTCCTGCATTACCTCTAATGACTGGTATATAAATACAGCCCCATTTTTATTCCCTGAATCTTGTAAAGGAACACCGATAATTAATATTTTGGTTTTATCGTTATCCATTTCCTCATTTATAGAAAATGGGGAAATTTTCTGTACTGTTTTCTTTTCTGTAAATACCTTTTGCAAATCTTTATCTTCCGTTAAATACGACAAAGGCAACTGAAAGGTTTGGCTTTTATTAGGTGAATAATCATATTCATTTTCATTGTGAATGATAACAATTTTCGTAAAGTCATCAACTAATTCCCATGCAATTTCCAGCCCAATTTCTTTCTCATGCTCCTCCAGAATTCGAGCAATTTTTTGCGCAGTATCTGTAAGCCCTTTTTCTGTTTCATTGATATGGTAATTCTCAAAAAACTCAAGGAGCATGATTGTTAATATAAATAACACAAAAGATACGAGCAGAAGAATGGTAATCCAAAGTTTACCTACAACGCTGCGCCACAGCATCATTCATTAATAACCTCAAACTTGTAGCCGACTCCCCAAACAGTTACAATCATTTTTGCTGCTTGTTCTGATACCTTATTTAACTTTTCACGCAAGCGCTTCACATGTGTGTCTACAGTTCTTAGATCACCAAAAAACTCATAATGCCACACTTCTTTCAGCAGTTGTTCCCGATCAAAAACCTTATCAGGAGATTTTGCTAAGAAATAGAGTAATTCATACTCTTTTGGAGTGAGGCTTACTTCCTTGCCATCCGCTAATACTCTATGAGCATCATGGTCAATTGTTAAATGTGGAAAGACAATGACATCCTTCGTAGCTGTCTCTGTTTGAATGAAGGATGTCTTCGATGAACGGCGCAGCAATGCCTTTACACGCAATACAACCTCTCTTGGACTAAATGGCTTCACGATATAATCGTCTGTTCCAACCTCAAAACCTTGTACTCTGTTAACTTCCTCCCCTTTGGCTGTTAACATGATTATTGGTGTAGCTTTTTTCTCTCTTACTTCACGGCATACTTCAATTCCGTCTTTCCCAGGCATCATTAAATCAAGCAAAATGACATCATAATCATTCCCTAATGCCTTTGCTATCGCTTCATTCCCATCCTCTGCCTCGTCTATTAAATAGTTTTCTCTCTCCAAATACATTTTTAATAAACGTCGAATTCTTTCCTCATCATCCACTACTAAAATTCTAACGTCTTTGTCCATAACTATATCCCCCTTATCATTTTCCCCCAAAAATATATCTTTTAAAAGAAGCCTTCACTAACGTGAAGTGAAGGCTTTTTTTAAAATTAAGTAGATATTCTTTCTATATCCAGTAATAGTTTTAAACTGCTTCATTATCCTGCATAGGAATGCAATCCCGCAATAACAAGATTTACTGCCACAAAGTTAAACATTATAATCACAAATCCTATAACTGCAAGCCAGGCAGACTTTTCGCCATGCCACCCTTTTGATAATCGTAAGTGTAGGAAAGCTGCATAGAATAAGAAAGTGATGAGCGCCCAAACCTCTTTCGGGTCCCACCCCCAAAATCGTGTCCAAGCAATTTGAGCCCAGATCATTGCAAATATTAAAGCTCCCAAAGTAAATACCGGGAAGCCTATTAACACCGAGCGGTAGCCTATTTCGTCTACTAAATCTAGTTTAATATTTTTTACTACTGGCTGCAATACAGCCCCTACTCGTTTCCGGATAATCAATCTGAATAATAAGTAAATAATGGTTCCTGACAATAACGACCATATCACTGTATTCATTTTTTTCGCATTAATAATGCCAGGCATTTCTACAAGCGGCTCAAATTTTCCAGCCGTTAATAATTCGCCCTCATTCGGACCAGTTATTGCAGGCATATTAAATTCTTGTTTTAACTCTTGGCCATTTTTATCAATCCAATTAAATTCAGCTTTGTAATCGAATAATGAGAATGTAGTAGTTACAATTACAAAACCAAGCGTACAAATGAGACCAAACATAATTGTCTCAAGCCAAAAAGTACGTTTACTTGGTTTTGATTGATCAATAGCCTTGACAAGATAGATAAGACCTGCTGCAAAGCTCATCCCTAAAATCGCTTGACCCAACGCTGCGGTCGTAACATGAATATAAAGCCAATGGCTTTGAAGTGCTGGGATAAGCGGCGATATATCACGTGAAAACATGCTTGAAAATGCGATTAGTAAGAGTGCCACTGGTAAAGTAAAAGCACCAAGTAATGGTGTTTTATACATATAGTATAAAACGATAAAAGCACCGACTAATGATAAAGCAAAGAATGTGCCAAATTCAAACATGTTACTTACAGGAGCATGTCCAGCGACAATCCAGCGAGTAATAAAATACCCTAACTGAGAAACAAATCCAATGATTGTAATAAAAATTGCGATTTTCGCCCATTTATTTGTGCCTTTTTCTTTTAACTTTCCTTTTTTATCCTTAATCGATCCAGCAAAAAAGACAGTGGCGATTAAATAAAGGATAAATGAGGCAAATAATAAATTTCCGCTTAAACTTACCACTGATTTCCCTCCTTATACTTTATTTTCTTCTTTCTGCATTTGATCTTCAGGTTCGTCGATTCCTGTATCCGCTAATACAGCCTGGATTTCCCTTTTTAGACCATGCCAGTTTTTATTCGTATGTCCAGCAATCCAGACTTCATCATTTACTCTGCGTATCCATATACGGCGATGATTCCAATAGGAACCTTGAGCAACCCCAATCATAAAGATAAGCCCACCCAATGCGATAATCCATAGCGTTAAATCTTTTCGAACCGTAATAGATGAAACATTTTTCGTATCAATACCCGCAAAATTCATTTTATATTCATTATCACCAAAGGGCTCAATCGTTTGCTGTATAGCTACAAAACTGATTTCACCATCTTTTTTATCAGGAGTAATCATTTTGAATACAAATGCCGGATTGTTTGGAACCTTTGATTTCGTTACCGGCTCTCCACTGTCATCAAATTCAAAGTCAGGGAAATAGCTTACCACTTCTACCGCATAGCCATTGCCAAGATCATAGCGATCTTTCGGGTCATTCAAATCAATTTTCACTTCGCCTAATGATTCATTTGACTTCTTATTGCTCAATGTAAAAGTCATTTTGCTTAGTTCATTTAATTTATAACTAACTTGATAGAGTGCATACCCTTCGAACTTTAGCGGTTCGTTTACACGAATCTCATAGTCCTTAACTTTTACAAGTTCAGGCTCTTGTCCGGCAACGGTTTCTCCCTTTTTCTTGTAAAGGGTTACATTTGATTGGTAGTTTTTTGCTACCATTCCTTTTTCCTCAATTGCTTCACTAAATGCTTTGTTATCTTTATCCTTATCATAAACTTCTAGAATAAACTTATTATTCTTTAAATAGTATTGACCATCCGTTTCAGGAATGACCTTTGTCTCTCCCTCACGAAGCCAGAGGACTTCATCAATATACATTCCCGGAACAAAACGAAGCATTCCGCCAATTAGGAAAATAATAAGTCCAACATGGTTCACATACGGACCCCATCTTGAAAATCTGCCCTTCTCAGCTAGAATATTCCCATCTTCTTCGCGAATATTGTATCTCTTTGCTTTTAATCTTTCTTTTATCTCTGTGTAAGATTCATCAAGATTGCTATGCTCTGAGACGCCAAAGATGCGCTGGCGCTTCAGGAACCCTTCATGCCTTGCAACACGTTGAGCCTTTAAAGCCCTCCATAAAGGGATCATCCTGTCGAGGCTGCATATAACTAAAGAAATGCCAATGGAAGCGATTAAAACAAGATACCACCATGAACTGTATAAATTATGAAATCCAAGATCATAATACAACTTTCCTAACCAACCGTACTGATCCTCATAATACTCTGCAGCAGGCATGATAGGAGGAATGTACATTTCTTGCGGAAAAATTGTGCCAAGTGCTGACGCAATTAACGTAATCACAATTAGCCAAACACCGACTTTTACGGATGAGAAGAAATTCCAGATTTTATCAATGATTGTTTTGTTGTATGTTTGCGAACGCCTTGCACTGCCCTCATAGCGCATATCAACAAGTTTCTTATCCTTTTCCGATTCCTGAAGAACTCTTCCACATGCTTCACAAAGAATGGTTCCATGCGGATTCACATGCCCGCATTCACATTTTACATGTTTCATTTAAAAAACTCCCCGTAGCTTATGGTTGAACTAGTTCCATTAACTCTTTAATCATTTCTTCCGTCAATTGACCTGTGTGATATTTAACCACTTTTCCATCTTTATCAATCATAAATGTTGCAGGAAGTGCGCCAATTTTATAGGCAGTCTGAACTTGTCCGTCTTTATCAAGTACAATCGGAAAAGTTAATTGATGTCTATCAGCAAATTTACTTACTGATAGCTCTGACTCACCTACGTTTACAGCTAATGTTTGTACACCTTTGTCTTTAAATTGTTTGTACTGGTTATCCATATACGGCATTTCTTTTTCACATGGCTTACAATATGTACCCCAGAAATTAAGAAAGACACCCTGACCCTTGTAATCCGAAAGACGATGCTCTTCTCCATTCAAGTCCACAAGAACAAAATCAGGTGCTTGTTCACCAACAACAACCTTCTTAATATCATCTTTTGTAAAATTTGCATACAAGGTATAAGCGACAGCTGCACCTAAAATGAGCAAAATAATCGTTCTCATCACTAAACGACGCTTTTTCATCACACTCTCCCCTTTAGAAAAACGCTGTGCGTCTTTAAAACGAAACAGCCGATTTTTATTATACCATTTATCATCATTCTAATAATGTTTACAATTTGAAGTAACTGTGACTTTTCTATGAAATTTCCCTTAATTGTTGAAATTTAACGCCATTTACTTACGATTTTGATAGCGCGCGCAACTGCTTGACTTCATGTGCTGTTAATTCTCTTGCTTCTCCCGCTTTTAACCCTTGGAGTGTTAAGAAGCCGTATCTTTCCCTTTTTAATTTAAGGACTGGATGACCGATAGCTTCGAGCATCCTTCTAACCTGTCGATTTCTTCCCTCATGGATTGTTAATTCAATAATTGCTGTCTGCTTTTTCTTGTCAATTGAAAGCACTTTTGTCTGCGCAGGGGCTGTTTTCCCATCCTCTAAGCGAATGCCTTTTTCAAGGCTTCTCATTTTCTCTCTTGAAGGAATTCCCTTTACCTTGGCTACGTATACCTTTTCAATTTCATTCTTTGGATGCATGAGCATATTAGCAAACTCCCCATCATTTGTTAAGAGCAGCAGGCCAGAAGTATCAAAGTCTAGACGCCCCACCGGGTAAATCCGCTGTTCAATTTGCTGAAAAAAATCAGTTACTACTTTTCTTCCTTTATCATCCGTTACACTTGAAATAACGCCTCTTGGTTTATATAAGAGAAAATAAACCGGCTCCTCCCTTTCCACAGGAATGCCATTCACTTCTACTCGATCTGAAGAGGAAACCTTAACACCTAGCTCCTTAACTGTTTTTCCATTCACCCTTACATGGCCTTCCTTAATGAGCTCCTCCGCTTTCCTGCGAGAAGCAAATCCAGCATGGGCAATTACCTTTTGCAATCTTTCCATTTATGTCACCCCAACTATTACTTAATAAGGATTATACCTATTTCCATCCTTATGAATTATGACATAAATCATTCCTTTTTCAAAGTAGACGTTTTTTTCAAATAATAGCATTAAAAAAAATACCTATTATTTTAGGTATTTTTACATGTTTTTATCATCTTAGTCTTTTCATATCCTCCCAAAAATAAGTGTAACTACTACAATGGCTGCGATGATTCCGATTAAATCTGCCAATAGACCTACCTTTAAAGCATCTCCCATTTTTCTGATTCCTACCGCACCAAAATAAACAGTTAGTACATAAAAAGTTGTGTCTGTACTGCCTTGAAGAACAGATGCTAACCTGCCGATAAATGAATCTGGGCCATGAACAGCAATAAGATCACTTGTGATTCCAAGTGCAGCTGACCCTGAGATTGGACGAATGATGGCGAGCGGAACAATATCAGGCGGAACACCTATTGCTTCTAGTATAGGGCGAATGAACTCCATAAAATACTCTAGTGCTCCAGAAGCACGAAAAACCGATATGGCAACAAGCATTCCAACAAGAAAAGGAATAATCGAGACTGCGATCTTTATTCCTTCTTTTCCGCCTTCCACAAACCTTTCATAAGTGGGTACACGTTTTACCGTCCCATATATTAATATAAAACCAATTAGAACAGGAATAAACCAGAGGGAGATAACCGATACAACTTGCATATGACTCATCCTTTTCTCGTTCTTCTATAATGAAAATACCGGTCAATGATGATCGCGCCTATTGCTGAGCAAAAGGATGCAATTAACGTAGGACCGACAATCTCTGTTGGGGATGCGGATTCATATTTCATTCGAATAGCAATAACCATTGTTGGAATAAGCGTGATGCTTGACGTATTAATGGCTAGAAAGGTTATCATTGAACGGCTGGCGATATCCAATCCACCATTTAACCTTTTTAGTTCCTCCATCGCCTTAATACCTAACGGGGTTGCTGCATTGCCAAGTCCAAACATATTGGCCATCATATTAGAGAGAATGTAGCCCATTGCTGGATGATCATTCGGTACCTCCGGAAATAGCCTCTTTACAATCGGTCTAAATAGGAGAGACAATTTTTGCAATAGCCCAGCTTCCTCAGCAATTCTCATCATGCCTAACCAAAATACAAGAACACTGATTAACCCAATACATAAAGTAACTGCTTCTGCTGCACCATTAAAGATCGCTTCATTCACTTGATCCATCGTTCCGTTAACCATGGCAAAGATAATTCCAATGACTGTTAGGAATACCCATATAATATTAACCATCTATTTTCACACCAATCATCACGAGAAATATGTTTCTGAATTGCTCAAAAAACGATTGCTTGGCTTGTCTATCAGCATATTTATAATATATTGGCATCCTTTTCACTTGCTGTTTGTCAAAATAAACAATCACTTGTCCAACAATTTTAGGGGGATTATCTTCCCATTCTTTTTTTGGCTTCTTCAGTTTGTATTCAATTTTAAATTGCTTCTTTTCCTTCGATGTCACCGGATAATCAAAGCTATGCTTAACATAGACCTTCTTTTTATAAAATTTATCCTTTATTTGCTCGATCTTTCCTTTTGGCAAAACCTCTACTAAACGATAGGTGGTAAAACCGGTCTCATACATTTGAATATGGTCATTCCAATCATCAGGACCATTTAATGTTACAGCAATAAAGTCGAGCTCACCTTTGGTGGCTGTCGTTACTAACGTGCGCTTCGCACGTTTTGTATAGCCTGTCTTTCCTCCTGTTGTATAGCTGTAAAGCTCTGTAAGCAGTCTGTTCTTATTCTTCCACTTTCGATCCCATTTCTCAGTAGGATGCGGCGCATTGTGAACCTTCGTACCTGAAATTTTCTGGTACTCTTTATTATTCATCGCATAACGTGTCAAGAGTGCCATA
The DNA here is from genome assembly GCF_032154635.1 of Cytobacillus sp. Classification (GTDB taxonomy): domain Bacteria; phylum Bacillota; class Bacilli; order Bacillales; family Cytobacillaceae; genus Cytobacillus. The sequence continues at coordinate 248,593 of NZ_JALDXW010000001.1, read as the reverse complement.
TCATAAGCTGTTGACAAATGATTTTCATGGTCATCCAGCCCATGCGGATTGGCAAAATGAGTATTCTTCATACCGATTTCTTCTGCCTTTTGATTCATTAAATAAACGAAACCATCCAGACTTCCACCAACATGCTCTGAAATAGCAACAGCTGCGTCATTTCCAGATCGAAGCATTAATCCGTATACTAAATCCTCTAACTTTATTTTTTCACCAGGAATTAAATAAATAGAGGAACCTTCTGTATGGACCGCTTTCTCACTTACCTTTACCCATTCATCCATTTTTCCCGATTCAATGGCTAAAATAGCCGTCATAATCTTTGTAATGCTTGCAATTCTCATCGGCTTATTTGCATTTTTATCATATAGTACCCGACCAGAGCTTTGCTCCATTAAAATGGCACTTTGTGCGCTAACAGAAAAAGAAGCTTGCGCCCTTAGTGGAATAAACGCTATAAAAATGGCGGCTATTAATGGAAAGATCATCAGCTTTTTCATCTTTTTCATTGCAGTCTCCTTCACTGGTTTGTACAATTTTATGCAGGACAAGTATTGATATGACAATAAAAGGCGAAAAACATAGATTGTTTTTCGCCTTTTATTTCTATTAAAATGGTTTCCATTTAAGCTCAGAAGCTTTCATAAACCTTTGTTCAACATCCTTCCAATTAACAATATTCCACCAATTTTTCACATAGCTGGCACGGTCATTTTTATATTGCAGATAGTAGGCATGCTCCCAGACATCCAATACAAGCAAAGGAATCGTATCCCATTGGGTTAAAATCATATGCCTTTCGGATTGCAGTATTTCCAAATGATGCGCCCTTGGTGACCAAACTAGTACAGCCCAGCCCACACCTTCGACTTGCTTCGCTGCTTCTGTGAATTGCTGTTTAAATGCTTCGAAACTCCCAAAATATTTTTCTATTGCTTTTAACAGGCTGCCTGAAGGCTTTCCTCCGCCTTTAGGAATCATATTATTCCAGAAAATCGTATGAAGGTAATGCCCTGATCCATGAAAAGCAAGCTCTCTAGACCAATGCTTAATTAAGGAAAAGTCACCCGATCTTCTTGCTTTATTTAGCTCCTTCTCTGCTTTATTCAATCCATCAACATAAGATTGATGATGCTTATTATGATGTAATCGCATAATTTCCCCTGATATATAAGGTTCTAATGCATTGTAAGCATATGGCAATGGAGGCAATGTATGAGCTCCTGCTGCAATTTGAGGTGGATTGACATAAACACTTCCTAGCTCCTGCCTTTTCGTGAAATACTCCTCCATATCCATATGCAGTTCTTCCACATGATTCTGAATCTCCAACAATGCCTCGTTGCTTAATGGATTTTGAATTCCCTCCATAATATCAGTCATTCGGTCCATTTTCAGCCATAGCTCATCGTTCTCATCAACGTTTTCTGATTCGAGAAATGTTCGCAGTTCCTTATTCCATTTAAACACATCTTGGATATAATCATTCATTTTACTCATGCGATCCCTCTTTTCTTAATAGTCCCTTTCTATAGTATGAATAGCCCAATAAAATATGCTTTTTCCTGTAGAATGTAAATATCGCCAACTATATACTTTTTAATAAAGAAAAAAACAACCATCAAAGGCTGTTTTTTAAGGATTCTTATTGGGGCTGAACGATGTACTCCAAGGGTGAACGAAGATTAAAGCTCTTCTTCGTTTCTAAATCCTCAAATATCCCAGGAAGCTTCGTGTAATCAATATCTTGAAAATACGATGCAAAATCTAGCTTTGAATTAATGTAAACACGCTTTCGGTGGCGAAAGCCAGGATTTTTCAACAAACAAATAAGAGCCACGATGTCTTTAAATTCAACCTCCTTGGATCCTGCTTTAAAAATGGTGCTCCCTTCAAATGGAGTAAACTCAGACATTAGTTCATCAAAATACCGGACATATAGAACGTGTAAAGTCTTTTCTTGTCCATTTTCCTCAAAAGTAACCTCACTTCGATTGAAGAAATCCTCTGACGTATTCGATTTTTCCTTTTCCAGCTCATATCCCTTGCATTGTTTAATAAGCATCTTAACCCCTCCACAACAATTTTCCCCATATGTAAAAATGAAAACGATATAGAAAATGCTTCATTTTAAAAATTAAGCATTTTTTTACAAGTATATAGTATCATAAATAGATTCAATTGTATGAAAAATTCAAGAATCAATTGTTTCTTGAAACTTATCAAAAAACAAATCGGCTTCTTCCAGCTGATAATCGTCTTCTACCTTTTCTGGAAGCGGTGGCAGCTCCTCGATCTTTTTTAAACCAAAATAATCAAGAAATTCTTTCGTTGTGCCATATAAATAAGCTCTTCCTGATCCCTCTGCTCTACCCACTTCCTTAATGAGCGCTTTCGCCATAAGCGTATGTATTGGCCGCTCTGTCTTCACCCCTCTTATTTCCTCAATTTCCGCTCTTGTAATCGGCTGTTTATAAGCAATAATTGCCAGTGTTTCTAATGCTGCTTGGGATAATGTTGATGCTTGCGGAGTAACGACAAGTCTTTTTAGATAGGCTGAATTTTCTTTTTTCGTAGCAAGCTGGAAGGTACCTGCTAGCTCGATAACTGTGATGCCTCGCATGTCATCTTTTCGATAATCTTCCATTAATTCTTTAATAATTTCTTCAGCTTGCAACTCATCTACTTCGAGAACAAGAGCCACCTGTTTTAAAGTTAGCCCTTCATCCCCTGCGGCAAATAAAAGGCTTTCAACAATCCCTTTCCAATTGATAATATTAATATTCATTTCCTCCTTCCATAGCACTTACATAAATTTCCGAAAAATTTCCATCCTGCTCAATAATGATTTCTTGACGTTTCATTAGCTCTAACACCGCTAAAAAAGTAACGACAATATTTTCACGGTCAAGAACAGGAAAGAGCTCATAAAAACTTTTTCGTACCTTGATTTGTCTTAAATCGTCAAGAATTTCTGCCATTCTCGTCTCGATTGGGATTTCTTGACGTGTTATTTTCGTAGATAGCGGCTTTTGCAGTTTTTGTCTTCTTAATAGTTTTTGGAGTGCGCCAAGCATATCATACAACGAAACGTTTAATTCCGTTTTTTCCGGTTGAATGTCTTTGGCATAATCGCTTAAATCGCTTGGTGGCTTTGTAAACATCAAGCCCCTCTCTTTTTCCATTTCTTTAAAATCAACTGCTGCCTCTTTATATTTTCTGTATTCAACTAATCTTTCAACAAGCTCTTCCATCGTGTCTTCTTCAGGTCCTACACCAAATTCATCGTCAAGCAAATCTTCCTCGTGCTTTGGGAGAAGCATTTTGCTCTTAATCGCTAGCAAGGTAGCTGCCATAACGAGATATTCACTTGCCACATCAAGCTGCAGCACTTGCATCGTATGGATATATAATAAATATTGCTCAGTAATTTCTGCTACTGGAATATCATATATATCAATTTCAAGCCGATTTATTAAGTGAAGAAGCAAATCAAGCGGTCCTTCAAACGCATCAATCTTTACATTATAATGTTCCATTACTACTCACCAAAATTTCCTCATTAAATTCCTCATTAAAGACTACTATAGTATAAATTATAAAGGTGAGCTATCCAATAGAAAAATATTAGAAATGCGAAAGCGCCTTATATAAATTTTCTCTTCATTCGCCCATACATTTTGGTATTTGCCTACATAAAATGATATTGAAACAACAAAAGAAACAGGAGGTATGATGTATGTCTAAAGGACACATTGGATGCGGAGGAACAGGGTTTGCTTTACTTGTCGTTTTGTTCATCCTGCTGATTATTGTAGGAGCAGCTTGGTGCTAAGATAATATGTATACATGACCCGGTTCATGCCGGGTTTTTTGTTTGCTTGAAAACTATTGCTGAATTTTTAGACAAATATTCTGTGGTATGATAAACATATATTTATAGGAGGTGGCGAGTTGTATCCAAAAGCGTATATTGATTACTTAATACATTTTCATGGGGATAGAGATTATTTCGAATGTCATGAAATCTTAGAGGAATATTGGAAAGAGGTTGATCCTAACAATAAGCAGTCTATTTGGGTAGGTCTAATCCTCCTAGCCGTGTCAAATTACCATCATCGGCGCGGAAATTTTCCAGGTGCCGAAAAGACGATAGCTAAATCAATTGCTATCTTAAAAAATGAAAAAAGACAGCTGCTTCAGTTAGGAATTGATACAGAACAATTGATGAATGACCTGCCTTTAAAACATGAAGATATCTCCTTACAAATTCCCTATACTAGCTATATGATTCCAATAACTGATCCGATATTAATTGAAAGCTGCAATGCAGGCTGCATCGATCGCGGTTTCATATGGGGATCAGCTAGTGACTTGAATAATAGGGAAATCGTTCATCGCCATTCCTCTAGAGATCGAAGCAGTATTATTCAGGAACGGTTAGATGCATTAAAAAAGAGCCATTCACCAACACATAGAAAAAGGCAGTGAATAAAATAATTACTCACTGCCTTTTTCTATATGAATTGTGAGATCACATTTACTTAAGAATGATTCGGTATTTTCATTCGCTGTGATTTTTTTGTCTGGGAATAATTCTTGTAGCGCTTTGACCATCGACTTCCCAATTCCTTGTTGCCTATGAGAAGGATTGACTGAGATATGCTGAATCATAGCTGAGTCTTCATTCATTAGAACACCCATTAATCCAATAATATCTTCCCCTGCTTTCCAAAGAAATAGTTGCAGGTTCTCCTCACTTTCATATTGTTTCATCGTTTGCTGGAGCTTCTTGAGATCTTTTTCATTTGGCATAAAAGATAACAAACCCATAGCAATCTTTTCGAAAGTTTTTTTATAACGAATTAACATTTTTATCCCTCATTAGATTTTAGCATTCCATCTTAATTTTCCCCAAAAATTTAATATTTCAAACTGTAATAATATAATATATGTACGCCTCATTAGTTTGTACACTAATGGCTGATCTTTTAGCTATATACTGATACTAATCATTGCTTTTCTGGGGGTCTACTTAGATGGAACGATAAAAAACCAATAATAAAGTCCCCATGCTAAACTCATCACGATTAATAAAACAAAAAGAATCCAATTGCTTTTTTTCATAAAACCTCCTGTAACAAAATCATTACATCTTCACACATTCAAGGATTAGTTCTATTCTACACGAAACCTTTCAATTTTTCCATTCTACACTAGTAATTAATACGATTAAATACAAAAAAGCCTGTAGAAAGCGAGCTCAACACCTGACCCAATTGGCATGCTCTTCATTCTACAAGCTTTTTTCAATATGCATGAATACATTCAACAACTGTTAATTACTAATTTTTTCTTTGATTGATACATCCATTCGAATAAGATCCTCATACGTTTCTCTTCTTACAACGAGCTTTGCTTCCCCATTTTCTACAAAGATGACAGGCGGTCTAGGAATCCGATTGTAATTATTTGCCATCGCATATCCATATGCACCTGTGCAAAAAACTGCCAGCAAATCATTATGATCCGATTTTGGAAGTGGGATATCCCATATGAGCATATCACCTGATTCGCAGCATTTTCCAGCAACAGAAACAGTCTCCTCTGCTTTTTCTAATGCTCTATTAGCTAAAATAGCTTCATACCTTGCTTGGTAAAGAGCCGGTCTAATATTGTCGCTCATCCCGCCATCCACGGCGATATATTTGCGAATGTTAGGAACTTCTTTATTGGAGCCTATCTTGTATAATGTCGTACCGGCATCTCCCACAAGAGAACGGCCTGGTTCAATCCATATTTCAGGCATTTTCATTGCAAAATGATCGGCCTGCCTTTGCACTTCCTCTATAATTTCTTCAACATATTGACCTGCTGGCAGAGGATGATCCTCATTCGTATAGCGAATGCCAAAGCCTCCGCCTAAGTTTAACACCTTTGTTTCAAAGGCGTATAACTTTTTCCATTCATTCAGTTTCTCAAATATTTTTTGTGCTGCTACTAGAAATCCAGCGGTTTCAAATATTTGTGAACCGATATGACAATGCAAGCCGAGCAGTTCGATTTTCGAGGACTTTAAGGCCACTCTCATTGCCTTTTCTGCTTGTCCATTTTGTAGGTCAAAGCCAAATTTAGAATCTGCCTGCCCAGTTGTAATATATTCATGTGTATGCGCTTCAACTCCAGGTGTAACTCTTAAAAGAATTTTCGCGTTCACTTCCATCGCTTCACAAATCGATTCAATGAGCTCTAATTCATAAAAGTTATCGACAACAATACAGCCAATTCCATGTTTAAGAGCCATTTCCAGCTCTTCTTTACTTTTGTTATTCCCATGAAAATGAATTTTTTCAGGGGGGAATTCAGCTGCTAAGGCTGTATATAATTCTCCGCCGGAAACAACATCAAGTGAAAGTCCTTCTTCTTCCGCAAGCTGGACCATAGCAATCGTCGAAAATGCTTTGCTCGCGTACGCAACTTGAGCGGTTACTCCTAGTTTTTCAAACGTATGCTTAAAGCCTCTCGCTCTTTCCCTAATTAAAGAAACATCATATACGTATAAAGGTGTGCCAAATTGTTCGGCTAGCACTACAGTATCCAATCCGCCTATCTCCAAATGCCCCTTGTCATTTACCTTCGATGTACCGTTTAAATGCATGAACCTACCTCTTCCCTTTAAGCTTTTATTAATTAGAAAATAGACAGTATCTTTATTAGAAACTGTCTATTTTCTGTCGTATTTTGTTTATTAATTTTAAGAAATTTTAACACAATTCTGTTAAGTCCGCAATAAGTAGATATCATTTTGAAGTACTGTTTTTTGGCGGCTGCTTATAACGGTTTGTCGTATGGACAATACTTGGACGTATACTCGAACCAGGTACAGATGCACGAACGAATATTCGCCATAATGCCTTCGGATGAAATGGGATAAACGGCCATAAATACGGTATGTTTAATGGCTTCATATTCGCAAGGAATAGGATAAATATCGTAATCCCAACAACAAAGCCCGGGGTGTGAAATATTGCAACCAGGACTAAAAATAATAACCGAAAGAGCTTGTTAGCGATACTTAATTCATAACTTGGAGTTGTATAAGTTCCAATTGCAGCAAGGGACACATACAAAATAACCTCTGGAACAAATAAACCAACATCAATGGCAATTTGTCCGATTAAAACAGCTGCAATTAAGCCCATAGCTGTAGATAACGGAGTTGGTGTATGAATGGCAGCAATCCGAAGCAATTCAATTCCTATTTCTGCAAGAAATAATTGAATGATCACGGGTATATTGGTTTCTTCATTAGGTCCAATAAATGAAATACTTTCGGGTAAAAGAGAAGGCTCCAATACAAACAAAAACCAAAGCGGCAGCAAAAACAAGGATGAAGCTACCCCAAGAAAACGAATCCAGCGTACAAATGTACCTACTGCCGGCGATTGCCGATACTCTTCTGCATGCTGTAAATGATGAAAATATGTTGTAGGTGAAATCATTACACTTGGTGACGTATCAACAAATATTAAAACATGCCCCTCAAGCAAATGAGTTGCCGCAACGTCTGCTCGCTCTGTATAGCGGACAAGTGGAAAAGGATTAAATCCTTGCTTTAATAAAAATTCTTCAATTGTTTTGTCGGCCATTGTGATACCATCGATTTGTATGGCAGCAATTTCTTTTCGGATTACGTCAATTAAATCAGGATTGGCAACATCTTTAATATATCCTATTGCCACATCTGTTTTTGATCTTTCACCAACCCTCATAATCTCAAAGCGAAGCCTTTCGTCACGTATCCTTCTTCGTGTTAAGGCAGTATTTATGATAATATTTTCTACGTATCCATCCCTTGATCCCCTTACTACCTTTTCCGTATCCGGCTCCATTGGTGTTCTGCCTGGATAACTGCGGACATCAATGACTAATCCATGGGTAACCCCTTCCATTACTACAACAATCAGCCCTGATAGCACTTGATCCACAAGCTCATCCATTGTTTTTATTTTAGTTACAGATTGATGGACTAACCTATTTTCAACTATTTTACTTATATTTGCTGATAATTTTTCGTTGTCATTGATTGCAACAAGCTCTTCAACAATTTCAATAATAAATTGGGTATCTGTTAGTCCGTTTACATAATAAAAATGTACATCTTTTCTAAGAATGATGAGTTTTCGAACACCTAAATCAAAACTATCCCCCAACCCAATTCTATTTTTCATATACGTTTCAATTTCTTCCACTGAATCAGGAATAGGCATTTTATTTTTCATTTTATTGTCTGCCACGATAACCGCTCCTTTCCAATACGAGTTCTACGGCTTTCTTCGTAATTGGCGAGCCAATTTCATAATGGTCTTTTTTCGCCATTTTTCCTACATCACCAATTCCAACTTTAATGGGGACGTCTATTTCATCGAGACAATAGACCGTGTCACCATAAAGTCTTCCTTTTTCCATTTCTTGAAGCCCATATTTATCGACTCCATAAGGAGTTAATTCTCCATCACGGTCAATACAAACATCCACTTTTGCCCATTCAGCCTGTCTTGTTTTTGCAGCAACTGCAATAATCCCAAGTACATGAATATCTTCATGAGCTGCTACATACTTTAACGCGCGCTCCCCCGCTCCTTCACCTACAAAACCGCTATCATCAAACATGACAAACACGGGGTCATGCGGTGCTTTTTTTATCAGCTTTACAATTAGGGGGCCGTCTAAGGTGGTAGGATTTCCGTGGGATAAGGAGATACATCTGCCCCCGATTTCATTGGCAATGTGTTCGATTGATTTTCTAGCATAATCATCTCCATCTGTAATTAAAATTACGTGCCTTCGATGATCCTCCATGTTCTATTATCCTTTCATCATAGGTTGATACAGCCTTCTAATCACTATTTTTTGCTACTTATCTACAAAATAGATCCACTGAAAGAGTGAACCTACAATCTTGCCAAGCACTATGGCCATTAACAAAAATACAATTTGTCCATCTATGCCTACTCGCTTAGCAAGAATAGGCAGGACATTTAGCACTTCCGTCAATGCTGCCGCAATCATACCTACGAATATCCCGGAAGCCAAGCCTATCGGTACTAATAGATAGGATGTGAGGTGAAAGATCGGATCCCATAACGTACTCATTCCACCAATGACAGCCCCCATTACTACAGCCCATTCATAAAACCGGATCATTTTCATTGTTTTTGTCAACTGCATAAGCCTTGGGATCACACCTAATACAGACAGAAACGCTACGAACCCAGAGCCTACTGCTAATCCCCCAGCAAGACCGACAAACATGACTAAGACTACATTACCGCTCGTCAATATTTTTCATACTTTCTTTGTTTTCGTTCATTGCCACATAATTATCTAGATCCAACTGATAATTAAACATTTCTACTTCCAGAGGGCTCGGCTCTTCATTAAGACGCTTCTTAAAAAGATGATTAAAGAATAGAATCATTCCTAGGCCTAGGCCAATGGAGTAAGGTATCTGAAAGATCAAAGGTTTGTCATCCATTTTTCCGGTAATGATAGTGTAAATCCGCTGCTGAACAGCCTGCATGCTAACATCCTCATGAAAATTCATAATTGTTAAGGCCGCACCGATAAACAATAAAAACCATACTAAAATAAAAAGTGGCAGGGATACCTTCCTTTTTTCAGATACCACTTCAATAATTACTTGAGATGGTCCTTGTGTTTGAATTTCTATATTCGGCAGCATTTCTGTGATTAAACGGATAACCATCATGACATCAATGATGATTATATTCCGGTCTTGTTCCGTTACTTCATAAACTTTCATTTGGCTCAACTTCTCAAAATGCTTATCTTCGACAATTAGCTGAGCAATATCCTTGAGCAAAATTTCCTCACGAGCTCGTACTTGTATGCGGTGACGCAACCGAATATAAACCGTTCGTTCCATTTCGTTCACTTCCCACACAGTTATTTCCTTGTATCACTAGTATGAGTTACATATATTTACTTCATGACGACCAATAATTGGGTATTAGAAAAAATAGTTAGTAAATAAATACGGTTGCAAAAGATATCGGAGATTCACAAAAAAGACCGTATGGATTATAAATCCATACGGTCTTTCATTTGCTGGAGGATCTTTTTTTCAAGCCTAGATACTTGAACTTGTGAGATGCCAAGTCTTGCTGCCACTTCAGATTGCGTTTGATCTTTATAATAGCGCAAATAGACAATCAAACGTTCCCTGTCATCCAGTTCATTTATCGCTTCTTTTAGAGCAATCTTATCAAACCATTTTCCTTCATTTCCATCATCAATTTGATCAAGCAATGTGATCGGGTCTCCATCATTTTCATACACCGTCTCATGAATGGATGATGGGGTCCGGCTAGCTTCTTGAGCAAGGATAATATCCTCAGGCGGAATATCAAGGAATTCAGAAAGTTCTGAGACGGTGGGTATTCTTCCAAGCGATTTAGACAATTCATCCTTTGCTTTCCGAATTTTATTTCCCATCTCTTTTAAAGAGCGGCTGACTTTGACTGTCCCATCATCTCGTATAAATCGCTGAATCTCCCCAATAATCATAGGAACGGCATACGTTGAAAACTTTACATCAAACGATAGGTCAAATTTATCAACTGACTTCAATAATCCAATACAACCGATTTGAAAGAGATCATCCGGCTCATATCCTCGGTTTAAAAAGCGCTGAACAACCGACCAGACGAGACGCATGTTCCTTTGGACAATTAAATCCCTAGACTCTTGATCACCAGCCTGGCTTTTTTGGATTAGCTCCTTGACTTCATGATCCTTCAAAAAAGTTTGGCTCTTTTCTGCTTTAACCTCCACATCCATAGCAAGACTCCCTTAATTGCATAGCATTTTACTATTTGATAAATGCTTTCTTAATCGGATCTCTGTGCCTTTCCCCGGTTGCGATTGAATTTCGATTTCATCCATGAAATTTTCCATAATTGTAAAGCCCATGCCTGATCTCTCAAGTTCTGGCTTAGTTGTATACAGCGGTTGCCGAGCTTCATCCACGTTCATTATGCCCAAACCCTCATCTCGGATGGACATATCAATGAAACCATCCTCGATTTTCACAGTAATATACACAAGCCCGTTTGGATCTTGTTCATAGCCGTGAATGATCGAATTGGTGACTGCTTCAGATACAACTGTTTTAATTTCAGTTAACTCATCCATTGTCGGATCAAGCTGACTAATAAATGCTGCGACAGTTACACGGGCAAACGATTCATTTTGGCTTAATGCACTGAATTTAATTTGCATTTCGTTTTTCATTGATCATGCAACCCCCAGTCTTTGCAAAGCAAATTCTTCTGTCGGCTCTAAACGGATAATTTTAAATAAACCCGACATATCAAATAATCTTTGGACTGCTGGAGAAATTGCACAAACAACCATTTCACCATGCTGTTGTTTAATTTGTTTATATCTGCCTAAAATAACGCCTAAACCTGAGCTATCCATAAAGGAAAGCTGTTCAAGATTTAAAATAATATGATGAATATCATATTCTTCAATTGCGTTAGACGCCTGTCTCCGCAGCTCATCAGCAGAGTGATGATCTAGTTCCCCGCTTAAACGAATACATAGGACATCTTTCTTCACTTCTAAATTAATAGTAAGACTCACTATCATAGCCTCCTTATCTAGGATCCCATTTGGCTTTATACCATATCACTTTACATGATATACTTTTGCCTTTATAGTGAGTCAAATTCGCTATGCGCTAACGCATTTCCTTCCGAAAGACAAAACTAGTGGCATTTCGCTAAAACTAGAATGTATAATCAATATTTCGACAGTGCCTTATATCTTACTATTGCCCTGCTTTTGTAAACATGCCCATTGAACGTTTATATAATGTCCACCAGCTCGCTTCCTTGCTACCTTCTTTGGCTACAAGCGGCGTCTCAACGATTGTTTTTCCGTCTTGTTTCAATTTTAATATTCCTACTTTATCCCCTTTTTTTATAGGAGCCTTCACATTTTTATTTAATTCCACCGTTTGTTTAATATTTTCAATGCCTTCCCCTTTTTTCGTTAAAAGGGAGATCGGTTCACTCGTCATCGCTTCAACTCTTTTCTTTTCTCCCTTGCTAATAGCAACTTTTCCAAGTGCCACATTCCGCTTATACAGCGGGTGTGTCTCATATTGGCTGAAAGCGTAATCAAGCATCTTTGTTACTTGGGCATTTCTCTCCTTTGAGGTCGGGGCCCCGAATACAACCGCAATGACACGCATCCCATTCTTTTCAGCCGTTGCTGTTAAGCAATATTTTGCTTCATTCGTAAATCCGGTTTTCAGTCCATCTACACCTGGATAAAATTTAACTAGGCGATTTGTATTTACTAGCCAGAATTTTTTATCTGTATTTTCTCGTAGATAAGACTCATATGTACCGGTGTATTTCGTTATTCCTTCGTATTTTAGAAGCTCTTTGGCCATCATGGACATATCGTGAGCGGTACTATAATCTCCATGACCAGGCAAACCCGTTGCTGTTTTAAATTCTGTATTTTTTAGTCCAAGTTCCTTTGCTTTTTTGTTCATGAGCTTTACAAACTCTTCTTCAGAGCCAGCAAGCCTTTCTGCCATCGCAACGGATGCATCATTCCCAGACCCGATGGCAATTCCTTCTAGCATCTGCTCCGTCGTCATTTCCTCTCCTGGCTCAAGGAAAATTTGTGATCCTCCCATTGAAGCAGCATATTCACTTGTGCGAATTTTTTCATCCATCGACAGCCTGCCCTCATCTAATGCCTCCATAATTAATAGCATGGTCATTACTTTCGTCATGCTTGCAGGAGGGAGCTGTTCGTTGCTATTCTTTTCGTATAAAATTGCACCTGTGTCTCGTTCAATTAAGATGGCCGATTTTACATTTTTAGCTAAATCTAGCCCATCATTTTCTTTTGCTGTTGCTTCAGGTACAAAGAGTGTTGTCAATAGGAAAGACATAACTATTAAAGGGACAATTCGTTTCATCACACAAACCTCCATTCTTTATAGCCTCCATCATTTCCATTTGTAACAAATTTATACAATTTCCTATAAGTAAAAATTTATATTTTGAACGATAAAAATAAAAACTGTCAGGGGCTGTTTTCCCCTGACAGTTTTTATTTATTCGGTAATCTCTCCATGGATTAATGTTGGCGCAGCTACTTTTTCTTTAGATAATTTAATATTTGCATAAAGCTTTGATGCTACCTCATCAATTTCTTCAAAATTGCTGTAAATCGTCACAAGTGACTCTCCTTTTTTCACTTGATCACCAATTTTTTTCCGAAGCATCAAACCAACTGCGAGATCAATAACGGATTCTTTCGTTGCTCTTCCAGCGCCAAGAAGCATAGCCGCTGTGCCAATTTCATCAGCAACTATTTCGGAAACGTAGCCCTCTTCCTTCGCTTCCAATTCAAATGTAAATTTCGCCTGCGGAAGCTTCGATGGCTCATCAACGACAGATACATCGCCTCCTTGTGAGCTTAGGAACGTTTTAAATGTTTCTAAAGCTGTGCCATCCTTCATGACTCCTTCAAGCATTTCACGTGCTTCCTTTAAGCTATCGGCTTTTTTTGCAAGAACAACCATATGGCTTCCTAATGTTAAGCAAAGCTCTGTTAAATCTTCCGGTCCTTCTCCTTTAAGCGTATCAATCGCCTCTTTTACTTCAAGGGCATTACCGATCGCAAATCCGAGCGGCTGGCTCATATCAGAAATAACCGCCATTGTATTCCTACCAACGTTATTCCCAATACGAACCATTGCCTTTGCAAGCTCATTCGAATCTTCCAGTGTTTTCATAAATGCGCCTGCGCCTGTCTTAACATCAAGTACAATCGCATCGGCTCCCGCGGCAATTTTCTTGCTCATAATAGAGCTTGCAATTAATGGGATGCTATCAACGGTTGCCGTGACATCACGGAGAGCATAAAGCTTTTTATCTGCGGGTGTTAAATTTCCGCTTTGCCCGATAACAGCAATCTTATTTTTATTCACAAGATTTATAAATTCTTCATTTTCGATTTCTACATGAAAGCCTTCAACAGATTCGAGTTTATCAATCGTTCCCCCTGTATGGCCAAGCCCTCGTCCAGACATTTTTGCGACTGGAACACCAACGGCTGCAACTAATGGTCCTAATACAAGTGTTGTTGTATCTCCAACCCCGCCAGTCGAATGCTTATCCACTTTAATACCTTCAATTTTGGATAAATCAATTTTATCACCAGATTCAACCATCGCCATTGTTAAATCGGCTCTTTCCTGTTCAGTCATTCCTTGAAAGAAAACCGCCATCATTAACGCACTTACTTGATAGTCAGGAATCGAGCCGTCAGTATATCCTTGTATGAAAAATTGAATTTCTTCTGCCGATAATTCTTTTCCATCTCTTTTCTTTTCAATAATATCTACCATTCTCATAATAAATCACCGCTCGCTTTCCTTTAGTACCTACTTTGTACCAAGTTCTTGTACTAACGCTTTTACATAGATAAGAAAATCTGCTTTCACTTTTTCAGTTGTTTCAATAACTTCCTCATGATTTAACGGCTGATCCAAAATCCCAGCTGCCATGTTAGAGATACAGGAGATCCCCAGTACTTTCATACCTGCATGTCTCGCGACAATTACTTCAGGTACTGTGGACATGCCAACAGCATCTCCGCCTAACACGCGCAGCATGCGGATTTCAGCTGGTGTTTCGTAGGTTGGCCCCGTATTGCCAACATAGACACCTTCTTGGATATTTAAGCCTAATTTCGCTGCTATTCCTCTTGCCAGTTGTCTAAGCTCAGACGAATAAGCTTCAGACATATCTGGGAAACGAACACCGAGGCGCGAATCATTCGGACCAATTAGTGGATTGTTTCCCATATTATTAATATGATCGCTAATTAGCATTAAATCACCTGGTGAAAAGCTTTCGTTCACTCCGCCGGCTGCATTTGTTACAATTAATTGTTCGATTCCAAGTTCCTTCATCACACGAACAGGGAAGGTTACTTTTTCAAAAGAATAGCCCTCATAATAATGAAAACGTCCTTGCATGGCAACTACATGAATGCCATTAAGCAAGCCGAATACTAACTGACCCGCGTGGCCTTCAACAGTTGAAACAGGAAAATCTGGAATTTCATTATAAGGAATCTTTACAGGATTTTCGATTTCTTCTGCTAAGACACCGAGACCAGACCCAAGGATTAAACCGATCTGGGGTGTCTCCTCATATTTTTCCTTTAAGAAACTTGCTGCTTTTTCAATTTTTTCGAATGACATGATCATTTCCTCCTATTTCAATTCCTGTAAAAAGCTCTTTCCATAAGCAGGCATTTTAACATGGAAGTTTTCTGCAACTGTCGCGCCAATGTCTGCAAATGTTTCACGAATTGTAAGCTCTTTGCCATTTTCATTATTTTTTGCATAGACAAGAAGTGGTACATATTCTCTTGTATGGTCTGTTCCGTGATGAATTGGATCATTCCCATGGTCAGCCGTAATGATCAGCAAATCCCCATCTTGCATCTTTTCAAATACTTCTGGCAGACGTGCGTCATATTCTTCAAGCGCTTTTCCGTATCCTTCAGGATCCCTGCGGTGACCATAAAGGGCATCAAAATCTACTAAATTTAAGAAACTTAAACCAGTAAAGTCCATATCAAATGATTGCAGTAATTTATCCATCCCATCCATATTTGAAACCGTACGAAGAGACTTTGTTACACCTTCACCATCAAAGATATCAGAAATTTTTCCGATAGCTATCACATCGAGTCCCGCATCCTTCATTTCTGACATGACTGTACGATCAAAAGGCTTTAAGGCATAATCATGACGATTAGATGTTCGTTGGAAGTTTCCCGGTTCACCAATAAATGGTCTTGCAATTACCCTGCCAACCATATATTTTTCATCCAGTGTAAGTTCTCTCGCGATTTGACAAATTTTATATTGCTCTTCTAAAGGAATAATTTCTTCATGAGCAGCAATTTGAAGAACAGAATCAGCTGATGTATACACTATAAGTGCACCGGTCTTCATATGTTCTTCCCCAAGCTCAACAAGAATTTCCGTTCCGCTTGCAGGTTTATTGCCAATCACTTTTCTGCCAGTGCGTGATTCTAGTTCAGCAATTAATTCTTGCGGGAAGCCTTCTGGAAAAACTTGAAAAGGTGTTTGAATATTAAGTCCCATAATTTCCCAATGACCTGTCATCGTATCTTTTCCATTTGATGCTTCCTTCATTTTCGTAAAGAAAGCAAGCGGTTTCTCAGCTTTTTCAATGCCCTTAATTTCACGAATATTGCTAAGTCCAAGCTTACCCATGTTCGGCATCTTCAAGCCGTTCATTTTTTCGGCAATATGACCAAGTGTATCGGCTCCCTTGTCCCCGAATTTTTCAGCATCCGGCGCTTCACCTATTCCAACTGAATCCATAACAACGACGAAAACTCTTTTATATGCATATGAAGTCATTTAAACTCCTCCTTTGATAGTGAATACGTTTACATTTGTAAATATTAATTAGGTTACCCCTTATACATACGTTTATCACATGTTCTCCATTTTATATGTCGGAAGTCTGACATCTATATTTTACCTAATATCTTTAATAAATGAAAGAAAAAGCTGCCATTTTTAATAGCAGCTTTGAATTTAGAGAATAGTCTAGCTCCAGCGCTTCCGCTTTTCGTTATGCCCGCGGATGATATTGACTATATACATCTTTTAATCTAGTTTTTGTTACATGTGTATAAATTTGTGTTGTTGATATATCCGCATGGCCAAGCATTTCTTGAACGGCACGTAAATCAGCACCATTCTCGAGTAGATGAGTTGCAAAGGAATGCCTGAGGGTATGCGGGGTTAAGTCCTTTTCAATGCCCGCTTCGGCAGCAAGACGTTTGAGAATTTTCCAGAATCCTTGTCTCGATAGCCCACGGCCATGGTGATTTAAAAATAAGGAATCATCTCTTTGTTTTTTTGAAACAAAGTGGCTTCTTCCTTCTTGAAGATACCGTTCAAGTGCACCAGCAGCTGTCTTTCCTATTGGAATGATTCGCTCTTTATTGCCCTTGCCAATGCAGCGGACAAACCCCATTGTCAAGTGGACATCCCCAATCTTCAAACTGATTAATTCGCTAACCCTGATTCCTGTTGCATATAATAATTCAAGCATCGCCTTATCACGAAGTCCATAATGATCATGCGTTTTCGGTGAATCTAATAATGTTTCCACCTCTTGCATATTTAATACCTTTGGCAGTGATCGTTCATGCTGAGGGGATTCAATATGTACAGAGGGGTCTTGGTCTACAGCCTTCTCCCTTAAAAGAAATTGATGAAAGGCTCTAATAGAAGCAATATGCCTCGCCAACGTTTTTGATGATTTCCCCTGTTCTTTCAAGCTCTTCAGAAAATGAATGATTTGTAGACGCTGGACATCATTCATTGCCGTTATTGCTTCAGCCTTTTTCAAATACTTTATATAGCTTTTCAGATCTCTCTCATAAGAAATGATTGTATTTTTTGCCAGTCCTTTTTCTACTAGTAAATAATGTATGAAATCTTTAAGATTGTCCTCCATTAATGGCCCTACTCTCCATTTAAATAGAAAAGAATTAACCGATCAAACCAGCTTGATGAACCGTTGGGATTTCCCCTAGAGAATACTTTTACAGCAGTGCCCTCTGGTTCATCATAGCGGTGATAATCTTGATATTCTTCATTTAACCACATAATACCATAATAAAAAAGGATTGTGCATCCCGTGAAAAGAACGAATACTTTTATCGTTTGAAAAACAATTTTAAGCCACGATTTCATCTTACATGTCCCCCACATATCGTTAATAGTAAAAGATATGCCATTTTGGACAAGAATTATACCTATGATGGCGTTTAGATTATAAATTAAAAATAATCATCAACCAACATTTTATTTTACAAAAAAAACCTTTTCCACGAACAGAAAAGGTTTTCTTGCTATTGTTGTTCAACTTTTTCAGTTTCTTCACTATTGGCTTTATCGTGGCAACGATAACAAATGCCATGGAATGTCAAGCGGTGATCTTTAATTTTAAAGTTCCATCTTCGTTCAACGACCTCTTCGACATCCTCTAATAAATCTTCCTGGATCTCATCCACTGCTCCACATTCAATGCATACTAAATGATGATGGAAATGTGCTGCTCCTTCTTGTCGAAGGTCATAGCGTGAAACCCCATCACCAAAGTTAATTTTATCGACAATTTTCAGTTCTGTTAATAATTCAAGTGTTCTATATACAGTTGCCAAGCCTATCTCAGGCGATTTTTCTTTAACAAGGAGGTAGACATCTTCCGCACTTAAATGGTCCTCTTCATTCTCCAGCAAAACGCGAACGGTTGCTTCACGCTGAGGCGTTAATTTATAGCTTGACGAATGCAACTGTTTCTTTATTCTATCAATTCTACTTTCCATCCGAAGTTCCTCCCTCGCCACTAACATTCTCATTATAACAGATTATGGGATAGATTCAAAATAAAATTATTACAAATAAGAGTTGATACTCAATATTATATAATAATTATTATCAAAAGAGAAGGATACTTATTCTTTATTTTACGACAAAAAAAACGAATAAACAATTCGTTTATTCGCCCATTATATATAAATTGGCCCCATTTTCACAAGCCTAAAATGAATTGATTACCGATTTCATCAATATTGGTGAGAGCAGCGCCTCGATTCCTGCCGCAGCACATAAAAATAACACTGCGACAACAAAAGCAAACATATACTTTCCTAACATCGGCATGATGGGCTGGCCGATCTTTTTCATGAATTGCCTGCTGATCATTTTTAACGAAAACGAGACTGAGATCGTTGAAGCGACAATAAATACAGGAATGATAATTACATTTTGCGGCAAAACCGTAACAAATGAAAGCAAAAATCCATCCCATCCCATTTGATTTACTAAGAAACCGACAGTAAACCCAACGACCATCCCCTTCATAAACAAGAGAATTAGGATGACGGGCAGACCAATAATAGATATACCTAAAATCCACATTAACCCAATAAATTTCGTGTTATGGAAGAAGCTTTGCTTGAATAAGTCATTTGCAGCCGCTACATTCCCGGCCGATACTTGTCCAAAAAATTGTGAGAGATAGTAAAATAAATCTTCTTTTTGTGTAAAGCTTAAACTATTCACGATAATTGCTCCAAAAATGACACCCATTAAAAATAATACAACCACAAATAAATAAATTGAGGAATGCTCACGAAAATGATTTGCGACGACGTTCTGGTACATTTTTTTTCTCATTGCGATCCTCCTGCTCTATATCTGTTATTAAATTGTATGCCTGTCCTTGTTTTGTATGACAAAAAAAATCTAGTCCTTATTTAGGGACTAGATCTTTTCATTGTTAATCTGAAATTTTTCCGTACTTTCCACCGCCGCCGGCAGATAAGCTTAATTTTCCTTCACGTGCTTTGATAATCATTTCTGCTGTTTTAGCTGGAATGATCTGTTCTAATTTTTCTAACGGAACTTCATGTAAGATGGCCATTTCTGTTCCAAAATGATCAAGAAGCTTTTCAAGCATTTTCGGTCCGAGACCTGGAATAAATTCAAGTGGTACTTGATGGATATATGGCGGCCGATTAACAGGAGACATGCTCGCAGTCTTTAGTTCAGTAATCCGATCCGCGACTCCTTTTATAAACTTGGTACTGCCGCAATTGCTGCATACTCCCTTTTCCGGGTCAAACCGTGCACAGCACTGAGAGCAGACGGTCTGATGATACTTTCCAAGGAGTGGATCGAGGCCATAATTAGCTTTAACTTTTCGCCCACCTATTTCATGCAGTGCTTTTTCCAGTTCATTGAAAGTTGGTGCTTCCAAATGTAGCACATGGTATTCTCTAGCAATCTTCTTTAAAGAATGGGCATCAGAATTCGTTACAAATGAATAGCCATGTAATTCTCTTATTTGATCCGCCATCACAGTGTCGGCGCTTAAACCAAGCTCAATCCCATCAATGAGGTCCTTATCAAATACTTCTGTTAGTGATTTCTGAACACCTTTCCCAAATAGGCTTTTAAATGGGGTAAAAACATGAGCAGGAATAAATAGTCCACCAAGCTCTTTTACTTTTAATTGGAGCTCTCTGCCTGAAACATAAATTCTTTGTGAGCTGAGTGTGACATTTTTTAAATGATTAGACAGCCACATCGAAAATTCCTTCATGATGGAAAGTGCAGGGAAGTACGCAAGAACATGAATCGGGCCATGACAGTTTTTATCATATATTTCCAGCTCTGAGCCTGGAATAATTGTTAAATCCCCGTACTGTAAGCCGCCATCAGGATGCTCAATCACATCACCTGTTTCAAGAAGATCCGCAATTTCCAAAATAACCTCTGGTGAATGGCAATCAATAATCCCAATAATGTTCAGCCCTTTTTCATTTCTGGCATGCTCAATTATGTTTGTGAAGGTCAAAGATTTGGCCCCTGTTATTTTTACCGGTTTTCCGG
This sequence comes from Cytobacillus sp., assembly GCF_032154635.1. Lineage (GTDB taxonomy): Bacteria > Bacillota > Bacilli > Bacillales > Cytobacillaceae > Cytobacillus. Next base: position 228,015 of record NZ_JALDXW010000001.1, on the reverse strand, counting down.
ATCGTGTTCTTCCGATATGAATATGCAGATCAGAATAATAATTCTTCATTTACTTCTTCAACGCCTTTTGTAATTGCAAAAACTGAACGGCATAAGCTGTTTTTGCATCATATATTCTTTGTTCCTTCAAATACGCTTGCGCTTCTTCTAATGTGATCTCCATTAAATTCACAAATTCATCCTCATCAAGAGATGCCGCATTTTCCTTTTTCTCCAGTCCTTTTGCTATGTAAAGATGAACAATTTCATCGGCAAAACCTGGTGATGTATAAAAGGAGATCAGCCACTCCATTGTTTTACAGTCATATCCTGTTTCTTCCTCTAATTCTCTTTTAGCACAGGTTTCTGGATCTTCTCCATGTTCAAGCTTTCCTGCAGGTATCTCGATGATTGTCTTTTCTAACGCCTTTCGGTACTGCTCAACCATGACAATTTTATTATCATCTGTTAACGCTAGAATCGCTACTGCACCCGGATGTTTGATAATCTCACGCTTTGAGACGTTTCCGTTAGGCAATTCTACCTCCTCCACTTGAAGGCTAATCACCTTTCCGGTAAAAATCTTCTCTGTATGTAACGTCTTTTCTTCTAGGCGACTCATAATTGCGGCCACTCCTGTTCTATTCCGATTATATTTTCTCATACATATTATCATACTTTAATTGGAGGAGCAGGTCATGAAAATCTATGTTCATGAGAAAGGTGTTACACTCGTCGGAAAAGCATGGGAAATTCGAGCGAAATTAAAAGAATACAGCAAGGATTATTATTTGTTAAAGGAATGGGTTTATTCTTGCTCGAATGGCAAACAGAATGAATGATTTAATTGCAGTTTGCTTCAAATATTTTATACAATAGAAAGAAAAATAAGGAGCACATATGAAAAAAAGACAAGTAGGGAAATCAGATTTATATGTAAGTGAGCTTGGTCTAGGGTGCATGTCCCTTGGCACTGAGCCGAAAAAGGCGCAGGAAATCATCGAGACAGCATTAGAAGAAGGAATTAATTATTTTGATACAGCAGACCTTTACGATTTCGGTGAAAATGAGCAAATGGTCGGGCAAGCATTAAAGCATGTAAGAGATAAAGTCATTATCGCCACAAAGGTTGGAAACCGATGGAATAAAGATAAAAACGGCTGGCGATGGGACCCTTCCAAACTGTATATAAAAGAAGCTGTTAAGAACAGCTTAACAAGACTCGGTACAGATTATATTGATTTATACCAGCTCCATGGTGGGACGATTGAGGATCCGATTGACGAAACAATTGAAGCATTCGAAGATCTAAAAGCAGAAGGGCTTATCCGCTATTATGGCCTTTCATCCATTCGTCCAAATGTCATACGCGAATACGCAGATAAATCAAGCATAGTCTCTATCATGATGCAATACAGTATGTTAGATCGCCGTCCCGAGGAGCACGTATTCCCTTTTCTGCAAGAACATAGCATTAGTGTCGTAACTAGAGGGCCGCTGGCAAAAGGCTTATTAAGCAATAGGATGCTTGAAAAAGCCTCCGAACAAGGCTTTCTCGATTACAGCAATGAAGAATTACGCTCGATTTTACCTATGCTGAGAGGAAAGCTAGCAGATTCCCGAACGATGACAGAAGCGGCCCTCCAGTTTAATTTGGCCCAGCCTTCTGTTTCCTCCGTAGTGGCAGGGGCTAGCAAAGCAGAGCAAATTAGAGAAAATGCAAAAGCAGTACAAGCCAATCCGCTTTCAGAAGTTGAGCTTTCACTTATTCAATCGGTTACTAAGCTAAACCGATATGATCAGCATCGGTTTTAAAGAAAAATGACGCTTAAGCTTTCCGCTCCAAGCGTCATTTTATTTTTGCTTTATTTAAATTCTTTCCAGTTCAAATTACTCTCACCAAGCAATTCCTCGAAGCTCTTATTCTTTTCGCGCAATCGTCTTTCCTCTTTTTTGCGCAGCTCTTCCTCTTCTATTTTTTTATCTTCAGCTATCTTTAATTGATGCTTCGTATCTTTTAATTTTGCCATTAAATCTTGATTGAGCATATCACCAAGTGTAACTGGCTTATCATCCTTTTTGGGTTGGGAATGCTGTTTTTTCTTTTTCATTGAAATCCCCTCATATAAATAATTTACAAATTATTATATCATTCTCACTTCAAAAATTCGAGAAACTCTATTCGGTTCCCAAATGGATCATCAACAAAAAATCGGCTTCTCCCCTCAATTGGTGGTTCTTCCTTTATAATGATCTCTTGCCTCAGCAAGCTTTCACGCAATGCAGCCAAATTTTCTACTACTAATCCCGGATGGGCTTTTTTGGCAGGTACAAAGCCTTCTTGAATACCGATATGGATTTCCTGGTTCCCACATTGAAACCAGCATCCACCACGTTTTCGCAGATTTTCTGGTTTTGGAATTTCTTTAAGTCCGAGGATCTCCCCGAAAAATACTCTAGCCTGTTCTTCACAGCCTTCCGGCGCTGCTAATTGGATATGATCAATTCCCTTAAACGAAAAACTCATATACTTCTCCTCCTAGATAAAGAAAAGCCCAGCATTTAGAGCTGCACTTTTCGAAATTGATTAATAAGCCTCTGTAAGAACGTTCTCATCTACCTGCAGTTCTGCTTCGGTTGATTGAATAATCTCTTCGATCGTAAAGCCTTTTGCTACTTCTACAAGCTTTAAGCCTGACTCCGTTACATCAATAACGGCACGTTCCGTAATGATGCGGTTCACAACCGCTTTTCCTGTTAACGGCAATGTGCATTCCTTTAAAATTTTTGATTCGCCATTTTTGTTCGTATGATCCATGATGACAATGATTTTCTTTGCTCCATGAACAAGATCCATCGCACCGCCCATTCCTTTAATCATTTTACCAGGAATCATCCAGTTTGCGAGATCGCCATTTTCAGAAACTTCCATTCCGCCAAGGATCGCAATATTTACATGACCGCCGCGGATCATGGCAAAAGATTCCGCACTATCAAAATAAGCAGATCCAGGAATAGCTGTAACTGTCTCTTTCCCCGCATTGATTAGATCCGGATCCACTTCTTCATTTGTAGGATATGGACCAATGCCAAGCAAGCCATTCTCTGATTGCAGCACTACTTCTTTATTATCTGAAATATAATTTGCTACAAGTGTTGGCATGCCAATCCCAAGATTTACATAAAATCCATTTTCAATTTCCTTTTCAGCGCGTCTGGCAATTTTTTCTCGAACAGCAGCTTTATCATTCGTCATTTGCAGCGTCTCCTTCCTCTTCATTTTTACTTTTGGACAATCAGCCTTTCAATACGTTTTTCCTGGTTTCCTTCGATTAAAGACTGCACATAAATGCTCGGTGTATGAATCCCATTCGGATCAAGCTCACCGATTTCATATAGCTTTTCTACTTCAGCAATTGTTACTTTCCCCGCCGCAGCAATCATAGGATTAAAGTTCCTTGCCGTCTTGTGATAAACAAGATTCCCCATTTTATCGCCTTTCCACGCTCTTACTAAACTAAAGTCCGCAAACAACGCTTCCTCCAGCAAATATTCTTTACCATTAAAGATCTTCGTTTCTTTCCCTTCTGCAACTGGCGTACCTACTCCAGCAGGTGTATAAAAGGCTGGGATTCCCGCTCCGCCTGCTCGAATCTTTTCAGCAAGCGTACCTTGCGGGAGGAGCTCTACCTCGATCTCCCCGGAAAGCACCTGTCTTTCAAACTCTTTATTTTCCCCTACATAGGAACCTACCATTTTCTTAATCTGCTTATTTTTCAATAGCAGCCCAAGTCCCCAGTCATCTACCCCACAATTATTCGAGATAACGGTTAAATCCTTCACTCCTTTTTCAACAAGTGCAAGGATTAAGTTTTCCGGGATTCCGCAGAGACCAAATCCGCCGACCATTAAAACAGCGCCATCATGAATATCCTTCACTGCTTCATTAAAGGAAGTACAAATTGTTTTCATGTCATTCTCCCCCTCATTTTTCGAGAACGTGTAATTTATGTGAATAGATAACCTTTTATGCCAGTTCAACTACCGTTGCGACACCTTGGCCTCCGCCGATGCAAAGGGTGGCAAGACCTTTTTTCGCCTGCCGCTTCTGCATTTCATGAATCAATGTGACAAGAATCCTGGCTCCGCTCGCACCAATCGGATGACCCAGTGCAATTGCTCCACCGTTGACATTAAGAATATCCTTGTTAAACACAAGCTCTCTATCAACAGCTAGCGACTGTGCTGCAAATGCTTCATTCGCTTCAATCAGCTCTAGCTCTTCTATGGATACAGATGCTTTTTCTAGCGCCTTTTTTACAGCTTGAACCGGGCCAATGCCCATGATGCTTGGATCTACTCCAGCACTCGCATTTCCTTTAATCGTAACAAGCGGCTTAATTCCCAGCTCATCTGCCTTTTTCCTGCTCATCACAACAAGGATTGCTGCACCATCGTTAATCCCCGACGCATTACCAGCTGTGACACTGCCGTCTTTTTTAAACGCGGGTCTTAGCTTTGCAAGCTTTTCTGCCGTCGTTCCTTTTTTCGGATATTCATCTGTATCAAAGATGATTGGATCACCTTTTCTTTGCGGGATTTCAACCGGAACAATCTCATCCTTAAATCTGCCTGTTTCAATCGCATTCACTGCTTTTTCTTGACTCGCCGCAGCAAATTCATCCTGTTCTTCTCTTGTTAATTCATATTTTTCACAAAGATTTTCTGCTGTAACGCCCATATGATAATCATTAAATACACATGTTAAGCCATCAGAAGTCATCGTATCAATCAGTTTTTGATCACCCATTTTGAATCCATTGCGAGCATTTTTTAATATGTATGGAGCTTGGCTCATATTTTCGATTCCGCCGGCTACAACGACCTCTGCGTCCCCGGCTATAATCGCCTGTGTCGCCAAATGAACAGCCTTTAAACCTGAACCGCACACTTTATTGATCGTCATTGCGGAAACGCTTACAGGAAGGCCCGCTTTAAGTGCGGCTTGTCTTGCTGGATTCTGGCCAAGCCCTGCCTGTAAAACATTCCCTAGAATAACCTCGTCTATTTGCTCAGGTTTTAAACCCGCTTTTTCAAGTGCACCTTTAATTGCTACTGCCCCTAGATCAGGAGCGGAAACATCCTTCAAACTCCCATTAAAACTGCCAATCGCTGTTCTTACAGCACTCACAATCACTACTTCTGTTTGTGTCATATTCCCCACCCTTTCACAATCCGTTTCAATGCTACTATTTCGAGAAAAATCGCAAAAACCCTTTTATTATGTCAAAATTTCTATTATTCTTGCTTTTTAAAAAACAAATTGAATAAAATAATCGTATATACCCTTATAAACTATGAGACTGGAGAGGAAAACATGACGCTGCAATTGCCTGCTAAAGCAACAATTATTGAAGTTGGTCCGCGTGATGGACTGCAAAACGAAAAATCCTTTGTGCCCACAGAAATTAAAAAGGAGTTTATCAGGGGATTGAGAAGCGCTGGTTTAACAGAAATGGAGCTTACATCTTTCGTTTCGCCAAGATGGGTTCCGCAAATGGGTGATGCTGCTGAAATTGTTGCTGGCTGTCTTGATAATGAAACACGCAACATTGTTTTAGCGCCAAACCGAAAAGGAATTGAAAGAGTTTATATGACTGATTGCAAGGCCGTGGCTGTGTTCGTTGGGGTCAGTAATACGTTCAACCGGAAGAATATCAACAAATCTACGAAGGAAAGCATGACCGAGCTCCTCCCGATTATCGGCGAGTTAAAAGAAAAAGGTTATTTTGTCCGTGCTTGCATTTCAACTGCCTTTTACTGCCCATATGAAGGAAAAATCAAGCCGGAAGATACTTTGGATTTATGCCGACAATTCGTTGACGCAGGGGTTGATGAGCTGAGTGTAGCCGATACGATCGGAAAGGCTGCACCACATGAATCGTTTGCTTTGTTCAGCAGCTTGAAGAGGGAATTTGCGGATACCTTGCTGACTGCTCATTTTCACGATACGAGAAAACTTGCCCTTACTAATATCTTTGCTGCTTTGCAAGCCGGGATTGACCGGTTTGATACTTCAGCAGGCGGTCTTGGCGGGTGTCCATTTGCTCCCGGAGCGGCAGGAAATGCGGCAACAGAAGATGTGGTCTACATGCTTGAGCGAATGGGTATTCAGACAAATGTTAATTTAGAAAAATTAGTTGAGGCAATTTCGATAGTCGAGCCACATCTGTCCCATTCGATTGAAAGTACGTATTATCAACTCCAGCAACAAAATGGTTAGGGCATGAATAATCTCTCGCTCGATAATCCATCTTATTAGGTGAACCATACTTGAAGGGGGATCATACGAAATGAGCCGGAAACGGGATAAGGGCTTTAGCCAAAAGGGCAAGCCTAATAGTAATACAGTGAATCAGACAATTGCTGCCGAAGAATTAGAAAAGGCCATTCATCCGACGAAGCGTCAAAATTCAGAGCAATGAGCTGGCGGGAGTGATTGGCTCCCTTTTTGTCTTTTTCTCTGGAGTTCGGTAGCCAATCACAGTATTGGCTGCCAACATTCTTTCTTCTTCCCTTTAAGTCGAGTTCATGTTTCAATCTCATCCAAAATGGTAAAATAAAGTAAAAAGGTTACCAGGAGGATGGACATGAAAAGACTTCTTCGTTTTACTCGGTACTTTGTATCTCTCCTTCTCTTTTTCACATCAATCGGTGTTTATTTTACGAACCGGCTTATGTATATGAGGAAGAAAGAAGATCAATTTATTGTGGATCGGGAACAGGAAGCGGGGCGGCTTGATTTAATGAAATATGAAGGACTTCCGAAAAAAGAAGTTCTCATTCCTTCACCGTTTGGTTACAACCTTAAAGCGATCATTATCGAACCGCACGAAAATGATCGCTATATCATTATTGCTCATGGAGTAACGGAAAATAAAATGAACTCCATAAAATATATGAATCTTTTTTTAGAGCGCGGATTTAATGCAGTGATTTACGATCATCGCCGCCATGGGGAGTCTGGCGGAAAAACGACAAGCTTTGGCCACTATGAAAAGTTCGACTTAAAAACCATTGTAGACTGGCTTAAGAAAGAACATGGCCCGGACATCGAGATAGGAATCCACGGAGAATCGATGGGGGCAGCAACGATGCTGCTATATGCGGGTATGCTTGAGGATGGTGCAGATTTTTATATTGCAGACTGTCCTTTTTCTGACTTTGAGGAACAGCTTGCTTATCAAATAAAGAAAGAATTGCGGCTGCCTCCAAGGCTTATTCTCTCTGTGGGTGATTTATTTTTACGCATGCGGCAGAAATATTCAATTAAAGATGTCTCCCCCATATCAGTCATCGAAAATATTCAACGCCCAATTCTCTTTATTCATAGTAAGAAGGATGATTTTATTTTACCAACAATGTCCGAAGCCTTATATAAATTAAAAAAAGGCCCCAAAAAGCTCTTTTTAGCCTCCAACGGGGTTCATGCACAGTCCTTGAACGAAAATAAAGATGATTACGAAAAGGTGATTGATGAGTTTTTAGAGGAATATGTTTTTCATAAATAATGAGGCCTTATACGGCCTCCTCTCTAGTTTAGCAGCTCTACTCCTCTTTCATTCCCCGATAAGCCCCTGGCAGATTCATAATCCCCCACTTTAATAAAATAGCGCCCACTTTCTTTTTTTATCACGTATGCCCTTTCCAATCCTTCATTCCCGATCACTTCAACACTGTTAATGCTATTGTCTTCTATTTTCCCATAAATAACAGGGATTTTGTTTTCTAATTCACCATCGCCATTATAATCGTAAAAAATATTTTTAAAGACCTTCAGACGGTCATCTTTATCATCATTCCAATGATTGTGCCCCGCATTCTCCCATCCGTCCCGATCGTTCCCTTTTAAAAAGGCAACTGTGACCGCATCAAATTCCTCTCTCTTTTCATTTTTTTGCCTTGTTGCATATAACAGAATAACGCCATCCTTCACTTTTTCTGTATGTATAACTTCTTTTACATTAAATGGGATGTCCTCTTCAATTACCTGATTCATCGGCACTGCCCTGCAGGCTGTCAGCAATAGCATCACTGTTAGCAATACGACAATCCATTTCTGATTCACTTAGTTCCCTCCACTTTAGCAACATCTTTACCATTAAATGTTGGTGAGGGAGGGAACATGCCTGTTTTTTGTAAATTTCGGATAAAGAACTCGATTAATTTAAAATGGTCTTGGCAATCGCGAGTAACGCTGCTTTTTCCTCCTCTTCATCAAAGTCATCTTCTCGCCACGAAGTAGAAATGGAGATTAAGAATTTCTGGGAGTCACCTTCTTTGATAAAATAAATCATATGGTCACCATATAAAAAGTTTGTTCCATCTTCTGTTAGTTGAGTGTAGCCAGCCAGATTTCCTGTCGTAAGCATTTGCTCACTTCCTGGTCGAATCATCATTTGAATTTTTCTTCCCTCTTCTACATTCATACCCTTACTCTCATAGTGAAGATTAATATCCGAAACTTCAGTTGTTAACTTTCCATCCTTAATGATATATTCTAAATTTTTCTCTTTTGCCTCTTTATACATGTCTTCAGACAAATTCGCATTACTCTTCGGAACATCATAATACATAGTTCCTGCTTTTAGTACTAAATCACTGGGTATTTCATTCTTTAAATGGAGAAATTCTCTAATATCAGCTGGTAATTGCTCCACATTTTCAATTTTCTCTCCATTTATTAACATTGTTAATGCGTACCCGCCAATCTCTTCATAAGCTTCCTTTACTAAAAAATATTTAAATTGGCCTTTAGGGATGTCTTTCTGTATTTCTTCCATTACTTCTTCGTACTTGCTATAAATTTCACTATACGTACGATTTGGCTCCACTTCCTCCTCCGTCATTGTTCTTACCTCAAACACTTGATTCCCCTCAGAGTCAAAAAATTTCCAACCCGTGTAGTTAACTGCCGCTGCGATCGATACAGAAATACAAGCTGTAAGAACGATGGTAATAAATGAGGCTCTCAGAAATATCGGCGTCTTTTTGCGTGTTATAGCATTGGTAGCCACATCTTTTATTACCGGGATGGTCTGACTTTTTAATCGCCTCTCAAATTCTTCGTACGATTGAATTTTATCCTTCATCATGCATCCTCCTTTCGATTACTTTTTGTATTTTCAGCTTTAGACGTTCAAAGCGTTTTCTTGCCGTGGCAGCGTTAATCCCTAGAATGATTGCTATCTCTGAAAAATCTCTATCCTCAATAATTCTGAGCACAATGAGTGCTCTTTCCTTTGGCTTTAATTTTGACAGTATGTAATTAAGCTCAAAATCATGATGTGAATCATTCATGCTTTCCTTTTCTTTCCCGGTAAAAGGAATAAATTCAATCAAACTCTTTTTTCTAAGTTTATTTAAACAATGGTTGTAAGCGATTTTATAAAGCCAAGCCCGCCGGTTATCAATTTCTATCATTCTTTTGCTTTGATAGGCTTTTAGAAATACTTCCTGTACCGCATCCTCTGCATCATGAGGATTTCTTAAAATGTTATAGCAATAAATATAAATAGGCTGTTGGTACTGCTTCAATAACTCTTCGATGCTCGTTTCTTCGTTTAACTCTTCCAGCCTATATTCCGTTCTATTTATATACATAGTGTCTCACCTCCCGTTCTTTTTCTTTCGTTCTATCTATTAAGACACATGATTGACCGCTTATGTGACATTTTCCAGAAAATAAAAAATGAAACTTCTTAGAGAGATCCCTTGCCAGAAGTTTCACTTTATGATTAGTTATTTAATAGTCTGTCCTGTCATACAAACTCATTCTTGGATTCAAATATTGATTCGGGCTTTTTAATTGAAAGCAGTTTGCCTTTTCCGAGAAATCGATTGTCATTGTTTCCTCAAAAAAGACTTCCTTTGATTTTTCAATATAAATACTGCCTATATTCGTATGAATCTCATAGTCATCATCCTCTAGCTCATTTACGAGCCATAGAGCTGATACACCGCTGACCACACATCCGCAGCCTTCTGTATCGTATTTAAGCTTTAAGTGGCTGCTATTTTTACCGGATCTTTTCACTTTTATTTTATTTGCTGCTGCTTCGGTTACGATAATTTCCAATTATATAACCTCCTCTACCTCTTCATTTTATCATAACTCGCTATGTTCGCTCCCTCTATTGCTTTTTTTCCATTTTCCCTTTAACATGAAAGGAAAATGTGTCAACTTTGTGAAATGGGGGATATTTATGTCAAAGGTTACAATTAAAGTGAATGATAATGGGTCGTTCCGTATTACTGGCGATGTTGAGCTTGTTGACGCGGAAGGAAATCCGTTCGTTACGAAGCCAACATTTTCGCTTTGCCGTTGTGGTAGAACGTCGAATGCTCCATTTTGTGATGGAAGCCATAAAGGAGTATTTGAATCTGTTGTTCGTGCACCGAAGCCTTCTGAAGAATAGATTCATATAATTATAAGGAAAAAGCGGGGAGTCACCCCCGCTTTTTCTGATCATTTCCTGCCTTTGCAGGAGTCACTTGTTCCCCACCGATTATTCCTTGGAGATTTTCCCGATCCATCGTCGTGCGGTCCTCCCCTGCCCCTGGAGCCATATTCAACATGGGCAGCTGCTCAAGTTCTTTTCCTCTTGGCAAAATGAATCACCCCCTTCATATTAAGGTGCTTCAATCAATGGAAAACTACCCCTTCTTCTTACCGTTTTTCGCTTTTAATCCGTAAACCGTACATCGGCTATCTCGGAAATTCGAATTTGGTGTACCTCCCCAAAGCGATCAACAATATGGACTCTATGATTGATTTCATCCCAATAATGAATGTTCCCAATGACGAGATGGTAATTTTTATGCTGATAATAGGTCAGTGTCACTGCCTTTCCATATTCCATCGCCTCGGAAATGCAATCATTCATGCTTTCTAATGCTTGCTCGTCGATTTCCCGCTTTTGTTCATGTCTATCTTCCTCGGCCCAGTCTCTCAGTAATTTTACATGTTCAGGAAGCATCATTGCTGTCCATTTTATTCTGCCGCGATCCCGAATCATTTAATTAATCCTCCCTTATCTACATTTTATGGCCGCCAACAAGTGTTGCCCGGTGCTTAGCAGTTCCCGCACTTGTATAAGAAACAGCCCTTAAAAGAACCCCAGCTCCAAATTTAGAGCGGATATGATCAACTGTGTAACCTAACTCCCGCTTCTTCCAGCCATTCGTATCAAAAAGATTTAGCTGCATTTCCGTATCATCCACAAGCTTGCTAAGAGAAATAGAAATCTGTCGAACGGTTTTCCCTTCATAATGCTTGTGAAAAAGCTTTAAACAGACACCGTAAATATCCATCGTGATATTCGTCGGCTCATCCATTGTTTGGGAACGATAAAAACCGCCGCCAAATTCATCTTGGCTATAGCTGATGCCCAAACTAACAGTGCGTGCAGCTTTTCGGTGGTCTCGTGCCCTTCTTGCTACCTCCTCACACATCTCCAAGATAACAGCCTTGATTTCATGTTCTTCTTTGTAATCCCGCAACAGAATTTGACTTTTTCCAAAGCTGATTTGGCCTTCCATAATCGGTGCACCTAAATCAGAAAAATCAACTCCCCATGCATGATGGTACAGCTGATTGCCCATAACCCCGAATTTTTTTTCCAGTTTTTCCAAATCATAATTCGCTAACTGTCCAACTGAAAAGATCCCCATCCCATTCAGCGTTTTTTCTACACGGCGACCGATTCCCCACATTTCCCTTAAAGGCGAAACCTTCCATAGCTTTGTTTGAACATCCTCGTATGTCCATTCAACAATTTCTTTCGTTTTTGCTTCTAAATCAAGCACAAGCTTTGCCATCAGCATGTTTGGTCCAATTCCAATCGCACATGGCAATTGAAACTCCCGTTCAATATCATTCTTTATTTTCCTAGCAATTGTAAAAGCATCCCCCCACAAATGAAGGACACTATCCACTTTAATAAAACTCTCATCCACACTGTACACATGAATGTCCTCCTTCGGGACATAACGATTAAACACACGTGTAATTTCAGTAGCTACTCTTAAATACGTTGCCATTTTCGGTTCGTCAATGATGATGCGCGGATCATTTGGCACTTCAAAAAGGCGAGCGCCTGTCTTTATCCCAAATACCTTTTTCATCTGAGGAGACGCCGCCAATACGACACTCCCCTTTCGCTCCTGATTGCCAGCAACGACAAGATAGCACTTAAGCGGATCAAGCCCTCGCATGACAGCCGAGCAGCTTGCATAAAAACTTTTCATATCAACACACAGAATTTTGTTCTTTGGCATCATGCTGTAATCAATCATATATGTCATCTCCTAAAACCAAAAGGAACATTTGTTCTGATTATAACCATAATATTAGACGAATATACGTTCGTTTACAACGAAAATTTATCGACCAATTTCTTGAAATTAAAGAGCTATATCCATTCTTGGCATGTATAATCTTGTAGAAGGGGGCAAGGAAATGAACCGAAAACTTATTTTAAAAATGGTACAGAATTGCTTAAAGCAATACAATGAGGAAGGCGATTCACTCACAATAAACAGCAGAACATTTGAGGAAATTTATAATAAAATTGTTGCGGCAAAAAAAGAGGAAGATGATTTGCACGATATTGTTAACGATGTTGTTTATGGCTACATAACGGATTCTCCTTATTTTTAGATACAAGAAAAACCGCCATAAACCGGCGGCTATTTTTGATCAAACGCTTTTCGACCTATCCGTTCGAACAAACGAGGAAAAAGAGCATAAACAATGCTTCCTGCATGCATCCAGCGCGGTAAATTAATTTCTCTAGTAGGAGTAAGCATGGAATCAACAACTTTTTTGGCCACATATGCTGGTTTTAGCATGTATTTCTGTACATTTTTAACATATGTGCCTTTTTCATCAGCAATTGTAAAAAAGTCCGTTTCTATCGGTCCGGGATTAACGGCTGTTACATAGACATTCGTGCGGGCAAGCTCCATACGAAGGCTGTTTGTGTACCCGAGTACTGCATGCTTCGTTGCGGAATATACACTTGATTTTGGCGTCGCAATTTTCCCAGCCTGGGAAGCAATATTAATAATGTGTCCGCTTCGCTGCTGCCTCATTTTTGGCAGCACCATACTCGTACAAGCCATCAAGCCGATAACGTTTACATCAAACATTCCTTTTATTTCATCCATTCTTACCTCATGAGCCTCACGGAAAATCCCGAAACCGGCATTATTCACAAGAACATCGACATGATCAAGCTGAGCAAGGATGTTTGAAAAAACAGCCTGCACATCATCCATATTGGAAACATCAAGTTTATGTACATCTACTTGAACATGAAATCGATTTTCTAATTCGGTCTTCAAGGCATTCAGCTTTTCAAGATTTCGGGCGAGCAGCACAAGATTCGCCCCACTCCTGGCACAAAGCGCAGCCATTTCTACCCCAATTCCCCCTGACGCTCCAGTAATAATTATATTTCTATTTTTTAATCGATCAGACATGCAGTCCCCTCACTTTAACTTTAGAACTAAACATAATATAAAAATGCTTTCTCTTCCTTCTTTACATTAATTTCCCCGATTGCAAGCAAATAGTCAAGCTGAGCGATGGTCTCTGAAATAGTTAGAGAAAGCTCCTTTTCATAGACCATTGGAAAGAGCCGGCGGCAAATGTCAAAGACAGTAAGCGACTCTGCCTCAAGCCATTTTCTTACATTCATTGCTCTGTCGTGCTGGCGAGCCAGTCTTTTTTCAATCAGCGAATTCACCTGATAAATATCATCGCCATGTCCCGAATAGACAAGCTGAATCGGAAGCTTTGAAAGCTTCCTTAATGATTCATTATATTGTAATTGAGGTTTTGGGCGCACCATTTCGCCTGGAAGAGGCGGTTCTAATAAGGGGTTCGGCGAGATATGGGCAAGCAAGTGATCTCCGCCTATATATACACCGTCCTTTTCCCTTAGTAGACCGATATGGCTCTGGGCATGCCCCGGTGTTTCAACAACCCTCCATTCCCCAAGACCAAAAGGGGTATCCCCTTCGGCCAGTTCACCAGTAAGTGAGCGATGGCATGCAAAACGCAGCGTTTTTTTCAATGCCCCAATCAATGGAAAATATTGTTCTGGTATGCCAAATTCCCCAAAAAGCTGAAGATAAAATTCGTCATGTGCCTTTAGAAACTGGTCCGTACGAGATATCCATCTTTGATTATATCGATGACCATACACTTCCAAAACTGGTGAAAAATAATCTAAAAGACCAGAATGATCCGGATGATGATGGGTTAGCACGACCTGCTCAATAGCATCTGTTGTTAATTCTAACTCTTTCAGCTGCTCGATCAATGCTTGCCACGCCTCATCTGTTTTCGGCCCAACATCAACGAGCGTCAGTCTCTCTCCTTTCACCACATATACATTTACATCTCCGACTGGAAAAGGGGTCGGGATAATTATTTTTGCAATGCCATCTTTCCACTCTGCCATTTTTCCAACTCCTCAAAAAATTACTATATCTCGATAGAAATATCTTCACGTATTTTTGCTAACTGTCGTGTATATAAATAAGTGTAACCCTCTTTTAAGCAATTGTCATTATTTTCACATAATTAAAAGTGCCAGGCACCGCTTTTGGACAAATGAAGCAGTTTTGTCCATGAGCAGTGGACACCACATTCAACTGAATATTCATATTTTTTATACAAGTCTTTCATGTTCTTTTGAAAGAATATCTGTTATATTCTTTATTAAAAAGACCTACCCTTTTAATGGAGGACAAGGAAATGAGATCTGAATCCAATAAGAAAAAAAGAACCTGGCTCAGAGTAGTTGGGATGATCATTTTATTCATGCTAATCGGTACTGGCGTATATGGATATTCAGTATATAAATCATTGACAGATGCGGTTGACACGATGCATCAGCCGATTGAAAGAGAACTATCTGAAAAAAGAATAGAAGAGATAACGTTTGAAAAAAAAGAGCCATTCTCTGTTCTAATGCTTGGGGTTGATGAACGTGAGGGAGACCGCGGGCGTTCTGATACAATGATTGTCTTAACTGTTAACCCAAATCTTCATTCCATCAAAATGCTCAGCATTCCGCGTGATACGAGAACAGAAATTGTTGGCCGTGGAACAGAAGATAAAATAAATCATGCCTATGCATTTGGCGGGGTTGAAATGTCAATGGCAACCGTAGAAGATTTCTTGGATATTCCCATTGATTACTACTTGCAAATTAATATGGAAGGCTTCAAGGATATCGTCGATTCTGTTGGTGGAGTGACTGTAAACAATGATTTAGACTTTACCGTTAATGGAAAACATTTTCCTAAAGGCGAAATCACTTTAAATGGAAGAGAAGCATTAATGTTTTCACGTATGAGATACGAGGATGCTAGAGGAGATTTTGGCCGTCAGCTAAGGCAGAGAGAAGTGATCCAGGCAGTTATTAATAAAGGAGCAAGTCTTTCATCCTTAACAAAATATCAGAAGATTTTTAGTGCATTAGGAAAAAATATTAAGACGAACCTTATTTTCAACGAAATGGCCGATATTCAGAAAAATTACCGCCATGCTGCAAAAACGGTCGAACAATTGTCTATTGAAGGTGATGGGAAATTAATCAAAGATATTTATTATTTTATTGTGCCTGACGAAGAAAAACAGAGGGTTCAGGGTGAATTAAGAAAGCATTTGGAATTACAATAACAAAAGACTATTTTCTGTTTATTTAAATAATTAATCCTTGACAACCATGCTTGTCCACCTTCATAATCACTATTAATATCTTTAAATTGAAAATAGCGATGAGTAAGACCAGTAAATGGAAAAAGGCGAAAGAGAGTGAAGCTCAATAGGCTGAAAGGCTTCACCGTCCACTTGACCATTGAACCTATCTTATGAGCGGTTAGGTAAACCTAAACGTGTTTTCCGGCGTTAACGGAGTTGAGATGCCTTTTTGCAATGTTATAAAAGGGTAATTGAAGGTGGTACCGCGAAAAGCTTAGTCCTTTCGTCCTTTACAGGATGGAAGGGCTTTTTTATTTACTATTATTCATTCATACAGGAGGAGTACGAAATGGAGAAGTTAGCAGTCATTGGTGCAGGCTCCATGGCGGAGGCTTTAATAGCTGGCATCGTAAATAATAAACTCATGGATAGCAGGCAAATTTGGGTTACTAACAAAACAGATCATGAAAAACTAATATCCTTACAAAATCAATATAATGTACAAACAACCTATGATTTAGATGAATTTTTTCAAAATGTTAGCCTTGTTATTTTAGCAATGAAACCAAAGGATGCAGCTGAGGCAATTGCGCATATTAAAAAGTACCTCACAGAAGATATGCTTATTATTTCGGTATTGGCTGGCGTATCGATAAACAGTATTGAAATGCTCGCAGAAAAACCTTTGGCTATCGTAAGAGCGATGCCCAATACATCAGCAGCAGTCGGAAAATCGGCTACTGCTCTCGCGATAAATCAGAAAGTATCAGCTGGCCAGATGAATCTAGTATCAAAAATGTTCGCAACTGTCGGCGTAACAGCAATCGTTGAAGAAGAGCAGCTCGATGCCGTCACCGGTTTGTCTGGTAGTGGTCCAGCCTATATTTACTATCTGGCGGAAGCAATGGAAAAAAGCGCAATCGATATTGGACTTGAAAAAAGAGTTGCAAAAGAATTCATCGTACAAACATTGCTAGGAGCAGCGGAAATGCTATCTAAATCAGCAAAAGAACCTGATCAGCTTCGGAAGGAAGTAACAAGTCCTGGCGGAACAACAGAAGCTGGATTAAAGGTATTGGAAAACTATCGAGTACAACATGCCTTTATTGATTGCATTAAAGAGGCAACTGCCCAGTCTAAGCGGCTAGGCGATAATATTCGTGCAGGGATGAAGGTGTAACTGCAGTATTTTTAAATTTTGCAAATTACCTATTTTTCTTGCAAATTCATTCGATAATTTTGCCATTCTGTTTTTTTCTGCAAATTCCATTATAGTTTTGCCAATCTTCAAGTTAAGCTACTTCTTTTTCATTTTAAGAAGCGATTGTTATACTAGAGAAAAGCACCATACAGAAAGAAGGAGGTTTTTCTAATGGAAGCAAAGCTATTTACCCCTTTCACAATTAAAAATACAACCATTAAAAATCGGATTGTCATGGCACCGATGTGCATGTATTCGTGCCCAAACGAGGATGGCATGGTGGAGAATTGGCATAAGACACATTATACAAGCCGTGCTGTCGGTCAGGTTGGATTGATTATTTTAGAAGCAACTGCTGTTACGCCACAAGGCCGGATTTCCCCAAATGACTTAGGGATTTGGAGCGATGACCATATTTCCGGGTTAAAGGAACTCACTGATTTAATGAAGGAACATGGAGCAACAACAGGCATTCAGCTTGCCCATGCTGGCCGAAAAGCAGTGCTCGAGGGTGAAATCCTTGCACCTTCCGCTCTAGCCTTCAATGAAAAAATGAAACAGCCAAAAGAAATGACAAGAGAGGAAATTCAGGAAACGATTGAAGCCTTTAAGCAAGGGGCAGAAAGAGCAAAAAAAGCCGGATTTGATATCATCGAAATCCATGGAGCGCATGGCTATCTCATTAATGAATTTCTATCCCCTCTTTCTAATCAGCGTACTGACGAATACGGCGGCTCTTCCGAAAATCGATATCGTTTCCTTCGCGAAGTCATTGAAGCAATTAAAACGGTATGGGATGGCCCGTTATTCGTTCGAGTATCTGCTCATGATTATCATGAAAAAGGCTTAACCGCTGAAGATTATGTCCAATTTGGCAGATGGATGAAAGAACAAGGAATTGACCTTATTGATGTTAGCTCCGGTGCAGTTGTTCCGGCAAGAATTCATACGTACCCTGGCTACCAGGTGAAGTTCTCCGAAATAATTAAAGAGAAAGCGGGTATTCCTACGGGTGCAGTAGGCTTAATTACAGCACCGCTGCATGCAGAAGAGATTCTCCAAAATGAGCGCGCTGATTTAATTTTCCTTGCTCGTGAGCTTCTGCGTGATCCATACTGGCCGCGAACCGCAGCAAAAGAGCTTGGCGTAGACCTTGAACCACCGAAGCAATATGAGCGCGGGTGGCTGTTTTAATAAAAAGCGGGATGGACACTTTTTGTCCATCCCGCTTTTTGTTTAGATTAAGTCCACCGTATCAAGGAAGACAATAATAATGACAAGAGGAACAACATATCTCATTAGGAAAAACCAAACTGTAAAAATAAAGTTCAAGCTTTTTTTCCCCTGAATCAGTTCACTTCTTAAAAGATCCTTCTTCATTTTAAACGAAACGAAAATAGAGATAAGTAAAGCCCCAATTGGCATCAATATATTGCTGACAAGAAAATCGGCACTGTCAAAAATGCTTTTTCCAAAAATTAAGATGTCAGATAATGTACTGTAAGATAAGGCTGAAGGGATGCCGACTACGAAAATCGCCGCTCCCATTAGCCAAGCCATTCGAGCCCTCCCTTTCCCCTTCTTATTCGTCAACGCCGCGACAACAATTTCAAGCATGGAAAAAGCAGATGTGAGCGTAGCGAATAAGAACAATGAAAGGAACAGCAGCAAAAATACTTTTCCAAAAACTATTTGGTCAAAGACAGACGGCAAAACAATAAATAATAATCCCGGACCAGCTGCTGGTTCAAACCCTAGAGAGAACACAGCTGGGAAAATGGCAAGTCCAGCTAAAATGGAGATGAATAGATTCATGACCACAATCGATAACGCTGGCTGCAGAAGGTTTTCCTTTTTTGATAAATAGGAGCTGTACGTTACCATAACCGAAACCCCAACACTCAATGAGAAAAACGATTGCCCCATCGCATAAAGGACACTTTCAGATGTTAGGCTTGAAAAATCAGGCTTTAAGAAAAAGGCAACACCATCCATCGCCCCGTCCAATGTCAAGGAGCGGATAATTAAAACAATGAATAATAAGAATAGAGCAGGCATTAAAATTTTGCTTATTTGCTCGATCCCTTTTTGCACGCCTCGTGCAACAACTGCAATGGTAATCATTAAAAAGATCCCTTGAGAAATGAGCACCTCAAGAGGCTTCGCAACCGAGCTTTCAAAAAATGCTCGATACCCTTCCGCCTCAGCAGGCATTCCTCCCGTAAAACCAGCAAATAAATATTTAATAATCCAGCCGCCAATTACACTATAAAATGATAGAAGAAGGAAACAAGTAAATACGCCTAAATAACCAATCCAATGCCATTTAGACTTCGGCGCAATCGTCTTGTATGCAGAAATTGCTTCCTTTCCTGTACTGCGCCCAATGACAAACTCACCTAGTAAAAGCGGGAACCCGATAAGCAAGGAAAAAATTAAAAATAATAATATAAATGCACCGCCACCGCTATTTCCTGTTACATAAGGAAGCTTCCAAATTGCTCCTAGTCCAATTGCTGAACCAGCAGAAGCTAGTATAAAGCCAATTTTTGAAGACCATTGTTCATTTTGCATCATCTGCTCCTCCTCTAGTTTCAAATAAGCATGATTCGTTCAGAAATTGGCCGATTTCTTACTAAAAACAAAAAAGCCACAGCTATCTAAAAGGGACGTGATTTTTTCACGCGGTACCACCCTTTTTGAAAGCATGTGACTTTCCACTTGACATGTTAACGGATTCTTCCGTTCTTCCTGCACAAATATGCAGCAAGAAAAAGCTCCAAGCTGAAATTCATCTTACCTTTGTATCAGTTTTCACCAACCACTGACTCTCTCTAACAGGGAAATAAGACTTAATAGATACTCTTCATAGCTTTATGAATATAATGTTTAGGTTTAAATGAGATTATAGTATGCATTTTTGGACAAGTCAATAAAATTATCGGAAAAATTCAATTTTCTTTACAGATTGGCAAAGCGATTTCTTTAAAATCCTCCGAGATAACAGTATTCTCAAAAATCATTTTTGCCTCTTCCTCAAGCTGATTCCAATCTGAGCGATCATATCTTGAGCTAATATGAGTTAAACACAGCTTTTTCACACTCGCAGCTTTGGCAATATGTGCAGCTTGAGTAGTTGTTGAGTGATAATAATCATATGCAAGCTTTTCTTCTCCAGTCGAGAACGTTGCTTCATGAACAAGCAAATCTGCATCTTTTGCTAATTGAATGGCAGCCTCGCATATTCTTGTATCTCCAAGAATCGTTACAATTCTCCCCTTTTGTGCAGGCCCTAAAAAAGCGCCAGGCTCAATCACATTTCCATTTTCAAGCTTAACAGACTCTCCATTTTTAATCTTTTTATAGAGTGGTCCTGGCTGTATCCCTGCTTCCATCAGCTTATTAGCAAGCAATGTACCTGGTCTGTCCTTTTCGATTACTCGAAAACCATACGTGGGAATGCCATGTTCAAGAAGTTTCGCCTCTACCTTAAATTCTTCATCCTCAAAAATGACTCCATCCTCGATTTCAATTATTTTCAGCGGATATTTCAAATAGGTCTGGCTAACAGATAGCGAGATATCAACAAACTCCCTTATCCCCTTTGGCCCATATAATACAACCTCTGACTCTCCTCCTTGAAAAGATCTGCTTGATAGGAGACCAGGAAGCCCGTAAATATGATCCCCGTGCAAATGGGTAATAAAAATTTTTTCAATTCTGCGCGGCTTAATCGATGTATGTAAAATTTGATGCTGGGTTGCTTCCCCACAGTCGAAAAGCCAGATTGCTCCCCGCTCTTCCAGCAATTTCAATGCAATTGAAGTAACATTTCGCAGCTTAGCAGGCATTCCTGCTCCCGTGCCTAAAAAAAAGACATCCATACAAAACTCCCCTTTAAAGCTTTAAATGTAAATTCGTGCTATATTGAATGTACTAACTATACCATATTATCTTTAATCAAAAACATTTGGATAGGAAGGATGTATTCGCGAAAAACTATATTTGTGAGATATTTATGATGAAAATCATCCTTTATTCTTTTATAATAAAAGAATTCTTGTTGAAAAGAGGGTCAAGAAACGTGATACATAATGAAAAACCAACTGCATTAATTATGATATTTGGCGCAACAGGAGATTTAGCTAAACGAAAATTATTCCCATCGCTTTATCGATTGTATCAAAAAGATAAGCTATCTGAACGATTTGCAGTAGTCGGTGTGGCAAGACGGGCACTCTCAAATGTAGAATTTCAATTAAGTGTGAAAGAATCGATTGAGACTGCTTCTGATAGAAGTGAAAATCTCGATGAGTTTATTTCTCACTTCCATTATCATTCACACGATGTCACAGATTCAAGCTCCTATTTATCCTTAAAACAAATGGCCTCTGATTTAGACAATCGCTATGGATTAGAAGGGAATCGAATCTTTTATTTAGCCATGGCGCCTGAATTTTTTGGGACGATTGCTGAGCATTTAAAATCAGATGGACTGACAGATGTAACAGGCTTTAAGCGGCTTGTCATTGAAAAGCCATTTGGCCATGATTTAGAATCAGCGAAGCAGCTAAATCAGCAAATTCGCAATGCTTTTTCAGAAAATGAAATTTATCGAATTGACCATTATTTAGGAAAAGAAATGGTACAAAATATTGAAGTAATCCGTTTTGCCAATGCAATTTTTGAACCATTATGGAATAATCGCTATATTTCTAATATCCAGGTTACATCAAGTGAAGTACTTGGTGTAGAAGAACGCGGACGTTACTATGAGACAAGCGGCGCGCTCCGAGATATGGTTCAAAACCATATGCTGCAAATGGTTGCTCTTCTCGCGATGGAACCGCCCATTCGCCTCACAACGGAAGAAATCAGGTCCGAAAAGGTGAAGGTTCTTCGTGCGATGCGTCCGTTAGAGGGAGAGGCTGTTACTAAACATTTTGTACGCGGGCAATATGGCAAAGGAAAAATCAATGAACAAGAAGTGCCTGCCTATCGGGATGAGCTGATGGTTGATCCTTCCTCTAATACGGAAACATTTGTAGCTGGGAAGCTATTAATCGATAATTTCCGCTGGGCTGGGGTGCCTATCTATATCCGTACAGGAAAAAGGATGGAGACGAAGTCAACGAAGATTGTCATTCAATTTAAGGATATCCCGATGAACTTGTACTACCAATCAGAGCAAACATTAAATCCAAATTTACTCGTTATCCACATTCAGCCTGGTGAAGGAATTTCACTTTATTTGAATGCTAAAAAGAGCGGACAGAATGTGGAGGCCACCCCTGTAAAATTGAACTTTGCCAATAAAGGAATTGATGGAATCAATACGCCAGAAGCATATGAAAAGCTATTATATGACTGCATGCGGGGAGATGCTACCAACTTTACCCATTGGGACGAAGTGGCCCTTTCTTGGAGCTTCGTCGATAAAATATCTGAAGTTTGGGAGTCGGAAAAAGCGGAAAACTTCCCGAACTACGAATCCGGAACGATGGGACCAAGAGAAGCAGATCAATTATTAGAAAAAGATGGATTCTTCTGGTGGCCAGTGACCGATTTAAATGTGGATAATTGCTAAATTAAATAAAAATAAGAACCCTTTTCAAATAAAATGAAAGGGGTTCTTATTTTTATATGTACTATACCTGCCTTATGATGGATTTCGAATGATAGGGACTATTTTTTCTTCAAATGCCTTCAACCCGCTTTTTGACATTTTTTCATCAAACGATTGCTCTAAATTTGCTGGATTTAGAAGTACATTTACCTCCTTAAACCCATCATCAAATTCCTGCATTGTCCTTTTTAAGGAACCATTATTTGATTGCATCGCTGCCTTCAATAGTTCATTTATTTTTTTACGGTCAGCAAAAGGAATAGTAGAAGATCCCTCGCTTAAAGCATTGATAATTTGCTGGTAATCATTCATCATATCAAATTCATTGAGACCATACTCATACATCATGGCATTATACTTAACACTTTCTTCTTTCATTGCCTTTAAGATTTCATCATCAAAATATCCATGCTCTCTCGTAGCAAAACGCTGCAAATGGCCTAACTTATTAATAAACCCCTCAATTCGTATACTGTTTCCTAACGCGTGTGTTGTGTATTGAATAACCTTTTCAACAGATGATTCCAGATTGGGATGCTTACTAACTAGATTTGTTTTATATTTTGATAACAAGGATACTACTTCTTTGTACGGAGTCATATTTTTCCGCATCTGCGGAACCATTTCCTGCATTGCCCCATGGATCATCGTATTAAATCTAATTAAAGAAAGAGCCGGGGCTTTTGCCTGTACAAAGGGAATAATATTCCCTTTGTAGTCTAGAATCAAATAACCTGTAATTCCTTTAAGGACCTGCTCATATAAAGTTAAAAAATAATAATCTTTTCCGTCAAAATAGGCAAAATCCCACATATCCCATTTTTCAAATATTTTTTTGTACTGTTTGATATTTTTTTCGTGTAGTTTGGTAGGCTTTGTGTCTATCAATATTGCAACTCACTCCTTATATAACAATCATCTTTTACGTTTGGGCTGAAGTTTAGTTTCTAAGTATAAATACCTTTTTAAACGATAGACTAAAGGCTTACTTCCGAAAAACACATCCATTCTAGAAGTCCTCTTCAAAAGTTATGCAAAAATAAAATGGAAGGCTTTGTAAAGGTTTTTTACTCCACTTTCTGTTTTTCCACATATATACGTCCTTGTTCTTTACTTCCCTACAATAAAATAGTTTCTTGTTTCACAAATTATCCCTTTAATCTGAAGATGAAATTGATTCTGCAACACTATTTGAACGATCCGATTAAAGGCTTACCTCTATCAAGAACTTTTGGAATTTAATAAGCCGATAGAGAAATAACTATCAGCTTAGAGTACTCCATATTACCTTTTTAAATTGAATGAAAGGAGGTCTTGTTTTTATTTATCCTATCTTGCTATTGGTTATGCAGCTAGATTGGCAATGTCTTACTTTTTCCTGTTTTTTAACCGCTCGACATTTTCATTAAATAGCTTATCAATTTCCTCTTTAACTTCCTCGTATTTTTTATCTTTTAGCACCCAAAGACCGTCTCTTAAATCTGCACTTAGTTTTAGTATCTTCCTAGATTGATCATTTGCTTTTTCTTTTATCATCTCAGCAGATTTCTTACTGATTTGACCGCTTTTATGTAAATCATCTGCAACATCCATAATGTTCATTCTTTGCTGTTTATTTTTTTCCAACCATATGGTTGAAGCATTAAAGATGTTATCCCATTGATGATTATTTTCATCCTCTAATTGCTCGACAGCATCTGCAACCCATTCTTCCCATTTTTGGGCGATTTCTTTTGAACGGTCGAATTCTTCTGAAAGCCCTTCTTGGTTTAAAACCGTTGTATATGTTCCTTTTGCCACATCTGCAATTTCTTTTAATTGTCTTTGCCCTTCGCTATCCACATTGAAGCCAATAATGTTAACGATAGGTGTAATATTTGAATCTGCTAATTCCTTTGCTGCCTTTACAGGGTCACCTTCACACGTTTCAACCCCATCACTCACTAAATAAATAATATTTGTATGATTCTCGCCATTAAAATCCGCTAAGTCATTTTTGGCTTCTTCAATAGCTTTAGCAAGTGGCGTCCATCCTGAAGGTTTAAATTTCCTTAAAGCTGAATTTAAACTGGAGGCACTATATTTTTTTAACGGGTAAACAAGTTCATTGCTCGAGCATGAAAGCTGTTTATCTTGATTGGAGCCGCTTCCTTTATGTCCATAAACACGTAGAGCCACATGTGCATCTTTCGGTAAGTCTGCGGTAAATTCTTTTATTGCCTCTTTAGCCATATCCATCATAGGCTTGCCATCGATTTTTTTGGCCATGCTGCCACTGGCATCTAAAATGATTTCCACATTCAAATGCTCTTTAAAGCGATACCGGTCATCCTCTAAATCCGGTCTTCCAAATAGGATTGTATTTAATTCTTTTAAAATATCATTTGGACCTGGATAGTTTTCATGAAACAAGGAATAGGCTAATCGCCAATACGCTTCGATTTCTTCCTCTGCAGGCTGATTTTGTTTCCCGTCTGAATTTTCGATAATAGGAAGCTTTTCAAAGTGTTCTAATATATATTGCTTTTCTTCTTTATTTAACTCGCGATAACTCTTTCCCGAAAAGACCCCAACAGGGTAGTTAACGATCTCATCGACCTTTTCTAATGTTGATGGAAGATTAGCCAAAATTTCATCTGCATTTAATTGCTGCTTCGGTTGCTGACCCTCTTCTGCATCCTTCTCTGATTCTTCCATTTCTTCCTGATTCCCTTCAGGCTGTACAGATGCTTCCTTCGGCTGATTTTTCGAGAAAGCCATACTTAATAAAAATGCTGAGATGATAGAAACTAATAAAATGGATATGATGATATAGCGCTTCTTCGTCTGTTTTATCATAAAATGTCAAGCTCCTTTTGTCTCAGCATTTTTACCATTTGACACTCATTCTACATCCTAGCTTTAATAAGGGAATTCGTCTCGAGTTCAAGTGTATTTTCTTCCTTAATATCAATAAATAAATTTGTTACAAGGATGATTTGGAATGGCAAAATAAACATCTGTAAAATAATTTTTGTAAACAAAAATACGAAATATACATCCGTATAGATAGAAATAAAAAAGAATAATACATTTTCAAATAATAGCTGAATGGCCGTTATGGCTCCAATGATTACAAATGTAATTAAAAAACGCTTTTTTACTAGGCTGACTGACTTTCGAATGGCTACTTTATAAGACTTAACACCATCCGCAATAAAATAGGGAACAAAATAAAAAAGAAGTAAAACGATTAAACCCGGAATGATAAAAAGCATTCCTCCCAAAAATACTAATAATGAATACAAGCAGGCAAAAACATATAAAGAAATCACTTTATCCAGTGAAAAACCTAGAGATTTACGAAATATAGATTCCTCATCTTCATGATCGAGCATTGTTAGCTTAATAAACGGAACTTGGGCAATGGTTAGAAAAACGAGCATGAATATTCCATTGGCTGCATCTCCGACAATACCAGGATACTCCATAAACCGAGATTCATTATATAGATAATTAACTATGATCGTATGCAAAAATAATAGGGGGACATACGTCAATAACGACATACAAATGAGTGAGATAAATTTACTTGAATACAAGTATATTGAATTAGATAAAATTCTTTTCATGTACTTTACCTGCCATTACTTTGGATTTCTAATTTTAGGGACAATTTTTTCTTCGAATGCCTTCAATCCGCTTTTCGTCATTTTTTTATCAAATGATTGCTGCAAATTTGATTCGTCTAGCTTAATATTTTCCTCCGCAAATCCTTCAACAAACCCCCGCATAGTCTTTTTTAAAGCACCATTATTTGATTGAATAGAAGCCCGTAAAAGATCAGAAATCTTTTTGCGGGCGGATGAAGGGACATTGGAAGTTCCCTCACTCAATCCATTGATAACCTGCTGATAATCATCCATTAGTTCAAATTCCTTTAGTCCGTAATCATACATCATGACATTATACTTTACACTTTCAGCTTGCATGTCATTAAGAATATCGTCATCAAAATAGCCATGCTTCCTCGTAGCAAAGCGTTGTAAATTACCTAATGTGTTAATGATATCTTCAATCCTTTTGCTGTTTCCTAACGCATAGGTTGTATGGGTAATGATTTTTTCAATAGATGCTTCGAGATTCGGCTGTATTCGAACTAAATCAGCTTTATGCCTGTTTATTAACGATACAAGATCCTTATATGGCGACATATCCTTCAGCATTTGTGGAACCATTTCCTTCATTGCACCATGGATCATCGTATTAAAGCTTACTAATGCGAGCGCTGGAGCCTTCGCTTCTTCAAATGGGACAATATTTCCTTTGTAATCTAGAATTAAATATCCTGTAATTCCCTTTAAAATCTGTTCAAATTGAGTAAGAAAATAGTAGTCCCTTCCATCAAAATAGGCGAAGTCCCACATATCCCATTTTTCTAATAAACTTTTATATTGCTTAATATTTTTTTCATGTGTTTTTGAAGGCTTTGTATCTATCAAAATTCGTTACTCACCTCTTAAAAATCGATTTAAACCATTTCCCAACTTTCTTGGCCTTTTTCATAACGTTATCTTTGATTTCATGTCGGTTCTTCCATAACTTTCTGCCTAAGCTTACGACACTGATTGCTGCACCTACTACAACCATTCCTGCTGCAATTGGCTGAGCTCCTGGAATCATCGCCACAAAAGGTGCTGCTCCTGTTATTAGGCTGCCTGCATTATCTACTAACCCCCATTTTGCATCAGCTTTTTCTTCAGCCGTACTAGCATTATTATTTAACTTGTTATAATTCCCTATCGCATCCCATATTGTTAATGGCATCGTAATGGCGGAAACAATCGCATTTCCAGTTGAAAAGGATTTTCCCGTTTCATATAATTCTTTAGATTTCCGGGTGTATTCAATTAAATCCCCAGCTTTTCTGAGGTCATCTACTTTCTTAACTTCTTTAAAAGTTTTGTACTTATCATAAACTTCTTTTGGTTTTTTTGCTAGGTCGTACGCGTCATATAAGGCATCAATTGTGGGGTCACCTTTCGTAAATAGCTTAAAACCAGATATCCCCATTTTTTTATGACTTTTAAGAAAATCTTCTAGAGTGATATCTCCTTTTCTCAAACTTTGATCGATTAAGTTGATATTTCCTCCAACAATATCCTTTATAAAATAGGTAGCTGCACCTTTATCAGTCACTTCTTTAAATTCAAAAAAAGGACCTGACAGATCATCCTCTGACTTATTATTTTTATTCTTTCCTGTTTCAGAACTATTTTGATTATTCGTTTGATCATTCGATTGTGGATTATTAGCATCTGGTGGTATTGGGGAGTTTGGGTCACCCGGATTATTTGGCTTTGTTCCATCTGGAGAAGTGGGATCATTTATATTGTTGTTTTGCCCAGGTGCCGGGTTCGAATTAGAGTTTCCCCCATTCGGGTCATTCCAATTTGGATCTTTCCAATCAGGCTGGTTTTCCCATCCAGGCTGCGTTTCCCATCCAGGTGAATTCCAATTTGGCTGGTTTTCCCACCCAGGCTGCGTTTCCCACCCAGGTGAATTCCAATTTGGCTGATTCTCCCAACCCGGCGAATTCCAATCTGGTGATGTTTTCCATGATGGGTCAGTATTCCAGCCAGGATTCTGCCAATTTGGCTGCGTTTTCCATGATGGCTGTGTATTCCAGCCAGGAGATTTCCACTGTGGCGTCTCCCATTTAGGCGGGGTTTTCCAAGTGGGCTCGTTAGTCCACGATGGAGATGTCGTCCATGTATTCGATTCTCCCCATGCTGATGCATATAAAATAAATGGACCCGTGTTGAGAAACAACAATGCTGCTGTTGCTATGATCGCAAAAACGATCCTTAATCGTTTAAACATATCTCCTCTCCATTCTTGCAAATTTATTTATTTACTTTAAATTTCTTATCACGGGAATGTATACTCCGACTTGTACGAACCAAAACCGCTCAAAAACTCGAACTTTAACCCTTCCCCTTTTTGCTTGATCAGTCTTTTATCTTCAGGAAACAAGCTATCGTATTTAATTGCCTTATATTTGGTTGCTGTCTTTACTTCAACCCTTTTATTCTTGTTAAAAAAGACTATTGTCGTTCCAGAAAGCACACCGTTGTTGTCATTAATATTTTTTGCAACAGCATCGTGGACTCTGCTGACTGCATTATCCAGCTCACTGGATACAAACCCTTGCAAAGCACCAGTTAAAATCCCTGGTGATTCTAATTCTGCCTTTATCACATTATTTATCGCATTGTGGTTGATTTCTATAGTTGATAAATTTCTCCCGGAGCTTCTTAGACTCGCTTTTTCTTCACCCAGCTTTTTTAAGATTGAATTTTGTTCATACAAGTCTAGCCTCTTAATACTTATATAATAATTATATTGATGTCGGTCATACAGCTCGATCGCTGTATTTAAACCCGCCAGAATTTCCCCCGAGGCTGCTAAGCTTGCCTGTTCAGCATTATTCGATGCTTTTTCCTTTATAATAAAAACGTTAGCAAAGCTCCCAATAATGACAAACATTAACACAAGCATCGTCATCGAGCCGAGCATAAAAATCATCGTATTCCCTTTTTCATTAGCAATGTATCTCTTCATTTACTCCACCGTCCTGCCATTTATTGACTTATCGAAAGTTAATGGCGGAAGGACTCCGAGAATTTTTTTAGGCAAAAACTTTAGTGACAGATCGACAGTGACAGTCGCCTTAAAATCTCTGGAATTTAAGTCTACGATATTTACATTTCCATTTAATTTTAATGTGGCTTTAGCATTTTGAACAATTTTCTCCGCGGCTGCATGGGCTTCCGCACGATCTTTTGTTACCGAATAGGTTTTGGCAGCTTCGTTTGCGGCTGACTGAGTAATAATGACGGCATATCCAGCCACAAGAAATTGCCAAAGGATCATCATTAAAAGTAAGACAAGGGGCACCATTGAAATAAATTCAATGATAGCTGACCCTCGTTCATTTTTAAGTAATTTCTTCATCTACTCTCAAGTCCCCCTACTCTTTTTTTCCTGGAGAGACATTTTGATTATATATATCTTTAATTTCTTTTAAAGATGAGGCTAAATTCTCATCTCTTGCATCAATAAGTGTATTCTTCATTTCTTCTACTAAACCGTAATGATGATCATAGAACTCCTGTGCCATTTTATTTGCTGCCAGTTCCTGCTCTTTTGTAATTTTTTCCTTTGTATAGAGACTTTGAAGAGAAAAAGAAATTAAATATTTTTCTTTAGAAATATTATTCTTCCAGGCATTTGATAGACTATAAATGGCCGTTTTCTGTTGATCCGCATTTTTAAAAATCCCAGACTTCTCCTTTTGATACCAAGTCATCCATTTATGGGCATCAGCCGAAGCCTTATTAAACTGGCTTTTTAATTGCTCATGATTGCGAACATTTACGTATGTTCCACCTGCTGCTTCCGCTACGTCCATTAATTGCTGCTCATCTTTACTGCCTAAATCAAATCCAATAATATTTACAACAGGTGAAATCTCAGATGCTTTTAAGCTTTTGGCTGCGGCAATCGGATCGCCATCACATGTTTCCACTCCATCACTTACTAAGTAAATAATATTTCGATGGTTTTCACCTTTGAATTTTGCTAAATCTTGCTGAGCTTCAAGTAATGATTGGGCAAGCGGTGTCCAGCCCGCAGGATTAAATTTCCCCAGCGCTTCTTTCAGCCCCGAGTCACTGTACGGCTGAATAGGGTAGACTAATTCATTTGCAGCACAGGACATAGCTTTATCTGCATTAGAACCCGTCCCTTTATGCCCATAAACACGCAGACCAACATTCGCCTCTTCAGGTAAGGATGAGGCAAATTCTTCAATAGCCTCCTTGGCAATTTCCATCATAGACTTAGAGCCAATCACTTTCTTCATACTCCCACTGGCATCTAGAATGATTTCCACATTAAACGTCTCCGTCTGCTCTTCTTCAGAAATTTCCTCTGATTCGGGTGTTGTCGCAATACTTAACGAATCAATAATAACCTTTGGGTCATCATAGTCCATCTTATAAAGAGAGTATACATAAGCCAATAAATTAGATAGTTCTCCTTCATTAGCCGTTTCTGAAAGAGGAGGGATTGCATCTAATGCTTCTTGAACAGCTTCATCTTTTACCTTGGTATCTTTGGATGCGAATAAGCCAATTGGATAGGAAACTACTTCTTCAAGATTACTAGGCATATCGGGAACGTCTATATGAAACGGTATTTCTTCAGGCTCAGTTGCCGTTTCTTCAGAAGCAGGTTCTTCTTCCTCTACCTTAACAACCTCTTTTTCTTTTACTTTATCAACCGTTTCCTTTTTATCTTGGCACCCAACCAAAAAGATAAAGCAAAAAAATATAATCGCTGCAGGAGTAAATAGTCTAGGCATGAACTCCCTCCTTTCAAAGTTGTTTCATACCATAATCAAGTGTTGATATTATCAATCATTTCTTTTAACTTATTGATAATGGTTTCTGAAAGATCCCCGCCACTTGATTTCATCGCTGTAGCTAAAGCAAACATTAATGCAATAATAACCGCCGCTAAACCAACCCACTCAATCGTGGAAACACCCTTCTCATTTGCTACTCTTCCTTTAAGGCCAAAGTACATGGACGTTAAGCTGTTAATCATTTTTTCCTTCATTTCAATCATTTTCTTCTTCATTTTCTTCCTCCTCAAAATGTTTAATTCCTATCTTGATTCCTATCAACAAATTCATCGATTCTTCTAACCTTTGAAACACCACCCCTTTCAAAGACTCTTTTTATGTTGAAAATAGATTGATAATGCTGTCTTCTCCATAGATCATATTGAGAATGATTAAACCTAAAATCATTAACATAATCAGTGGTGCGATAAGAAATGACGTAATAAGTGTCACCTTCGGAGAGGCTTTTGCAGCTTTTTCCTTCACTTGCTCTAGGCTGATCCTTCTCATTTCATTCGCTTGATTTTGAAACGTTGTAGCAACTGGCACACCTAATCTTGATCCTTGAATTAAAGATTTAATGACATTTTGAAAATCCTGATTATCGTTTCGATTCAGCATTTCCACATACGCTTTTTCTCTTGGCACCCCTAGTTCTATTTCTTGAATAAACCTTGAAAACTCTTCCTGAATCGGCCCAATATAATAACTGATTACTTCCTTTATTGCTCCATCTAATCCAGATCCTGCCTGCAAACTTATACTTACCGTATCAAGGAAGTCCGGCAAATCTCGCCGGAGCTGCTCCTGACGCTTTTTCGCCTTTCCCCTTACTAAGAAAATAGGGATAAAAAATCCAATAAACGGAAGTGTAACAAATAGAACATTTGCAAAAGGGAAGCCGAAAATGAAGAGAAAGGTTCCAATGATAAACCCAAGAATGACGCAAACAATTTTAAATCCCTGAAAGCGTGCTACTGTTAGTCCATATGGTTTTCCTGCCTTCTTCAGCAATACTTCAACATCAGGTGATTCACTATAAAAATTAATTCTTTCTCCAATTGCTGAAAAATCATCAGCATATCGGGATAGAAACATAATCAATCTGTCAAATACAGATCTTTTCTTTTCCCTTATCATTGCTTGAGTCAGAGCCACTTCATTTAAATGCACTTTAAGTGTTTCTTTGCTTTTGGAATAACTATAAAAATTTAAAAAGCTTAGTACTAAAAACAACCAAAATAATAAAATTGCTGAAAGTATTACTCCGTCCATATCGTCTACACCCTTATATTTGTGACAGCTCTAACTAGTATGAAAGATATGACCATTCCTATTAAGAAAACCGTTGTTAATATGGCACCTGGAATGGTAAATATCAAATCAATAAATCCATCCATCATTGAATTCAACATTAAAATTAAAAATATCGGCATTGCTGGTAAAATATATGAAATAAATCGTTGTTCAGCTGTGGCTGTTTTAATCGTCTGCCTTAAAATCTTTCGTTCTTCTAAAGTTTTGGCCATTTCCTCCAAAACCTTTGTTAAGTTTCCGCCTGATTTCTTTTGTATTAATAAAGCAGCAATAAATAATTTGAATTCTTTTGTCGGCACTCTTTTTTCAATTTCCTTTAAGGCCCTTTCAAAGTCTACCCCGAGACGTAAATTATGGGCTAAATCTTTAAATTCATCTCTTGCTGGAAATCCGACCTCTGCAGCTACAACTTCAATTCCCTGATTAATCGTCATTCCGGCTTTTGTACTATTCCCCAGCAATCGACAAACTTCTGAAAGCTGATCATTTAGCTTTTCAATATACTTATTTCTTCTTACTAAAAATAAAAGCCAGTAAGATACAAAAGTTATGATGGCGGCTAGGATGATACTAATCTTAAACTTCAAAGAAAATAGCCACATAAAGATAATAACGATGACAAAGCAATAAAATAGCAAAATAGCAAAAAACTCAGAAGGAAGAATTAATATATTCGCATACAATAATTTAATCTTGAATTTCTTTGCGAATGGGGTTTGGTCAAAGCGATCGCCTAGATTTGAAATAAAGCTACTTCTACCATTCTCTTTCTTAAACATATTTTCATATTTTTTTGTTATTTCCCGTTTTTCTTTTCTATAGCCAAGCAATTGATAAATTCCCCAAATAAAAAACAAGACAGAGATACCGAATATAGAGGCAATTTCCAAAATGTCCCCCCTCCCGCTTATTTACTTTCAAAAAGATTTTCT
Organism: Cytobacillus sp.; assembly: GCF_032154635.1. Taxonomy (GTDB): domain Bacteria; phylum Bacillota; class Bacilli; order Bacillales; family Cytobacillaceae; genus Cytobacillus. Next base: position 194,733 of record NZ_JALDXW010000001.1, on the reverse strand, counting down.
GGAAGAGCAATACCAAACATTTTAATCCTTTCTAAACATCTCGGTACGACTCCAGTAGGTGCAAAATACCCTTCAACTTCTCCTGTTTTCTTCATCCCACTTCTTTTGAATGCGAAAATTTCCTTAATCACAATTTCCCCATTGTCTTCCCTATGAATTTCACAAATGGATGTTAACTTTCTCGTTCCATCCGTTAGCCTCTCTCCTTGGACGATAATATCTAACGCACCAACGATATACTCACGGATAATATGTGTAGGTAAATCCATTCCCGCCATAACAACCATTCCCTCTACACGCCTTAATGCATCAAAAGGTGTATTGGCATGAACAGTTGTAATAGACCCTTCATGTCCAGTATTCATAGCTTGAAGCATATCGAACGCTTCCGCACCACGCACCTCTCCGACGATAATTCTGTCAGGACGCATCCTCAACGAGTTTTTTACTAAATGTCGAATGGTAATTTCACCTGAACCCTCAACATTAGGAGGTCTTGCTTCCAACCCAACAACATTCTGTTTATCAAGACGCAGCTCCGCGGAATCCTCAATTGTTACGATTCTCTCCCCGTTTGGAATAGAGTTGCCTAATACATTTAACAAAGTTGTCTTTCCACTTCCAGTACCGCCTGATATCAAAATATTTAATTTTGCTCTTACAACAGCATCTAAAAATATCGACATTTCCTTATTTAACGATTCGAAATTAAGCAAATCAGTCATTTGAAAAGGTTCTTTGCGAAACTTCCTGATCGAAACGACTGGACCAATTAAGCTTATGGGCGGTATGACTGCATTTACACGGCTTCCATCTGGTAACCTAGCATCTACCATCGGTGAACTTTCATCTATTCGCCGGCCAATAGGGGCAACGATTCGATCGATGACATGCCGCACATGATTATCATCCTTAAACGTTACGGGAGCGAGCTGCAGCTTACCAAGCTTCTCGATATATATTTCCTTATGGCCATTGATTAAAATCTCTGTGATCGTTGGGTCATCAAGCAACGGCTCTAACGGCCCGTAGCCCACCGATTCATCAATAATTCTTGTCAATAACTCTTCTTTATCGAGTCTTGGAATGATTACTTTTTCCTCACTCATAAATTGGCTAATTAGTTGTTCAATTCTTAGTCTCATTTCGCCTTGAGGAAGACTTGTTAACAGTTCTAAGTTCGCTTCACGTAAAATTCTCGTTTTGTAATGATCGACTAATTCATTTATATATTGATTTTCATGATTTCCTCTATGTTCTTCTTTTATCCTGATCGTTCTTCTTTCAAATAATGACATCTGTCATCAATCCTTTTAAGAGTTATTCCACCATTTGAACAACCCATTTTTTAATGCCTTTTGCAAATGGGATTAATTTCTTTTCATTCGCTTCCTTTCTAAAAGGTACGCTTTTATTAATATGTGCCTGGACCCCTTTAAAATCACGAGGAAATTTAGCAGCAATTGGGTAAGTAATGATATTCTTTACATCACTTGGTTTAATCTCATTTTCTTTTCCCACTTGGTTAATGAGGATTTCCATTCTACCCTCCGTTTCAATTCCTAGCCTTTGAAATAGCCCCTCCACTTGTTTTAAAGTGTTGATAGAAGGGGTATCTAAATTTAAAATGTAAAAAATTTTATCGGATTCTTCTAGAGCCGCATAGGAATGAATGTTCATGGCTACAGGCAAATCTACAATGACAAAGTCATAGCTTCTCCTACAAGTTCTTAATAGTCTTGCAATGAACCCTTCTGGCAAATGCTCAGCTATTTCCGCATCGCGTGGACTTAACAGCACTTCTAATTTGGATAGTTTCTCCACTTGAGATACATTTCGAATATGACTTTCATTTAATTCATCAATAACCGGCATTAGATCAGCAAAGGAACGATTGGAAGTGATTGAAAGAAAAGCCTCTGCACCACCGTAGTGTAAATTTAAGTCGATGTAGATTACTTGAGCAGTCGATTCAAACTTTAAAGTTTGCGCAAAAGCACTAGATATTAGCGTTTTGCCTGATCCGCCTTTTCCACTATAAAACGAATATATTTTTCCCCTGCCTCTTTTAAAGGACTGACTTGTAACGGCCGTTTCCATTAATTGTTTTTTTCGTTGATAGACCATTTGAATAATGCTATCCAATCGGCCATACAGCATCGCATTTTCATCAGGCAATACGAAAAAATCTTTAATGCCTGCTCTCATTACGCTTTTTAATACATCAAAATTTTGCGAGAATGCGATAAAAACTACTAGTGCCATCGGATTAACCACATGGATATATTCAATTGCATCTGCAGCGGATTCATCGTCAGATTCAATTAAAAATATTAAATCTGGAGCTAGTCGATCCAGCTCAGTCTTCAAATCACGATAAGAGATTAAATCAACTTTTTCGAAGCTATTTAATACACCCCTTAAATGATTTTTCGATTGTTCTTGATCACCAACGAGTAATATTTTAATCTCAGCACTCATTTGCACCCTCCAAAGTAAGTTCGATCCTATTTTTTATTATTTTCGTTTTCAGCCCCGTTTTCAGTTGTTTCAACTTCTTCTTTATTTTGCTCCTGCGGTGGTGCGGCTGGAGTTTCTGGGGCTTTTGGGGTTTCTGCACTTTCTTCCTTTTTCTCCTGTTCAGCTTCCGGCTTTTCGGTCTCTGTATTCATTTGGAGTCCCTTACCTACATTCGCCTTTAATATTCGAATGGAATCCGCGTAATTTTGCATATGGATAATTTTCGGCGCATCTTCGGCAGGAACTTCAACAGCCACTCCAGAAAAGTTCTTCTCGCTTTTAGAGACAGCAGCAACTAAGACATCCTTCATAAAAATTTCAGTAACGGGCTTCCCATCAAAAGTATGTGAAACTACAATATCAACACGATCAAGGCCTTCTAATTCTTCATCAAACCGAATTCGATCTGATTGGAGCATCGTTACTAATCTATTATTTTCATCTGTTGCATTTGAGACAGGTTTTAACATCGATTTCGTGATAATATCCCCCTCAACTAATGGAACAACTAAAACCTTATCAATCAAATCCTCAACATTTGTCACATGGGAATTGTTCACATAACGATTTGGAATTTCCTCCTGTATAACATGGGTAGGCTGAAGTAAAGATCGTGATGGGATATCAGTTGCTGCCACGTATATTTTGGTCATCCCCCCTAATTCACTATTTAGTTCTTTAATTTTTTGCAGAAAAAATAGGCCAGCAATAAATGCCAATATTAAAGAGATTGATAAGAAAATAATGGCTCTTCTCTTTGATTCCAACATAATTTGTTACCTCTCTTAGCGATTCACTTTTTTGTACAATGAAATATACATATCCATAATCTTTTTTGCCTTAAATATTAATTACCACCTGTTCACAAATTGGTCAAATACTCCCAAAAAAAATGTCGAATCATGTCTGTTAAAATATTCCTGTTATTATCTTGAAACTAGAATAATTAACAAAACTAATGAACTATACTTGTCTCATTCCTAAGTCATTTTTTAGTTACATTTGTAAAGTTCATTGAATTAATTCACCTTTTTTATGTTACAAATGTTAAATTTATTAGTACAAATTGTTCATTTCATGGAAATTAATCACATTTCCATCTTTGACGAAATGGATAGACTCCTTAGTTCTTTTGGATTGCAAGGAGGTGAAGTCAGCCGTTCTCTCCCCCTTCTAAATTAAGAAGCTTTAAGCAAATAAAAAAACAGCAGCGTTTAAGTTAAACACTGCTGTTTTTTTAATCTTTTATTTCATCCATTCTGTATGAAATACGCCTTCTTTATCAATGCGCTCGTATGTGTGAGCACCAAAATAATCTCGCTGCGCCTGAATGAGATTGGCTGGCAAACTTTCTGTACGATAGCTGTCATAATAGGAAATAGCTGCTGATAAGCATGGGACTGGAATGCCATTTTGAACAGCTACACTAATGATTTCACGAAGTGCCCCCTGGTAGCTTTCAACAATTTCTTTGAAATAAGGATCAAGCAGTAAATTTTTCAAGCCTGCATCCCGATCATACGCATCCTTAATTTTTTGCAGAAATTGTGCACGAATAATACAGCCTCCACGGAATATCATCGCAATATCGCCATAGCGTAAATCCCAGTTATACTCCTCGGATGCTGCGCGCATTTGGGCAAATCCTTGCGCATATGAGCAGATCTTACTCATGTAAAGTGCTTTGCGAACAGACTCAATGAAAGCTTTTTTATCGCCTGAATAGGCTTGTTTACTAGGTCCGCTTAGCAGCTTGCTTGCTTGGACACGCTCTGCCTTCATCGCAGAAATATAGCGCGCAAATACGGATTCGGTAATAATAGGAAGCGGTACCCCCATATCTAATGCACTTTGGCTCGTCCATTTCCCTGTTCCTTTTTGACCAGCTGTATCAAGAATGCGATCTACAAGCGGCTCCCCTGTTTCTTCATCCTTTTTCGCAAAAATATCTGCAGTAATCTCGATTAAGTAACTATCAAGCTCCCCTTTATTCCATTCAGCAAATACGTCATGAAGCTCATCTGCAGTAAGACCAAGCACATGTTTCAAAAGGAAGTAGGACTCCGCAATCAGCTGCATGTCTCCATATTCAATCCCGTTATGAACCATCTTCACATAATGCCCTGCACCGTCCGGACCAATATAGGTTGTACAAGGTTCTCCATTTACTTTTGCAGAAATATCTTTAAAAATTGAAGCAACGAGCTCATACGCTTCTTTTTGGCCTCCAGGCATTAGAGAAGGGCCGAGCAATGCTCCTTCTTCTCCGCCAGATACACCTGTCCCAATGAAATGGAAGCCTAATTCACTTAGCTCTTTATTACGACGCTGTGTATCTGTAAATAACGTATTTCCGCCATCAATTAGGATATCCCCCTTTTCAAGGAGAGGTTTTAATTGCTCAATGGTTGCATCCGTTGGCGCACCCGCTTTCACCATTAACATAATCTTTCTCGGTTTTTCGAGGGAATTTACAAACTCTTCAATGGAATATGTACCCTTAATATTTTTTCCGTTTGTCTCCTTTAGCATCTCATCTGTCTTTTCTCGTGATCGATTGTATACGGAAACAGAATACCCTCTGCTCTCAATATTCATGGCAAGATTTTTTCCCATAACCGCTAAACCAATAATACCAATTTGTGTTTTTTCCATCTTTCAACACCCCTTCTAAAACCTATCTTCATGCTAAGAATCCTCTATACTGTAGCAAGATTCAATTATTTATGCAATCATTGCCTACTATTCCTCTTTCTCTGTCTTTCTATAAGAGAAGTCCTGCAAAAAATCTTTATTGAAGCTCGTTTCTGCTCCAATATTTCGCTGCTCGATTTTGACTTCCGGCATCATCACTGCTCGATCAATAATATGGGAGCCAAATTTCTCACGCAGGTTTGCTAATGTTTCAAACAAAGGCTCTTTCTTTGCCTCTTTTTCATAGCTAAAGAGGTCCAGCTGTTTAACCGCCTCGTTATATTCAACTAAATCCATTCCAGTAATGCCAAGCAATCGAACGGAATCACCGCTCCAATGCTTTAGAAAAAGCTGTTTAGCTATCTGGAAAAGCTCCTCTTCCTTCTGAATTGGATTTTGCAGCTTCCTACTCCTTGTTATCGTTTTTCGATCCTTGAAACGAATCGTTATCCCTAATGAGGAGGCAAGAACCTTTTTTCTTTTAAGTCTAACGGATACAGTTCCAGCAAGCTTTTCCAGTACACGCAGGAGCTCCTGCTGATTAGAAACATCACGGGGCAAGGTGGTTGAATTGCCGATGCTTTTGAATTCAGAAGCGGAATCGGGATCTACAGGTCTTCGGTCATTTCCATTCGCCCTTTCCTTTAATCTTGGACCATTGATTCCTAGAACAGATTTCAATTGATAATCATTGGCTTTTGCAAGATCACCAATCGTTTTTATATGTATGGTCCGCAATTTTTCTCCTGTTTTCTTTCCTACCCCATGCATTTCTTCCACATCAAGCGGCCACAATACAGCTGGCACATCCCTTTTTCGCAGAACGGTAATCCCCATCGGCTTTTTCATATCAGAAGCCATCTTAGCTAGAAATTTATTTGGTGCAACTCCAATGCTGCACGGTAAATCAAGCTGCCTCTGAATCTGCTTTTGAATCGTTTCAGCAATTTCAAGCGGAGTGCCAAATTCATAGCTTTCCGTTATATCCACATATCCTTCATCAATGGATACGGGTTCAACTAATGAGGAATATTGATTTAAAATTTCAAACATCCCGATAGAAGCGGCTCGGTACCGATCAAAATTAGGCTTTTTAACAATCAGCTGCGGACAAAGCTTCTTGGCCTCCCAAAGAGGCATTGTTGTTTTCACACCCAACTTCCTTGCTTCATAGCTGCATGTAACAATAATTCCCCGCCGTTCCTTTGGATTGCCTGCAATCGCTAATGGTTTACCCTTTAAAGATGGATCAAAGGCCATTTCGACTGACGCATAAAAACTATTCATATCAACATGTAAAATGACTCGTCCATTTTTCGGATACATTTGTTTCATGCTGGCACATCCTTGTTTATATTCTTCTTCTATTTTAGCAAATTTATCATTTTTAACATAAAGAAAACAGAGGATTCCCCAACCCTCTGTTCTATCATATTATGTCGTTTCCTTTTGCGTCTTCATGAACTCCTGAATCTCTCTAATTCCATCAAGAGATTGAACGAGGATAGATGGATCAATCATAGTAATCACTCGTGTATCCAAGTTTGCTACCCCTGTGAAATACGTTGTTTTTTGATAAGCAAGAAGGCCAAGCTGCTTTATATTATCAGATGGAATGTCAATAATTTCTTTTGCATCTGAAACAATAACGCCAATTGACAGCATTTCTGTTCGTAAGACGATCATCTTTGTCGATTCAGTCGCCTTAAATGAGCGGTTATAGAGAATTTTCTCAAAGTCAACAACCGGAATGAGCTCGTCTCTCACTTTCGTAATCCCATTTACATAATTAGGTAAATGAGGGATAGGTGTAATCCCTTCTACTTTTTCAATCGACATAACATAATGAATAGGGATGGCATATTCTTCATTGCCAACTTGAAATACAACTACCTTTTTTATTTCTTCCAAAAACTACCCCTCCTGCACCCAAGTGGGTCTATATAACCACTATTGACTATATTAAATATATCATATTCTCCTTCATGCTGCTTTCTTTTTTAAAAAGAGAAGAGAACCCTTTTTAACGAAGGTTCTCTTCTCTCATTTTATTATTGAGCTGTTACTTCCTCAATAATCGCAATCACCATTTCTGCTAATTTATTTAATTCTTCAATCGGCATCCGTTCATTTGTTGTGTGAATTTCCTCATAGCCTACTGCAAGGTTAACCGTTGGGATATCAAAGCCTGCGATCACGTTCGCATCACTTCCGCCGCCGCTCTTCAATAACTCACAGCTGCGGCCAATTTTAGCTGCAGCTTTACGTGCCACTTCAACCACATGGTCGCCTTCGCCAAATTTAAAGCCAGGATACATAACTTCTACTTCCACTTCAGCTTTTCCGCCCATTTCGACAGCTGCTGTTTCAAACGCTTCTTTCATTTTGCTTACTTGCTGCTCCATTTTTTCGTTCACTAATGAGCGAGCCTCAGCCAAAATTTCAACGTGGTCACAAACGATGTTTGTTTGTGTACCTCCCTCGAAGCGACCAATATTCGCAGTTGTTTCTTCATCAATTCGTCCTAAAGGCATTCTTGAAATCGCTTTAGCAGCGATCGTAATAGCAGAAACTCCTTTTTCTGGTGCAACACCTGCATGTGCCGTTTTTCCAAGAATTGTTGCCTTCACTTTCGCTTGTGTAGGTGCAGCGACAATAATATTCCCTACCTTGCCATCGCTATCTAGTGCATAGCCGTATTTAGCAGTAACTAATGATGAATCCAGCGCCTTTGCACCAACGAGACCTGACTCTTCACCAACTGTAATAATAAATTCGATTTTCCCATGAGGAATGCTTTGCTCTTTTAGCACCTTAATTACTTCAAACATAGCAGCAAGACCTGCTTTGTCGTCTGCACCAAGAATCGTTGTCCCATCTGTTACAACGTACCCATCTTTAATAGATGGCTTAATGCCTTTTCCTGGGACTACTGTATCCATATGAGATGTAAAGTAAATCGTATCTACGCCCTCTTTTGTGCCTGGTAGCGTACAAATCAAGTTTCCTGCACCATGGCCAGTTTGTGCGGTTGTATCATCTTCAAATACCTCAACGCCCAGGTCAGTAAATTTCTTCTTTAAAACCTTTGCAATTTCCGTTTCATATTTTGTTTCAGAATCAATTTGTACAAGCTCTAAAAACTCATTTAATAACCGTTCCTGATTAATCATATTCGTCCAGTCCTCCCGATCTATGTATAAATTTTTTATTTACTATTCTAGTATACCTTTATAAATTCTATTTTTGCAAAAATAGTATAGCTTTTGCATGATAAACGCTAACTGACACAAGGATGATGTTTGCTATTTGCAAAATTAATCTTGTTTTGTATATATCGCCTTTTTTATAATGGAATATTTCCATGCTTCTTTTTCGGTCTCGTTTCCTTCTTATTTCTGAGCATATCTAGTGCTTGAATGAGCTTAACCCTTGTTTCTCGCGGATCAATGACATCATCAATCATCCCTCTGCTAGCTGCTACATATGGGTTGGCAAACTTTTCACGGTACTCTTCAATCTTTTGTGCTCTAATCGCTTCAGGATTATCGCTGTTTGAAATTTCCCTTGCAAAAATGATATTTGCTGCTCCCTGTGGGCCCATAACGGCTACCTCCGCATTTGGCCAAGCAAATACAAGGTCCGCACCGATTGATTTACTATTCAAGGCGACATAGGCTCCGCCATATGCCTTTCGTAAAATAACGGTGAGTTTTGGAACAGTGGCTTCGGAGTACGCATATAGAATCTTTGCACCATGCCGGATGATGCCGCCATGCTCCTGTTTCACACCTGGAAAGAAGCCTGTTACATCCTCAAAAGTAATGAGCGGGATATTGAATGAATCACAAAAACGGATAAATCTAGCCGCTTTATCAGAGGAATCGATATCAAGACCGCCTGCCATGACCTTCGGCTGATTACAAACGAGTCCGACAACCTCTCCTTTAATTCGGGCAAGACCAACAACGATATTTTTTGCAAAGTCTGGCTGGACCTCCATAAATGAATCGGCATCAACAACCTGTTCAATTACTTTCCTAACGTCATAAGGACGAACAGCATCGAAAGGAATGACATCTGTTAGATCTGGACGGTAATCATCTTCTGTATCCATCTCGGCCCGCGGCGGCTTTTCCTCATTATTTTGCGGAAGATAGCTTAATAACCGACGGACTTGTTCAATCACTTCTGTTTCTGTTTCTCCCTTAAAATGAGCATTCCCGCTAATCGAATTATGTACCCCAGCACCTCCTAAATCTTCCGATGAAATTTTTTCACCTGTAACTGTTTCAATCACCTTCGGACCTGTAATAAACATCTGACTTGTTTTCTCCACCATAAAAACAAAATCCGTAATCGCTGGAGAATAAACGGCACCGCCCGCACAAGGTCCCATAATGACGGAAATTTGCGGAATGACACCTGAATAAATCGAGTTCCGGTAAAAAATATGTCCATATCCGTCAAGCGAGACGACACCTTCTTGAATCCGGGCACCGCCGGAATCATTCAAACCAACAAAAGGCGCCCCATTTTCAGCAGCCAGATCCATCACATTAGCAATTTTCTTCGCATGCATCTCTCCCAGTGCCCCGCCAAAAACAGTAAAATCCTGTGAGAATAAGAAGATCGGTCTTCCATTTACTTTTCCATACCCAGTTACAACTCCATCACCAGGCCCTTTTTGGCCATCAAGACCAAAGTCCATGCAGCGATGTTCAATAAACGGGTTTAGTTCGACAAATGTCCCTGGATCAACTAATAATTCAATCCTTTCTCTAGCAGTCAGCTTGCCTTTTTCGTGCTGTTTTTCAATTTTCTCATCGCCGCCGCCTAATTCTATTTCTCGCTTGCGGTCATATAAATCATTGATTTTTTCATAGATGTCTGTCATGAGTTCATTTCAATCCTTTCTTCTCACAAAATTCATATAAGACACTTCCAGTTGATTTCGGATGCATGAAAGCTACCTTGGCTCCTCCTGCTCCGGTTTTCGGGACATCCTGAATCATGCGGATACCTTTTTCCTTTATTTCATTGATTCGATCCTGGATGGAGTCTACACCAAGCGCGACATGATGCAGTCCTTCCCCACGCTTCTCAATAAATTTTGCCACTGCGCTATCTTCATTCGTTGGCTCTAAAAGCTCAAGCTTCGTTTCTCCCGCCTTTAAAAAGGCGACTTTTAATTTTTCACTTTCCACCTCTTCAATTCCAAGCAGCGGTAGTTTAAGAATTTCCGTATAGAATGGCAATGCCTCATCAAGTGAACGGACGGCAATACCAATATGATCAATTTTTTTAATCAACTTGTTCTCCTTCCTTTCCAAGCGATATGCCAAGTTAGTTCTCTACATTCAAAAATTATACGCTTTTTTCTATAATAAGAATATACAGATATTTTAATATTCGCTAAACATGTCGAAAAATCCTTTAAAATTTCGAGCGGTTGTTCATTTTAATGATTCCTAGTAAAATAGAGGGTAGCAAATGATAACTTAGAGGAGGGGATATCATTGTCTAATAGAAAGATGCAAAAAATAATCGTATATTTAATGATTTTTGCTATGCTTGCCTCAACACTGCTTATTGGATTAACAATGATTTTATAGAGAAAATATTTGCACATAAAGAGGGACTGTCAAGATGACAGTCCCTTCATTTTATTGCACCATATGTTTGTCCAAGCTGTTCGTAGGTTTCAGAAGTAGAAGTAACTAATATTTTCGTTCCAACTGGAACAAAGTCATATAACGATTCTATCGCTTCATTTTGCAGACGAATACATCCTTGAGATACGTATTTTCCAATAGAGGACGGATCATTTGTCCCGTGGAGCCCATATATTCGCCCATCTGTATCTTCGGCATCGAAACCAATCCATCGCGTCCCTAATGGATTATTTGCATCTCCGCCCTTAATATCCTTTTTTCGGTAATAGGGTTCCTTCGCCTTTACCGTAATCGTAAATAGCCCTTCAGGTGTTAAATCCTTCGTCTTTCCCGTCGCTGCAGTAATCACTGTTTGAACTCTATTTTCGCTTATAAAGGCTACTTCATTTAGTTTTTTATTCACTATAATAAATGGATCCCCAGGCATAGGGTTAAGTCCTAAAGGCCAAATAGGCGAGAAAATAAACACAAGCAGTAGTGAGGAAATGATTTTAAGCAAAGAATCACCTCATCTTTTTTCCGTTAGTTTGCACCGGATTCAGTGAAATGATTCTCCAAGCTTCCCCGCTTTAGCTCTTTCGCAGAGCTTTTAATCCATAAGTACTGTTCCATTTCTCTTACAAATTGAAAAAGAGCGGCACGCGCCTCAAATTCTTCTCTCGTTTTGGGCAGTTCCATATTTTTAAAAGAGGATTTCATCTCGTATAATTTTACCAAGAAACGGTTTGCTGTATTTCCTGGATGAATATTTGCCGCTAGCTCTTCCATAAAATCTGCTACCATTTCCCCCTGTTCAATTGTATAAGAAATCGAAATAACAATAGGCAACACTCTTTCAATGATTTCAAATTGCTTTTCCCGTATTTTAAAATAATGATAATATACATTTTCATTCCGGAGTAAGCGATTTTCCACATCTCTATAGGCAAGGACTTGTGCTTCTTCTATCAGCTGGGCTGTTTCAGTTATCTCCAGCCCATCCCAATTACTTTCGTTTGTACGTAAATAAATAACAATTTCATCGAATATTCTTTTAAAGTTTTCTTCAATCTGGATTTGATATTCCAGCAGCTTTTGATCAAGACTTGGCATATAAAGATTAGCCAAGAGAGCAACACCGATTCCGATTGTAATAATCCCTAATTCATTCAATAAAATATTTGTTGTAACCTCCCCAGCCGAATAAATATGCAAAATAATGACAATGCTCGTTACAATGCCATCACTTATTTTAAGCATAACTGCTGTTGGAATAAAAAATAGCAATAAAAAGCCAATGATGATCGGATGGTAAGCCATTCCTTCGAAAAAAACAATAGAAAACAACATTGCTAACAAACAAGCACTGAAACGGTTCCAGGAAGTCTTTATCGATTGCTTTTTCGTTACCTGGATACATAATATGGTTAATATTCCTGCTGAAACAAAATTATCGAACCCTAAAATCTGAGCGAGAATGATCGATGCGGATGTGCCAATAGCTGTTTTAAGTGTTCGATAGCCTATTTTAAACTTCATATAAAAAACCCCTACAATTCCTTTTTTAACTTCATAACAAATTATGTCCAAAAAAAGAGAAGATGATCATTAAGACCATCTTCATCCATTTTTATTATACAATTCAAAGCATTTTTTGCAAGAAGTCTTTTGCACGGTCAGAAGTCGGGTTGGAAAAGAATTCACTAGGAGGTGCATCCTCTACAAGCACGCCACTATCTAAAAATAGAACACGATCCGCTACTTCTCTAGCAAACCCCATTTCGTGGGTAACAATGGCCATCGTCATTCCTGTATGCGCCAGTGATTTCATTACATCTAATACCTCTTTGACCATTTCCGGGTCAAGGGCTGAAGTTGGTTCATCAAAAAGCATGACCTCAGGCTGCATCGCTAATGCCCGAGCAATCGCAACCCTTTGTTTCTGTCCGCCTGATAATCGGTTTGGGTATTCATTTGCTTTCGCAGATAGGCCTACCTTTGCTAATAGCTCAAGGCCAATTTTCTCCGCTTCCTGCTTAGACTGCCCCTTTACCTTGATCGGTGCGTAAGTTAAATTCTCAAGGACTGATTTATGCGGGAATAAATGAAAATGCTGAAAAACCATTCCTACATTTTGGCGGACCTTCATGATATTTGTTTTTTTGTCCGTAATATCGTGTTCACCGATAAGGATACGCCCGTTTGTAGGCTTTTCTAAAAGATTAATACAGCGGAGGAACGTTGACTTCCCTGATCCTGAAGGACCGATAATTGCCACAACCTCTCCCTCTTTAATTGTTGTAGAAATCCCTTTAAGCACTTCAAGTTTTCCAAACTGTTTATACAGATTTTCAATTTTAATCACCGCGTCTCATCCTCCTTTCAACAACTTTCCCAAGAATAGTTAATGTAATAACCATTAAATAATAGATGAGACCCGCTAATAATAATGGTTCAAAAAACCGAAACTTGTCCGCCCCCACTTGGTAGGCTCTGCGCATGATATCCATTACCCCAATTGTTGTAACGATGGCTGATTCCTTCGTCAAAGTAATGAATTCATTCATTAATGCTGGCAAAATATTTTTCAAAGCCTGAGGGAGAATGATGTTAAGCATCATCTGGCGGTAAGGAACACCTAATGCCATTGCAGCTTCACTTTGTCCTTTATCAACCGCAAGAATACCCGCACGAATAATTTCAGAAATATAGGCCGCAGAATTCAAACCAAAAGCAAGTACAGCAGCCACATACGGTTCGATCTGATAGCCAAAGATTTGAGGTGAACCAAAATAAATAATCATTAGCTGCAATACTAAAGGAGTGCCTCTAAAGATGGATGTGTACACATCCGCAAACCAGCCTAGCACTTTAATGGAGCTTATTTTAAATAATGATAGAATAATTCCTAGTATAAACCCTAATAGTCCTGCCAAAGCGACAATTTGCAGTGTCACGCCAATCCCTCTTAATATATAGGGCAGGGAAGGGAGAATGGATGTAAAATCTAAATTCATGAATAACAATCCTCTCAATAAGAAATGCGGATGCGACTTGGTCAGGGGCGACAAGCATAAGACGAGCCAGCGGGAAGGTTGTTCGTTAACCTTTTTGCTGGCTCGGCTTATGACCTCGAGCCCCTAGGCGCAGGAGCAAGACAATAAGAAATGCGGATGCGACTATGAGGGCAAAAACGTTCAGAAGTGAGTATCCTTCTGAACGTTTTTAGTAGATTAAAAGCCTGGCTTATAATCATTCACCTTCAAACCACTTTTTCAAAATCTTATCTAGTTCTCCGTTATCAATCATTTCTTTCAATGCTTTGTTAAATTCTTCAGTCAATTCACTGTCTTTTGGAAGTGCAATCGCATAACCGCCATCCGCATCTTCAACTGTGAATCCTTCGATATCATCTTTATTTTCTAAATAGCCTTGAGCAACTGTGTCTTCAATAATGGCTGCATCAAAACGGCCTGCTTTGATTTCTTGAATTAATTCTGGAATACGGTTGCGGTTTTCAACAGTCATATCCACTTCTTTTGCTAAGTCCTTCGCTTTTTCCTCTTGAATGGAGCCAAGCTGTGCACCAACTTTTTTGCCTTTAAGATCTTCTACCTTTGTAATTCCGCTATCCTTTTTAGAAACTATCATATGTTTAGAAGTATAGTAGATCTCACTGAAATCTACACTTTCTTTCCTTTCCTTTGTTGCAGACATCGCAGATAGGACAAAATCTACTTGACCAGATTGAAGCGCCTGAATTAATCCGCCAAAATCCATATCTTGAATTTTAAATTCATAGCCAAGCTTTTCAGTCACTGCTTTTGCAATATCCACATCAATTCCGATAATCTCATCACCTTTTGCCGTATCAATATATTCAAATGGTGCATAGTCTGCTGACGTTCCCATCGTTAGGACTTTTTTATCAGAATCCTTATCTTTAGATCCGTTTGATGATGCCTCTTCGCTTGCGCCACAAGCTGCTAGTAATCCAATGACTAGAATACTTATAAAAAAGAAAGAGATTATTTTTTTCATTTTTTATTTTCCTCCTATAACTTTTCTGAAAATTAGTATAATTGTCTATTATCTATTATTAGCGAAAAATTACTAATTTTCAAGTAGCAAATGTTTTATTAATAATTATTCACTTGAATGTATTTTAACACATACTTATATTTATGCAATACTATTTTTAAATATAATTCTATTGAAAAATAGTTTTTTACCTAGTTTTAACTTTAATGAGTTATGTACTAAAATAAAAAAAAAGCCTCTTACCGAGACTTTTTTTACATTATAGATCTTCGCAATGCTGCTCAAATGCATTTTGAAGCTTTTGAATAACAGCCATTGGTTCATGTCCTTCAATATCATGACGCTCAATCATTGCACATAGCTTTCCATCTTTCAATAATGCAAAAGAGGGAGAAGATGGCGGGAAACCAGTAAAATAGCTGCGTGCGGTTTCTGTTGCTTCTTTATCTTGGCCAGCAAAAACTGTCACTAAATGATCTGGACGCTTATCATAGTGTAAGGCATGGGCAGCAGCAGGACGAGCAATTCCGCCAGCACATCCACAAACAGAGTTAACCATTACAAGGGTTGTACCTTTTTGTGCAATTGCTTTTTCAACCTCTTCAGGTGTTTTCAATTCTGTATAGCCAGCATCGACAATTTCTCTGCGTGCGTTTGCCACAACATCGTTCATAAAGAAATTAAAATCCATATTCATCTAAGTGTTCGCTCCTTTTTGTAAATAAAACTTTCATATTTACATCATACCAATAGATGAACACTTTTTTCAACGCAGAGGACTTTTATTGAATTGCACAAAAAGGATGCTTTTATAACTTTTTATTCATTGAATAGGCATGGAATAATTCCTCTACTGCAGATGTTGCTGTTCTCACTCCTGCAATCACTTCATTTTCCATTTGCGGCAGCAGCGGTTTCACATCTTGATGATTGAAAAAACTAAACTGCAGCTGATCAACAATCATGGCATAGATCCATTCCTTCGTTTGCGCTCTTCTTCTATTTTCAAACACGCCAGATTTCTTTGTTGTATGTTCGAATGTTTGAATCGTTTTCCAAATATCTTTCATTCCTTCTTGATAGATTGCAGAGCATGTGGCTGCTCTCGTTTGCCATCCTTTTGTTGCCGGCTGAAGAAAATGGAGAATCCGATTGTATTCGGCTTCCGTCTTTACTGCTAATTGTTTGTTCTCGCCATCCGCTTTATTAACAAGCACGGCATCTGCAAGCTCCATAATTCCTTTTTTCATCCCCTGCAGTTCATCCCCTGCGCCAGTTAAAACTAATAGCATGAAAAAATCAACCATATCTCTAACAAGTACTTCACTTTGACCTACCCCAACTGTTTCAACAAGAATAACATTGAAACCAGCTGCCTCGCATAAGGTTATTGTTTCCCGTGTCTTCCGATGAACTCCTCCGAGCTTCCCAGCCGATGGGGAAGGACGAATAAACGCCTTTGGGTTCCGTGAAAGCTGCTCCATTCTTGTTTTATCCCCAAGGATACTGCCTCCGCTTATACTCGAACTTGGATCAACAGCAAGCACGGCAACCTTCATGCCTATACTACAAAGGAACGTGCCGAATGCTTCAATAAACGTACTCTTTCCCGCACCAGGCACACCAGTAATTCCAATGCGAATGGCCTTTCCTGAATGTGGCAGAAGCTCGTGCAAAAGCTTTTGGGCTGCCTGAAAATGATGCTCTGCATTACTCTCAATTAGTGTGATTGCACGGGCTAACCTCCCACGGTCTCCTGCCAGAATCCCTTCTGTCAATTCTGCAATATTTACTTCATTCCGTTTCCTCTTTTTGAAGCGTCCATTTCTAACTAAAGTCAAGTCAATATGTTCCGTTTCAACACCTTTTCTTACAACGCTAGTAAAAAGATCAGGATTTTTCCTATCAAACCATTCTGGTCTTTTATCCATTTTACTGTGACACTTCCTCATATCCCAGACGGGTATAAATGGCACGAATCACCTTTTGAGCGGCAACAGGGATAACTGTTCCTGGTCCGAAGATCGCAGCAGCACCATTTTCTAGTAAAAATTGATAATCCTGCGCTGGAATTACTCCTCCAATTACAACAAGAATGTCCTCTCTTCCAAGCTTCGCAAGCTCTTCAATCAACTGTGGAAGAAGCGTTTTATGACCTGCAGCAAGTGAACTCATCCCAATCACATGAACATCGTTTTCCACTGCTTGTCTAGCCGTTTCTTCAGGTGTTTGAAATAATGGACCTATATCGACATCAAAGCCTAAATCCGCGAACGCTGTGGCAATGACCTTAGCTCCGCGATCATGACCGTCCTGCCCCATTTTTGCTACAAGAATCCTTGGTCTTCTCCCTTCATTTTCAAGAAATTCATCAGTCATCAGCTTCACTTCTGTAATCTCTTCTTCATTTGAAAATGCAGAGCTATACACACCGCTTATCGAGCGAATGATCGCCTTATGGCGATTGGCTACCTTTTCAATAGCAAATGAAATTTCTCCAAGTGTAGCACGCACTCTTGCAGCCTTTACGGAAAGATCAAGCAGGTTCCCTTCTCCCGTTTCTACAGCTCTCGTAATCGCTTCCAAAGCTTCTAGAACTTTCTCCTCATTACGGGTTGCTTTTAAATTCTCTAACTTTTCGATTTGTTTTAAGCGGACAGCAGTGTTATCGATATCCAGGATTTCAATCGGCTCTTCCTGATCAAGGCGATATTTATTAACGCCAACAATGGTCTCTTTTCCAGAGTCTATTTGTGCTTGTCTGCGGGCTGCTGCCTCTTCAATTTTCATCTTTGGCAAGCCCGTTTCGATCGCTTTTGCCATCCCGCCAAGGTTTTCAATCTCTTCAATATGCGCCCAAGCCCGCTTAATTAATTGATCAGTTAATGCTTCGACATAATAGGATCCTGCCCATGGGTCAATCACATTCGTAATTCCTGTCTCCTCCTGAAGAAAAAGCTGTGTATTTCGGGCAATGCGTGCCGAAAAATCTGTCGGCAAAGCAATGGCTTCATCAAGTGCATTCGTATGGAGTGATTGCGTATGGCCCATCGCAGCTGCATGCGCCTCTATCAGCGTTCTCGTGACATTATTAAATGGATCCTGCTCTGTTAAGCTCCAGCCTGATGTTTGTGAATGAGTTCTTAATGCCATCGACTTAGGATTTTTCGGTTCAAACGTTTTCATCATCTTCGCCCAAATAAAGCGGGCAGCACGCATTTTTGCCACTTCCATAAAGTAGTTCATACCGATTGCCCAGAAGAAAGAGAGCCTAGGTGCAAAGGAATCGATATCAATTCCAGCCGAGAGTCCTGTTCTTACATACTCTAAACCGTCAGCAAGAGTGTAGGCTAATTCAATATCAGCAGGTGCTCCTGCTTCTTGCATATGATAGCCAGAAATGCTGATGCTATTAAATTTAGGCATATATTTGGACGTATATTCAAAAATATCCGCAATAATTTTCATTGATATTTCTGGAGGGTAAATGTACGTATTACGAACCATGTATTCTTTTAAAATATCATTCTGAATGGTACCCGATAGCTTTTCTTGGCTTACTCCCTGTTCCTCTGCTGTAACAATAAAGAAGGCCATGACAGGAAGTACCGCTCCATTCATCGTCATAGAAACGGACATTTGGTCTAAAGGAATCCCGTCAAAAAGCGTTTTCATATCTAGCACAGAATCGATTGCTACACCAGCTTTCCCAACATCCCCCACAACCCTTGGATGGTCTGAGTCATAGCCTCGGTGCGTTGCAAGATCAAAGGCAACCGAAAGTCCTTTCTGCCCCATTGCTAGATTCCGCCGATAAAAAGCATTACTTTCTTCAGCAGTTGAGAATCCTGCATACTGACGGACAGTCCATGGTTTATTCACATACATAGTCGGATATGGTCCGCGCGTATATGGAGGAAGACCTGGTTTACCGTCTAGATGCTCGATATCTTTTATATCCTCTTCTGTATAGAGAGGCTTCACATGAATATGCTCATACGTTTCATACAAGAGATCGTCAATTGACACATTTAATTCTTCCTGTGCCTTCCTTTCCCACTCTTCCTTTGATGCTTGCTTATGATTAAATAGCGAAATATTTTTAAAATCAGGTTTGTTACTCATTGATAGCCGCCTCCATTTCGCTTAGCAAGGAAGTTAATATTTCATAACAATTGCTTTTTACATGAATAAATCGCACGATTCCAGCCTGCTGTAATGCCACTTGTTTCCTTTCTTCAGGAAGTCCTGCCAAATATAATCGCACATGTGGATAATTTGTTTTTATTAAACGGGCTAGCAACTGCGCTAACTCATCATATTGCTTATCCGTTCCACATAACACGTAATGGTGTAAATTTGATTGTTGAATGAATTGTAAAGCAGACTCAACATGATCAACCTTGGCGCTTTTAACGGCTTGAATTCCGCCTGGTGCTAGAAATCCTGTCATGAAATCAACTCTTACTTTATGCTCCTTTAGCTCACCGATACAAATTAGCCCAACCTTTGGTTCATTGCCGGATTGCTTTAGTTTTTCAGCAGTTTTGCGTAATTTTTCAAATGGCTCTGATAAGCGAATATTTGGCAAAGCATGATTCACTTCCGAACTTTCCAACACGTTCTGCAATGGATGATCGTTAAGATTTGCATAAATATTTGTCCCAATTATGCTCTGTCTACGCTTAAAGATATCCTCATTTCTTCTCTTCATTACTTCAGAAATTTGTTCCTGAATCCATCCTGTTTTCAATACTTCAGCCATTCCACCCTGCTCTTCAATCTGTAGAAATAATGCCCAAGCCTTTTCTGCAAGTTCATTTGTTAGACTTTCCACATACCATGAACCGCCAGCAGGATCGATAATATTCTTTAAATGGGCTTCTTCTTTTAAAATAAGCTGAGTGTTGCGTGCGATTCGATCAGAAAAGTGGGTTGTTTTTCCTTCAGGCTCATTAAATGGGCTTACATGTAGAAATTGAACTCCGCCTAGTACACCTGCAAAAGCTTCATTTCCGGCCCTCAATAAATTTACATATGGGTCATAAACTGTTTTTGTAAAAGGGGACGTTTCAGCTGAAATCACCATCTTTTGTTCTTCCGAGTTTGCTCCGTATGCTTCTGCTATCTTGCTCCATAGAACTCTTGCTGCACGAAGCTTTGCCATCTCCATAAAGAAGTTTGCGCCAATGGAAAATTTAAAAACCATTTTTGATAAAATTTTCTCTAAAGACATCCCTCTTTCAAGAAGCTCCTGAATATGTTGAACTCCAGTAGAAAGAGCAGCAGCTAATTCCTGAATAGCATTTGCACCTGCTTTATGATATACACTAGTATCCACTAGGATTGTTCGCAAATTGGGCATTCTCTTATCGAATGACTGGATCATTTCAGACCATTTATCATATTCCTGTTTCAGCACATCATTAGATGCTATTTGTAAGAGATCCCTGCCAATATAGCCTGAAACTTTATCACAATCAGCTAAATTAGATAATTTTTCTAAAACTTCCACTTGATCCTTGCCTGCTTCGATACTAAAGGCGAATGTTGCATAGATGCCATCTATAATCTTCACAAAATCCTTTACAATGTCCTTGTCTAAATGAAAGGAAATAGCCGTTTGTCCTCTTTCAAAAGACGCATGCAGTTTTTTTCGTAATTCTTCTCCATTTTCGGCATCAATCCTTTGTGCCACCTTCCACGGACTGGATAGATAGCCTGCCGGATCTGCCCCTCTTCTAAAATCAGTTTGTCCTGGAAACTGCCCGGTACTGTTTATTTTCAAATCCTCTTTTGAATAAAGCGGTTTCAAAAGGATGTTTTCATATGTATTTTTGGATAAGGAAGCAATGGGTTTACCCTTTAATGATTCTTCTGATTTTTTCTCCCAAATCTCCAGTGTATACGCTTCAAAAGTTTCATTAATCATCTTATTTAATGTCATCTTGACTGCCCGAAAATAGACAGCTTTCCCCCCTTACCTGCAATTCGGATTCTCCAGTAAATTAAATTAAAATTCAAAATTGTCATTACGTTATTATTTTAATATACATACGAAAAACAAGCAATTCATGATTAGGCATCAAGTTTCCTGATTCCTTTAGAAATTATCCCTCTGCGCTGCAGCGATTTCTGTATATATACTGTTTTGTGCCCATCTAAATGTTGTTCATTCTTTTAAAAATTTACTTACTGTCCGAACTAAATAGGTGAAACCATCATTATCTTTTTAGAGAAAGATAGCTCTTCCGCTATTAACCCTTTGGGGCTATAAGTTATTTCAAAATAAATAAGACCCGCTACAATAATTGTAGCGGGTCTTTTTCTTGATATTAATAAACAGATGTATTTTCTTTAGAAGTGTTTTCAAGGATTTCTTTCACACGTTTTAAGAAGTTGCCACATACAAGTCCGTCTAGTACACGGTGGTCAAGTGACATACATAGGTTAACCATGTCGCGAACAGCGATCATTCCGTTATCCATAACAACTGCGCGTTTTACGATTGATTCAACTTGTAAAATTGCAGCTTGTGGATGGTTGATGATACCGTTTGATTGAATAGAACCGAATGAACCAGTGTTATTTACTGTGAACGTACCGCCAGACATGTCTGCTCCAGATAATTTACCTGAACGTACTTTACCAGCAAGCTCACCGATTTCACGAGCAATGCCTTTGATTGTTTTTTCATCAGCATTTTTGATTACTGGAACGTATAATGCATCTTCAGTGGCAACTGCGATTGAAAGGTTGATATCCTTCTTCTGAACAATTTTGTCGCCAGCCCACATAGAGTTGATCATAGGGAACTCTTTAAGCGCTTGAGCAACTGCTTTTACGAAGAAAGCAAATGGTGTAAGGTTGAAGCCTTCCTTCTTCTTGAAGTCAGCTTTTAATGAGTTACGGAAACTCATTAGATTTGTCACATCCACTTCAATCATTGTCCATGCATGTGGAGCTTCGTGCTTGCTCTTAAGCATGTTTGCTGCGATTGCTTTACGAACGCCAGATACTGGAATTTCAATATCACCAGGTACAACTGGTACATTTGTAGCCGCTGCCGCTTTAGGTGCCGCAGCTTGTGGAGCTGGAGCTGCTGGAGCTGCTGCAGTTTCTTGTACAGGTGCAGCTGGTGCAGCGCCTGCTTTAGGAATATTGCCAGACTCGATTAATGCATTTAAGTCTTTACGAGTAATACGGCCGCCAGCACCAGTGCCAGTTACTTGGCTTAAGTCAATTCCGTGCTCTTGAGAAAGCTTAAGAACTGCTGGTGAATAACGTGCGCCGCCATTGTCAGTTTTTGCAACTGGAGCTGCTGCTGCTGGAGCAGGAGTGCTAGCAGCAGATGTTGCAGAAGCCTCAGCCGCTGGTGCTGCTGGAGCTTCAGGAGCTGCTGAACCGCCGCCTTCTGTTTCGATAGTAAGGATTACTGCACCAACTTCATACGTTTCTCCTTCTTGAGCAATCAATTCTTTAATAACACCATCAAAAGAAGATGGTACTTCAGAATTTACTTTGTCTGTCGTTACTTCTGCAAGTGGATCATATTTACTTACTTTATCACCAACAGAAACTAACCATTGATTGATTGTACCTTCTGTTACACTTTCCCCAAGCTGGGGCATTTTAATTTGTTCGATAGCCAATGGAATTGACCTCCTTCAAGCATTTATATTTCTAGTTGCAATTTATCTTAGATCTGTTTAAATTTCTAGCAAAAGTCAAACAACAGTTGTTCAGGAACTAAAGTCCTGTACAACCGCCTAAGCTTTTCTTTTGTCCAGCTGCGGCTCCTAGCCCCGACGTACAGGACGTACTAGTGTCGACAATGCGACAGGACGTCGCGTTTTTGTCGACCTCGAGCTCATTCAGCCGATGGGAAGAAAATCACTTCCCAACAGCTGACTTTCTTATGCTTGTCAGGGCTGTACAGTCGCCTTCGCTTTTATTTTAGTACTCAGCTAATTCTCGTGCTGCTTTTTCTACTTTATCTGGGTTAACCATGAAGAATTTCTCCATAGTAGGAGCGTATGGCATTGCAGGAACATCAGGACCAGCAAGACGCATAATTGGTGCATCCAGATCAAATAGGCAGTTTTCAGCAATGATTGCTGCCACTTCCCCCATGATGCTTCCTTCTTTTGTATCCTCAGTTAATAGTAATACTTTACCTGTTTTTGAAGCAGCTTCGATGATAGCTTCTTTATCAAGCGGGTAAACCGTTCTTAAATCAAGTACATGTACAGAAATACCATCTTTAGCTAACTTTTCAGCAGCTTGAAGTGCAAAATGTACACATAGACCGTAAGTGATGATTGTTAAATCTTCACCTTCACGCTTCACATCAGCTTTACCAATTGGCAATACATAATCATCATCAGGAACTTCGCCTTTGATTAGACGGTATGCACGCTTGTGTTCGAAGAATAGAACGGGATCTTCGTCACGGATTGCCGCTTTAAGTAATCCTTTTACATCATATGGAGTAGAAGGCATAACAATTTTTAAACCAGGTTGGTTTGCAAAAACAGCCTCAACAGATTGAGAGTGATATAATGCACCGTGAACGCCGCCGCCATATGGTGCACGAATAACCATTGGACAAGTCCAATCATTATTTGAACGGTAACGAACTTTTGCTGCTTCAGAAATAATTTGGTTTACAGCAGGCATAATGAAATCAGCAAATTGCATTTCTGCGATTGGACGCATTCCGTACATTGCTGCTCCAACACCTACACCAGCAATTGCAGATTCTGCAAGTGGTGTATCAAGTACACGGTCTTCACCAAATTTATCATATAAACCAGTGGTAGCTTTAAAAACTCCACCCTTTAATCCAACATCTTCACCTAAAACAAAAACTTTTGGATCTCTTTCCATTTCTTCGCGGATTGCCATTGTTACCGCGTCAATATATGAAATTACAGCCATGTTTGTTCCCCCTTACTATTCTGCGTATACGTATTTCAATGCATGTTCTGGATCAGCATATGGAGCATTCTCAGCATAATCTGTTGCATCATTAACGATTGCCATAATACGATCGTTCATTTCTTTTTCTTTTTCATCATTTAAGATGCCATTTTCTTTTAAGTAAGCAGCGAAAGTAATAATAGAATCTTTCGATTTTGCTTCTTCAACTTCTTCACGTGAACGATATGGACGATCATCATCATCAGAAGAGTGTGGAGTTAAGCGGTAAGATACCGTTTCAACAAGTGATGGACCTTCACCACGGCGGCCTCTATCAGCTGCTTCTTTAACTGCTTTATAGACTTCAAGTGGATCATTTCCATCTACAGTAACCCCTGGCATACCGTAACCAATTGCACGATCAGAAACTTTTTCACATGCTAATTGTTTTTCAATTGGAATTGAGATTGCATATTTGTTATTTTCACACATGAAAATAACAGGAAGCTTGTGAACTCCAGCAAAGTTTGCACCTTCATGGAAGTCTCCTTGGTTAGAAGAACCTTCACCAAATGTTACAAAAGTTACTAAGTCTTTTCCTTCCATTTTTCCAGCTAAAGCAATACCAACTGCGTGTGGAACTTGCGTAGTAACTGGAGAAGAACCTGTTACGATGCGATTTTTCTTTTGACCAAAGTGTCCTGGCATTTGACGGCCGCCTGAGTTTGGATCTTCTGATTTTGCGAATGCTGAAAGCATTAAGTCTCTTGCAGTCATACCAAAAGTTAATACAACTCCCATGTCACGGTAGTATGGAAGAACATAATCCTTCTCTTTATCAAGTGCATATGCTGCACCTATTTGAGCTGCCTCTTGACCTTGACATGAAATAACAAATGGAATTTTACCAGCGCGGTTTAATAGCCACATGCGCTCATCAATACGACGTGATAAAAGCATCATTTCATACATTTCTAATACTTTCTCATCGCTTAAACCTAAATCTTTATGACGATTTTTTTTAGCCATTTTGTAACCTCCTAAATAAATATGTACTAGAGAGCTATCTTTTAGCTCTCTATATTTTTATCCATGAATAGCTTTTCCATCCACAGCTAGAGCTGCTTCACCAATTGCTTCTGACAATGTTGGGTGCGGATGAATTGTGTGCGCAACTTCCCAAGGAGTTGCATCAAGTACTTTAGCAAGTCCAGCTTCAGAAATCATGTCTGTTACGTGTGGACCAATCATATGCACGCCAAGAATATCATTTGTTTCTTCATCGGCAACGATTTTCACGAAACCATCAGATTCACCAAATACAAGTGCTTTTCCGATTCCTTTAAAAGAGAACTTCCCAGTTTTCACTTTAAATCCTTTTTCTTTTGCTTGATCTTCAGTTATCCCAACGCTTGCCGCTTCAGGAGAACTGTAGATGCATTTAGAAACAAGATCATAGTCGATTGGAGATGGATTTTCACCAGCGATATGTTCAACTGCAACGATTCCTTCATGTGAAGCAACGTGTGCAAGCTGTAATCCGCCGATTACATCACCGATCGCATAAATATGAGATTCTTTTGTTTGGAAGTATTCATTTGCAACGATATAGCCTTTTTCCACTTGGATATCTGTATTTTCAAGTCCGATGCCTTCTACGTTCGCTTGACGTCCAACAGATACAAGAATTTTCTCAGCTGTAAATTCTTTTTGTTCGCCTTTAACTTCTGCAGAAATTGAAACAGTATTCCCTTGTTTTAATGTTTCAGGAAGAACTTTTGCACTTGTTACGATGTTTACACCCTTTTTCTTCATCAGGCGCTGCATTTCTTTAGAGATTTCTTTATCTTCCGTTGGGATGATGCGGTCTGAATACTCAATAACAGTTACATCTGCTCCGAAGTCAGATAGCATTGAAGCCCACTCAATACCGATAACGCCGCCGCCAACGATAATGATTGACTTTGGAATTTCTTCCATAGCTAAAGCTTCATCAGATGTCATTACATTGCCGCCAATTTCTAATCCTGGCAATGTACGTGGACGTGAACCAGTTGCAACGATCACATTTTTCGGAACAAGCATTGCATTTTCTTCTCCGTTGTTCATTTCAACAGAAATTGTTCCTGGCATTGGTGAGAAGATTGAAGGACCTAAAATGCGTCCCATTCCTTCAAACACGTCAATTTTCCCTTGCTTCATTAAGTGCTGA
This sequence comes from Cytobacillus sp., assembly GCF_032154635.1. GTDB lineage: Bacteria > Bacillota > Bacilli > Bacillales > Cytobacillaceae > Cytobacillus. The sequence goes on along the minus strand of NZ_JALDXW010000001.1, from coordinate 168,690 downwards.
ACTCCTTTATGAAGCTGATCAACGATTTTGCCTTTTCTTTCTTGAACTTTGCCAAAGTTCACAGAAACATCACTTGTGAAAACACCAAAGTCTTCACTATGCTTTGTTTGTGCATATACTTCAGCACTGCGAAGCAATGCTTTACTTGGAATACATCCTTTATGTAAGCATGTACCACCAAGTTTACCTTTTTCTACTAATGCTGTTTTTAATCCAAGTTGAGAAGCACGGATAGCTGCTACATATCCGCCAGTTCCTCCACCAAGAATGACCAAATCATATTCTTCTGCCACAATATTTCCTCCTAATCAGAAAAGCGCAAGCGCCTTGCTCACCCTTCAGTCCCACAACACAATTCTCCCAAGAAAAGTATTCTTTACCTTTTGCGGGAGAGTTGTCTTGTGACCTCGAGGTCGACAAGTGCGTGACGTCCTCCCAAAAGCTTCGCTTTTGATCGTGCGATGTGTCGTTGCCGAAGCTTTCCTTATCCAGTCGGATTGTCGACACGAGAACGTCCTGTACTGCGGGGGCTGGCAGCTTGCGCTAGACAGTATTTATACTACAAGAAGAGAAGCTCCCTACTATTAAACAGTAGCTTCTACATTCACATTTCCTGGATATACTTTTTCATTTTCTTCTCCACGAAGGACACGAAGTGCACCTTCAGCAAGAGCTTGTAACTCATCTTCTCCTGGTTGAACGATGACATCGGCAATCCAGCTAATACGGTCGCTAATTTCTTTTACGAAGTTCTTACCGTAAGCAAGGCCGCCAGTAATAATGATGGCATCCACTTTCCCATTAAGAACAGCACTTGCAGCACCGATCTCTTTAGCAACTTGATAAGCCATTGCTGAGTATACAAGCTTCGCCTTTTCATCACCAGCTTCGATCATTTTTTCTACCTTAACTGCATCATTCGTACCTAGGTATCCAACAAGACCACCTTGACCAACGAGCATTTTCGTAATTTCTTCGCGGTAGTATTGACCGGAGAAGCATAGTGAAACTAGATCACCAATAGGAACAGTACCAGCACGTTCAGGGCTGAAAGGACCTTCCCCGTGAAGGCCGTTATTTACATCGATTACACGGCCTTTCTTATGAGCACCGACTGTAATACCTCCACCCATATGAGTGACAATTAAATTCATATCTTCATACTTTTTCCCTAATTCCTTTGCCACTCTGCGTGCAACCGCTTTTTGATTTAAGGCATGGAAAATACTTACACGCTCAATTTTGGATAAACCAGAAATACGAGCAATTGGCTCCATTTCGTCAACTACAACAGGGTCAACGATGTAAGAAGGGATATTTAAAGCTGTTGCAATTTCATATGCAATAATACCGCCAAGATTTGAAGCATGCTGACCAGCAAATCCTTCACGTAAATCTTGGAGCATATCATTATTTACAGCGTAAGTTCCGCCTTCAATTGGTCTTAGCAATCCGCCGCGACCACAAACAGCGCTTAGTTTCGATATATTAAAGCCTTCTTGATCCAAAGTCTCAAGAATAGCGTTTTTTCGGAATTCATATTGATCAATAATATTTTCGAATGAGTTAATTACATCTGTATCATGGCGTAATGTTTTTTCTAAAATAGAAATATCATTATCGAAAACTCCAATTTTCGTTGAAGTAGAACCGGGGTTGATAACGAGAATTCGATGTCCTTGTTCTTGCACAGTTAAACCTCCATTTAAAAGCAGTCTGGCATCTAAAAGGCAAGATGCTTAAGAGAAATCCGCTCTATTTTTTTACTTAAATGAGTCAAAGACGCTAAATAACCATTTAGCGCTTTGACCAGATCTTTTGTTTACATTTACTGTTTATTATTTTTTACGGCTTAAAATGTGGTGACCATTTTGAAGGAATTGGCTGCGAGAATTACGCATTCTTTCAATTCTTTCTTCAGCCATACGGTCAGCTGCTTTATAAGTTGGGATGCCATCGCGTTTTGAGATTTCAATAACTTTTTCAATTGTATCGTAAAGGCCTTCAACTTTCTTCATTGCACGTTCAGCATTGTAGCCATATAATTCGTCAGCCACGTTAATAACTCCACCTGCATTGATTACATAGTCAGGAGCATAAACGATACCCATTTCATGGATAATATCGCCATGACGTTCTTCTTTTAATTGGTTGTTTGCAGAACCAGCGATTACTTTTGCTTTAAATTGTGGAATTGTATCATCGTTTACTGTTGCGCCAAGTGCACATGGTGCATAGATATCACATTCAACTCCGTAAATTTCATCTGGCTCAACCGCTTTTGCACCAAAATCGTTAACTGCACGTTGTACAGCTTCTTTATTAATATCTGTAACGATTAATTGAGCGCCTTCTTCGTGAAGGTGTTTACATAGGTGGTATGCAACGTTACCAACACCTTGTACTGCAACAACTTTACCTTCTAAAGAATCTGTGCCAAATGCTGCTTTAGCTGCAGCTTTCATCCCTACATACACACCGTAAGCTGTTACTGGAGATGGGTTACCAGAAGAACCGAATGCTGGAGAAATACCTGTTACATAATCTGTTTCTTCATGGATAAGGTCCATATCAGCAACAGTTGTACCTACGTCTTCAGCAGTGATGTAACGGCCATTTAAGCCTTGGACATAACGGCCAAATGCACGGAACATTTCTTCGTTTTTATCTTTCTTAGGATCGCCGATGATAACTGTTTTACCACCGCCAAGGTTAAGTCCAGCAGCAGCATTTTTGTATGTCATACCTTTTGCAAGACGTAATGCATCTTCAATTGCAGCTTCTTCTGAAGCGTATGTCCACATACGAGTACCACCAAGTGCTGGTCCTAATGTAGTGTCATGGATAGCAATAATAGCTTTTAAACCTGATGTTTTGTCTTGGCAAATTACTACTTGTTCATAATCATACTTTTCTAGATATTTGAAAATTTCCATGTTAAAATTCCTCCCACTAATCATGTGTTTATTATTTTGTAGCAGAGCAGATCGCTAATGCTAATGAGTATAGCTTGCTCTCAGCTGAATCGGCTCTAGATGTTAAAACGATTGGTGCTTTTGCCCCAGCAATAACTGCTCCTACTTTTGCTTTTGCAAAATAAATCAATGACTTATAAAGAGCATTTCCAACTTCAATTGTTGGAACTAGTAGAATATCTGCTTGTCCAGCAACATCGCTTTTTATCCCTTTATGTTCGGCTGCAGTTAAGGATACTGCATTATCTAAAGCAAGCGGACCATCTACAATACAACCAGTCAGCTGGCCACGTTTATTCATAGTGGTCAGAGCGGCAGCATCTAAAGTTGCCTGCATCGCTGGGTTAACAACTTCCACAGCTGCGATAGGTGCAACTTTTGGGTTATCAACACCGATGCTTTTTGCTATTCCGACAGCATTTCTTGTGATTTGTGCCTTTTGCTCTAAATCTGGTGCAATATTCATTGCTGCATCGGTTACAATTGTAAACCGGTCAAAACCGGGAACCTCAAAAACAGCAACGTGTGATAAAACACTTCCTGCTCGCAGACCATATTCTTTGTTTAATACAGCCTTTAAAATCGTAGCAGTTGGGACATTCCCCTTCATCAATACATTTGCTTCATTCAGTTTTACAGCTTTAACTGCATGTTCTGCAGACGCAGCTGGTGAATGAGTGTGAATGATTTGAAGTTTTGGATTTTTAGCTAAACCGCCATGATGCTCTTCCATTATTTGAAGAATTTTTTCCTTATCTCCAAATAATAAGAATTTTGCTAAATTCCTTTCGAGCGCTGAAGCGACAGCTTCGATCACTTCATGATCTTCTGCGGCCGCAACTGCTACAGTTTTTTCTTCGTATTGGGTTGCTCTCTGTATAAGCGAATCCAATTCCATCGTCTCAACCCCTTTACTCAAAACCTATGCGCTAGAGCTAGACAATCCTCTAACTCTCAAGCACTTAACTTTGTTTCATTTTTCTTGTTGCTACACTCATTATTCTTATATGCAAGAAGTGTGCCAAAACACAAATGCGAAGAAAACGCTTTTTCACAATAATATCGCCATGAAAAAATCTTCACACATGAAAATTATTGCATGCTATTGTTTGCAATCCCATACTTTTCAAGCTTATAGTACAAATTCCTTACGGACAAGCCGAGGGATTTCGCCGTCATTGTTTTATTGCCTTCCATTTCTTTTAGGGTCTTTAGGATCATTCTTTCTTCATATTGTTCTACTAGCTTGGCCAATGTTTGATCATGTTTTAACGGTTCTTCCATTTGTTCATTCGGTTTATTCATTTTTTTTATCAGTTCAGGAACATGGTGTTCTTCAAGCTGAATTTCATTGTAATTCATGAAAATAATCGCCCTGCCTAGAATATTCTCCAGCTCCCTTACATTGCCTGGCCAATCATATTCCATCAGCTTTTTCATAGCGGATTCTGAAATACTTTCTACATTCCGCCCATATTCCTGATTAATTTTTTGAATAAGCCGTGTACATAACAAAGGAATATCTTCTTTCCTTTTCCGTAGTGAGGGGATATGAATAGGCATCCTATTAAGCCTATAATACAAGTCTTCCCTAAAAGTTCCGCTCGCAATTCCTTTTTCTAAATTAACATTAGTTGCCGCAATTACCCTTACGTTTATAGGGATGGACTTAGTCCCGCCTACACGGGTGATTTCCTTCTCTTGCAGAACCCTTAATAGTTTAGCCTGTGTATTCGCTGTTAACTCACCAATCTCGTCAAGGAAAATACTCCCATTATTCGCCTCCTCAAACAGTCCTCTTTTCCCGCCTCTTTTTGCCCCTGAAAAAGCTCCTTCTTCATAACCAAAAAGTTCGCTTTCTAAAAGTGACTCTGATAAAGCAGCACAGTTTACACGAATAAATTTATTGTACCTCCGATCACTTCCATTATGAATAGCATGGGCAAATAACTCTTTTCCAGTACCCGATTCCCCTCTAAGCAAAACGGTTGCAGGTGTCTTTGCACCAAGACGCGCTTGTTCTATGGCAATGGTCATTTCCTCAGAACGTCCAATGATATCATCAAAGGAATATTTAGCTTCAAGTGTACGAATAATTTGCCGGGCACGATGCAATTCTCTATTCAATGATTCAATCTCAGAAACATCATGGATAACCCCAACACTTCCTTTAATAATGCCGTCCACAATGACGGGTGCTACATTGACAACGACTTCCTTTTTATTGGGGCCAACCCTCATGGCAACTCCCCTTACAGCCCTTCTCGTTTGAAGAACCTTCATATGCACACTTTCTCCTTCAGATATATCAGTTGTTGCAGGTTTTCCAATAATCTCTTCTTCTGAAAGTCCTGTAATACGTGAATAAGCAGGATTTATTAATAACCCTTTCCCATTCTCATCTACTACTGATATCGCTTCATCACTTGACTGAATAATGGCCTGAAGCATCGTTTGAATTTCCTTGAGGTTCGTTATTTCTTCCGCTAAATTCATCACTTCAGTTATATCTTTAAAAACTGAAAATGCCCCAAGTAATTCATTATTCTCACCAATCATCGGAATTCTTGTTGTAATTACTTTTAGCCCGTTATTCAATACAAGTTCCTGATTTGATTCAATTCGTCTAGTCTTCATTACCCGTTTTAATCGGCTATTTGATATAATTTGATCGATCGGACGTCCAATCGCCTCTTTCGCTTTAATGCCTGTCATTTTTTCCGCGCTTCGGTTGAAAAGGATAATCTCTGAGTTTTGATTCACTCCAATCATTCCGTCCCCAGTCGTATTAAAAATGAGATCACGCTTATACGTTTCACTTTCAATACTTGAAATTAACTTTTCTTTTTCTTCTATTAGGCCGGCAATTAAAAAGGCAACAGTACCTGGTATTAATACTGAATCCTTTTTTTTCGCCTCACGAAGTTCGAGGAAAACATCCTGCCTTCCTGTTACTTCAACAATAATATCTATATTTTGATCAATAAATTGCTTCCAATCGGTACCTGTTGGAATTCCAACTTCCTTTGCTTTTTCAACGCCTGGTGCTTCGGGGTTGCAGTCTACTACTGCAATGACCTTTAGCATCTCTGTTTCTCTCATTATTTTTAAGATCGCAGAACCGCCCTTGCCAGCTCCAACAATCATGACTGTTTGCATGTATTACCCACCTTTGGACCTTGAAGATTATTTCGTGAATTTTCTATCTATTGTGCAATTTTTTTCATATATTCTTATTTTATACATGATTGTTGTACTTGACAAATTTCTCTATACATTTAATACTTTTTTTAGAAGGAAAAAATGAAGGGAACCACTGATGATAAGAATATTTGCTTTAATCATACTATTAATACCTGGATTTTTAGCAGCATATGGCATTAAATTGATGAGAGATATGGTTTTTGGCATTTTGCAAAGCCCTTTCCCGTATTTATGGTTGCAGTTTCTTGTAGGTATGCTCTTGTTTTTACTTGGACTTGGCTTTGTAGCCGGCTTTATCCTTTATCGTGATCGAAAAAGAAATAAAGTACAAAATCGTTTTAAAAAATAAAGCAATCGGTGAAATTCACCGATTGCTTTATTTGTTCATCTATTTCTGATTTCCAATGCTTTAACTGGATCATCGGTAATAACTGCTGAGCATCCAACCGAAAAAAATCTTTGTAAATCCTTTTCTTTATTTACAGTGTACGGTCTTACGGCAATTCCATATTCTATAGATGCCTTAACCAATTCATTTGGTGCAGCCGTATGCTTCGGATGAATACTCCTTGCACCTATCGACTGAGCATAAACCCAAGGCATGTACAGCCCCTCAGAAAACAATGGAGCGGTTTCTATGTCTTGATCGATCCTATAGCAATAAACAATACTATAGTGATTAAAGGAAGAAAGGATCACCCTATCTTTCATCTTATAATTATGAATTAGATGGATAAGCTTTTCTTCCATTCCTTTATAGGGGAACACCCCATTCTTTAACTCGATATTACAGATAATCTGATTCGTTGTCATCCATTCGAATACTTCTTCTAGTGCAGGAATAGGTTCCTTTTGTAACAGCTTCTTTTTCTTATAACTTGCATCTAGCTTTCTAATTTCTTTAAAGGTAAAATCTTTTACAAAGCCTTTCCCATTTGTGGTCCGATCGACTTTTTCATCATGAATGACTACTATTTGCCCATCCTTTGTAAGTTGGACATCAAGCTCAAGACCATCAGCACCTGCTAGGGCTGCTTCTTTAAATGCTTTCATTGTATTTTCTGGATATACTAGCGAATATCCTCTATGAGCAAATACAAGTGTCATCCAATCACCCCTTTAGGAGGAATAAGTAATGAAACCTTTACAAATATCAGCTGAAACAGCAAAAGCACTGGCAGAAAAATTAAAGCTTCCAATTGAACAAATCATGCACATGCCTCAGCATATACTGATCCAAAAAATGATGGAATTAGAAAAGAAAAGTAACCAAACAGAACGTTTGTAAATAAGTGTATGTACCATTCGTAAAAAAGAGCGCTCCTAATTATGAGCGCTCTCTTTCATTATTCTTACATGGATCCTATCCCTTTCAAGACGCTTTATGTTCTAAGCGCAGTTTATCAGCAACCATGGCAATAAATTCCGAATTTGTCGGCTTAGCTTTAGACATACTTACTGTGTAGCCGAAAAGTGAAGAGATTGAATCAATATTGCCCCGGCTCCAAGCAACTTCAATTGCATGGCGAATGGCCCGTTCTACACGGCTTGCTGTTGTATTATATTTTTTCGCAATATCTGGATATAAAACTTTTGTAATAGAACCAAGAAGTTCAATATCATTATATACCATTGAAATTGCCTCTCGAAGATACATGTATCCTTTAATATGTGCAGGCACACCGATTTCATGAATAATGCTAGTAATACTCGCATCAAGGTTTTTAGGCTTAGATTCTACTTGAGGACGATAGCTCGATGAGGATTTTCTAATGATCGGATTTGTTTTTCCGCTAACTTGACGAATATGTCTTGCTAAATTATCCATATCAAAAGGTTTTAAGATAAAATAAGATGCCCCTAAATCAACCGCTTTCTTTGTAACGTCTTCCTGGCCAAATGCAGTTAGCATGATTACGTTTGGCAATTGCGTTTTTTTCATATCACGCAATCTTTCAAGCACCGCAAGCCCATCTAAATGCGGCATAATAATATCTAAAACAAGAACATCTAACTCTTCATGTTCAAGGATTTCCAAGCAATCCTGCCCATTATGAGCAACGCCAACAACTTCCATATCTTCTTGAGATGAAATGTATTCATCTAAAAGTCCGACAAGCTCTCGATTGTCATCAACCACACATACTCTAATTTTCTTCAATTTATTCTTTCCTCCTCGAACCATGTTAGTCTCTTTGCCATCTATATATTTTTATTCTAAATGAGAAATTCGACAATGCAACAGAAATTCCTTTAGTTTTTTTAAATTTTCTTAAAAATAGGATAAAATCATTAGTTTTCTTTTATTTTCTCTCTAATTCGACTAATTTCATTATTTTTGTCGAACATTCTTTACATAATTATAACATAATAAAAGAGACAGAAGTTTCACCCTCTGTCTCCTAATTATTTACACTTTTTATTAAGATGCTTTTTCTCTTGGCTGTTCATAAATATCAATTCCTGCTTCATGCAGCATCCATTCAATATGGACACCATAGCCCGAGGTTGGATCATTTACAAACACATGGGTGACTGCGCCAATTACTTTATCATTTTGTATAATTGGACTTCCGCTCATCCCCTGAACGATTCCACCAGTTTTCGCTAATAACTTTGGATCCGTAACTTTTATGACCATGCCTTTTGTTGCTGGAAACTTTTGAGGGATTGTGCTTACAATTTCTATGTCAAAAAGATTGACCTCGTCATTATCCACAACAGTTAATATTTGTGCTGGCCCTTCTTTTACTTGATGCGATAAAGCAATTGGCATTGGTTTATCAAGAATGCCATTCTTGATATCTTGGTTTAACTTCCCAAAAATGCCAAACGGACTATTTTTAACAATATTTCCTATAACTTCTTTATCCGGCGAAAAACGAGCTAGTTTTTCACCAGGGTTTCCGTGGCTTCCTTTTTCAATTGAGGTGACCGTCGAACGGACAATCTGCCCATCATCTACAACAATCGCCTTCTTCGTATCCATATCAGATATGACATGACCTAATGCCCCGTACTTTCTAGATTCTGGATGGTAAAAAGTCATCGTTCCTATTCCTGCTGCCGAGTCCCTGATATATAATCCAAGTTTATATGAACCCTCTGCCTTATCTTTCTTTGGCGTTAATTCAGTTGATATTTTTTCGTTTTCACGATTGAGCATGATTTTTAAAGGGGTGCTTTTACTTCCTGCTTCTTGGACAAAAGGAGCGACATCCGACATTTTTTCAATCTTTTTCCCATTTATCTCTGTTATGATGTCCCCTATTTTTATTCCTGCTATTTCACCAGGAGATGATTTTCCGTCTAAAGCGTCAATCTGATGGTGCCCAACAACAAGCACACCAATCGTATTTAATTTAACTCCAATTGATTGACCACCTGGAATGACTTTAAAATCCTTCAACACATTTACATCAACCTTTTTGATTGGAAAACCTGCCAGTTCTAAAAACATTTCATTTTCCCCATGTTTATTTCCTTTTAGGGAAATGGAATGTGTGTCTTCTTTAAGCTCCATTCTTTCATTATTTGAAGACATTTCTGCCGATACCATTTTTGCTTTTGCTATTTCAATATGCTGGCCTTCAAAAAGAGTAATTTTGTTTGGAATATGCAAATATTCCTGAAAGGGTTTTGAGAAACCAATTGCAATTAATGAAACAAGGAGAATTCCACCAATTATTTTTCTTAAAGCATTTAAAGTCAATTTTTTCACTCTCCTCGCTTCTAATCCACAACGTCAAATGGCTACATCTTTAATTTTGCCTGCATAGCGAGCATTTATAACTGGTATAGAGAGAAAAAAGCTATCCTTCTTTGGATAGCTTTTCAATGTATCTTTAATTGCTCTGCAAGTTGAAGAAGCTCCTTCGCATGTTCCTTCGTTAATTCAGTAATTTCCACACCTGAAATCATCCGGCCAATTTCTTTAATCTTTTCGGATTCACTCAGCGGTTTAACCGTTGTTTTTGTACGACCCTCAATAATATTCTTTGCAATATATAAATGAGTATCTGCCATTGCAGCGACTTGTGGCAAATGGGAAATACATAAAACCTGTGAATTTATTGCTACTTTATGAATTTTTTCTGCGATTGCCTGAGCAACTCGTCCACTTACCCCTGTATCTACTTCATCAAAAATAATGGAGGTAACACCTTGATGCTTAGAAAAAATACTCTTTAACGCGAGCATTATTCTTGAAAGTTCTCCTCCTGAGGCTATTTTAGAAAGTGGTTTTAATGGTTCCCCAGGGTTTGTAGAAAGATAAAATTCACCTTTATCTATTCCATTCCTCATGAAACTTTCTGTATTTTTGACAAATTGAACCTCAAACACAGTTTTCTCCATATAAAGCTCTTTTAATTCTTTGTGAATCAATTTGGTTAATTTTTGTGCAAAAATTTTCCTAAGTGTACTTACTTCTTCCGCTTCAACTAATAGGTCTTTTCTAAGAGAAGCAATTTCCTTTTCGAGTTGACCAATATGTGTTTCCTTGTTTAACAATGTTTCTATTTCCTCTTCAATTTTTGAAGAGTACTCTAGAATTTCTGCTACAGTCTTGCCATATTTTCGCTTCAATTGATTGATTTCATTTAATCTGTCTTCAATTTCAGCTAATCTTTCCGGATCATATTCAAGAAAGTCCATTTCATTCCGAATCGTACGCGCTGCATCTTCCAGTTGATAAAAGCTGTTTGAAACAGACTCAGCTAATTCCTTATAAGAAGGATCAAGCTCAGCAGCATTTTGAATATGCCCCATAACAAGTCCAATCCAATCGAGCCCTTTATATTCTCCTTGTAATCCATTGTATCCCGATTGCAGTGAGTCATATACCCGTTCAAAATTACTTAGCTTTCGTTTTTCTACAATAAGCTCCTCATCTTCATTTATTTTTAAGTCTGCAGTAAGAATTTCATCCAGTTGAAATTGTATTAAATCTAGCCTGTGTGCCATTTGCTGGTCATTTTCACTTAAATTCTTTAATTGTTTTACCTTTTGCTCGTAAGCTTGGTACACTTGCTGATATTCATTTAGAGCCGCAGAAATCTTTTCCCCGCCGAATTGATCAAGAAGAGAGAGATGCATCGTTTCATCCATTAGTTCTTGATGCTCATGCTGTCCGTGTATGTCAATAAGTGTACTGCCAATTTCCCTTAAGGTTGAAATTGTAACAAGCTTCCCGTTAATGCGGCAAACACTTTTTCCATTTCTCGAAATATCTCTTCTTAGTATAGCCATCCCATCTTCAAGCTCAATTCCAAATTCATTTGCTTTTGCAAAGCATGGATGGTTTGGATCATCCAATTGAAATAACCCTTCAATTTCTGCTTTTTCAGAGCCATGGCGCACAAACTCAGCTGACCCTCTTCCACCTACAAGTAAATGAATGGCATCAATTATAATCGATTTTCCCGCTCCTGTTTCTCCGCTTAATACAGTTAAGCCCTTATCAAAGGAAATTGATAGGGCTTCAATAATCGCAAAATTTCTTATCGATAATTCAGTTATCATGAAATATTCTCACCCCATATCAAATGCGCCTTGAAGTTAAAGCATTTCAAGAAAGCGGTTTGAAATAGCTTCTGTATCCTCATGTGTTTTACAAATAATTAAGATCGTATCATCCCCACAAATTGTTCCTAAAATTTCTTCCCAATCAAGATTGTCAATTAATGCACCAATAGCCATAGCATTTCCTGGCAAAGTCTTCATGACAAGCAGATGCCCTGCAGAGTCAATTCGAACGAAAGCATCCATAAGATTTCTTCTAAGTTTTTGCAATGGATTAAAACGCTGATCAGCTGGAAGGCTATATTTATATCGTCCATCAATTAATGGAACTTTTACAAGATGAAGTTCTTTAATATCCCTAGATACGGTTGCCTGGGTTACATTATAACCAGCACTTTTCAACTCATCGACAAGATCATCCTGTGTTTCAATATCATTATTTGCTATAATCTCCCGAATTTTTATATGTCGTTGGCCTTTGTTCATCATTTCACCTCAATATATGTTTCTATTCCCATAAGAATTTGCTCATTAGAATTTGATAACGACAAAGAAAATATACTAAATCCTACCTATATGTTAGCTGATTTTCCCTATAATGTACAATTTTTCTTCAATTTCCGGGGGAATATTTCCTGCAATTGTCTTAATATATTCCACAAAAAAAGAAATAAGCCGAAGCCTATTCCTCCTGATTAGTTTGTTTTGTTTTTAATTCTGAATGAGCTTCTTTTACGATCTCATTTGGATTTTTTTGCAGCAAGTTTTCCCCAATCGTTTTTTCGCCCGTCCAAGAAAGATGAAGCAAAAATTCAATATTGCCATCTCCACCAGTAATTGGAGAGAATGATAGGTCACAGACATTATATCCAAGGTCCAGTGAGAAGTTGATAATCATTTCAAGAACATGCTCATGCACCTTCGAATCTCTAACAATCCCCTTTTTACCTACTTGTTCACGGCCTGCTTCAAACTGTGGTTTAACAAGAGCCACCACATCACTATTCAAAACAAGCAGCGTCTTTAATACAGGGAGGATCAATTTTAATGATATAAAGGATACATCGATGGAGGCAAAATCCGGCATCCCTTCGGTTAGATCAGCAGGTGTTACATATCGGAAGTTCGTTCGTTCCATCACAACAACACGCTCATCCTGCCTCAATTTCCAGGCCAACTGGTTGTAGCCAACATCCAGAGCATAGGACATTTTTGCTCCATTTTGCAGGGCACAGTCTGTAAATCCGCCTGTAGAAGCCCCAATATCCAGAAGAATCTTATCCTTTACATTTAAATTAAATATTTTCAATGCTTTTTCCAGCTTTAAACCGCCCCTGCTGACATAAGGCAAAACTTTCCCTTTTACTCTTAAAGGAATATCAATATTTACTTTTTCCCCCGGTTTGTCAAGGCGATTTTCATTACTGAATACTAGTCCAGCCATAATTGTTCTCTTTGCTTTTTCTCTAGTCTCAGCCAATCCTCTTTCAACTAATAAAACATCTAAGCGTTCTTTCTTTATTTTCATGCTTACGCCCTTTTTTGTTTTTTTCTAGCTAGAATGTTCATTCGCTTTACTACATCATCCGTTGTCATGCCGATTTCTTCCAAAAGTTTATCTACACTTCCATGCTCAATAAACTGATCTGGGATTCCCATGCAGTCAATTTCCATATGGTGGAATCCTTTTTCATGAGCAAATTCTAAAATTGAGCTGCCAAACCCTCCTTGAAGAACAGCTTCTTCAATAGTTAAAATAGGCATATTTTCTTTAAATAGCTCTAAAAGCATTTTCTCATCTAACGGCTTAATAAATCTTGCGTTAATTACTTTAACAGAAATGCCGTGTTTTTCTAAAATATTAGCTGCTTCTAATGCCATCGGAATCGTAGTACCAAACGTTAATATTGCTGCATCCTCGCCTTTTTTCAGCACCTCCCATGTACCAATTGGGATTGGTTTTAATGTCTCATCCATCGGTACACCGATTCCATTGCCTCGCGGAAATCTCATCGCTATTGGCCCATCATCATATTGAATCGCTGTATAAACCATGTGCTGTCCTTCATTTTCATCCTTTGGCATCATCAGAACGATGTTCGGTACATGCCTTAAAAAAGCAATATCAAATACCCCTTGGTGTGTTTCACCATCCGCCCCTACTAGACCTGCACGATCAATTCCGATAAACACATTTAAGTTTTGCCGGCAGATATCATGTACGACTTGATCATATGCACGCTGAAGAAATGTTGAATAGATCGCTAGAAACGGCTTCATTTTTTGTGTCGCAAGGCCTGCAGCTACCGTTGCAGCATGCTGTTCTGCTATTCCAACATCATACATGCGCTCGGGAAATTCACTGGCAAACCCTTCAAGTTTTGATCCAACAGGCATGGCTGGGGTAATTGCAACAATTCGTTCATCTTTTCTCGCTAGTTTACGAACCGTTTCACTTACTAGTTTGCTCCAAGCAGGCGGTGTATTCACTGGTTTAACAAAATCACCTGTCTCCATTTTATATGGACCTGTCCCATGCCATGTTCCAATTGTGTCATTTTCAGCTGGCTTGTAGCCTTTTCCTTTTTTTGTAATTACATGCAGAAGTACTGGTCCTTCTGTTTTCTTCGCATAACTTAAGTTTTCAAATAAATTATCGAAATCATGCCCATCAACTGGGCCTAAATACGTAAAACCTAATTCTTCAAAGAATACGCCCGAAACAAAAAGGTACTTAAGACTATCCTTCACTCTTTCAGCTGTTGCAGCAAGCTTTCCTCCTACTGCCGGAATCTTCTTTAGAAGATATTCAAGCTCATCCTTTGCCCACTGATATTTCCCTGCCGTCCGAAGTCTGCCTAGAACATTGTGTAAAGCACCAACATTCGGTGCAATCGACATTTCATTATCGTTAAGAATAACGATCATATTCTTCTTTTCATGACCGATATGGTTTAATGCTTCTAGAGCCATCCCGCCTGTTAGAGCACCATCGCCAATAACTGGTACTACATAGGAATTTTCTTTTTTCAAATCTCTTGCAATGGCCATTCCCATCGCAGCCGATAAGGATGTGGAGCTATGCCCAGTCTCCCAGACATCATGTTCGCTTTCTGCCATTTTAGGAAATCCGCAGAGGCCTTTGTATTGTCTTAATGTATCAAATTGACACGCACGGCCTGTTAAAATTTTGTGTACATATGATTGATGGCCAACATCCCAAATAATTTTATCCTTAGGACTATCAAAGCATTTATGCAGGGCGATGGTTAATTCAACCACACCTAAGTTAGGCCCAATATGGCCGCCAGTGCTCGACAATCTTTCAATCAGGAATCGGCGTATATCCTGACTTAATACTTTTAATTCTTTATTTGATAATTTCTTTAAAAAGGAAGGGTCCTTAATTTGCATAAGATCCATTCGTGCGGATCACTCACTTTCATTAGAAATGCGGAAGCGCCTTCGGAACAATCAAAATACAGATTATTCCTGCGAAGATTATTCTAAGGAACTTTCCTTAGTGGACACCCCCGACAAGTACGAGATGAGCCTCACAAAAAGGTGTACTTTGCCTTTTTTGAGAGGATTAGCTCGTGCCTCAAGATCGGTTAAAACGCAGCGTCTGTCACATTGCCGACACTAATATATCCTACAGGTCGGGGGTAGGCGCTGAAGCTAGACAGTTCTCTAACTCAAAAGTATTTTATAGTGTTATTATAACAGTATGAAATAAATCCACAAGAAAAAGCAAGAGTGCTTATTCTTGTGGAAATCTTTCATCCATTTATTAGTGATCTCTTGTCTCAATCAAGTCTGTGATTGCCTCAAGCCATTCGACATTTAATTTTGTAGACTTTAACTGATTTTTGGCTAATTCAATATGTTGATGCAACGCTTTCTTCGCCCCTTCTAAGGATAGAAGTGATGGATAGGTCACTTTATGATTAATTTCGTCACTGCCTACGCGTTTGCCAATTATCTCCTCGACTCCTTCCAAATCAAGAATATCATCTCGAATTTGAAAAGCAAGACCAAGATGATAAGCAAATGTTGCAAGGGTTTTAATTTGTTCTTCTGTTGCTCCAGCCAAAATCGCTCCAGAAACAACACTGCACTCAAGAAGTTTTCCGGTTTTATGAATATGGATATATTCTAAATCACTTAAGGATAAATCTTTTTCTTCTCCACTTATATCTGCAACCTGTCCGCCAACCATTCCTTCTGCACCTGATGCTTTAGATAACTCCTTTATTAAAGCAAGCTTTGTGGACGCGTCCGCAAACTCATCAGGAGTCTCCGCAAGCAGTTGAAAACTATATGTTAAAAGTGCATCTCCTGCCAGTATGGCAAATGCATCACCGAAAACTTTATGATTAGTTGGCTTTCCCCTTCTTAAATCATCATTATCCATACTAGGCAGATCATCATGAATGAGTGAATACGTATGAATCATTTCAATCGCTGCCGCTGTTTGCAGCCCTTTTCTTGTGTTCTCTCCAAAAGCAGACAAGGTCGCAAATAAAAGTAATGGTCTAATGCGCTTGCCGCCTGCCTCCAAAGAATAGAGCATCGATTCCTTAATAACAGAAGGAGCAGTTAATTGATTCACGCGATCTCTTAATTCCTTTTCAAGCAACTGTTTATGTGTGCTTGCAAATGTTGAAAACAATTCTTGTGACAAAATTACTCCTCCTCAGTTATGACGAAATTTTCCTTTCGTTTATCTTCTGTCAAAATTTCTGTTAGCTGAGACTCAACATTTTTCAATTTATCGTGGCACAGCTTTGATAGTTCCATCCCTTTTTTATAAATATTAATGGCCTCTTCTAAAGGAACATCCCCTTCTTCCAGTTTTTCAACAATTTCTTCTAAATGTTTCATCGCTTCTTCAAAAGTAAGTTTTTGTTCTGTAGACATCCTTCTCACTCCTCTATATCAGTTATTACACAATGAATGGTACCATCCGACACCTTAACTTTTATTTGCTCATTCTGCTTAATTTGGTTTACTGTTTTAATTAATTTTCCCTGATCAGAGTATACAAGGCTATATCCTCTATCCATAATTTTTAATGGGCTTAGCGCTTCCAAGGTTGTAAGCATATGGGAAAAGTCTTTTTCTTTCGCTGCAAAAATCGTTGCCATCGCCCGATTTAATATTTTTTGCCCCTTTTCCTGCTGCTGCTTAGCTTCTTCAATTCTTTCATTTGGATGGCTTCGCTTCAATCTTTTTTGCAGACTTCCCCACTCTTCAGCTTTCAAATCAAAAAGCTTTTTTGATCCTCTTTGGAGCTGCTCCGTCCATTTGTCTACCTGCTCAAGCTTTTGTTCATATAATTTATGAGGATAGCGGAATGCATAAGATTTTTGAATTCTTGCAAGCCTGTCATTTTGTATATTCAATTGCTCTTTTAAGGCTCTAATCATCCGAGACTGTCTATTAAAAATCCGCTCCGCTAATTCATCAATATGGGGCACGGCCATTTCTGCTGCTCCAGTTGGTGTAGGCGCTCTTAAATCAGCTACAAAATCTGCAATTGTAAAATCTGTTTCATGCCCAACCGCAGAGATAATAGGAATACGAGAATGAAAAATTGATTTTGCCACTGATTCTTCGTTAAATGCCCATAATTCTTCTATTGATCCGCCTCCGCGCCCAATAATCAGGACATCAGCCTCCTCTCGGCTGTTAGCCATTTGAATGGCTTTCACGATAGAAGGTGCTGCTTGTCCACCTTGAACGAGGGCGGGAAAAATAAGAATATTTGCTACGGGATAACGCCTTTTAATCGTTGTTATAATATCCCGAATAGCAGCCCCAGTTGGTGAGGTGACAACTCCGATTGTTTTCGGAAACTTGGGGATTGGTTTTTTATATTCAGCAGAAAACAAACCTTCTTTTTCCAATTTTCCTTTAAGCTGTTCAAATGCTAAATATAAATCGCCAATCCCGTCTGGCTGCATGTCTTTAATATAAATTTGATATTGACCGCTCGGTTCATAAACAGTAAGATCGCCTCTTATTAGCACCTTCATCCCGTTTTCAGGAGAAAACTTCATTATCTGGTTATATCTCGAAAACATAACAGCAAGAACCCGAGCTTTTTCATCCTTTAATGTAAAATACATATGTCCGCTCGAATGCTGTTTAAAATTTGATATTTCCCCTTTTACCATGACATCTTGTAAATGCGGGTCTGCATCAAATTTTCTTTTTATGTATTTAGTTAGAGCATTGACTGTTAAATAGCGCTTATCATTCATAAAATAGTCAGTCTCCTTAAATAAAACTGCCCTTTCATTATAGATTTGGTTCTCCCAGCCGTCACATGTAAACGGAATGGAAAGGTGTCTAATGAAAAGGCAGAATGATTATTTCTATTTAATTATTAACAGCAGCTGTTTTATTTCGAATGGCCTTCGCTGCTTTTAATGTATTGAACATAAGCATTGTAATTGTCATTGGGCCAACACCTCCAGGAACTGGAGTGATATAGCTTGCAATTTCCCTTACATTGTTAAAGTCCACATCTCCGCAGAGCTTGCCTTCACTATTTCGGTTCATACCGACATCGATGACAATTGCTCCTTCTTTCACATGGTCCTTTGTAATTAAATTCACCTTGCCAACAGCTGCAACGAGAATGTCTGCCTGCCTTGTAAAAGCTTTCAAATCAGTTGTTTTGGAGTGACAATAAGTAACGGTTGCATTCTTATTTAGAAAGAGCTGTCCAGCCGGTTTCCCGACAATATTGCTGCGTCCAACAACAACAACATGTTTTCCGGCAATATCTGCACCAATATAATCTAACATTTCCATTACACCGTATGGTGTACATGGTAAGAAGGAGTCCTGGCCTGTCATCATCCTACCAACATTTACAGGGTGAAATCCATCCACATCTTTTTCCGGTGAAATCGTTTCTATTACCTTTGTTTCATTAATATGATCTGGCAATGGCATTTGGACGAGGATGCCATGAATAGTCGAATCTTCATTTAATTCAGCTACTTGATCTAATAAGGCTTGTTCACTTACTGTTTCAGGAAGTTCAATTAACACAGAATGCATGCCAAGTTCACGACATGTTCTTTCTTTGTTGGATACATAGGTTTTAGAGGCTGGATCATTTCCTACTAATATAACAGCAAGACCAGGAACGATGCCATCCTGTTTTAGCTTATCAACCTCTTCAGAAATTAAAGCTTTCTTCTGTCTAGCAATTTCTTTCCCATCAATTAAACTTTTCTCCATTTTTAGCTTCCTCCTAATGTAAAGTGAATAAACCACTGTTTGAACTAATCATAGTTGCTGTTTAATCTTTGAAAGAACTCCGTTAATAAACTTACTTGATTGATCGTCTCCATACATTTTTGCAATTTCAACGGCTTCATCAATCGCAACATTTGGCGGAACTTCTTCACTACCGAACTGCAGCTCATAAACGGATAATCTTAATAGATTTCGATCTACGGTTGCTAATCTATCCAGTGTCCAATTTGAAAGATGCTCCTTAATTGATTCATCGATGCGGTCTTTATTTTCTAATACACCATGGACTAATTTGCTTAAATACTTATCATTTGGTGCACCTTCTAGCACATGATCAATGGCTGAACCAGGTTCTACCTGACTCATATCGATTTGAAATAATGCTTGCAATGCCTTTTCTCTGGCTGTTCTTCTTTTCATCTATTCCATAACTCCTTTTACAGGGAAAATTTCTACTAAGAATCGTTCAAAAAATACATTAGTAATCATAGCATAAGTATATCGAATACGCATCTTCTTATACCATCATATTTCCCCTTGTAAAAACGGTTATAAACCGTCATTTATAACTTTAGCAGCTAATATTTATTAATTATACGTATAAGGTCACAGTTGAAAAAGTTTTTTGTAACGTAAAAAAGCCAAAGACAACTTAACGTCTTTGACCTTATCCTTATTACATTTCCTGATCTACTTCCACTTCCTGCTTGTGATTTTCAAATGTAATACCAACTACATGAATGTTTACTTCTTGTGCTTCAAGCGCTGTCATATTTAGAAGTGCTTGGCGGATATTATCTTGAATTTTTTGGGCTACATTCGGAATAGATATACCAAATGTCATTGAGCAGTAAACATCCACTTTTATTCCTTCTTCAGATAACTCAACCTTAACGCCTTTTCCATGATTTTTCTTTCCTAAACGTTCAACAACGCCTGAAGCGAAGTTTCCGCGCATTTGGGCAACTCCTTCAACCTCTGAAGCGGCGATGCCAGCTATCACTTCTATCACTTCAGGAGCAATTTCCACTTTTCCAAGGCCTGCGTTTTCCTTATTCATCTCTAAAATATTTTCGCTCATGATTGCACCTCCAATTAATCTTATTTATCCATTACATTATATATTTCAAGAAACTTTGTATTAAATTGTCCATCGACAAATTGTTCATGGCTTAAAAGCTTTAAATGGAATGGAATTGTCGTATGAACACCCTCTACAACGAATTCGCTTAATGCTCTTTTCATCCGGGCAATAGCTTCTTCTCTCGTATGCGCATATGTGATTACTTTCGCAATCATAGAATCGTAATAAGGTGGAATCACATACCCTGGGTACGCAGCAGAGTCAACACGGACACCATACCCGCCAGGAGGAAGATACATGGTAATTTTCCCTGCAGATGGCATAAAGTTCTTTTCTGGATTTTCAGCATTGATTCGGCATTCAATCGACCAGCCGTTAAAAGTCACATCCTGCTGACTAAATGTCAGTTTCTCACCAGAAGCAACTTTAATCTGCTCTTTTATTAAATCCACACCTGTCACCATCTCTGTTACTGGGTGTTCAACCTGGATACGTGTATTCATTTCCATGAAATAAAATTTGCGTTCATGGTAGTCATAGATAAATTCAATGGTGCCTGCACCTGTGTAATCAACTGCTTTAGCTGCCTTTACAGCAGCGTTTCCCATTTTGTTTCGTGTTTCCTCATCCAGAGCAGGTGAAGGTGTTTCTTCAAGGAGTTTTTGCAGACGTCTTTGAATAGAACAGTCTCTTTCCCCTAAGTGAACAACGGTTCCAAACGAATCTGCTAGCACTTGAATTTCAACATGGCGGAAGTCTTCAATATATTTCTCAATATAAACTCCTGGGTTTCCAAAAGCGGTTAAGGCTTCCTGCTGGGTAATCGTAATCCCTTTTACAAGCTCTGCCTCATTTCGTGCGACACGAATGCCTTTGCCTCCGCCGCCTGCTGTTGCTTTGATAATAACTGGATATTCAATTTTTTTTGCCAGTTCAATCGCTTCTTCTACATCTTTAATAATTCCATTTGAACCAGGAACAATAGGAACTCCAGCTTCTTTCATTGTCTCTCTAGCAATATCCTTCGTTCCCATCTTCGTAATTGCCTCTGGAGTAGGTCCGACAAAAATAATATTGCATTCTCGGCAAAGGTCTGCAAAATCGGCATTCTCAGCTAAAAAACCATATCCTGGATGAATCGCATCACAGTCTGTTAGCTTAGCGACGCTAATAATATTCGTGAAATTTAAATAACTATCCTTTGATGCTGTTGGTCCAATACAATAGGCTTCATCTGCAAGCTGGACATGTAGCGACTCTTTGTCAGCCTCGGAATATACAGCAACAGATTCAATGCCCATTTCGCGGCAAGCGCGAATGATACGAACAGCTATTTCTCCTCTATTTGCAATTAACAGTTTTTTTATCATCCTGTTACCGCTCCTTACTTACTCAGGCTTTACTAAAAATAATGGCTGACCGTATTCAACTAATTGTCCATCACTAACTAATATTTCAACAATTTCTCCATTAATCTCAGCTTCAATTTCATTAAATAGCTTCATTGCTTCTACGATGCAAACGATTGAATCTTTAGATACTTTTGATCCTACCTTTACATAGCTTTCAGCATCTGGTGATGATGATTGATAGAACGTTCCCACCATCGGCGAAACAATTTTATGTAGATTTTCAGTTTCCTTTACTGTTTCAGTAACAACAGGTTCCACAACTGGCTCTTGTTTAACTGGAGCTTGTACAACTTCTTTAGGTGCTTGAACTTCCTCAATAGCCGGTTTAGCCGGCTGAACAACAACAGCTTCTGCTGTTTTCTTTTTCATCTTAATTTTTGATCCATCATGCTCATATACAAACTCATCAATATTCGACTGATCAACAAGTTTAATCAGTTCACGAATTTCCTGAACTTTTAACATCTTTGGCACCCCTCTTATCCATTCGTGTATTCCCTCAAAAAATCTGGAAATATCGCAATGAAAAAATTATGACTAGCTACTAATATCATACGATAAGATCTTATCAAAATTCAATATGGGATTATCAACTATGCATAATATTTTCATTTTCCTTGTTTCAACCTTATCATTTGAAACCTTCACTTTAAAGATGCATTTCATTTTTTTAAATACTTCGTGACTATATGTAGAGGAAATTCGAAGGAATTTAGCGAAAGTATCATTCAAATGGACTAGAATTAGGAGGAAGATTAGGAAATGAGAACGATTGAAGAAATTAAAAAGGAAGATTTACTAAGGAAAAACTCCCTTGTTGTAAAGGCAGCTTTTGTGTGCGTGATCCTAGCAGCCCTTGTTGATATTGTTATGAAAAAAGATATTGCCGTTGTTTTATCTATTATTATTGCAGGTGGAATAGGGGTTGGCATCGTCGCTGCCATGCACTACTTAAAGAAAGCAATGAAACTCATTCCCTATTTGTCCATTTTTCTAGTAGCAGGTGTTATGTTTATCATAATGGAAAATAGCGTCTCCCCTACAGCTTATTTTCTCATTTATTTTATTCTTGCGATAGCTGCTATTTATATGGAGCGCCATTTATTATGGCTCGGTCAGCCATCGGACTAACCGTAATAACCGTATTTACTTTTATGCACCACGATCAGCTGCCATTAGAAGGAAAAAACTATGCAACGATTTATTTGCTCTTTATGCTAATAACAGTTCTCCTCACATTTCAGCTTACACTAGCAAAAAAATTATCGGAGAATATTGTTTCAGCCCAAAACGAGACCCGGTTATTATTAGAGAATAACATTGAAATGAAGAAAACGATCGCAAGCAGCACGAATAGCATTTCTTCTCTAATTGAAGATGTTAAACAGCTTAGTAAAGAAAATTACCAATCTGCAATTGAAATTAACAACACAATTACTGAAATTTCGGCCGGTATTCAAATGCAATCAGATACGATTATCGATATTACCCACTCACTCGATGAAGCAAACCAGCTTGCCAAAAACACTGCACATCTCGTCGACAGGCTTCATAAGGATGCCATTCAAGCTGGGCAAACAACAAATGTAGGGGATTCACTAGTAACGAATCTTCGGCAAGATATTTCTTATTCCTTAGCTGAAATGAGTGTAGTAAATGCTCATATCTCATCATTAGTTAGCCTCGTGAAGGAAACATCCCATTTTGCATCTTCAATCCAGGATATAGCAGATCAAACAAACCTCCTTGCTTTAAATGCATCTATTGAGGCAGCTAGGGCGGGGGACAGCGGAAAGGGTTTTGCAGTAGTAGCAGAGGAAGTCAGAAAGCTTGCAGATATTTCAAGAAAAACCGCTGCCCTTATCACTGAAAACCTGAACAATGTTATGATGGATACAGAACGGACACAGAATAAGATTTACACTACAGGAGAGAAATTAACGAATAATCTTTCGCTTGCTAATGAAACGCAGGAAGTTTTTCAAAAAATTCAGCAAACTTTTCTCGAACTTAAAGAAGATATTACTGCATATGATGATCTTACAAAACAAATTTACGATTCATCAAACCTGATAGGTAAATCGATTAATGAATTTAGCACGGTTATTGAACAAGCAAGTGCATCCCTGCAAGAAATCACATCTACAGTTGGTCTGCAAACAAAGCATCATGAAAAGTTATTTATTTCTGTATCGAGTGCTTATGATTCAATGGAACAATTAATAGAGTTACAAAAAAAATAGCGAGGGTGCGCCCTCGCTATTTTACTACGTAAGTTTAACGTCTCTCCCCGCAGGAACAATTGGTAGTTTGATTGTTTTGAACGCGTTTTTCCCATTAGGAATTACTCAGGCTGAAATTCTACTGTTACTAATTGCAGATCACCGATTTCGCTTTTTACTTGGCGGATAATTGCATTTGCTTCTGTGCGGGAAAGCTTCTCAGCCTTTACAGTCACTTGAACGTTTTTCTCGTCTGCACGAACGAGGACGTCTTCATAATTCATTGCTTTAATCAGTGTTTCAAGAATATACTCCTTTTTTGCTAATTCATCCAGCTTATCAATTTGATCTTTCGCATCACTAATTTCTTCAGCAGGAAGATCAGTTGTTCCCACGACTTCTGTCAGTTCTTCAATCTTTCTGCTGCGTTCATCATTTAATTCTAGTCGCAATGCCTCAAACTTTTCATCACCAGCGGCATTCGTAACGATTTCGCTATCTCCATCTTTTGTCTCCGTATTTACAGCTTCTTCATTGCCCTGTTCTGCCTTTTCTTCCGTATTAGCCAAGTCATTAACTCTTTGTTCAGGTGAAGTAATATAGTAAACGGACAAGACGACAACCAAGCTTAGCATTGTTAATAACCAGACAGTTTGTTTTTTTAATAACATTTATTAATCCCCCTTAGCTTTTGTTTTTTTCGGCATAACTGAAATGCGGTGAGACGGTACATCAAGTCCTCTTGATACCGCTTCAATGATCCAGCTTTTCACTTGAATATTTTCGGCTCCTTTTGCGACGATAGCTACACCTCTAATTTTCGGCTTCTTTGTTTCTAAGACGATTGGAACCTCTTTTTCTCCCTCCCTAATAATCACCAGCTGTTCTTCCTTTGATTGATCCTCTACCTTCCTCTTTCCGCCTTCACGGTCGGTTTCATCTGTGGTCTGTGTCTTACTTGTTGTATTTTTCTCTAACACCTTTTGTTCTGTGGCATCCACATTCACAAGAACTGTAGCATCTTCTACTCCTACAATATCATCAAGGATTTCTTTAATTTGTGTTTCATAAGCCCTTTCGTAATCTGCAATGACATTATTTCCTGCTGGCTGCTCCTTGCCGAAGGCAGCAACATCTTCTTCATTCTTTTCTCCAGCCTGATTCTTAAAAACTGGCAAACTCGTATCTGCTGTTTTATCTTTAAAAAAGATATTGCTAACTAGCATGATAGCTGCTCCAAATAGTAGAACCAGCAGCAAGTATTGGTATTTCCCTGGTTTTTTATCCGACTGTTCGTCCTTTGAAAATAGCTTTTTTAAAAAGGTTAAAGGTCCTTTATCCTTATCCATTCTTATTTATCTTCCCTCCTTCTACCGATACTTCGATTATGTTTGCATCTACACCTAATTTTTGTGCGATAAGTGAAGCAACTTTTTCTGTTTCATCATTTGCCTGATTTGAAGGAAGAGTTTCTTCAGTATTAATTTCTACCTTTTTAACTACCTCAACAGCTTCAGCTACTTCATCCATGTGTCTAAGTTTGACAACTACTTTTTGCAAGTTTTCTAGTTGAAAGTTTTCTGGGAAAGCACGCTGATCGTATTCATCTGCCTGTAATTCAACATCTACAATTTCCAATCCGTACTGTTCCATCAACTCCTCTTTCATATCCTTTTCCAATTGGACACGCATTTCTTCTAAAATATATGCATGTTGGAATGCTTGTATTTCTTTTTTCTGCATTTCGATGGAATTTTCTAAGTTTTTTTCTCCAGATGCTTCAATAACAGGGATGGCCGTAAGCACTTCCTCAAAATCATTGGAGACTAACTTCAAAATTGGCGTCAAAATAATCGCAATCAAAAGTAGCCCGGTAACCATTTTGATATATTTTTGTAAATTTGAATTCGGAAGGAGCATATCAATGACAGTTGCCAAGAGCACAAATAAAATGATATTTGTTATCCATTCTTTAATAAAATCCATTTAGCCCACCTCCTACCTGACCATCATTGTCAAGTTTCCGGCTGCGATAATGACTGTAATGCTTAGGAAAAACATAAGCGAAACAATGGCGAGAGCAGCAAAAACATAAATAACACTTTTGCTGATTATGTCCAGGCAAGTTATGATCGGACCCCCGCCCAAAGGCTGCAAAATAGCAGCCGCAAATTTATATATAAAAGCAATCATCAGGATTTTGATTGCTGGAAAGGCAGCTATGATGATTAATATTGCTACGCCTGCGATCCCAACTGTGTTTTTCAATAATACCGAGGCACTGATCACAGTATCTGTGGCGTCGGTAAACATTCGGCCAATAACAGGAATGAAGTTTCCAGTGATGAATTTTGCCGTTTTTAGCGTAATTCCATCCGTTACAGCTGCAGATGCACCTTGAACTGAGATAACACCTAGAAATATAGTCAGGAATGTTCCAAGGAGACCGATGCTCCAATTCTTTAGCAAATTAGCAAGCTGTGTGACTTTGTAATTTTCAGATAATGTACTGACAATGCTAAGTAATGCAGATAGGAATAATAATGGGAGCACTACATATTGAATGAATAATCCGCTCATATTCATTAAAAAGAGAATGACCGGATGAAAGAATGCCGCTGATACGATTCCTCCAGATGAAGCAATTAGCGCAAGTAATAATGGAATAAGCGCCATAATAAAGGAAATCATCGTATCAATTGCATCCTGTGTATAGCTAATGGCCACATGAAAACTATTTAAAGCAATAATAATTAAAACCATGAAGACAATAGCGTACGCCACCTTACTGACTGTGCTTTTTTCAAAGGAGTTTTGCAGCGATTGTAGAAACATGCTGAATACAGTCAGAAGAATTAACGAACCAAGCAGCTTTCCATTCACAATAAACTCATGAAAGATGAATTTTATAAAGCCCGAAACCCATTCTTTAAAGGAAAAGCTTTTTTCTCCTTTTAAAAATTCATATAGGCTTCCTTTTTGACTTTCTGGCAAAAAACCGCCATATTCATTGCTGATTTTTTCCCAAAACCCTTTTAATTCGTCGATATTAAGCGAATCAAGCTGTGAGTCAACGATTGCTTGAGGACTAATTGCTTCTACTTGTTCATTTTCTTCATTTGTGTTTGGAGAGGCTTGTACACTTTGAATTAGTAAGAAAAACAGGAGTAAATGGAGAAAAATCACTTTCAGTATTAAATGCTTCATTGTTACACCTCATTTAAAAAGGCTGTTTTTGAGAATTCTGGATTCATTAAAAGTAGTATAATATGAGATCTATGCAGCATCGTGAGGTGGGAACTAAAGTTAGACTTGGTCTAGCTTGGAATCATTTGAATGATCGTTTCAATCATCACTGTTAGAATTGGAATGGCCATAGCAAGAATTAAGATTTTCCCTGCTAACTCAATTTTGGAGGCAATGGCACCTTGTCCAGCATCTTTAGTTATTTGGGCAGCAAATTCAGCAATATAGGCAATCCCAATTACTTTCAAAATCGTTTCAATATACATCATATTGATTTTTGCATTTGCTGCGATTTGTTCAATCATGTGGATAATCGCATATATTTGATCAACTAAAAAAAGGAAAATCGCACAGCCTACAAATACAATAAGCAAGAAGGCAAAGTTCGGCTTTTGTTCTTTTACAATCAATGCAAGAAATGTAGCAACAAGTGCCACACCAACTATTTGGAGAATTTCAATGGCGAAGCCCTCCTTTAGCCTTGAAATAGAAAGACTGACTTGATTTTTTGAAACAGGTCATCGACGATAGAAGCGACCATAAATAAGATGTAGATAAAGCCAAATAATGTTACCCACTGGGCATATTCCTTTTTCCCAACTTGGTCAAGGATTGTATGTAAAAATGCAACAACAATCCCAACTCCGGCAATTTTAAATATAATATCAACTTCTAAGCCCATTAACTCTCCTCCGCCTCGTTCTACATTAGTAAGATAATTAGTAAAAGCCCTGATAAGAAGCCTAAACTTTTAACCATTTTTTCGTATTTTGCCTGCTTATCATAAGCATCTGCTTCTTCACGCTCTAAATGGGCTAAGGTCAGAATAATTTGCTTTTGCTGTGAAGTCCGATCATGCCTGCCCAATGTTTCCCCAAATTGCTTCATAATTTCAAACTCGCCTTGCTTCAATGCAGTTATTTTCCATATTTCCTTTAGACTATGTTCCCACGCCTCTTTAACAGTTGTTTCTGAATGTGTCAGTCTCCTCGCAAAGGATTCAAAGAACATAGAAAGCGGTTTGGGTAGCTGAGCTGCAAGCCTTCTTGCTGCTTCATGCAGCGGGGTGTGGCCATACATAATTTCTGCTTCTAAAGACTGAAGGGCTGATTTCAATTGCCGAAGCTGACGAGGCCGCTCATTTAGATGTCTGGCTGCCTCGAATCCTGCCCAAGTAGTTGCAATAATGATGAAAATAGCCCCAAGGATTTTCACCATTTACATCACTCTCGCTTCAGTGAGGATTTCTCTGCCAGCCCCATCTTTCATGCTTGCTATGCCTCCAGGTCCGCTTATCCTGTTTAATTCAATGAAGCGCTGAAAAATCCCCATTTCAAGAATTGGTCTAATTGTAGGCCGTTTTCTTATCTCCTCTAATGAGGTGCCATGTGTTGTCATCATTAATTTGATTCCCGCATTTACTGCTTCCAGGATGGCATCCGCATCTTCTTTCCTGCCAATTTCATCAACAATCAGTACATCTGGACTCATTGACCGAATCATCATCATCATCCCTTCCACTTTCGGACAGGCATCAAGGACATCGATTCGAGGGCCAAATGTCATTTGCGGGATTCCATTTATACTCCCTGCAATTTCTGAACGTTCATCAACGATCCCGACCTTATATGAATGAAACTGTCCATTTTTGTCCCCGCTGGATATGATTCTCGCGATATCGCGCAAAAGCGTTGTTTTCCCTGTTTGGGGTGGACCGATAATCATCGTATGAAGCCAGCTGCCATTAAACAAATGAGGTACTAATCTGTCGGCAATTCCAATTTTTTCTCTAGCAATTCGGATATTGAAGGAAGAAATATCTCTTATGGCTTTTACATTGCCGGCTTCAAGAATAACCTTGCCTGCCAACCCAACACGATGCCCCCCCTCAATGGTGATATAGCCTCGGCGCAATTCTTCCTCAAGGGTATAAATGGAAAAACGGCTTATTTTATTAAGTAAATGAACAGCATCTTCCGGTTTTACAATATAGGGTAAAAACGTTGGAATTCCTTTCACCGTTAATTCAACGGGCCGATGAATTCGGATACGTATCTCTTCTAATTCCAGCAGTTGAGGAGGGGAAAAATGCTTCAATTGATCGGCTATTGTTTTCGGCAAAAAGGCTATAATCGCTTCCAATGCACTGATCCTCCTAATCATTGTTTGATTTCTAGCACACTTGTGCTTGTCGCCCCTAATCAAGGCGCTTTCGCTTTTCTTTGTCTAGCTGCTGCGCCTACCCCCTCGAGGTCATAAGCCAATCCATCAAGAAGATTAAAGAACAACCTTCTCGCTGGCTTGTCTTATGCTTGTCGGGGTAATCAAGGCGCTTTCGCTTTTCTATTTGGACTAGCACTACTTAAAATGTATGCCCGCTTTGAAACAATATGACTTGATTTCTTCTATTACGCTAAATTCTATATCTATTCGAATGTTGTATTTCTTTTTATCGTACATATAAATTAAGTCTATTTATTGAAAGGAAGTGGAGGAGAGCATGTACTACTATCCGACATATAGAAATAATTACGTGTCAAATAAGAGAATGAATGTGATACGCGTTTTTGGGGAAGGTAGTGTTTCAGTGCAGCCTAACACGGCAAAGGTAACATTAGGGGCATCTACTGAGGCAATGGATGTAACACAGGCTCAGAATAATAATTCAATAATCATAGCGAGGATTAAGGAGGCACTGAAGAAACTCGGAGTACCTGAGCAACAAATTCAAACTGCCGACTATTCTATCTTTCCGCAATATGATTATAAGGATGGGGAACAAATTTTTAGAGGGTATAAAGTTCAACATCTTCTTCTTGTTACCATTGAACAAATAGAAAATACCGGTATAGTCATTGATACAGCTGTTAACAATGGTGCAAACATCGTTTCTGGAATACAATTTACTACAAAGGATGCTGACCCGTTCGTCCAACAGGCACTTTCATTAGCGGTTGTAAATTCGTTCCAGAAAGCTGAAGCGATTGCGGGGACTTTAGGTGTCAAATTAATAAAAACACCAATACAAATTATCGAAAATACACACCAGCAAGGTACTCCTATTCCCTTCCAGGCAACCGCCTTTGCAAAAAATGAGGCTGCAACTCCAATTCAGCCAGGGACAATCGAATTTAAAAGTTATATTACTGCTGAATATATATATTCTTGAAAATAAAAAAAGCAATAACCTATATGGTCATTGCTTTTCTCATTTGTTATGTACAGCCGCCTTTGCCGCCGATTTATATGGAGTTTCATACCTGCTCCAACAGGTGGGTGTCCGCAATTGCTTTCTCATTCGTCCTCAGCTATGGAGGCATGATGTTCCGGCAACGATATTGAACTCCCTAATTCTAAATAAAGGTTGAAACTTCATATACAAGCGAACAACGCAGCATCTGTATATCTATATTAGCTTAAATTAGCCAACTGTACAAGTGGAAATAAACGGAAGGAGAAATCTCATATTTTTTTCATAATCCCTTAGAAGTAGAAAACAATACTATATATAGCTTAAATTAAGAAATGAAGGGAACGTTTTTATGACGAACGAAAACCGAAAAGAGTTTTTAAAAAATCAAAGAGACCTAAAGTACAGATATCTTGGAGGAACACGTGATAATAGTGCCGAACCGACATCTGATCCTGCCTATAATAATCGTAGTGATACAGATCTTTCCCCTGGTGCAGAAGGTCTGTCTGTCATGAAAAAAGACGAATAAAAACCCCGAAAGGTGTTTCCTTTCGGGATTTTCTTTTTTCATATTATGATTAAGCACGTGAAACGTATGAAGCTTCTGTAGTATTAATAATTAATTTATCGCCTTGGTTGATAAAGAAAGGTACTTGAACGATTAAACCTGTTTCAAGTGTAGCTGGCTTTGTTCCGCCTGAAGCAGTATCTCCTTTAATTCCAGGTTCAGTGTCTGTTACTTCTAGTTCAACTGTATTTGGCAGCTCAACCCCAAGCGTTTCACCTTGGTACATCATGATTTGAACTTCCATATTTTCTTTTAGAAACTTTAGTTCATATTCGATAGATGCTGCCGGGAGCTCAATTTGCTCATAAGATTCGTTATCCATAAAAACATGCTGGTCTCCATTTGCGTATAAATATTGCATTCTGCGGTTGTCAATTTGTGCTTTAGCAACTTTTTCTCCCGCACGGAATGTCTTTTCCTGAATGGCACCATTTCGCAAATTACGTAATTTTGAACGAACAAACGCTGCGCCTTTTCCCGGCTTAACATGTTGGAAATCCATTACACGCCAAATTCCGTTATCTACTTCAATTGTTAAACCTGTGCGAAAATCATTTACTGAAATCATGTGAATCCTCCTAATTGTCTAGCATCAGTGCTTCAGCTAATAAAATTTACTAGCTTTCAGACGACTGTTATTAAAGAATAATTAAATCTTTTGTTGAATGTGTCAGCGTTTCATTATGGTCATTCGTAATTAAAGTATCATCTTCAATACGGACACCGCCAAGTCCTGGTATGTAAATGCCAGGCTCTACCGTTACGACCATGCCAGGTTTAAGAATAATTTCTGATTTAGAAGCAAGAGATGGTCCTTCATGAACTTCCAAGCCTATCCCATGGCCAGTGGAATGTCCGAAATATTCACCGTAACCCTTTTCGGTAATATAATCACGTGTTAAAGCATCTGCCTCTTTTCCGCTCATTCCTGGTTTTATGCCATCCATTCCGCGCATTTGTGCTTGTAATACAATATCATATATTTCCTTTAACTTTATATCAGGTTCACCGACTGCTAGTGTTCGTGTTATATCTGAGACATATCCATTATAATAAGCACCATAGTCGAGAGTTACCATATCTCCTTTTTCAATTACTTTATCACTAGCCACACCGTGTGGAAGGGCACCACGATAGCCTGAAGCAACAATTGTGTCAAAGGATGATGAGGTAGCACCCGCTTTTCTCATAAAGAACTCTAATTCATTGGAAACTTCCATCTCAGTTAATCCTGGGCGGATGTATTCAACCATATGTTTAAAGGCAGCATCCGCAATGTCCGCCGCTACCTTTAATATCTTAATCTCTGCATCGGTCTTAATCAAGCGTAATTTTTCAATTTCGCCAGAAACAGGGACTAATTCCGACTGAACAGCCTTTTCATATGTTTTAAAAGCAGAGAAAGTTAAATAATCCTGCTCAAAGCCTAGCTTTTTTATTCCTAATTTCTTCACTTGTTCCGCTACTTCATCTGGAATAGAACCTGCATGTTTAACAATCTGATAACCTGCACATTGAGCAGTAGCTTGTTCGATATATCGAAAATCTGTTATAAACTGAGCCTGATCCCCGCTTATAAGCACTACCCCTGCAGAACCAGTAAAGTTTGTCATATAACGGCGATTATATGTACTTGTAATAAGCATGCCGTCAATTCCTAGTTTATCAAAGCTTGAGCGTAATCTTTGTAATTTTTCCATTTTTATTCTCTCCCCTTTACTCTTTCCATTAAAGCTTGGAAGGCTAATTCATATCCAATCATGCCTAGGCCAACAATTTGTCCCGCTGCTACTGGGGCAATGACCGATGTATGTCGGAAGGTTTCACGGGTATGGACGTTTGAGATATGTACCTCAATAACAGGTACCTGTATCCCGGCTATTGCATCTCTTATCGCATAGCTATAATGGGTAAATGCACCTGGGTTAAAAATAATTCCATTCACACCGATCTCAGATGCTTCATGAAGCTTATCAATAATCTCTCCTTCATGATTGGATTGAAAACAGACGACTTCCGTGTCATTAGATTTCCCTAAAGCCGCAATTTTCTCTTCCAGCTGAATTAATGTTGTAGATCCATAAATATCTGGCTCACGTTTCCCCAATAAATTAAGATTGGGACCATTCAATAATAATATTTTATTCATTTACGCACTCCCGTGAAAAAGATTGATTTACAAGAATATTTTATCATAAATGATTTCTTTTCCACTACTTTAAGAATGCACCCCTGATAGGAATAGGATCATGATGAAGAATATAACTAATCTTCAGGTAACTTATTTAGAATCTTGCTGCGCCTTATTTTCCATTCTTTCGTTATATTTGATCTCGCTCTCTTCATATGAAATGGAATAACCTACAAATACACCATATAAAATATAAAAACATACTGACGTAATAATGGTATTTCTCCCTAGTTCATAAAAAGGATTAATTCCTGGGAAAATTGGATTTAGAACATAAAAAACAACGAAAAATAAAACAATGCCGTACCCTGCTCCTACCCAGATACTTGGAAACCTGCGTAAGAAGACATAATAGATAAAAGCTGAGATAATAGAAATTCCACCAATCATGACAATACTAATGACTGTTCCAAGCCACCCCTCTTTCCATTCCCCAATTGTCCATGGCTCCAAAATGACATTTGGCCTTATATCAGTTAAATTAAATACATAGGCAAAATAGCCAAGACCGCTCCACAATATTCCGCCAATTAATCCAGTTGCTATTACCATGGTAATAAAGGACATCGGTTTTTCTCGTTGATTTTGTTCCAGTTGCTTTTCTTCTGCCATTTTTACCACCTCCATTTTTTTATTATGTCCTCTTTGATTATTCCCTTGCATAAAAGAAATAAGTAAATCAGTCTAAAAGGAATTTAAGCATCCCTCCTAGAGGTTTTTTCATATATTTTGTAGAATAGAGATAGGTACAGACAGCTTAAATTAATTAAAAACTAAAAATATCGATTAATTTCTTGTTAGATCGAGTTTAAAAGATAGAAAATATGCTCATCATGCTCATAGGGAGGTGGCTTTCTTGAAAAATCGGATTTCAGTATTCATAATCCTCGGCCTTATCTTACTTGCTGTCGTAGGAATGACTGCTAATTTGTTCTCAAATCCTACCGGTTTTTTGCTCAGGATTGCTGTCATTTTATTAGTAGGTGCTGTTATTTACTATATTTTTCAGCGTTTTTATAAAGCTAGCCCTAGAAAACGTGAACAGCAGGCCTTTATTCGCGCAGCCAAAAAATCAAAGAAG
Source organism: Cytobacillus sp. (assembly GCF_032154635.1). Lineage (GTDB taxonomy): Bacteria > Bacillota > Bacilli > Bacillales > Cytobacillaceae > Cytobacillus. The sequence continues at coordinate 134,716 of NZ_JALDXW010000001.1, read as the reverse complement.
CGTTTTCAAACGAATCACTCAGGGAAAGGACATCCCCGTAAGGTCAGCTCTGGGAATTCATTATCATCTCTAAAAAAAACGAAAAAAAAATCTTCCACCCATTTAACCGTAATTCAAGGAAAAAAGGGCAAAAAGAAAGATCGGGCTTCCCTATAATAAGCTCGACCTTTTTGTTTTATAAACTAATAAGTCCATTGTGAAAAGAACTGGTTTGCATATTTCTCTCCTAAATCGACAAGTGCGAGTTTCTTCTCTTGTGTTAATTGAAATTCTGTCGTTAATGCTCCTTCGGTTGGAATAAAGATAATATTTTTCGCATGCTTTCTAGAAATATATCTTGCATCATGTGCATCCTTCATCGTTTCAAATAATGCTTCATACATTTGGATGGCATTTTTAATCTTATTTTTCGGGCGATCGATAATATTATGACTTAATTGTACGCCTAATACAGGACGTGCCTTTTTTACATTATCCTTATCAAATAGCCACATCGGAAAATTGCTCAGTACTCCTCCATCAACGATAATACTTATCTCGCCTCTTGTATGAAGCTTTACGGGTTCAAAAAAGTACGGAAGACTGCAGCTCATCCGAATCGCTTTTGCAATCGAAAATGATCCCGGATCGATGCCGTAATGAATTAAATCATCTGGCAGTACAACGAGACGGCCATTTGTTAAATCTGAGGCAATAACTCTTAAGGACTGCTGAGGAAGATCAGAAAACTTCCTAATTCCTCTTGCAGCAAGTTTCTCTCCCACCCACTTCTCGAGCTCATCACCCTTATACAATCCCAATCTCCAATAAAGAAAAATCCACTTTGTTACCGCAAACGGGATAAATGTTTTTCTCGAGTCAAGAAATTTTTGCAAATCAAGTTCATCGAGTAATTGAAAAATTTCTTCACTTGTATATTTTGCAGCTATTAATGCTGCGACAATCGACCCTGCACTTGTCCCTGCCACTCTTTTGAAGCGAAAACCTCTTTTCTCAATCTCAGCATAAGCACCAATTAGTGCAAACCCTTTAATTCCCCCTCCGGAAAAAACTCCGTCAATATACATGTAAGCCACTCCCGTCGATGTACTCACTTGTTACATTTTTAATCGGCAACATTCAAAAATAGTACGGTGGACAGGATGTTTTTATTTGAAAGTACAAAAAAGAAGATGGACAAAACTCCATCTTCTTTTCATTCGTATTTATTCTACAATCCGCATTTCAACTGGGCGTTGCAATTTGTACATGTGTTGCATCCGCCAATTTCCTCTACGCTTCCTTTACGGCAGACTGGGCATGTATTTCCAACCTCTGATCCAATCGTTACATTTGTTGAACGAAGATCATTTATTGTATCGACGAGTACGACATGCTGTTTTGTTTTTTCTTTCTTATCATAGCTCGTATCATCGAAGCTGTTTTCTTCTGCTTTTAACGTTAACACTTGCGAATCACGTGAACCGTCAACATATACCGTTCCGCCTTTAGCACCACCACGGTATAATCGCTCGTAAACCTTTTCTACCTGTTCAACACTATACCCTTTCGGTGCATTAACCGTTTTACTGATAGAGCTGTCAATCCAACGCTGAATAATACACTGCACATCTGCATGCGCTTCAGGTGCTAAGTCCATTGCAGCAATAAACCATTCAGGCAGGTTATTTGGATCAGCATCTGGATTTCTATCTAAATATTCTTGAACAATATCTGCCTTCACTTCAATAAATTTGCCTAAGCGCCCGCTTCTGAAGTAGGAGAAAGAGAAGTAAGGTTCAAGGCCAGTTGAAACCCCAACCATTGTCCCAGTGGATCCAGTTGGAGCCACGGTTAAAAGATGAGAGTTGCGAATACCATTTTCAATAATCGATTGTTGAATATCTGCAGGCATTTTTTGCATAAAGCCTGTTTCTGTAAAGGCTTTTCTTAAACGATTTGTCTCTTCTTCTGTATTCCCAGTTAAAAATGGAAAGCTTCCTTTTTCTTTGGCAAGTTCAACAGAAGCACGATAAGCAGTGGTTGCAATCGTTTCAAATACTTTATCAACAAGCTCATTGCCCTTTTCAGAGCCGTATTCTGTTTCACAATAGATTAATAAATCGTGAAGACCCATTACACCTAGACCAACACGGCGTTCACCTAGAGCCTGTTTTTTATTCTCTGCAAGGAAATATGGTGTTGCATCAATTACGTTATCCTGCATCCGCACACCGACTTCAACTGTACGCTTTAATTTCTCAAAGTTTACTGTCTTGTTCTCTTTATCTGCCATTTCTGCCAAGTTAACAGCAGCCAAATTGCAGACACTATATGGTGCAAGAGGCTGTTCCCCACACGGATTTGTTGCTACAACCTTCTGCCCGTAAGCTCTAGCGTTTGTCATGTCATTTGCATTATCGATAAAGAAAATACCAGGTTCCGCTGAGTAAGTCGCACAAATGTTGATTAAATTCCAAAGCTCTTTCGCTTGAATTTTACGATACACTCGGACTTTATGACCAAGCTTTTCCCATTCGCGTACGTCCCCAACTTTATGCCATTCTTCATTGTAGATACGCATTTCATCTTGATCATAGCTCTCTACATCTGGGAATCGGAGTTCATATTCGGCATCATTTTCAACCGCATTCATAAATTCCTTCGTTAAGCAGACAGAAATATTCGCACCGGTTAGGAATTCTGAATTATGAACAGAGTAATTGCCGCCAGTTGCTAATTTCTCTTCGGCGTCGTTAATTATTTTTTCATTAAAGCCACCATACCCAGGTATTTGCTTATAATTCACAATTCCTTGATACATCGCAAGTTCTTGCTCTGTAAAAGGGGTGAACTTCAATTTCTCTTTTGCATACTTTTTAATCGTTTCATCATTTGTCGTTTCAAGCAAGAATCGTAAAATTCTTGGGTTTTGCATTTTTGAAATGATGAATTCGATAATATCCGGATGCCAATCCGAAAGCATGATCATTTGTGCGCCCCTGCGAGAACCGCCTTGCTCCACAAGATGCGTCAATTTCGCAATATCATCTAACCATGAAACAGATCCTGATGATTTTCCATTAACCCCTTTTGCCAGCGTGTTGCGTGGTCTTAAAGTAGAGCCATTAGTTCCGACCCCTCCACCGCGGCTCATGATTTCCATGACTTGCTTGCGGTGTTCAGAAATGCCTTCACGAGAATCTTGAACAAATGGCATAACATAGCAATTAAAGTATGTTACGTCCGTATCTGCGCCTGCCCCGTATAGGACGCGGCCAGCCGGGATAAAGTTTAAGCTAGCAAGCTCTTTGTAGAATTTCTCAAACCATTCTTTCCTTTTTTCTTCTGTTTTCTCAACGGATGCAAGGCCTGTTGCATTACGTTTTGCAATTTGCTCATAAAAAAGCTCTAGCGGTTTCTCAATAACATCCAGAGATCGCTTGATGATACCAGTTTGTGCTTCTTCTGGGTCATCAAGAACCCCCCGATAATCTTCTTCCACTAGAACAGATGCTGCTTTATTTTCCCAATCTATATCTAGAATGTAGCCAAGCCCTCGAGCAGGGAATTTTGGATCTTCTTTGATGGTAAGAACGACAAAGTCCCCATTAGTCAGAGTTATTTTTTCTGTATCCTTAAATGTGTACCTATCAAGCATGACTAAGCGGGAAACCCCTTTGTGAGTCATTTTCATATCAGAGGTGATAGGGTGTACTTGAGGAAATAGACGGATGTCTTCATTCAAGCGTTCAATGTTTAAACTCATTTTTTGTCCTAATGCAACAGACATTATTACAACTCCTTCAAATAAAAATATTCAATTTTGATAGTAACTTCAAAACACTGTTAAATCTAGTTGAATGATTCAATAACCTAAAGTTACCATACTAGAATTACGAAATCAACATATAGTACCTGAAATATTTTCGACACCACTACATATTGTGTTTGATGCATGTGAAGTTAAATTTGTCAAAATCAAAAAAAACTAAAATCGTGAGAAAATAAGAGAGATTCATAGGTTTATATCAAAATAAGACAAATTTCAATATATTTTGCGGCTTGCACTTCAACCTAGATACTATTGTTAAAAAAACGAAAAAGCACAGGATCCTGTGCTTTCAATATTCCTACAATTCGTCTTTGTTTTTTGGAATGAAATCAAAAATCTCTTCTGATTCAAAGCTATCCACTAAACGATTTAGCCATTCATAATAACTAAGTGCCGCTTTCATTTTTGTAATATCAATTTTAGCTGCTGAACGCACTTCCTCATCTATTTCTTCAGAATTTGTTAATCTTTCAAGCTCTAATATGGATTTTGTCATCGCAGCAATGTTCATTGAAATTCCTGCACGCCATTTAATGGAGAAGAAATCAATAAAGGTTTGGTACCAGTCCTCTTCTGCTTGGTACAAATCTTTTCTCGTTCCCTTTTTCCAAACCTTCTCTACCATTTTTAAATCCATCAAGGTACGAACAGAGGTGCTCATGCTTGTTTTGCTCATACCGAGCTCTTCCTTCATCTCATCAAGTGTCATCGGATGATTATGAAAGTACAACATTCCATATAATCGCCCAATTGAATCGGTAATTCCATACAAATTCATATTTTTAGCAATGGTTTCAATGACCCTTTCGCGAACACGCTCAAGCTGTTCTTTCCCATCCATGTAACTATTCACATCCATAAATGTAAAATTATCTGATTCTATATTTCATTATCATACCCCAAAAAATGAAATAATCATTTATTAGACTACCACTATTTTTCAGAATGTAAAGATGGATATAGTATAGCATCTTGGAGGAAAAGAAAGGAATTGTAAGGATTCATACTGTACAGTACGTTCAGTTTTTTCTGTACAAAGTTTACAGCCGAATATGATCAATTACCAGCTTTGCCCTATTTTTTTAAAACAAATACAATTAAATGGTCCTTATTGCACGGCATTTAGCACTGATTAGGTTTATTACATATTCATTACTACTAGTCCAGTAGTTTCAATTAAACGAGGTGAAAGGTTTGAGTGAGCAACACGTGAAATTAAGTGTTAAAAACGTTACAAAGGTTTTTGGAAAAAATCCTAAAAAAGCACTACAGCTTTTAAATGAAGGGAATTCCAAAACAGATATTTTAAAAAAGACCGGCTCCACAGTCGGGGTCAATCAAGCAACATTTGATGTTCGTGCTGGTGAGATTTTTGTCATCATGGGTCTTTCAGGAAGCGGAAAGTCCACATTAGTTCGTACATTAAATAGACTTATTGATCCTACAGTAGGAGAGGTATGGATTGACGGAAAAGATATTACAAAAATGAAAAAAGAAGAGCTAAGGAATGTACGGCGCAAAAAAATTAGTATGGTATTTCAGAACTTTGCCTTGCTTCCCCATCGTACCATCCTTGAAAACACAGAATATGGATTGGAGATACAAGGGATAGGCAAAGAAGAAAGAAGGCAAAAGGCACTTAAAGCATTAAAACTTGTTGGACTTGAAGGCTATGAAAATCAATTCCCTAAACAGCTTAGTGGAGGAATGCAGCAGCGTGTCGGATTAGCTCGGGCACTTGCAAATGACACAGATATTTTATTAATGGACGAAGCATTCAGCGCATTGGATCCATTAATTAGAAAAGATATGCAGGACGAATTGCTTGAGCTGCAATCCGCAATGGAGAAAACAATTATCTTCATTACACATGATTTAGATGAAGCCCTTAGAATCGGAGACAAAATAGCCTTAATGAAGGACGGGGAAATTGTCCAAATTGGGTCACCAGAGGAAATTCTTATGAACCCATCTAACCAATATGTTGAGAGATTTGTAGAAGATGTTGACCTTTCAAAAGTACTGACTGCAAGCCATGTAATGAAAAGAGCGGAGACCGTTCAAATCGATAAAGGACCTCGAGTTGCTTTGCAATTGATGAAGAAATTAGGCATTTCAAGTATTTACGTCGTTGATAAAAAGCAAATCCTTCTTGGTGCAATAACGGCTGATGATGCAAAGATAGCAGCTGAGAATGGGCAAACATTACAAGCAATCCTCAATCCAGATGTGCAAAAGGTGACGGGTGAAACATTGTTAACCGATTTATTTGACAAAGTGTCAACTGCGACAATCCCTGTTGCGGTTGTAGATGAAAACAATCGGCTATATGGCATTCTTGTGAGAGGTGCGGTCATTGGCGCCCTTGCAGGAAATAATGAAGTCATCAATGACTTAGAAAAAGCAAAAAAAGAAGTGGCTGCTGATCAGTCAAACAAAGGAGGGGATCAGTAATGGAAGGTTTATTACCAAAACTCCCGCTGGCAGATTGGATCGATAGCTTTGTAGATTGGCTAACAGTTACCTTTGAATTCCTATTTGACGCCATTACAGTTAGTTTAGAAGGGATCGTTGAAGGTCTATTTACTGTTTTAGAATTCATTCCATCCTATATACTTATCATCCTTGTTGGCTTATTAGCATGGAAACTATCAACAAAGGGCATCGCCATATTCGCAGTCATCGGTCTATTCTTAATTGATAATTTAGGTTATTGGGAGGGAATGCTTGAAACCCTTTCATTAGTATTGACTGCCGTCATTATAACAGTCGTCATTGGGATCCCAATGGGGATTTGGGCTTCCCAAAAGAACACAGTAAAACAGATTATTACACCAATCTTGGACTTCATGCAAACAATGCCTGCATTCGTCTATTTAATTCCAGCTATCTTCTTCTTTAGCATCGGTGTAGTACCAGGGGTAGTTGCATCTGTCATTTTTGCCGTCCCACCGACAATACGGCTGACAATTTTAGGCATTCAGCAGGTACCTGCTGATATCATCGAGGCAACAGAGGCCTTTGGCTCCACTACTAGCCAGCGTTTGCTCAAGGTGCAGCTTCCGCTTGCCATGCCAACAATCATGGCAGGAATTAATCAAAGCATCATGCTGTCGTTGTCCATGGTTGTTATCGCATCTATGGTCGGTTCACCAGGTCTTGGCGCAGATGTATACCGAGCTGTCACGCAGATTCAAATTGGAAGAGGTTTTGAGGCTGGTCTTGCGATTGTGGTTATGGCCATTATCCTTGACCGGATTACCCAAAATATAGGAATAAAAAAACAAGGGGGAAAAATTTCATGAAGAAAAAATGGTTATCTTTATTAATGGTGCCTGCCTTAGCGTTTGGTCTAGCAGCTTGTGGGTCTGATGAGGCAAGCAGTGACAAGGGAAAAACAGACAACGGTACTTCTGAAAAATCCGTTGGGGAAAGTGTCGATTACAAAATCATCGGGATTGATCCAGGAGCTGGCTTAATGAAAGCAACAGCTAATGTCCTTGAAGAATACGAACTAGATGATTGGACATTAGTAGAAGGCTCCGGAGCAGCCATGACTGCAGCTTTAAAGAAAGCCTATGATAAAGAAGAACCCATCATTATTACTGGATGGAGCCCCCACTGGAAATTTTCAAAATTCGATTTAAAGTATTTAGAAGACCCGAAAGGAACTTATGGGGATGAAGAAAATATCCATTCCATAGCACGTATTGGGCTTGCTGAGGACCATCCATCCGCTTACAAGGTGTTAGATCAATTCAACTGGCCAGAGGAAGATATGAATGCAGTGATGGTTCAAATTACCGATGGGGAAGATCCGGAAAAAGCTGCTCGGAACTGGATCGATGAAAATCCTGAAAAGGTTGAAGAGTGGACAAATGGAGCAGAGGAAGTCGACGGGGACAAAATCACGCTTGGTTATGTTGCATGGGATACGGAAATCGCAAGTACAAATGTCGTTGCACAAGTGTTGACTGATCTAGGCTACAACGTAACTCTTCGTCAGGTAGAAGCAGGTCCAATGTGGGCTGGTGTTGCTGAAGGAAGTCTTGATGCGCATATCGCTGGCTGGCTGCCATTAACACATGCAGACTATTATAAAGAATTTGAAGGAAAGTTTGAGGATTTAGGTGCAAACTTAGAAGGAACTAAAATCGGATTAGTTGTCCCTGCATACATGGACATTCATTCAATTGAAGATTTAAAAGAGTAATAGAAAACGAGGCATTTGACGATGCCTCGTTTTTTTATATCCACCCTTTTTCTTCTGCGATGCTAATTGCTTCCATTCGATTCTTCACATGCAGCTTGCTAATAATTTCGGACATATAATTCCGAACGGTTCCTGCCGATAAAAAGAGGATAGCTGATATCTCCTTAGCCGTTTTTCCATCAGCTACCATCCGCAACACTTCACGTTCACGCTTTGTTAAAGGGTTTTCATCTTTCAGACTGCCAAAAATAAGCTCAGGTGCAAATTCGCGTTTCCCTCTCATTACACTTCTGATCGACTCAGCCAGTTCATCACTAGATCCATCTTTAAGCAAGTACCCATGTACATCCGCTTTTACAGCACGTTCAAAATAACCAGGACGAGCAAATGTTGTTAAAATAATAATTTTACAATCAGACCCCTGCTTCATTAACTCTTCCGCTACTTCCAAACCGCTCATAAGCGGCATCTCTATATCCATTAAACAGACATCTGGTTTAAGCGTTTGAATAAAACGAATGGCCTCCTCTCCATTTTTAGCTTGTGCAATCACTTCTATATCATCCTCAAAATCAAGAAGGGAACCAAGTGCCCCCCGAAGCATTCCTTGATCTTCCGCTATTACTATTCTGATCATGAACCAACACCTGCCTCTCTCTCCTTCACAATGACTGGGACAGTAATCATTAGCTTCGTCCCCTTATAAGACGTTATTTTCAAACTACCATCAATCAATTCAAGTCTTTCTGAAATGCCTTTCAGACCATTGCCTTCCGGACAATTTTCATCCATGCCTCTTCCATCATCTTGAATACTAATCATTATTTCTCCTTCATTTTCAATGATTGAAATATGACAGTTTTTTGCTTGGCTGTGCTTTACCACATTTGTCACTGCTTCACGCAGGCACATGCTTAGGATATTTTGTGTAATTCCTGAAGCCTCTTCCAGCCTCGAATCGCCCTGATATTGAAAAGCAATGCCTGCTGCTTCTAGAATGGCAGAAGATGCCTGCAGTTCCTCCGAAATTGTAATCGCCCTCATATCTGATACAAGCTCTCTTACTTGCGATAATGCAGATCTAGAGGTTCTTTCTATTTCCTTCGCCTCATGTTTGGCACGTTCAATATCCTTCGTTAGCAGCTTCCCGACAAGCTGACTCTTCAATGTAATCAACGAGAGTGTATGACCGAGTGTATCATGAAGATCACGTGCGATTCTCAGTCTCTCCTCTCGTTTTACTAATTCTTCAATCCGCTCATTCGCTTCATCAAGCTGTCTTTCAAGCTCCATTCTGCTATTCATCGAGCGAATGCCAAATGGAGAGAACAGCATAATGAGAATAAAGGGAATAAAATAAAACAGAGCATTTGGATTTAATTGATTATAATGAATAATTAATGGTGTAAAGATCGATAGACCAAAAAGGACCAGTGCGGTATAGAACTTCTTCCTTTCCTCATACCAGCCAATAAAATGTGCCGGAAAAAAGCCTAAAAATAAAATATTTATATTAATAAAGATAGATAGAAATAAGACCACAGCAATTTGAAGAATCAACCAGCTTGTAAATGATCTCCCAGCAAAATAAAGCTGCCGGTATGTAATTAGGAATAACCCTAATAATACATAACCGGCATACAGCTTCCAGCCTCTTTCAAAGTAGATATAATAACCCGGCATAAATAAATAAACTAAAAACATATAAGGGAAAAATCCATATCTTGAAGGGAAAATCTCTAATTTTCCTTTTGCCATTAAAATTACACCGCCGCTTCCTGCTTTCTTCTAATATAACTAGATAATAGCATGAAAAGGAAAAGATATCCTAGTAACAGAATAATATTTATCCATTCTGGGCTGTTTCCGCGGATGATTTCCCAAGCACCATTTCCAAAATTATAAGATGGGAGCCATACCCCAATTTTCTGTATAAATGACGGCATCACATCCATCGGCATCCACATGCCGCCTGATATCGCGAGAATCATATAAATAACATTTGAAATACCAGAAGCAGTATCCACTCTCTTCATCGTTCCGACCAACGTACCTAAAGCAAGAAATGGAAGAGATCCAAACAAAATCCATATTCCACTCATCAGCCATTCAAGAATTGTTAAAGTAACTCCATTAATGAATGCACCAGCAATAAAAATAATCACAATAGAAAATAGGTGAATCACTGTTTGACCAATCATTTTTGCAGCAAAATAGGCATGATCAGATAATGGTGTGATTCTCATAAATAATGACCAGCCCTTTGTCCGTTCCTCCACAAGCCTAATCCCAAGTGTCATTATCGCTGAACCCATCACACTAAAGGTTGTCATTGACATTAAGTAATGGGCTTGCCACTCTTGTTTATCTTGAATATTGGTATTAAAAATTTTAGTGAAAATTATATAGAAAACAATTGGCATAAGCAATGACCAAAAGACAAAGTATGGATTCCGCAAAATACGAATGATTTCAACTTTGCATTGCATTCGAAAAGCATTCATTTATATCGCCTCCTTATCTTCAGTCAATTGTTCAAATGCTTCATCTAAACGCCCCTGTTCAATTTGAATACCACTTAATTTAAGTTTCTTCTCAAATAGCTCGGCTATAGTAGCATCCGTATGATCAGTGACTAAATAGATTCGATTGCTTCTTTTATATACTTCTGAAACATGTGGAATCTTTCTTAATTCATTCATGGATATTTCTTCACTCGCAACAAACGAAACTGATTGTTTGGATAATTTTGCTTTAATATCACTTGGTGTCCCGTCTTCAATAATAGTTCCATGATTAAATAAAATAATTCGATCTGAAACATCATCCGCTTCTTGAAGATAATGCGTTGTGAAAATAATCGTTTTTCCGCGTGCCTTTAATTCACCAATTGTATGCCAAAACAATTTTCGAGAAGTAATATCCAATCCAACAGTCGGTTCATCCAAAAAGACTAAATCAGGATCTCCTGCCAAGGCGAGTGCAAACCCAAGGCGACGTTTCTGTCCTCCTGAAAGTTTATCGGCTCTTCTTTTAAGATCATCCTCACTGAGACCAGTAAATGCTACTAGTTCGTCAATAGGCATCGGATTTGGGTAATAGCTTCTAAATAACTGAATGATCTCCTTCACCTTTAAAGCATCAATCACACTGACTTCCTGAAGCATCGCACCGATTCTCTCTCGAATCTTCTTTTCCTTTGGGTGATTGTTAAATAACCTTACCTCTCCGCTTGTTGGATCGAGCAACCCCAGCATCATCATAATTGTCGTTGTTTTCCCTGCACCATTTGGGCCAAGAATCGCAACAACTTCACCTTTTTTTATTGAAAACGAAACTTGATCCACCGCTTTTTTATTTTTAAATGTTTTCGTCACATGATCGAGCACCACAATTGAATCCATTTTTCCACCTCCGTCATTTCTATATCTATCATAAGCTGCAGGTAGAATATGGATTAGTGGATTTTGTCATTTTATTCAGGTGACATTTGTCATGTTCGTAAGTAAATTTCATATTGCGGTAAATACTATAAAAAGTATTTATTCCGAGGTGACTATTATGAATACAAGTTCTTCACATGTACATTATTCTAATTATGGCAAATAGCAATTGGCTCAACTTTAGCTTGGGAACTTGCAAAATTTCTTGGTTCTGAACATCCATATTTAGCCCCATTGTCTATCATATTATGTTTGCATTCAACTCTAAACAAAACGGTCGGCCTATCAATAAAACGAGTATTTGGAACAATGATTGGTATTATTGTTACCGTACTAATCTCAAGCCATATTAAAGTAAGCGGAATAAACTTAGGTCTTTTAATCTTATTAGGCTGTTTTATCGCAAAATGGCTAAAATTTGATAAAATTGTCATTCATCAAGTGGCAATTACGATTTTATTTGTCTTTGTGTTAGAACACCAAGAGAAAAATTATGCCATAGACAGAATGAGAGATACCCTTGTTGGTGTCGTTGCTGCAGTGCTAGTACAAATGATATGGTTACCTAAGTAGCGCGTATATTGCTTGGGAGTCTCGCCGCAAGAATGAGACACATAAAATATCGTGCCTTCTTCTATCAACGTATTAACCTCTTCTGATGAAACTTATTATCATTCAATATGAAACCATCTTCTACTTCATTCGTATATGAAACAAGACAACATAACTGAAAGGTGATACTTATGTATGAATATAAATACGTTAAAGTTGAATTAGGTACTTGGAACAGTAAACCTAAAGAAGACTATCAGGAAATTATTAACAAACACGCATCAAACGGTTGGAGATTTGTTCAAATATTTGCTCCTTCAACCAAAGGATACGGTTCAGCAGCTTATTTTGAATTGATTTTCGAGAGACCCCTTCATTAGTTTCACAATGACTGATAACACCCGATTAGTGAAAAAAAACGGCCGAGGCCGTTTTTTTATCTTTTGAAATTCCATTCATCTTGTTCATATCGCTCTTTTGCTATTTTATTTACATAGGCAAGCTCTTCCGCCGATAGCTCATATGGCTCAAGCTCAATATTCAGCCCTTCTGCAAATCCCCTTTTAAATGCTTCCTTTGCCTGCTCAATTGTAATTCGTTCTTTACTTATTTCATTAATAGCAACCGCTTTATTTTTAAAAGCCTTTTGCATCCGCTCCTTTACTCTGTCGCTTGGATATTTGAATAAGCTAAACAGCTTATCTTCATCTAAGTCAAGCAGAATGGAACCATGCTGCAAAATAACTCCTTTTTGTCTAGTTTGCGCACTCCCAGCCACTTTCCTGCCTTCAACAACAAGCTCATACCAGCTTGGTGCATCGAAGCAAACAGCCGAACGCGGATTTTTCAATGAATTACGTTCTTCTGCAGTTTTTGGAACGGCAAAGTACGCATCCATTCCTAAATGATGAAATCCTTTTAATATCCCCTCAGAAATGACTCGATAAGCCTCGGTTACAGTCTTTGGCATATCAGGATGCTCCTCGGATACAATAACACTATATGTAAGCTCATGCTCATGAAGCACACCTCTGCCGCCAGTCGGACGACGGACAAAACCAAGTCCGTGTGCTTTTACTTGCTCCATATCAATTTCTTTTTCTACCTTTTGAAAATACCCAATCGATAGGGTTGCAGGATTCCATCCATAAAAACGAATAACCGGGGGTATTTTCCCTACACTATTCCAGTCTAGAAGTGCTTCGTCTAAAGCCATATTAAAGGAAGGTGAACCTGCACCCGAGTCAATAAAACGCCAAACTTCTTTTGTCATAATAAAACCTCTTTTACTTTTTTGTTTTGCATTATTTTCGTTTTTAAGTCTATCAAAATATAATAAAAAAACAAAGAAAGTTGAAGAAAATAGGGAAATGGAAGAAAATTTAGCTTAATTCCTTTACTCATATCAAGCAAGACCTATATAATAAAAGATGGTCTAGCTAAGATTGAAAGGAGAAAGACGCATTGAATACCCTTTATTTACTTCTAATTATGTTAGGGGCAATTATTGTCTATTCGGTTATTACATGGTTATATCAGCGTAAAATTGTCAAAACGTTAACAGAAGAGCAATTTCGCGAGGGTTATCGAAAAGCCCAATTAATTGATGTCCGTGAACAGAATGAATTTGATGCAGGACATATTCTAGGTGCACGAAATATTCCGATGTCTCAATTGAAAGTACGCTTGAAGGAGCTTCGTCCCGACAAGCCTGTTTATTTATATTGCCAAAGCGGAATGAGAAGTGGAAGAGCTGCACAATTCCTTTACCGCAGAGGTTACAAAGACCTCTATCATCTTCAAGGCGGCTTTAAAAAATGGGGCGGCAAAATAAAAGCGAAAAACTAGTAATAAAATCCTCTGGACTGAACGTGCAGAGGATTTTTTTTGCAATCTGCTTATCTTATTTGCGAAATGCTCCTTTTTGATTCAGACAACTTTATACTGTTTTTTTAATCGATCAGAAAACAGAATAGACTGGCTCTATTAAAAGAACCAGTATTATTTTTTTATTGTTTTTGATAACGAAGAACGGGTTTGCGAGCTGCCAATGTTTCGTCAAGACGACCAATCACTGTATTGTGTGGCGCTTCCTGAACGATTTCTGGATTCTCTTCTGCTTCCTTCGCAATTTGGATCATTGCATCACAGAAAGCATCAAGTGTTTCTTTTGATTCCGTCTCAGTTGGCTCAATCATGATACATTCTTCCACATTTAACGGGAAGTAAATGGTTGGCGGATGGTAACCGAAGTCTAAGAGCCGCTTCGCAATATCCAGTGTTCTTACTCCCAGCTTCTTCTGACGCTTTCCGCTAAGGACGAATTCATGCTTACAATGTCTATCAAATGGAAGATCATACGATTCTTGCAATCTCCTCATCATATAGTTTGCATTTAATACGGCATATTCTGTCACTGCTTTCAGTCCATCAGGGCCCATCGTGCGAATATACGTATAGGCACGAACATTAATGCCGAAGTTGCCGTAATAAGGCTTCACACGGCCAATGGATTGTGGACGGTCATAATCCAATACATATTGATCTCCCTGCTTCACAAGCACTGGCTTAGGAAGGAATGGTATTAAATCTGCCTTTACTCCAACTGGACCTGAACCTGGACCTCCGCCGCCGTGAGGACCGGTAAATGTTTTATGAAGGTTTAAGTGGACAAGATCAAATCCCATATCCCCAGGGCGAGCTTTTGACATAACGGCATTTAAATTTGCCCCGTCGTAATAAAGCTTTCCGCCAGCAGCATGAACAATCTCTGCCATCTCAAGAATATCTTCTTCAAAAAGCCCTAAAGTATTAGGATTTGTCAGCATAAGAGCTGCCGTATCTTCCCCAACTACACGGCGCAGATCATCCAAGTCTACTAATCCATTTTCTCCTGATTTAACGGTAATCGTTTCAAACCCAGCAACCGTTGCAGATGCAGGGTTCGTCCCATGTGCAGAGTCAGGAATGAGGACTTTTGTCCGTTTAAAGTCTCCATTTGCTTCATGGAACGCACGAACCATCATGAGCGCTGTCCATTCGCCATGAGCACCAGCAGCAGGCTGAAGTGTTACTTGATCCATACCTGTAATTTCAATTAAATGTTCCTGTAGATCATACATAAGCTCTAAAGCCCCTTGAACAGAGCTCTCATCCTGCAATGGATGCAAATGGGCAAATCCTGGGTATCGTGCCACATTCTCATTGATTTTCGGATTATATTTCATCGTACATGATCCAAGAGGATAGAAGCCTGAGTCAACTCCATGGTTCCGATTAGACAGAGCTGTGTAATGGCGCATAATATCAAGTTCTGACACTTCTGGAAGCTCTGGCTCCTCTTCTCTTAAATATCCAGCAGGAATTAGTTCATTTACATCTATTTCCGGAACATCCATTTCCGGGAGGCTATAACCGATGCGGCCGGGCTTCGATATTTCAAAAATGAGTGCTTGATCATCCTTATGCATGGTAATCCCCCATTTCATTTACAAATGCATCAATTTCTTCTTTTGTTCTTAGTTCAGTTACTGCAATTAACATATGATTCTTTAAATCTGAATAATCACGGCCTAAATCATAGCCGCCAATGATCCCTTTTTCTAGAAGCTTTTTATTTACTTCTTTAACAGGTGCATGTAGCTTCACAACAAATTCATTGAAGGAAGGACCTTCAAACGCAATCTCAAACCCTCTAGCCTTCAATGCTTCCTTCGCATAGTGTGCTTTTTGGATGTTGGAGATTGCCATTTCTTTCACGCCTTTTTTGCCAAGAGCTGTCATTGCTACAGATGCTGCTAAAGCATTTAATGCTTGGTTGGAACAAATATTAGAAGTTGCTTTATCACGGCGAATATGCTGCTCACGTGCTTGAAGCGTTAATACAAAGCCGCGGCGTCCTTCTTCATCTACCGTTTGGCCAACAAGACGGCCAGGAACTTTTCTCATCAATTTATTTGTTACCGCGAAATAACCGCAGTGTGGACCACCGAATGCTGTTGGAATCCCAAATGGCTGCGCATCACCAGCGACAATATCCGCACCTAATTTCCCTGGAGGTGTTAATGCACCAAGTGATAGCGGATTGCTTGAAACAACAAACAAAGATTTTTGTGCATGAATGATTTCTTCTAGTTCTTTTAACGGTTCAATACGGCCAAAAAAGTTTGGATATTGAACAATGACAGCTGCGATTTCATCATTAATCATGTCTTTTAAAACTGCTGTATCTGTAATACCATCCTTATGAGGGATTTCAATTACTTCAATATATTGACCCTTTGCATAGGTTTTCACGACTTCTTTTGCTTCTGGATGAACAGCATTTGAAATGAGCACCTTTTTACGGCGTGTCTGTCCAGCACTAAGCATGGCTGCTTCAGCTAAAGCTGTTCCGCCATCGTACATAGAAGAGTTCGCTACATCCATCCCTGTTAATTCACAGATCATCGACTGGAATTCAAAGATTGCTTGCAGCTCTCCCTGTGAAATTTCAGGCTGATACGGCGTATAAGCTGTGTAAAATTCAGAACGGGATAAAACATGGTCAACAATAACAGGCATGTAGTGATCATAGACACCTGCACCTAAAAAGGAAGTATGGCTTCTTAGATCCGCATTTTTTTGTGCCAGCAGCGTAAGTTCCTTCATTAAAGCTGTTTCTGTTTTCTTAGGTTTGATGTTGTATTCCCCTTTAAATCTTACCCGTTCGGGAATATCACTGAATAATTCATCGATTGAGTTTACTCCGATTGTTTCGAGCATTTCTTTCTTATCTGTCTCTGTCATCGGTAAGTAGCGATGTTTCATAGTGTTGTCTCCTCTCCTATTTTTTCTCTCTTTTATAGAAAGGCGTAGCAGCCACAACTGCTTTTAGGCGCTTTCCTCGTATTTCAACTTCCACTTCAGAACCGATTTCTGTATGTTCTGTTTTTAAAAGGGCGAGGCCAATGTTTTTCTTTAATGTAGGAGATTGCGTGCCTGTTGTCACCTCACCAATTTGTTCATCGCCTTTATATACAGGATAGCCGTGACGAGGAATCCCGCGATCAATCATTTCAATCCCTGCTAATTTTCTTGTTAACCCCTTCTCTTTTTGGGCGGCAAGTGCCTCTTTTCCAATAAAATCCGCTTCTTTTTGCACTTTTACCGCAAAGCCTATACCCGCTTCAAGCGGAGAAATTTCCGGAGATAATTCTTGCCCGTAAAGAGCAAGATTCGCTTCAAAGCGCAATGTATCACGGGCTCCTAAGCCACAAGGCAGAACACCGTTTTCCTTCCCAGCATCCAAAATATCCTTCCAAATAGCTACAACGTCTTTTGCATCACAGTATACTTCAAAGCCATCTTCACCTGTATAGCCCGTTCTGGAAACAAGTGCTTTCTTCCCATTTAAATCCACATTCTCCTGAAATTTAAAGAAACCAATATCTGCTAAATTTGTTTCTCCTGCAAGCTTTTGCAGTACTTCCTCTGCCAATGGACCTTGGATGGCAACCTGAGCCATCTCATTCGAAAGGTTTTTCAGCTCCACATTGCCTTCAAGATGCTCTTCTAGCCATTTGTAATCTTTTTCAATATTTGATGCGTTCACTACAAGTAAATAGTGATTATCCTCTAATTTGTAAACGAGCAAATCGTCAACAGTTCCGCCATTTTCATAACACATAGCTGTATACTGGGCTGCTGAATTTTTTATTTTCGAGATGTCATTTGTCATCATTTTTTGAAGATATGAAAGGCTTTCAGAACCCTTGACTTCAATTTCACCCATATGGGATACATCAAACAAACCAGCTTTTGTTCTTACCGCTTCATGCTCTTCTTTGATGCTTGAAAACTGAACAGGCAGATCCCAGCCTCCAAAGTCGATTGTCTTCGCACCATAGTCTTTGTAGACATCAAATAATGGTGTTCGTTTTAACTGTGACATTTACTCGTCCTCCTTATAATCCTTTTGAAAGGTTTGAATATTTACCTAAAACCATAAAAAAGACAGAGAATCCCCTCATATCATGAGAAGATCTCTGTCCTTGCACCTGAAAGTTTACCGTCAACGGTTTTCCCCTTTGGTGGATCTACTTAAAAAGAAGATCACTCTCCAGAGCTACGTCCAACTAGGGTTCTTTTGCCTGAGAGATTCACAATAAATATTGCTTGCTCCTTCGGCGCTACAAATGTAGTCTCTCCCCTTGCCTTCATCCGCATTTATAAAATTTTCCAAATTGGTTCATACTAAACGCAAATACCAACGAAAACGTAACGGAAAATAAAAGTAAACAATATTATTTCGATTAACTAAATAAAGTGGCAAATTTCAAAACTTTCAAAGCTAATTTTATCCTACCATTAGAACCACTTTTGGGCAATGGGGAATTATTTTCTCTTTTTAAGGAGCTGGATTAGATGACAGTGCAAATAAATTTTGATTCTACTTGGCAAAATGAGTTTTTACATAGAATTGAAGAGGATGGGCCGTGGGGAAGCTGGGAACTGTATAAATTAGCCTTAGAAGTGGAAAACCATACAATTATTCCTGAATTTGAAGGGCTGCAGGCACCTAGGCACTTATCAAGCCTTATTCCTTTGCCGCATCAGCTGGAAGTGGCTAAGCAGGTAGTAGAAAATATGAATGGAAAAGCAATTCTTGCTGATGAAGTAGGGTTGGGAAAAACGATAGAAGCTGGCTTGATTTTAAAAGAATATATGATTAGAGGACTAGTGAAAAAGGTACTCATCCTTGTACCTGCTTCCCTTGTCACTCAATGGGCCATCGAATTAAATTCAAAATTTTTCATTCCCGCCATCGCCCAGCGCAAAAGCTATGTTTGGGAGCAATGCGATGTGGTCGTATCTTCAATTGATACCGCTAAGCGCAGCCCGCATAAAGATATTATTTATAATCAAGACTATGATTTAGTCATTATCGATGAAGCTCACAAACTGAAAAACAATAAGACAAAAAACTATGAGTTTGTTCAAAACTTAAAAAAGAAATTCTGCTTGCTGCTGACTGCCACACCTATCCAGAATCGAATCAGTGAAATCTTTAATTTAGTTTCTTTACTAAAGCCCGGTCATTTAGGCAATGAAGCTGATTTCTATCAAAAATATCAGAAGGATTCTCGATCACTAGACGATGATGAATTTTTAAAAGAACTTGTCAATAAAGTGATGATTCGAAACCGAAGAGCAGATACAGGGATTGAATGGACGAAACGGAATGTTGAAACATTGCCGATTGAATTTTCAAAAGAAGAAAGAGAGCTTTACGAGGCAGTCACCAATCTTCGTGGAGATGGGAATTGGATGAGCTCAAGCCAATTTTCAGTGATGACACTACAAAGAGAAGCATGCAGCAGCAGGGAAGCTGTTTTTTTTACATTAAGAAATATGCTTCAGAAAAAGGAGGAGCCGACAAAAGAATTTCAAGAGCAAATTCAAGCTTTAATAACGAAGGTAGAAGCCGTTCAAAAGAATGCGAAAGCAGATAAGGCACTGGAATTAATACAGGAAATTAATGATAAGGTAATCATCTTTACAGAATATCGGGCCACACAATTGTATTTGCAATGGTTTCTTAAGCAGCATGGAATTACATCTGTCCCTTTTAGAGGCGGATTCAAGCGTGGAAAAAAGGATTGGATGAGAGAGCTATTTCAAAAAAACGCCCAAGTTCTTATCGCTACAGAAGCAGGAGGGGAAGGTATTAACCTTCAATTTTGCAATCATATTATTAATTTTGACTTGCCATGGAATCCAATGCGCCTGGAACAAAGAATTGGACGGGTCCATCGGCTTGGGCAGGAGAAAGATGTAAACATCTACAACTTTGCTATAAAGGATACCGTTGAGGAGCATGTATTAAAGCTGTTATATGAAAAAATACATCTCTTTGAAAAAGTGATTGGTGACCTGGATGATATTTTAACTAAGCTTGACTTCGGAAATATCAATGATCATCTCGTTGACATTTTTGGCAGGTCTTCCTCCGAAGGGGAAATGAGAATTAAAATGGACAATCTAACCTCAATGATACAATTTGCAGAAGAGATGAAGGCAGGTGAAGGCAATGCAGCAACAGGAAATTCATGACTTTCTTGAAAGATATTTTCACGCTAACAACTGTGAGACCATTGAGTCAGGGCCAGGCTATCTAACGGTACAATTAACTATCGAACTAGACAAACAGCTAATGAACCGACCCTTTTACTGGCATTATTTAGAGAAAACAGGTGGCAGTCCAAATCCGATGCAGCTGACAATGATTACAAATCCGGAAGTTGCTCCTAAAACGATAAAAGGGGAAACTATCCACTTCGGCTCCCCGCGGCTGCATCAGATTTTCGAATCCACAAAGAAGCTTGCAGGGTATATTCGTTTATATGAAAAACACAAGAATCCATTTGGTCAGCAAACCCCTTTACGCCCATGGCTCGGCATGAATTTGCGTATTTCCTACCAATGTGATCGCAAGAGGGATGTATTCAGGTCGATAGGATTACAACTAATTAATGGTCAAATGGTAGATGGATTTCATAATAAGCTTTTAGGATTAGAGCTTACGCCTAAAATTCCTGACTTTTCTTTTACCTTATCTCCTTTAATCATGCCCAAAAGCGGAATGATTAGAATTCAGCATTTTTTACAAAATGAAATAGAAAAGGAGGATCATACATGGGCGGAAGAGGCAATAACTCGCTGGCATAAGGATTTGAATTTACTTGAACACTTTTATGAGGACATGGAGAAGGAAGAAAGCTATGAAATTGAGAAAATGGCTTTAAAGGAGCAATTCGAACCTAGAATAAATATAACGATTATTAATGGCGGGTTATTTTATTTGACCGAAAACACCTTCCAACATTCAAATTAAAAAGAAACCGACCATTACTGGCCGGTTTTTCTTCTTATTATTTTCTTTTGAACAAAGCAAGGATGGCATAAGGGATAATTCCAAACCATTTCAATAAAAAAGGCTCTTTTGCATTCTTTTTTTCTAAACGATATTTTTTTCGTTCATCCTTTGGCTGATCAATATATTTAACGAATGTTTGTGTAATGTATTTTACATAATCATTTGATTTCATCGCCACACCTGCACTTAGCTGATTTCTATCAATAAATATCGAAACTATACGTCAAGTATGCCCCTTTATTGCAAATTTAAACAGGTAGCGATTTCTGTTACCACTTCAGCTATCCCTTTTCCCGTAGTATTAACCATATAATCAGCAGTTTGCTTATACAATGGCAGCCTTTCGTTATAAAGAGTCGCTATCCTTGCTATTTTGTCCCCTTTGAGCAATGGTCTTGTTTCATCCTGTTTAAGCCGCTTCACAATTTCCTCCTCGCTCGCAAATAGGAATATCACGGTTCCTTGTTCTTTAAGCAACTCCCTATTTTCCTCCCTGCAGACGATTCCTCCGCCTGTTGTAATAACTGCATCCTCTACAGGGAGCTCCCCTAATATTCTTGTTTCAAATGCGCGAAAATACGCTTCACCTTTCCTCTCGAATATCTCGTTGATTGTACGTGCTTCTATCTTTTCAATTTCTTGATCTGTATCGAAAACCGGCATCTTCAAGTATTCGCCTAATGCCTTACCAATCGTCGTTTTTCCTGCCCCCATAAATCCAGTCAAATAGATTGATTTCATTCTCGGATCCTCACTCAATTTTTTTCATTCCATTTTATCATTTTCTTAAGTTCTTTGTCATAGTAACCGAATCCTGTGATTTCTGGTAGATTCTTCATTGCTAAGTTAAAGGTTACCCGATAAAGGCTATCTGCAACTTTTACGGAATGATAACTTACTTCCCCATCCGAAAAAGAATATACTCCTGATACCTCCCCATGATCTTCCTGTAAAAATAGTTCTTCGGTCCATTGCATCGCACTTAAGAAGTAATATTCTTGTTTTAGCATCGTAACTGATTCTTTAATGATCCTTTTCTCAGAAATATATAGTTCAAAGTGAATAGACAGTACAACAAAGGCTAAAAGAAGCACACAAAAAGTTAGCGGGTACGAAAACCCTTTTTCATTACGGATCATAGTCTTCCTCCAAATCGAGAAATGTAATGAAGGATGCTGTATGCTGTTGATGAAATAAATCATTTACAGTCAACCGTACACCATTCTTCAACTTATCGAAACGGATCCTTTCCACCTGCTGAAAGACAATTTCGTGTCCCTTTTCATCCACTCTTCTCCTGATATTTGTCCCATGCTTATCAAATTGAATGCTCTGCCCATCTCTTCTTAAAATCAATCTATCATTGAATACAATAATCTCGTCAGATAGCCGAACTTCCTTTTTCAATTGCTGCACAAACACATGCCATTCCATTGCTTTATTTCTTGCTTCAAACTGCTCATTTTGAAAAAGGTATTTAAAGCTAAGAGGAAAAAAGGAAACGATTATGAGGAAAATGGAGAATGCATAAAGCATTTCTACCATCGTAAAGCCTTTATGATTAAAAAGTTTCACACGTTTCATAGGATTGCTGAAGAATATCTTCATATTTAATACAAACCTCCATATTAGCAGATCCTCCATTTCCCTTTGGATAGACCTCAAATATAGTTTGATCAACAACGATTGTTTCTTTGATTGGAAATGCCGCTTTCTTCTTCGCATCTATTAAACTTTCGTATAGAATTTCATTAGCAAGGAATTGCTGCTTTACTTGAAGAGATTGATTAACAGCCTTAATAATCAGTGGAAAAAGAACACTGGCAATGACTAGCCACGCTGAAAGTGTTAATAACAATTCCACCAAGAAAAATCCTTCATGCTTTCGCCACATAAAATCTCCCCTTCCCAATTAAGAAGGTCATTTTGTACCGGACTTCATCAACCATGATAATAAAAGAGCCGAATCGATTGATATTTCCATCAGGATGGAAAGAGAAAAACAGCTTCATCGTTCCTTCCATAATCGTAATCGTATCAGGGATGTCCCTTTCGATTAAAAAGCCTTTATTATAGCCCTCACGTAAATAGTAAAAATTCTCCTCAGGGAGGATATGAACAGTTATTAAAACCTGATGTGACAAGGCATATTGCTGTCCATATAGTAAGTCTGCTTTTAATTGGCTAATAAATTGTTGTTTCTCAAGTGTTAGAAATTGAGATTTTAACAGGATGGAAGAAACCGAGGCAATAATGAGGAATACACTTAGGACGAAGAGAGATTCTAATAATGTAAAGCCATCTTCTTTGCTAATCATTAGAAGAGGATTCCTTTTGTTTTGATGAGACTTTTCCGTTTAAAATAACAATGGCATCCCCATTCGGGCAAGTCGTTTCATTTTCATTTAAATACTTTTCATCCACTAATGCCTTTACATCAGCAGGTGGCTTTTTATGTTCGATTTCATATGCCTGGACCTGTGCTTGAACCATTTTAACAAAAGCTTCACACCCTTTTTTATTAATGTTTCCGTTATGCTTTGTAATATTCGGGATTGTGATAATCAGCAGGACAGAGATGACGAGAAGGACGATCATCATCTCTAATAAGGTGAACGCATTTTGCTCATTTATCTTTTCCACCGCTAAACGAGCATATTTTCTATCTTTCTTTTCCAGTAATGTAAATCCTTTTTCATCTTTTTTCATTATCTTCTTCATCAAAATCCCTCCAATAGATGAAACATTGGTAATAATACAGCTAAATACATGGATACAATTAAAAAGCCAATAAATAAATACAAACAAGGCTGGACTGTTTTTAAAAGTTTTTCTGTTTTATCTTCTAACAGACTTAAACAATATCGACTAAAAAAGAATAGCTCTTGATCTAATTTTCCATTCTTTTGTCCGTGTCTAATAATATGAGCAAGCTCACCTTCAAAAAATGGGTAACTTATTAATATGTCCTCAAACCTTTCCCCCTTCCGCAAGCCGTGCTTTAATTCCTGACCAAGCTCTTTATAAAGCGGCTGTTTTTCATTGTTTTCAAATAAGCTTAGCGCTTCATGAACAGATAATCCACCGGCTAGTAAATAACTAATTTGCACAGAAAAGTAGTGAGTATAAAACAATTTGAAAAATATTCCGATCATCGGAATGGAGACTAGAATTTTCTTTTGTTTGATTTGAGAAAAATGGCGGAATCTATAGAAGTAGTAGCATAAGAGGAGAAGGAATAAAATAAAGATCCCTATCGTTACGTACGGAATCATTTCCCCGAATGTGGAAACGACCTTTGTGAAAAAATTAGGCTTGAGGCTCATAGAAATAAAAAGCGAGGAGAATCTAGGTAATATGATTCTTTCAACAAATATAAATAAAACAGCAGTAATAAAGATTAAAAATAAAGGATAAACAAACAATTTTTTTAGCTTCTCAAAATCTCGGTTCCGCTTTAGCATCATTTCACTTCCATCTTGGAAGGCAGCTGCTAATCCCCCGTGCTGCTCTGCGAAATACACATAGCCAACCAAATGCTGATTAAACCGGAGTTTAGCCAAGACCTGATAAAAAGGGTAGCCTTCTCTTAAATCAGCAAGACCTTGACTAAGCTCAACCTTCTTTTGGTTTGGCAATTGAAATAAAAGAGACTCAATTGCCTCTGATAAAGGGTAGCCTCTAGTAAGCAATTCTCCCATTCTTTTTAAAAACTGGCATTGCTCCTGTAAACTCCACTTACATTTGATCATGTTCAAGCACCCACCGCTCATATTCTGTTTCCTTAATAAATCCAAGTGCTATTCCTTTTTTAATGATATCCTTTAAGGTTCGGTATTCAATGACAGCCTCTTCACCTCTCGCCGCTTTCATAGAAGCATTCAATGCCCTCCCAGCTAAAAGCTCAAAAACACTGGCTCTTTTCAATCTGCCATAGCAATGGCAGTAAGGTGAACAATCCCCAGAACAAAACGGACAGGCTAATTCCACAAGTCTTTGTGCAGTTACTGCCACAAGGGTCTGCTCTATTTCTACTGCATCCACACCAAATTCACTCAACCGGTAAATGGCCCCTTTGGCGTCCCTTGTGTGCATCGTCGAAAGCACCAAATGTCCTGTAAGCGCAGCTCTCACCGCAATTTTTGCTGTTTCTGCATCCCTAATTTCTCCCACCATTATAATATCAGGATCATGCCTTAAAATAGCTTTTAAACCAGTCGCATAGGAAACACCTGCTTTTTCATTCACTTGAACCTGGAGAACCCGATCATTTTCTTTTTCAATCGGATCTTCAAGTGTGATGACATTCCGATTAAACATATGGGAGGTTTCATTTAGAAGGGAATATAAGGTTGTGGTCTTCCCTGATCCAGTCGGGCCAGTAAAGATGATCAATCCATGGGCATGCTTTAATAAGGCAAGTAATTTTCGAGTCATATTTGGGAATAAGGAAATTTGGTAAAAAGGAATTTGTTCTTGCTGAGGGAGGATTCGAATAACTAAGCTTTCATTATGGCTTGAGGGGAGGGTTGAAAAGCGAAAACCAATCATTTGTCCATCAATTTGGTAGGAATAGGCACCGCTTTGCGGCCTTCTCTTTTCTCCAATATCCATCGAAGCAGTAAATTTAAAATGTGAAATCAGTCTGTCGCATTCTTCTTTTGGCAAGTAAAGCCTGGGAATTAGTTTGTTAGCAAGACGTAATTGGATGAGGGTATCTTTTCTGCGGGGAACAATGTGGATGTCTGATGCATGATTTCTTACTGCATCTTTTATAATTCTTTCTGCTAGCTTTTCAATTGTATTCAATTGAATCGTACACCACCTTTCTTTTAATTAAAAATATGCTTCGACCTTATTATATAATCTTCTGCTTTTTTTAACAATTAATTCAATTAAAAATATGGAATTTTCGTAAAATAAGCATTCAAAGAATGGACACATGAATAAAACGCTTCGGTAAATTCGTTGGAATTTATCAAAATTTATATAAATTTGTGACATTTGTTATTGGTTTAAATGTGAACTTTTTATAAACTAATAGTGAATACAGTGTTAACCCTTACTAGCTGTATTATAATAGAATCAAATCCTACTTGAGGTGAATATAAGTGGAACAAACGTTAAAAATAACAAATGTATTATCAGATCCAACACGCTATTATATTTATCAATACATTACAAAAAGACATAAGGATGTAACTGTACAGGAAATTGCAGATAACTTTGACATTCATCCAAACGTAGCTAGACTGCATTTATCAAAGCTGGAAGATGTAAACATGCTCGTCTCTGATACCCAGAAAACAGGAAAAGGCGGGAGACCAAGCAGACTTTATCGTTTATCTGATGATGTGATTCAGCTCCATTTTCCTTATCGCGACTATCAGCTGCTTTCAAAGATTGCCATGCAAACCATGCTCTCTTTAGGTAAAGAGGGGAAAAAGGCATTATATTTGACAGGAAAAACATTTGGCAAGGAATTGGTCGAACAAGAAATCATCCGTACTTCTATCAACAATGAAGAACTTTCATTTGATCAAAAACTAAATATCCTTAAAAATGCATCTACCTTAGCAGGCTTTCATCCGGAATTTGAAGTTAATGAGGATCAAAGCAAAATATATTTCCAAATTTATAATTGCCCATTTAAGGAAGTAGCACTTGAACATACTGAATCAGTATGTCATATGCATTACGAGTTTCTAAAAGGAATGTTTGAGGCATTGTTTGATTCCATCGAATTAGTGGAAAAGGAAAATATGCTTGGCGGGTGTGATTCTTGTTCTTATCATGCAATCGTCACAAAGTAGCAACAAAGGTTATTTACTTTTATCCATCATTTAACTTATAATATGTAATGATGTGAATTGCTAGGGGAAAAGGAGGGATACATATGGATCGTATGTACAAGGTTTGTGGATTCTGGACGGGAATATTTGCTGTCATGTTCTTCTTAGGCGATATGTATACAACGTCTTTAATCTTCTTTGCCCAAACAGGATTTTTCCTGCTTTTAAGCTATTTAAAGCTTTCTGAACGTATGTATTTATATGTTTTTGCAGGGTATTTAACTGTGTTTTTCGTAGGTTTCACTTATTGGAGCACATTTATGATGGTTCCAGGTGCTGGTCACTAAAAACCAAAGTTTAGCTACATAATAAAAAAGCGATGGATTCCATCGCTTTTTTATTATTCCTTTATACTCCTTTCTGCTGCAAAATAACATGAAAAGATGAGCTCATTCCTCCAGGTATAATAAGGCTGCGTATCGCCCGATTTCTTTTGCTTATAGCAGAAAAAGGGTTCGGATCATAATTCTCCTCCAGTTCCTCTAGAATTCCTGTAGCTAAAAGAAATTCATCCTGCCTCCATTTATGAACATGTTTTAACCCAAATTGATTCCCTATTTTGATTAACGCATCAAAATGAACATGACACGTTATATCCATTTCCCCAGGCCGTTCAAGAACATTATTCACTTGCTGATGCTTGTAATAGCCCCTTAAGCTCCCATTCCTTCTTGCTGGCTCCATCCATTCTTCATTTGTATAGCCATAATCAACCGTAAGCACTAACCCTCTTTGCAAAGTCTTTGCCATATTTGAAATCATTGATTCCATCTGTAATGGGATTTCAATCCGCTGCTGATCGTTCAATAGTAGCCCGCTTTGTTCGAGAAAAGATGTAATTTTTTCATTTTTTAATGGTTCCAAGCTCTCAACAAGCACATCATCTTTCACAGTAACCATAACCTCTAGCAATTGGCCCGCTTGATTTTCAATTACATGGACCGGGAACGCATCAAACAATTCATTTGAAAAAATCAAACCCTTAAAAGGAAAAATCTCCTCCAAACTCGCGATCTGTTTTATATTCTCATCAAAAATTATTTCCTCTTGTTGCAGCTTTCGATGATAAGGACTTTCTTCCAAAATATAATATTGAATGGGTTCAGCAGAAATTAACCTCCATTCATCCATAAAGGCTTTAGCAAACCGGCCTGTTCCTGCACCAATTTCACATATCGAGAATGGGAGATTAAGTTCGATTGCTTTCTTATAAAACCATTTAGCAATGGATCTGCCGTAAATGTCAGAAATATTACTTGTCGTAATAAAATCTCCTTCACGTCCTATTTTTCTTTTATCATTCATATAATAACCATATTGTGGATGGTACAAAGCTTGCATGATGTAATCTGCAAATGTAATTTTTCTAGACGGATTGTTTCGTATATATTCCTTTAAATAATTCATCATTTGGATTCCCCTAATATATGCTGAATATAGTAATACATAAATCTATGATTATTTTTTTACTATGCTTTTTCACCATTGACATAGTGTTAACTTTATTATATTCTACTAATAGTAGCTTAACTATATCCCCTCCCATTATATGAATAGAACATCCCCCAGAAAAGCCCTTCTCCTTTGAGAAGGGCTTTTCTATTAACTACTAAGGAAAGATCCCTTGAGAAGCATCACAGATACAATCCGATATTGACTATTCCGAAGGCGCCTCCGCTTTTCTTTTGTCCAGCTCCGGCTCCTAGCGACTATTGGATTTCAGGCTTCCTCCCTACGATAAGTCAACATCGAATCGCTATCGCTCTTCGTGTTTCCTTTATCTCAGTCCGGAGCCCTCCAGTCCATACGTCGCTGAACAGTCGCCTCTGCTTTTCTTTTTGTCCAGCTGCAGCGCCTACCCCCTCGAGGTCACAAGCCAATCCTCCCAGAAAGGTAAAGAACACCTTTCCGCGAGGCTCGTCTTGTGCTTGTCGGGGGTTACCAAGGCGCCTCCGCTTTTCTGTTTAAAACCCATTTAAGAAGGGGTTTGAATCCATTTCTTGTCCAATGGTTGTGGCAGGCCCGTGTCCTGGCAGAACAATCGTTTCTTCGGGAAGAATTAGTAATTGCTCATGGATGCTTTTAAGCAGCTGCGCATGATTCCCTCCAGGAAGATCTGTACGCCCAATGCTGCCGTTAAATAATGCATCACCAGCGATTACAAATCCCGCTTCTTTAAAATAAAAAGATAAGCTTCCTGGTGAATGGCCTGGTGTTTCTGCGATTTGGAAGGAAAAATCACCAATTTTCAATTCTTTCTCATTTGTCAAAACATAATCTGCACGGTTCCCCTTCACTAACTTGCCTACTTCAAACAATTGTGATCCATTTTTAGCTGGGTCAATTAACCAATCTTCTTCATTTTTATGAACATAGACAGGGATATTGAATTTCTTTCTAATCTCTTCCACTGCCCCTATATGATCAAAATGTGCATGTGTAAGAATAATGGCAAGAGGATGCAGCTGTTTTTCAAGAATAAAGCTGCTTAATTTCTCTCCTTCTTCTCCTGGATCAAAAATTAAACAAGTATGATCTTCTTTTGATACAATATAACAATTTGTTTGTAATAGACCTAATGGAATTTGCTGCCATTCCACGATCAACACCTCCAACTGTGGATATATGAACTAATTTTACACTATCTAAACTAAGAAATTAAAGGAAACTCATTTATTATCGGAAAATGAAGATATTTTATACGATTAAAGGGAATGATAGAATGAACGACATAGAAGTGTCATTTTTTGACCTCGACAAACGGGAGAAAAAAATATAGAATATAATACGAATGTATATATAGTATTACATACAGGTTCCATACCTGAATATGATTTTTCAATGGACATATGTCTGATTATCATAACAAAAGGGGGCTTTTTATTTATGGGAATCGTAATCATCTTCTTTTTAGTAGCCATTTTAGCAGCTTATGGTGCATGGAGTGCATTAAAAAACAAGAATATTCTAGGTTTCGTATTTGCAGCCGGTTCATTCGTTGTATTTGGCGGATTTGCATTATTAACACTAATCAACAGCGGATACCCTGCAGCACATTAGAAAAGCGGAAGCGCCTTGATCAGGGGCGACAAGCATAAGACGAGCCGGCAGAAAGGTTGTTCTTTTACCTTTTTGCCGGCTTGACTTATGACCTCGAGCCCCTAGGCGCTGGAGCTGGACATAGAAAAGCGCAGGCGACTGTTCAGCGACGTATGGACTTTAAGTCCATACGAGTCTGTGCTAGACAGTGAAGCCGCTAGCGCCTTGATTAAGGCAACAAAAAAGAAGGATCCCATCTCTGGGAATCCTTTTTTTATTGATTAAGCTGGCTTTCAACACGTTGGACTTTTTCTTCCATTTTTCTTTTTACATCTCTTCTATCATCAATTCGAATATTTGTCGCTACCCTCATAAGCCCTTTTTCAAAAGGAACCTCGTGCATCGCTTGAATTACTTCAAATAAAACAGGAAGCTCTCCTTCGATTATCGTATTCATTGGTGTTAACTGGAAGCGGATTTGCCCCTTCTTTTCATACTCCAATAATACACGCTGAATATCAGCCACATAACTGCTTACACTCGGTGTATCAGTTCCAATTGGAATAACGGTTACGTCTACTATTGCCATGTTTATCCATCCTTTTTTCTATTTATTATTCCTTCATGATAGGCATAATGTCTTTTGAATCCATATCAATGAGCTTTTCAAAATAAAACCCATACAAACAATGACTTCCATTGGTGGAGCAGCTTAAAGGCTCATTTTCCATCTTCTCGAAAATCACTTTCTTGTCCCCGTTTTTGATATTTAATGAAAGAAGCTGAAATCCTCCTGCATACGTATCAGCCTCCGAACTATATAGCGGAGCAAAGGTATAGAAGTGATCCTTTTCATCAAATGCAAAATAAGGGATGAGCCAGTCAGAAAATCTTGTTAAATGCGGGATGTTAAAATCTGCTAGCTTATTAAGATCACTGGATAGAAAAGTATATGCTGACTCATTTATTTTATCAGAAGGGACTGTAATGGTCATGATTAAATTCTTGATTGCCTTCATATAGTATATCTTGTCTAAAATTGTATCGTCCTGCTCACTAAGTATAGATTTCTTTTTAAAAGGTGCAAATAGCAATTCTTCCTCTTGACCCCAATCTAAAAAAACAAGCTCATCCTTGCTCTTCCAGCCCGCAAATGGCTCCTTTAAATCGATAGGAATCAGCTTTTTCTCTTTAAAATTCATTTGATAAGTAGAAAAGTCCCAGCTTTCTGTAAACGTAGAAAGGAGCACCTGATCCTCATCATAAGGATTCCACTCAAAAACAAAGTCATATGCCTCCATTCTTTCAGACATAATCTCTTTCCCGTTACGATCAATAATTGTAATAATTCCTTCAAAGGTTGTTGGAACAGTATGAACCAATAAACGTTCCCCTGAAGGACTAATAGTAACTGTCGATACTGGTGACTCACTTTCAAAAATCAATTGATTCTTTCCAGTAAATATATTATAGGTATACACATGAGATCCTAACCCGACATTCGTAATGTATACAATTTCTTCATTATTTAGCCAGCCGCTTATACTGTTAAATTGCCCCTGTTCTACTTGGATGGGCAACTTTAACTCTTGACCTAGAAAAGAAGGTGGAATCGCTTCCTTTACTGTTTCCTTTTGATGATTCTTATTAGAATGTATTTCCGCATCTTTATTTACTGTGCAGCCTGCAAGAAAAAGCAAAAGGAAAATGCATAAAAAAAGAGCCTTTCTGTATTTCTTTCTTTTTTTCCAGAGCAACTTCCCCCCTCCTTCCAATCCAATTAACTAATTATACGAAAAATGTAAGAAGAATGTTTCAATTATTTCAAAATTATTTCAAAAAGAAAAGCCGGCACCGGCTTTTTCACTTTACATATATAATGCAGCTAGATAAATACCAAGCACTTCTTCAAATATTTCATCAAACTGAGATAATGGCAACGGATTAATCCCGGACCCTAATTCGATTGTAAAACCAGGTCTTCGAAAATCTTGAATAAACCAATCCTTGTATCCCGCATAGCTATCAATATATTGGACTGATGTATACCCGCTCACTCTTGCAAATTCAGCAGCTAATACCCTAGATTCTGGCGGTTCAAGCCCCTCAAATCCCCAATAAAATTCCTCTCCTTGAGTATGGAAGGCAAGCATGCGATTAAAACGCCTTGTTTTTGCAAGGTCAGCCATAGCTATCGATTCCGGTTCAGTTAAAGGCGCATCCCCAGGGTAGTCACGCGGGGCAGGTGCTTTCTCTGCTTTTCTTTCCTTTTCAACCTCCCACTTTGCAGGGAATTGATTATTTAAATCCACACCCCTTATATTGGCCTTCCAGCCTGTAAAATCTGTACTTCCTTTATTGATCTGGATCACTTCTTCTCTCCTCTCATCTGGAGGACCATTTAAAACTAAATCAACCCCATCCGGATTTACCATGGGTACAAGGGAAAGATCTATAGCTTGATATAGGGGCATGGTTGACATCCCTCTGATTGGCTTCACATTTGTTAATGATAACAGAAAATGATTCAGAAGTGACATTAAAACACCTGAAGTGATCCATTCATTTGCATGAAAGGAAGCATTAAAATGTACTTTCTTCGTTCCTTTTCCAAGACGGATCTCTTGAATGGGCTTTCCTAATACACTTTTGCCAATATTATTTACCTGAATGAAAGGAAAAATAGATTTTAGTCTAGCGATGTCCGCTGTTAAAGCTTCAAAATTATAACGCTTCCTCCCATTAACGACTGATGAAATTACCCTATGGGGAATATCGATAGTTGTTCCTGCCTGTAATTGATTTGGGTTAACGCTTTGATTTAGCAAAAGAAGTGCATCAACTGATAAATGTCTAGCTCCGCTAAGCTTCCAAAATGTATCATTTTTTTTCAACACATATTTCTGTATGGTAAATCCAGGGATCTGCACTTCTTGGCCAATCTGTAAAGTAGTTGGATGAATCAATGGATTCGAATCAATGATCAAATTTAATGGGATCATGAAAAGACGGCTATAATGCCATAGTGTATCGCCTGAACGTACTTGAACCTTCATTATTTTTACCCTCCTTCATCCATTCATTCATATGAAAAAGGATAGAAAAAAATGACTGCACGCCTTTTCCAATAAAAAAAACCTGTAATACAGGTTTTTTCTACGTTTAATTTATATCAATCGCCGGCTCATTTTTAAGTAATGTCGAGTTAGGCACTTGGTCATCTTCGTAAAATCTTAGTAAATCCCCATAGATGATCTTATCAGAATACTCAAGCTCCTGTGCAGCTTTTTCTATAAATGGTTCACATGCTGCACCATCAGTAGGTTCGCCAGTCTTTTTATCATAGCAAGTTTCACGAGTATAAAGATAATCCCTCGTTATAAAGCTTCCATCACGCAACACGGTAAATTCCATTTTTTCTTTTGAAAAAAGATCTGAACCAAATTCAATCGTATTCTTAGTATTCACTCCGAGTAAATGCAGAAGTGTTGGTTTCAAGTCAATTTGACCTGAAACAGTAGAAATTGTTTTCCCTTCCTGACCGGGAATATGAATAATTAAAGGGACCCTCTGTAGCTGGGTGCTAACAAATGGAGTTACTTCCTCACCCAGAAATTCACCCATTGCTTTATTATGGTTTTGAGAAATTCCATAGTGGTCACCGTAGAGGACAATCATTGAATCCTCATACAATCCTTCCTCTTTCAACCGTTCAATAAATAATTTGATAGCTTCATCTGTATAGCGAACAGTTGGGAAGTAATTATCTACCGTCTTATTACCAGAAGTATATGGTTCAATCAAACGATCCTCTTCCCCTAGTTCAAATGGATGATGATTTGTTAAGGTAATGAATTTTGTGTAAAATGGCTTCGGCATTTCTTTTAAATGCTTAATAGACTGTTCGAAGAAATCAATGTCCTTCATTCCCCAGCCAACTGAATTTTCATTCGATACATCATAATCAGTCAATGAATAAAATCTGTCATAGCCAAAGGAATCATACATAATATCCCGATTCCAAAAGCTTTTGCTATTCGCATGCAATGTTGCTGTATAGTAACCGTAATCCTTTAATATTTCTGGAGTTGCATTAAATTCATTCCCTGAATGGGTAAAGAACACAGCCCCACGGTTAAGCGGATAAAGCGAGTTATCCAGAAGAAACTCAGAATCCGAAGTTTTTCCTTGTTCAGTCTGGTGGTAAAAGTTATCAAAATAATAGCTCTCTTTAATAAAATCGTTTAGGAATGGAGTAATTTCCTGGCCATTTACCTTTTCATTTATGACAAAGTTTTGTGTAGATTCCATTGAAATCAAGATGACATTTTTTCCTTTAGCAATGCCAAACATTTCCTCGTTTGGCTTTTTGTAATTCGCATGGATGTAGTTATCAATATCCACTAATTCGCTTCCGTCAGCTAATGCACGTTGCGCGGAAGATTTCGATTGGAGAAAGACATCATAAATATGATAATTATATGTGCCAATATTCTTCACGAGCATTTCCCGATCAAACGTTCGAGTAAGCAACTGTGGACGTTCTGTCTCAGCTAATCCTAGATTGAAGAAAGCAAAGGCAATGGCTATTAAGAAATAAGCTCTTCGATCTACTTTTGTGAATGCTTTGCTGGAAATAAAGTTTGGTTTAAATTTAACTAGTAGCACTAATACTAGAAAATCGGCAAAATAAACGAGATCTGTTACACTTAATAGGTCACTAACACTACTTCCTAAATCACTCATATTGCTCGTTTGAAAAAGGACTGGGATCGTTAAAAAATCATTAAAAAAGCGATAAAACACTACATTCGCAAATAAAACAAAAGAAATGAAAAAGCTGGTTATAAGTATATAGCGATTTTTATTTTTTTCCTTCATAAACAAGCTAATGCCAAAAATAAAAAGCAGAAAACTCAAAGGATTAATAAACAGAATAAACTCTTGCTTCCAGTTTTCTATCTTTATATCAAAACTAGTCTTATAGACAATATACGTTTTTAGCCAAAGCAATACGGTCGCAATCACAATTAGCGATAGCTTTGACCCTTTCAATTTATTCATACCGGATGATACCCTCCCTGTTTTTTTTAAGAACAGATGTGGAATTTTCGTGTTTTTTCCATTTTAAGGATGGATCGGATAAATCAAACAATATCTTAATACTTTTTTTACAAAAAATCAATTGACCATTTACACTAGTTTTATAAAATGTAAGGATGGCTAATTTACCATTACCCACAGTATTAGACGTTTGAAACCCCAAAAAGTTTCATGATTGTCCAAATTTTAGGAAAACAAAAAGAGCAGGCGACAAAAAAATGGCTGCTCTTTTTGAAATTTATTTAGATTTTTCTCTTAACAGCTGTGCCTCATGTCTTAATAACAATATGGCAGTTTGGTAATCCTTTGCTTCGATAAATTGTGCTTTGTATAGTTCCTTCACTTCCTCCTCCATTAATTCTAAATCCGCTACCCTATCACCAATATAAATAATGGTTCCAAACCTTTTAAGCAGTTGCTGAATGTCGTAAATTGTTTTCATTCTTTACCCCATTGTCTTAGAAATATAATTGGCATATTCACATAAAAAGTATATGGGAAATCCATTCATACCACAAGTAGGATGATAACAAGCCATCCATGCTCACCTGTCTGGGTCCTTTGGATGTAAAAATCGCGGTCTCCGATTTTTCAACGGAATAGGGGAACGCAGCAGGACATCTCTGAATGCGCGTAAATTAAAGGGAATAAACGGCCAAAGATATGGGACGCCGAAAGACTTTAGTCGTGCAAGCATGAAAATAAATAAGACGATCCCAGTAACAAATCCATATGAATGGAACATGCTGGTTGCAAGCAGCAAACCAATCCTAATTAGCCGGTTTGCAAGGCTCATTTCGTAGCTAGGTGTTGAAAAGGTGCCAATTGCAGCAATTGCCAAATATAAAACTACTTCATTAATAAAGAGGCCAACCTCAACCGCGACTTGACCAATCATTAAAGCTGCCACGAGTCCCAATGCTGTAGCAAGTGATGATGGAGTGTGAATAGCAGCCATCCTAAGAATATCCAGTCCAAGCTCGATCAGTAGGAACTGTATAATTAAAGGAAGCTCACCAGTGTCATTTGGTCCAATATATGACAGACTATCAGGCAGTAACTCAGGCTGGATTGCAAATAAATACCAAAGAGGCAGCAGAAAAATGGATCCCCAAACTGCTAGAAAACGAACGAATCTTAAATAAGCACCAACAAGCGGTTTGTTTCGATATTCCTCTGCATGCTGCAGGTGATGCCAAAAAGTTGTTGGTGTAATAATTACACTTGGTGAACCATCTACAATGATGCAAACATGCCCTTCGTATAAATGTGTAGCTGCCGTGTCAGGTCTTTCTGTATATCTAACCATTGGATAAGGATTCCAATGACGGCCAGAGATAAATTCCTCTATCGTTTTTTCAGCCATAGGCAGCCCATCCGTATCAATTTTTGATAGAGAGTCTTTAATCGTTTGGACCATATCCGGATCTGCAATATCCTCAATATAACTCACAACGATGTCTGTTTTTGAACGTCTGCCCACTTGCATATATTCCATTCTTAATGTGCGGTCTCTAACCCTTCTCCTTGTTAGTGCTGTGTTGAAGACAATAGTCTCAACATAACCATCTCGCGAGCCGCGGACCACCCTTTCCGTATCAGGCTCTTCGGGACCTCTGACAGGGTATGTACGGGCATCAATTAGGATTACCTGATCGATCCCATCAACAACAAGTGCGGTTGGACCAGCCAGCACCGCATCTACTACTTTATCAAGATCCTCAATTGTTTCCACTTCAACATATGGAATATATGTTTTAACGAGCTTTGAAAGGGTTTCTCCTTCTAACTGCTCTTTATTCAAATCACTGAGCTCTTTCATTAAATAATGTAGAATATCATCTTTGACAAAACCATCTACAAAAAAAAAGGCCATTTTTCTTTCACCATACACAGCATCAAGCTGAATCACATCAAAACTTTTATCAACTCCAAGCGCTTCTTTTAGATAGCTGATGTTTTCATCTATATTAAGCTGTACTCGCTTCTTTTCCTGTGGCTCCAAATCATTCCGCTCCCATCATTCTTCCATTCTTTTCTTTAAATCCTATTTAACAGCTTAGACATGCAAAAAAAAAATCATACCAGTAATTGGTATGATTGCATATAACAGGCTATCTATTTGATATACTTATTAATTTCTTTAAGCAGATTTCCATAATCTGTTTGTTCAGGCATTAATTCAACTGCCTTTTCTGCACATTTTTTCGCTTCAATATAATTTTTTTCATCTACATAGATTAGAGCTAAATTATAATAGGCTTCGTGAAAATCCGCTCTCTTATCAATGGCCAATTGCAAATGCTCTTTCGCCTGAGTGAATTCATTCAATTTGATTTCCGCATAAGAAAGTAAAAAGT
This sequence comes from Cytobacillus sp., assembly GCF_032154635.1. GTDB lineage: Bacteria > Bacillota > Bacilli > Bacillales > Cytobacillaceae > Cytobacillus. Next base: position 97,423 of record NZ_JALDXW010000001.1, on the reverse strand, counting down.
ATACCTCTGCAGATACGTTATTATCATGTGAATAATCCAGCAGTAAATTTTGAGCCTGATCATATTCTTCTGCCTCAATATATTCCTGTGCCATAATTAAAGCTGATTGTTCATTCAATAGTCTTCCAGGCTCATTAAAGCCAAATTTCAAAAGGCCCGCAAAGAGACCAGCTGTTATTACTAACAGCAGCAGCTGCAATGCAGGTTTCTTTTTCCTTGGAAAATGTACGATTCCTGCCGCCAGAAACCCAGCAATTAATCCGCCAATATGTCCAGCCATATCAATTCCAGGCATGGAAAAACCAAATATTAAGTTGATGCCTAATATAAGTAAGATATTAAATCCCATTGTCCGGAAAAAAAGCTTCGGATAAATAGCCCCAAAATAGAGGAGTGCGCCAAAGAGCCCGTATATCGCTCCGCTTGCCCCTGCAGATATTGCAGGGCTGAAAATAAAGCTTGCGATAGAACCCCCAAACCCAGCAATTAAATAGATGAGCAAGAATCGCCACTTGCCAAAAATCCTTTCAATGACTGTTCCTAAATAGTATAAGGATACAGTATTCATTAGCAAATGCAATAACCCTATATGAAGAATAATAGGGGTAAAAAAGCGCCACCACTCGCCTTCTAAAATAAGCGGATTAAACTTCGCTCCATACTTAATCAGGGTAGACGTATCTGTACTGCTACCAACTGCCTCAAGAAAAAGGAAAACGGCTACTTGAATGATCATAAATATATATGTAAAAAAAGGTTTCCCTTGATTGAAAATGTTTTTCTCTTCTTTTACTTTGTTTGAAGCAATAGATAGTGCTGAAAGTTTTATTTTGTCTATGTCATTCTCGGAATAGTTTTCCTCAATTGAGAATGCAAAAGAATCATGAAAGATCCCTTCTGCTTTCTGAAAACCTTGTTCGTAATGGGCTCGGTCAAAAATAATTGATTGTACCTTTGTTTTCCCGTTTGAAGGGAATTGAAAAGGCTCTTTAATTCTAAATTCATAGTCATCTACTGGGGGATGTGGAGTCACATAAAAATTAATAACATTTATGCTGCTCTTTGCAAGCTGCTTTCTAATTCTCTCACCATTCATTGCGGTCAGCTCAATATCCTTCTGCATCCAATTGCTCCAGTCTAAATTATAACGGAGTAATCGAATGACCTGCGCTTCTTTGTTCTCCATTTTTTCTAGCCATATTTCGTTCTGCTCCTTTGATAATTGAACAATCCGATATTCTTGATCAGAAATAAAATAATGGGCCAGCCGCCAAAATAGATATTCCTCTTGAAAACTCAAATTTTCTCCTACTCTCTAAACAAAAATCAATTTTTCCGTTTGGCCTTTTTTCAATCATTGCCATGAAACAATTTTGTCTTTCTTTAACTATAGGCAATTATCCTTCCTTTTGTAAAGCAAGATACATATTCACATTTTCCCCTTGTAAAAATACATTTAACCCTAAAAGAAACAGACCTTTATTAAGGCTTTACAATGTGTTGACAATTATCCAAGCATTCCCCCAAAAAAGTGGAATTATGTTAAAATTAGGAATATTAACTACCGATGCAAGAACGAGTTTTGAAAAGTTGCCAACCTATCAAAACAAAGTACTTTGTTTATTTTTTATAGAAATAATCATCTGGTCAGTTGTTGGGACCATTGGTTGGAATCGAATTGCCATCTCATCCTTTTCGCGCGAGAAAAATGAAATTGCTTATAAGAGTACGATGCCTATTTCTATTAAACATTCGATAATAGCCAAAGTTTTGGCATCGTGGATCATTCATATCCCAATCATTTTTTTATATGTTTTAATTTTTAATGTTTTTTTTAATGTGTCTGGTCAATTTCTCATATACTATTTCATACTTTCTATTGTTCTAACTTTAAATGGATCATTAATATGCAGCATCTTTGATATAGGATTTCCGATTTTATTATGGAATGAGGAGCAGGAGCTATTTAAGGGAAGAACAGCGATAACAAGTTTTCATGTTTACAACTCTCTATATGCAGTTCTCATATTTGTACTATGCTATTTATTTTTTAAGTATATTTCAGTAAATTTAAGTAATATTTTCCTCGTTCTATTATTTTTAATGCTTATGTATATGTTGATTTTATATAAAATTTTAAAAAGCATGTCAACAAATCTATTCCATCGGTTAAATCAATATTATTTTAAAATAAAATAACGGGTATTCGTTTCTCGCTGTTCTATCCTATTTAATCTAATCACTGATCATTATTGATATTCAAATAAATAAAAAGGTATTTAGGAATATGCAGCATTCCAAAATACCTTAGTCATTAATCTAAGACCTTTATTAAGGTCTTTTTTCATTTTAACTCTGCAGGTCCAGGTGGAAACACCATTTTCATCATGCGCTCACGGATACCAGGGATCCCCATGAATGAGCTAACCGCTAGACGTCGCAAAAATGAGTTCTTAAATAAAATATTCATTGCTCGATAGCGATTCTGGAACAGAAAATATCCACCTAACCCGATTAGCAGAATAGTTAATATGCGGCCCATTTTCATCCCTCCTACTTCTAGTTTGGGATGATCCTGATCATTTTATCCAAACGAATAGAATTCCTAGAAGCGCTGCTACAAGACCTGAAGAAAAGTTAACAAAATCATTATTCATAAAAGGGAGTCCTCTTGTGAATGTTGTTTTCTTCCCACAATGGCTTAATGCTTCCACTTCTGCCTTACATACTTCACATCTGTAAACAGATTGAAGGAAAGCACCTAGTAAGGTATCCAAGAGATTACCAATAGTTCCAAACGCAAAAATAATCGCCGCATCAACCATTGACAGATGAAAAAAATAAAAGGCTAATAAAGAAACCGTGAAAGCTCCACTGATTGCAGCAAAGGTACCTAGGAGACTCACCGCTCCAGATGTTCCTGTATCGATTGGTTTAAAAGTCCGAATGAAAAACGGCCTCCGTTTGCTTAAAGAACCAATTTCTGACGCCCATGTATCTGAATTCGCAGCAGCAAGTGAAATAGCAAAGCCAATGACCCATATCGTTTTTGGAATAAGAAGATATAAAAGACTGAAAAGAGCAGCCGTTCCACCATTTGCGAAAACTTGCTGCCAATCACGCCTTGAACCTTTTTCATGGCGTCCTTCTATTTCCACTTTATTTCTTCTTTTATATTTTGACCAATAGCTCGAACTAGCAAAAAAGAAGCCGAGGATAATTAACCCTTTTATCCCAAAACCAAGACTAACCGCAAGACCGACAACGAAGGCAGCAATGCTGCCCGACTTGGTAAGTAATCGAAAGGAGTAACCACAATAGGCCATTACGGCAATAAATAAACATAGCAAAACGATATTAATCATCCGTTTCCTCGACCTTTTTCACAGTTATTATTTTTTTTACAGGGATATCATGCTCTTCTATCGGAAGTTCCGCTACGAGCTGCGGTGTAAATGCAAGTGAAACCGTCTGTCCTCCGTAACCTGCAAGGTAGCGATCATAATACCCCCCGCCAAATCCAATTCTGTAACCATTCTTTGTAAAAGCGATCCCTGGGACAATAATTAAATCAATTTCATTTGCTGAAACTTCTTTAGTCAGCGCTTCAATTGGCTCTAGCAACCCATAATAGACCGATTCTAATTGATTAAATTTTGTTAATGTCCTGAAGACCATTTCCTTGTTTTTAGGAATACATTTTGGAATGACTACTCGTTTTCCTTCCTCCCATGCTTTTCTAATGATCTGGTATGTATCAACTTCTGGATATTTTGAAATAGTGACCCCTACTGTGTTTGCTTCCTTCCAAAGGGGATCCTGAAAAAGTAATTGAGCTATTTCATAAGAATCATGTTCATAGTGAGGCTTGTCAATTTTCGCAAGCTTATCCATTATTTGCTTGCGAATTATTTGCTTCTCATTGGTCATCTTTTCATCTCCCAATTCTTACTGAACAGGCGCCTTCGCTTTTCTTTGTCTAGCTGCTGCGCCTAGGGGCTCGAGGTCATAAGCCATTCCGGCTTGAAGGTTAAAGGACAACCTTCCATCTGGCATGGCTTATGCTTGTCGCCCCTGATCGAGGCGCCTTCGCTTTTCTAATTTTATTCAACAAAAAAAGCAGTAGGAATCACCCCACTGCTTATTTTGTCTCACGATGTGTAGTAGAACGCTTATCTCTTGGGCAGTATTTTTTAAGCTCAAGACGATCTGGATTGTTTCGTTTATTTTTTTTAGAAATATAGTTACGATCTCCACATTCTGTGCAAGCTAACGTAATATTCACACGCATGTAATATCCCTCCAAACTATTGATGACTAGTTCGTTCATACGACTTTTCTATAATATCACTTTTTATTATGAAATGCTAGTGTGTTTTTTAAAAGTGAGTGTTTTAATTATAAATAGCACTTAGATGTCCATCTATTTTATAGTATCCATTGTGTTTTATTTGCTGATTATTTTTGTTAGCTGATTATGCGACACCTGAACAAATATGTAATGACTGTGTAAAACTGGATCCATACTTAATCACATCTTCTTTTACTTTATTCGTCAGTAGCCCGATTGATGAAGATCGTTCGTTCGGATTTTCATGAATCATCTAACTCGTCTAACGACACTTACCTCTTTTCCCATTCCATTAAAAATTCTTCCTCGGAAGTATGTTCATCTAATGTTTCTTCTTTTATAACAAAACCATTTTTTAAGTAGAAATCAACAGCCTTTTTATTTCTCTTGTACACTTTTAATTGTATATTTTCCCTTTGACTTTTTATAAAATCTAACAATCCCTTTCCATATCCCCCACCTTGATGCTTAACATCGATAAATAATGCAGCCAAGTAATTATCCAACATCGATACAAAGCCGACAACATCTTTTTCATTACTTACAATATAGGTTTCTGACATTGGGATATACTTTTCTTCCATCTCAGTTTGCTGTGCTTTCCAATAATCTTTATCAATAAAGTCGTGTGCTATTAAAGAACCTTCATACCATATTTCTACTAATTTATTGATTTCTGTCTTCTTATTTAATCTAATATTCACCTTATCACCCCTATAATGACTAAATGGACCTCATACGTAATAGAAGCTACCCTTTCAGGGATAGCCCTTTTAGTTATATAAGTTACTTTCGTTATATTTACACTTTTCGTTCGTTTGAGTGTATTTCCAATAAGTATCTGGTCCATTACTTTTTAGCGCCGCATTTTTTGGTACCTGCTTAATTATATGAAGAAGATTAAGCATATCAACTGATGATGCCATTGCGTTTAGTATTATCAAAAATTTTAATGTCGTTGTTAACAGCCCAAACACACTTAATATTAGTGGCAAAATGATTGAAATAATCATGAAAGGAGCAAATGTAATGATGATATATCTTGATTTTGAAACCACTTCTTCTGTTATCACAAAACCTCCGAATAGAGTAAATCCTACAAATGTTTTTTCCGATTTAATAAAATTCGGAATAAAAATCAAATGAAGTAATTCGTGAAGTATTAGTAGCAAAACTAGCCAAAAAATAATGCCTAAGTTAATTGTTATTGATATGGAATCAGATAACAGTCCAAATTCGCTTAAAGAAACAGTGGAAAAGATATTTATTACCCCGATAGAGATGATTGCATTAACAACCATTAAAGGGACAGATAACAAAATAGCACTTATTAAAGTCTTAGGTTCTTTCATTGGAACCCATCCATTTTTAATTAGATCCAAATGTAAACTTGGGCTACTTTTTGGAAACTTGTTTAATAATTTCATTAAACTCCCCTATTCATACCAATTTTTTCGGACAAAAACAATTATCACAGTAGGTTAAGCAGTAACTTTCACAATCACTTATATATTTTAACATAAATATCCACTTCCATTAGCATAAAAAAGGACGCTGTTCCTTTTAAAGAAAAGCGCCAGATTGTTAAAACCGTTGTTCAACAAAAGTCCCACGTAATATAAAGTTATTTTGTTGTTACATGTATTGCTAAAAAAACTTTCTTTCCATTCTCCGTTTACTGGATTTTCCACAGGAGTTCTTGAGTGGATTCTTTATTATTTTTATTCCATTCTTTAATACTATCATAGGACGGGTCTTCTAAAACAGCAATCGTAGCTTTAAGATGACGATCTTTCCATTCAATACTCGGTATCGGGTATTCAAAGGATTCCAAGATTCCAAAGTGTTCTGGTAATGTCATCTTTCGGAAATTCTGTAAATCAACAATAACGACTTGATTTCTAATGACTTCTTTCCCCTCGTTTCTCCCAAAGAGAAAGGCTAAATAATTATTGCTATGTTTTGAATCTTGAAGGAAACTTGCTTCCGAGACCTCAAATGATTTAATCTTGCCTTGATAATGCTCTAACAAGAGTTGATGACAAATCTTTGTACCACAGCTATAGCTTAAAAGGAAGTAATCCCTTTGTTTGTATGAGATCAAATAGGTACTTTGCATTCTACTCATTTCAATTTCCGGTTCATCAAACTGTGCAAGATAGGACTTTAAAATAGGGACCTGATTATCAATATCTATAAAAATAGATTCTTTACTAGGCTGTTCAAAATCAAGAATGAGCCCTTTCCCCTGGTTTAATTCAGTATTATCAATAGTCTTGTTACACGCAGTTAATAATAAGATTGCCATTAATATAATTGATAAACGATCCTTTTTGATAAATATGCTCTCCCTCTGATACTTTTATATAAATGAATAAGTATATATAGGAAAGAGAAATCCTTTATGCACAAACCTGCTCCGTTTTCAGGTCTAACTAATTAATTATTTCTCTTTTCAAAAGTATGCTGTTTAAATTTATTAGTTCAGCTTCGTTCTTCCCATTAAGGATCCATGTTTCCCCTTCAAATGCTCCTTTCCCCATAAAATGATAGTCGTATATTAACAAGCTTACTACATTTCCCTTTGCAATTGGCCGATACTGGATCTTTCCAGATTCAAGGCAATCCCAGTATCTGTTTTTATAAATATTCCAAAGCGGTTGTACTGTACATGTTTTTCTAACTTCTCCTTTGCCCATATAGCCATTTACTAAATGTAATTGATCATCAGTCAAATGAAAGATAGCGTTTTCTAATGGAGAAACAAATGAAACATGGTCATTATCCCAATACTGGGATCGATGCTGGAAAAGGACTTTAACAGATTCAGGATGATCCCGATGATTGGTGAGTTCAAAACTAAATAATTGGGTATTATCTTGACTATACTCTTGTTTCATATTTAATGATAAACCTTCTTCCGAAAGACTTTTATCTTTCCCTTGTTTCATCCAGTATGTTTTCCCATTTACCCATATACCAGGGATCACCTGAAGACCAGCTATTAATGCCTGCTGATTACTAACCGATTGTATACAAGTCCCTGTTTTCATTATTCTTTCACCTCCGCTAAGTACTGAAAATTAGCCATTACGCCTCTAACGTTTCTTTATAAACCCTTATTGTTTCTTCAGCGATCCTTTGCCAGCTAAAGTTATTTTCAACCATTACTTTTCCATTAAGTCCTATTTTTTCTGCCTCGATGTCATATTTTAGAAGGCGGGAAGCCAATTGGATAAAGCTTAATGCATCTCCAGGCACCATTAATAGACCTGTCAATCCATGCTGAACAATTGACTTGAACCCTCCTGTTCTTGAAGCGATGATTGGTTTTCCATGCTGCATCGCTTCTAAAGCAACAATACCAAATGGCTCATATCTGCTTGGAAAAACAGCTAACGTACAAATCTTATAAAGCGCGTTCTTTGTCTCCTCCGAAATAAATCCGACAAAAGACAAATTGCTTAAATTAAGCTGGAGCACTCTTTTTCGATATTCTTCAAGCATCGGCCCTTTTCCAGCAACGATAAAATATACGTCAGGAAAGCGTTCCTTCATTAAAAAGGCCGCTTCTATAAGCGTGTCAAAACCCTTTTCCTTGACCATTCGTCCGATGGAAAAGATTAGACGTTTATTTACCTGCAATGGCATAGGCAATAATTCATTCTTATGCGATTCAACAGACAGTCCTTCCTCAACACCATTAGGGATAATGGCAATTTTTTGTGCACTTACTTCAAATATCTGAACAAGCTCCTCATTCATATATTCACTGCAGACAATTAAATGGTCTGATATCATGACTAACTGCCGTTCTTTTTCATGAACGTAGCTTTGCAATTCTGTATAGATTCCATTGTTTCTTCCGTGCTCTGTCGCATGGATCGTACTGATAAGCGGGAGCTTTAGGCTAGATTTAATAAAAATTGCACTATCACTAACAAGCCAGTCATGCGCATGTATAACTGAAAAAGGGTGTTTTTCTGCTAATTTTAATGCCTTCTCAGCAATTGCAGCATTTAAACCATCAACCCATATGAAAAAGTCATTGCTGTTATCACTGTAAGATCGCACACGGTAAATATGGACCTCATCAACCATTTCCTCATCAGTCAAATGACCTGGATTGGCTGTAATCACATATACCTTATATCCTGATCTTTGGAGGCCAATTGAAAGGCCATGAACATGCTTCGCTAGTCCACCGATTAAATGAGGGGGATATTCCCATGCGAGTAGAAGAATTGTTAAATCGTCAGCTTTTTTTATTGCAGGGAAATCATTTCCATTCAACAAGCACTTTTGAAAGATAGTTTCTAGACCGCCGCTTGTTTCCCTAATTATTTTTCTCTCTGCCTCTTTTTCATAATAACTATATGTACTCACATGTTCTGACCATGGCAATGGATAACAGGACTGCTCATTTTTCTTCAAATATACGGTTTCTATTCGTTTCTTCTTACTTCTTTCCAATTATCCACCCCACTGTGTTGAACAAGGAATACAAATAACTACATTATGATAGAAAGAAACAAAATATTCCTACATCTATATCTTTATGTTAGCATCGAATGACACGTCTCACAATGAACAGAAATTGTCGTTTCATGCAGCAGCCTTATTTAACTAGGTAAATAGAGAAAAAAAAATTTACACCCAAACGATTATTGAGTAAATCGACAAAATGCATCTTATTTTTCAGTTAATAAACGACAAAACGGTCAACGGTTTTCTCTTGTTTAATGAATCTAATCGAATTTTGTCGATAATCATGGTAGAATATTTCATGACATGCAAAAAGTGTCAATACGTAAAGTGTCATGTACAAAATCGAGGTGTTTTTTATGGAATATGTAATGATTGGCTTACTTACCTTCGCATTGATCCTGTTTATTATTTCCACTTTTTTAAAAGATCCGTATAAAATTCTACGAGAGGAATTAGATCAGCTTTCAATGCAGCAAATTCAAGAAATGTATGTAATAAAAAAGAAACTAAAAGTATTAGAAGAAGAATTACTTGTAGATGACGAGTTATTTCAACCCTCTCCACCGACACGAAAACCAGTTCCTTCTGAAAGAATAGAAGTACATGAGATTATTAAAAACCAAGTATGGTCATTAGCTCAGCAAGGATTAACTGTTGATCAAATATCTCGACAATCTTCGTTATCTCAGAATGAGGTTGAATCGATTTTAAGTGAGATGATTGAAAGAGGGCAACGGTATGAATAGAAGAAATACACGTGCTTTTGCCTTTGGGGTACTGTTTTCTGTGTGTATCATTGGAATTTTCTACTTTCGAATTGCTGGTACAAAAGTAGCTGAAATGAATATGGATCGTGCAAAAAACTTTTTAGAGGATAATGGTTATGTTGTTTTATCAAAAGACAAATTTGCTCAAATAGAAAAGACCCTTTCAACCGAAACAAATAACGTAGAAAAGCAGCAAAAGCCAGTGACTGATCCGCCTAAATCTGAAGAATCTGTCACTGCCTATCAGCTTGAAATTGTAAGCGGGATGGTATCACGTGATATTGCTGAGATACTTGCTAAAGAAAAAATTATCGATGAGGCAGATAGATTTGAAATCTACTTAGAAGAAAATGGATACAGCAAAAAAATCCAGCTTGGCTCCTTTCATTTAACAGCAAAAATGAGCTATAAGGATATTGCAAAAACCATTACAAAAAGCTAAAGGAATCTTTTCCCTTAGCTCTTTTTTGTGCTTTAACTGTTGTTCAAATCATATTGCCTTCCTTTAACAAGATAGAAAATATGTTCAGAAATGTTTGTTACATGATCTGCTGCCCTTTCAAGGAAACGGCAAATAAAGGAGAGCTGAGTAATTTGCGGCAAAAACTCCGGATTTTGCAGATTGATTTGCAATAGATCCCTGATCGTTTGACCATATAAATCATCAACCTCATCATCCATATGAGCCACCTTTTTTGCCTTTACAATATCTTCATCGTCAAATGCTTCTAATGACAATTTTAGCATTTCTAGTGTAAGCATGTGCATCTGTTTAATATGAATAATCGGCTTCACGAGCGGTTCTGCACCAATGCGAATGGTTGATTTTGCAATATTTACAGCATAATCGGCAATCCGTTCAATATCTGTAGCAATCTTTATGGCAACAATAATTCGCCTTAAATCAATCGCAACAGGCGCCTGCTTAGCTATTAATAAAATTGCAAAATCATTGATTTCCTCATACATTAAATCAGCATGTGCATCATCATCCATAATTTCAAGAGCCAACTCAATATTTTGTGTCTCAAGCGCCTCAATCGATTTTGTTAACGCCTCTTGCGCAAAGCTGCCAATCTCCAGTAATTTTCCTTGTAATTCCTTTAAATCATAATCAAATTTTCCTCTTACAGACATGCCACTCATTTCTCCTTTCATCCTTAAGCTACTAGCAGATCACTCACATCATGTCTATTAGCCAAATCTTCCGGTGATATAATCTTCTGTACGTTTGTCAGCAGGATTGGAGAAAATTTTGTCTGTATTCGTAAACTCAATGACTTCCCCATTCAAGAAGAACGCTGTTTTATCAGAAATACGGGCGGCCTGCTGCATATTATGTGTGACAATAATAATGCTAAATTCCTTCTTTAACTTTTGCACAAGTTCTTCGACTTTTAATGTTGAAATTGGGTCAAGTGCAGAGGTTGGTTCATCCATTAAAATGACATCAGGCTCAATAGCTAGACAACGTGCGATACAGAGACGCTGCTGCTGGCCTCCTGACAGCCCAAATGCATTTTCATTTAAGCGATCCTTTACTTCATCCCAGATGGCTGCTCCCTTTAAGCTTTCCTCCACGATTTGGTCAAGCACTTTCTTATCCTTTATTCCGTGAATCTTCGGGCCATATGCTACATTTTCATAGATGGATTTAGGAAAAGGATTCGGCTTTTGAAAGACCATCCCCACTCTTGTACGAAGTTCTTCTACGCCATATGATTTATCAAAAATGTTTCTGCCGCGATATTCAATTTTCCCTGATGTTTTTACACCAGGCACTAATTCAATCATTCGGTTTAATGTTTTAATGTACGTGGATTTTCCGCATCCTGATGGTCCAATGATGGCTGTTACCTCATTCTCATATATATCAAGATCTATATTTTTCAGCGCATGGTTATCCCCATACCACAAGTTTAATTCACTTGTCTTATATACAATCTCTTTATTTGGACGTGCATCCATGTTATTCTCATTCATTACAAGTCTTACTCTTGGTTTTTCAATCGTTGCGTTCATCGTTTTAGTCTCCCTTCATCCTAATACCTCTTAACTTAGTAGCGTTTTTGAAATTTATTTCGAATGAAAACCGCAATTGAATTCATAATAATCAGCATCGTCAGCAGGACGATAATCCCCGCTGCGGCTACACCTTGGAATTCCTCTTGCGGACGACCTGTCCAGTTATAAATTTGCATCGGCAGCACCGTAAACATATCGAATACAGACTTGGGCAAAAAGGCAAGAAACAGCGGTAAGCCAAGTACTACTAATGGAGCAGTCTCACCAATTGCCCTTGATAAAGCAAGAATTCCACCCGTCAATATCCCTGGGATTGCTGCAGGCAGCACAACATGAAGAATTGTTTGCCACTTTGTTGCACCCATCCCATAAGAAGCTTCTCTTAATTCCTTTGGAACGGCCTTGATCGCTTCCTGGGAAGCAACAATAATAATTGGAAGGACAAGCAAGCTCATCGTTAATCCCGCAGCTAAAACGCTTGTTCCAAGTGCTAAGGCACGTACAAAGACGGTCAAGCCTAGTAAACCAAAAACGATAGAAGGGACCCCTGCAAGATTAGAAATATTCACTTGAATAAACCTAGTAAATCGACTTTTCTTTGCATACTCTTCCAGATAGATTGCTGTACCGACACCAAGCAAAAAGGTGACAGGCGCAACTACCCCCATCAACCAAATAGTCCCGATTAGAGCCGTTTTAACACCAGCCTGCTCCGGTTTCCTTGACGGAAGATTTTGCAAAAACTGAAAATCCAAATAGCCAATTCCTTGAGTAAATACCCGATATAATAATATGCCTAAGATTAACAAGCCGAATATTGTAGCTGCCATAAATAACAGCCTAAATAAAATGTTAGAAACAATTCGTGGCTTCATTTGCTTCAGAACTTTTGTATGGTCTATTAATTTCATTTAATATTCCTCCCTGAAACGGCGAGTAATGAATTGGGCAAGCATATTCATGCCCAATGTGAACAAGAATAGCGTAAATCCGACAGCGTAAATACTGTAATAGATTGTTGTCCCATATCCCGCATCTCCTTGGCTTACTTGTACAATATAGGCAGTCATTGTCTGAATGGAGCTTGTGACATCCCAGCTTAGATTTGGTGTAGATCCTCCCGCGACAGCTACGATCATTGTTTCTCCTATTGCCCTTGATACGGCTAATACAATAGAAGCAATGATTCCTGAAATAGCTGCTGGAAGAACAACTTTTATCGCTACTTCAAATTTAGTGGAGCCAAGAGCCAAAGCGCCTTCGCGCATTGAGTTCGGAACGCTTGACATCGCATCCTCAGAAAGTGAAGCAATCATTGGGGTAATCATAATTCCAATGACAATTCCTGGACTTAATGCATTAAAGATTTCAAGGGAAGGAATCATTTCTCTTAATAGCGGTGTAACAAAAGTTAAAGCAAAGAATCCATAAACAATGGTAGGAATGCCAGCTAATACTTCCAATATCGGTTTAATAATTCTGCGTGTTCTATCTGATGCGTACTCACTCAAAAAGATGGCTGAAGCTAGGCCAATCGGTACTGCAACAATGGCAGCAATAATCGAAACTTTCAATGTACCTGTTACAAGTGGAAGAATCCCAAAGGATCCCTGTGTTTCTGAGAAAGGATACCACTTTTGTGAAGTCAAAAACTCTTGAATAGGAACTTTCGTAAAAAAGGTAATGGTTTCAGCAATTAATGTTAGAACGATTCCAAGCGTTGTAAGCACTGAAACAATCGCTGTAAGCAATAATAAAAATGGGACAATTTTTTCTACTTGAAGATTTGCGCTCTTCTTTTGTTTCTTTTTCTGAATAAGCTCTTGAACAGAAAAAGAATTGGACATTTTTTGTAAAGCCAAAATGAAAACCCCTTTCATCCGTGTAACGAAGGAAGATGAGAAGCACTGTTTTTACGCACTTCCCATCTTCAAGTGGAATTTATTGCATTCTTCTTACTTTAACCCCTCTAATACTTTAAGTGCAGCTTCATACTCTTCATCTTTTAATTTTACGTAGCCTACATCTTCAGAAAGAACCGCTGCATTTTCAAGTGTATATTTAACGAACTCATACACTTCTTCCTTTTTCAAAGATTCATTTTTTACATAAGTGAAGAGCGGACGTGATAGTGGCGCATATTCTCCACTTTCAACTGTTTCATTTGTCGGTTCAACAGGTCCATTTCCGCCATCAATTGGAACAACCTTTAACTTATCTTTGTTTTCTGCATAATACGCATAACCAAAATAGCCAATGGCATTTTTATCCCCTGTTACACCTTGAACAAGTACATTATCATCTTCAGAAAGAGTAGCACTTTCGACGATTGGTGCATCATCTAAAATGACTTCATCAAAATAGTCATATGTTCCTGAATCTGTTCCTGGAGAATAGAATTTGATTTCCTCTTCTGGCCAGCCTTCACGTATATCTGACCATTTTCTTTTTGTTCCATCTTCAACCCACATTTTCTTTAACTCTTCAACTGTTAAATGATCCACCCACGTATTATCTTTATGAACAACAACGGATAGGCCGTCATTCGCTAATTTAAATTCCGTATAATCAATTCCAGCTTCCTCTAATTGTGCCTTTTCTTCATCTTTTATTGGACGGGAAGCATTGCTCAAATCTGTACTTCCTGCAATGAAGGCTTTGAATCCGCCGCCTGTACCTGAAGAGGCAACAGAAACCTTCACTCCAGGCTGCTCCATACCAAACTCTTCAACAACTGCCTCCATAATAGGATAAACGGTTGAGGATCCATCCAGATTTATCTCACCTTGAAGCTGCTTATTCTCTTCGCCAGCTTTCTGTTCTGTACTATTTCCTTCCGCTTGAGAGCCGTTTGCTGTCGCTTCATTATCTGTTTTTCCACAAGCTGCAGTGAACGCCAGCGCTGCTCCAATCATTGTTGAAAGTGCTAAGTACTTAAAGCTTTTCATTTCTTTATTCCCCCTAAGAGATTGGTTGTTTTGTCCTACACGTATAGAATAAGGCTCAAGCATTAATCTAGTTTTAATTGAATGTAAATCTTTTGTAAATTACTGCAAAGCGATGTATAAAATCGTTGTCTACGAAGAGAATAATAAGTTACTGGCATACAAAAAGCCTGTTCCCTAAAATTAGGGAACAGGCTTTCGTGTCTAAGTTTTATTATTCTTGATCTGTTTTTTCACCATCGGTTTCATTCTGATCTTGGGTTGAATTATCTGTATTGGCTGTACCAGATTGTCTTTGTTTCTTTAATTCAAAATACGTATCTAGCACACGCTCAGCAATATTTCTATTGGCATAATGACTATGGCTGCCTTGGTATGCCCATGGGACTAGGACTGCAATTGCAACCTCTGGATTGTCATAAGGTGCATAGCCTACATAGCTTAAATTAATAACCTCAGGCGGCTCTTTGCCATATTTACTCCGTTCAGGTCCATCATAGAATGCTTCAGCCGTGCCTGTTTTTCCAGCTGGCTTATAATCTTTTCCTTTTGCGCCGAAGCTGGAATAGGCTGTTCCACCAGGTTCTAGGGTAACTTTTTTGAAGCCTTCCTTAACACGATTAAGCCATTCCTCTTTTCCTTCTACACGATTAAGCACTTTCGGTTCAATTTCCTCGATTATTGGTCCAATTTCCCCATCCATTAATGGTTCGCGAATCTCTTTCACAATATGTGGCTCCATGCGATTTCCGCCATTTGCAATCGTTGAAACGTATTGAGCAAGCTGCATATTCGAATACGTATCATACTGTCCAATTACTAAGTCAAGCATGAAACCAGGCTTCGTCCCATTCCCTTTAAAGCCGGACTGCTCATTTGGAAGGTCAATACCTGTTTTAACCCCTAAACCATACTGAGCAAAGGAATCACGAATAGTACTAAAGCCCTTAGGATCTAACCTTAATGAATGATCAGGGATGTAAGTACCTCCACCTATATTTATCGCTGTCTGGAACATATATACGTTTGAAGAAAACTTAAGAGCAGTAATATCTGACATCGTCCCAAGGCCAGCTTTCCAAGATTTCTTGGGTGGTGTGCCTTTGATTCTTACAGGTGTATCATAGAACATAGTTCCTGGCTTGATCGCACCTGTATTAAATCCAGTCATTATCGTTGCACCTTTAACTGTCGAGCCAACATTGTAAGTTGTTTGGATATTTCCAAGGGCGTCATCCATAACAACTCTTTCCCCATTTTCTTTTTTAACGATTCGCTTTCCTGACATAGAGAGAATCTCCCCTGTACGAGGATCCATCAATACAACATAGGAGCGGTCAAGTAAAGTAGTGCCGGCTTTTTTCTTTGCTGCCAGCAACTCCTCTTCTACAATTTTGTCAACTGCCGTCTGAAGATCCATATCAATGCTTAAGACAAGATCCTTCCCTCTTTTCCCTTCTGAGATCGGAATCGTTTCTAATACATTGCCAGCTTTATCGGTTACATTTTTCACTTTTGCTTTTTGTCCGTGCAGCACGTCCTCATATTGCAGCTCAATTTGACTTTTTCCTACCCGGTCATTACGGCTATAATCCCGTGCTAAATAATAGTCGAGCTGTTCAGCAGGAAGGCCATCATCAGATACACTACCAAGGACAGACTTTAATGTATCGCCAAAGGCATAATATCGTTCCCAATCCGTTGTTGTATCCACACCAGGAAGCAGCTGCAGGTTTTCACTGACAACAGCAAATTCCTCATCTGTTACCCCTTTATTTTTAACCATTTGCGGTGTTAGTGCATATCCGCTTGAAAAGTCACGATAAATTGCGAGAACTTCTAAATCAAATGCAGTTAATTCATTCAACTCTTCCTCCGTAATGCGGTCAAGCTTAAGCTGGTAGATTTTTTTGTCTAGCTCCTTTCCCTCCAGCGTTTCCTTTAATTTTTTTATTTCCTCATCTGATACTTTAGCATCTGCACGCTCTGCATTCTCTAATATCCAGTAATCCTTTTTATCTCTTTCCTGAACTTTACTTGTATCTTTTTCAATAAGCACTGCAAGTTTTTTTGCAACTTCTATCATATCTGCTTGCTTTGCACCTCTATTTGTAAACGTAATCGCGTTTTGCGGGATATTATCCACGATTACCTTACCCGTCCGGTCCAGCATCTTCCCTCTTGGTACAGGATTATTCACTGTAATGTCTTCCGTCCGCTCAATCTCTCGTCGATAATCATCTCCATAAACAATTTGCACAAATCCGAGTCTAAGTATCAATACCGAAAACAGAATAAAAACCATAAAGAATAAGACATTTACCCTGAATGGCACATG
This sequence comes from Cytobacillus sp., assembly GCF_032154635.1. Classification (GTDB taxonomy): domain Bacteria; phylum Bacillota; class Bacilli; order Bacillales; family Cytobacillaceae; genus Cytobacillus. Next base: position 80,509 of record NZ_JALDXW010000001.1, on the reverse strand, counting down.
TGACTTCTTCTTTTTCTTTTTTTGTTTCAAGGTTTATTTACACATCCTTTTACCAGTTCACATTATCACTTATCTCTATTCTATAAGAAAACAATAAATTATTCTATTAAGAACCCATATTTGTGATAAGAAAAATTTCCCTAAAAAAGAAATGTGTAAGTGCTTTTTATGATGATTGGAAATGAATTTTCCTGATAAACAAAAAAATGATTAAGTGCCCGATGCCTAAAGAAAGAAGAAGAATGGGTATTCCTTTTTCTTCATTAAGAAATACAACCACACCAAGAAAGGCAAGAATAGAAACAACTCTTCCAGAATTCAAAAAAATCTCCCGAACAACGATATATTCTATCCTCATTTCAGCTGCCTTCCATCCCTTTCCTATCACATCATATGTCATGGATATATAAGGGACGAGCAAGAGAGGATAGGCAATAGCAATTAAGCCTGCATATAATAGCAGCTTTGGATAATTTATATTAAATATAATTAAAAAGATGGAAGCATACAAAATGACTCCACCAACTAAAATCGCTTTTTTTCGTTGATTTTTCTTAAGAAGCCTCGACACACTGTAATATGTAAGGAATGAAACTCCTGAATTAACAAGGCCAAATGTTCCTAAAGCCATTTCACTCCCTGTTGAAATAAATACAAAAACGGATATGATAAAGGCAAATGTCCCTTCACGTAAACCTTGAAAAAAATGTGCATTCGTAATCAGGCGCCAATTCATATTGTTTTTTCTCTCCGCAATAATCCGTTTAAACCAATACTTGCCATTCGCCGGTCGTCTCTTAATAAAAAAGCTTAAAAAAACAGCCAACGAAAAAAGAAATAATGAAATGCCAAATATGATTGAATATCCAGTGAACTTTTCCATTCGTGAAATAATAAAACCAGCAGCAATGGGACCAATCATGCCGCCTACAGAAGTAAGGATACCGAGAAATCCGTTAAAAAAATCGCGATTTTCTGGCTCAGTAATTTCAAAGGTAAGCACATTAAATGCAAGCCAATAAAATCCATATCCAACTCCTAATAATGCACCTAACAGCAATAAAAATTTGGACGCATATGTACCAACAGCTAAAACAGTTAAATAAAATGCAGCCAAAAATATGACACCTATCCGTAAAACAATCACCCGATCAATTTTCTTTGCCCATCTGCCTGCCAATATAAATGTTAGCGGCTGTATGACAACAATAGAGAGATTATACAAGCCTAAATCCCTAAATTCTCCTGACTGCTTCCATAGATAAATATTCACGAATGTATTCGATAAAGCCACACTCAATGAATAGAGTCCTCCTATCAACAGCAGTAAGCCTAAATCCTTTGTTAGTTCCACATCTCCGATCAACTTTTTCACTTTACTCATAAAAAAACTCCCCTTCACATCTAAAGGGTAGTTTTCATCAAAATGTATTCTCTTATTCAATATTTCTACAAAATGAAAGCACGGCAGAAGTTTCTGCCGTGCTTTCGCTTTAGGTGCAAAACCTATTATTTTGCAGCGCTATAACGCTTAGATACTTCATCCCAATTTACAACATTCCAGAAGGAGTTGATATATTCAGGACGACGGTTTTGATATTTTAAGTAGTATGCATGCTCCCAAACATCCAAACCTAATAATGGAGTCTTGCCTTCCATTAATGGAGAGTCTTGGTTTGGCGTGCTAGTCACTTCAAGCTCGCCATTGTTTACTGCAAGCCACGCCCAGCCAGAACCGAAGCGAGTAGTTGCTGCTTTAGCAAACTCTTCTTTAAAGCTGTCAAAGCTGCCAAATTTGCTGTTAATTGCAGCTGCTAAGTCTCCTGTTGGCTCACCGCCACCGTTTGGAGAAATGACTTGCCAAAATAGTGAGTGGTTTGCATGACCTCCACCATTATTGCGAACAGCTGTACGAACTGCTTCTGGAACAGCATCAAGATTTGAAATTACTTCTTCTACTGATTTAGAAAGAAGCTCTTCATTTCCTTCTAATGCATTATTAAGATTTGTCACGTATGTGTTATGGTGTTTAGTGTGGTGAATATTCATTGTTTCTTTGTCGATATTTGGTTCAAGTGCGTCATAAGCATAAGGTAATTGCGGTAATTCGAATGCCATTTTAAATTCCTCCCTATGTAAATAAATTAAGCCTTCTGAATTTTTTTGCGATTCCCATCATTCTAATGTTAGAATGATTATTCAGGCTTTCCATATAAGATTACCAAAATTAAATAATCCTTTCAATGAAAATGCTTAAATAATCAGAGGCCTATCCTTTAGATTTCTCCAAATTACAAAATACCATTCCCCATTTCTATATATAATCCTTACGAGATTTTCATATTTCGTTAAATTGTCACGAATTTGACCGACACTGATTAATCAACGACTTAAGTCATATTTCCCAAAGGATTCCTCAAATAAAATCCTACTATGTCATTGACAGTCAACCTGTATTTCCTTTTAATCATAAGGAGAGTTAATGGGAAGGAGAGACACTTATGAAGAATTTCAACATCTCACTTTATAGCTTACTTATCCAGCATTTTATTGAAAACGAAACCGTTCAATTAATTAAGTCAGGTTCAATCCTCTTTCAAGAAAAGGACAAGGTTAAAAACGTTTACTTATTATTATCAGGGAAAATTGCTATAGGAAGAATGAATATTCATGGGAAAGAATTTAACCTTAAATTATTAAATGGAGAAGAAATCATTATTGAATACCAGTTATTCAGACATTCACCTAAATATCACTTTTTCGCAAAGACGATTACTGATTGTGAAATGATTATTGTAAAAAGAGAACAGTTCGAGGAATATATTTTACAGGATCGAGACAGGTTAAGTAACTTAACGTCATGGCTGAGCACAAGATATTTAAAAGCGCAAATGACCTGTCAGGATTTAATTATTCATGGAAAGAAAGGCGGGCTTTATTCCATTTTAATTCGACTATGCAACAGTTATGGGGTCAAAACAGAAGAAGGTATATTAATTGATTTCCCGCTTACACATCAGGAGTTAGCGAATTTAACATTTGGAACTAGAGAAGTCATCCAGCGCATGCTAAAAGAGCTGCGGGACAAAGAGATCATTTCCTATGAACGGCAAAAACTCACCATTAAAAATTTGAATTACTTAAAAACAGAAGTGGATTGCCTTAATTGTCCTTATGAAATCTGCGGGATAAATTAACTATATAAAAATGATTCTTCCGATTCACAGTGTTTTAGCCACAATGTTATTTAAAACAACCTCCAAAAATGCTGCTAATCAGCACTTTTGGGGGTAATCTTAGGGACTTTTCGAACAAACTCATAACCATAAAAAAATATTATAAAACAACAAAAATAAAATAACCAATCATCACAGCTTGTATAATACCCTTTGTTACAACACTGCTGATGAAGCCGATAACAGAACCAAATCCGATTTTTGCAGCTTCCTTCCAGCCTTTTTTATGAACCGTTAGCTCTGCTAGAAAGGCACCTAAAAAGGGACCAATGATAATTCCAAAGACAGGGATGACAAAAGGACCGATCAGAATGCCAATTGTGCTTCCCCATATCCCTGCTTTCGAGCCCCCGAACTTTTTCACCCCGATTAGATTTGTAATGTAGTCCGCGCCAAACAGCAATAAGACAAATAACCCTTGAATAACCCAAAAGAGCCAGTTAAACGGCTCGAAGGAAAAGAAAAGCCCATAAAGCACGAATCCGCCTGCAACAAATAATACACTTGGAATAATAGGGTAGACAAGTCCAATAAAAGCAATCACAAATAATAGAATAATTAATCCCCAGTATAAGGTATCCATAGGTCGACAACTCACCATCCTTTTTTAGATAATAAAGCAAGGAGATGCATCTCCTTGCTTATACAATACAATTCATTTAATCATTCTTCACCTAAAATTGCTTCAGCTATATTTACGGCATGGTCACCAATCCGTTCAAGATTACTCACGATATCAACATAAACGATCCCGGCCTGTGCAGAACAGAGCCCTTCGTTTAAACGAAGGATATGCTGTTTTCGCAGCTTTCTTTCCATCTTATCAATAGCTTCCTCTTTTTTCACTACATCCAATGCGGCTATTCTATCTTTATGATCCAATGCATGGATTGATTCTTTCACAGTTGAGATCGTAAGCTTAAACATCTCTTCTAAATCAGCCGCTGCATTATCCGAGATTTGTACTTTATTTGCTTGTTGATATTCAGCAAGCTCGATAATATTTTCATAATGATCCCCAATACGCTCAATATCCCTGACTGTATCCATTAGCATGGTATGCTCTTCTGATTCATGCGCAGATAATGAGCTTCTAGAAAGCTCGATTAAATAATCCGTAATTTTCCGATCAAGATTATTAATGGCCTCTTCGAGCTGCATGGCATTGCTTGAATGCTTTGTATTTTTGTTTTTTAAGAATTGACAGGTTTCCTCAAGTCCTCTAATAGAAAATTGACCCATCCTAACCACTTCTTCCTTTGCTTGTCCAAGGGCAATGGAAGGAGATTGCTGGATAAATATAGGATCAAGATGTTTTGCTTTGTATTCCATCACGGTATCTTCACCAGGTATTAACTTTGTTACAATGATTGCCAACACTGCCACAAACGGCAATTGAATTAATGTGTTCGAAGCATTAAATATCCCGTGCGCAAAAGCGATCGTCATCTCAGGATTTAAACCCATGCCGGACTGAATTGATTCGATTAGCCATGTAAATGGCTTTAATAAAATCAAGAATACAGTGGTCCCAATTAAGTTAAATAGTACATGTACAGCTGCAGCTCTTTTTGCAGCAACAGAGGCTCCAATTGCTGCTAAAATTGCCGTTATAGTTGTTCCAATATTGTCTCCGAACAGAACTGGCAATGCCGCATGTATATCAATGAGCTGTTCAGAAAACAGTCCTTGAAGGATTCCGATCGTTGCGCTTGAGCTTTGGACAATAACCGTAAAAACTGTTCCAACGATTACACCAAGAATTGGATTCTGACTCATATTCAGTGTCAGCTCATGAAAAGCTTCAAGTGTCCTAAGCGGCTTCATTCCGCCACTCATTAGCTCTAATCCATAAAACAGAGCACCAAAACCAAACACAATTTGACCAATATTATGTGTTTTTTGGCTTTTAAAGAAGAATAGCAAAATTGCTCCAAATGCAATAATAGGTAAAGCATATGCACCTACATCAATGCCTATAATGAAGGCAGTTACGGTCGTACCAATATTAGCACCCATGATCACACCAATTGCTTGACGGAGTGTCATGAATCCTGCACTAACTAACCCAACTGTTATTACAGTTGTTGCAGAGCTGCTTTGAATAAGTATAGTCACAAGCATTCCCGCGAAAACACCCATTACAGGATTTGTTGTGAATCGATCAAGTAAATCCCTTAACCGATCACCAGCTGATTTCTGAAGACCATCGCCCATTGTTTTAATTCCATAAAGAAAAATCCCAAGGCCTCCTAGAAATTCAAAAATCATTTGCTGAATATCCAATTCCACTATTCCCCAACCCCTATATCCTTATTCGACATATTTCATCAAACCCCATACAATTATTAATGAAGTTGAATAAAGAGTAAAGATTTCTACAGTTAAATTTACAATACCTTAACAAACACGCCTAATGTTACAAATATGTTACAAACATCCGACTAAAGCAATATATTTCAATAACTTGTACTGAACTTTTTATGAAGGTAGAATATAAGGATGAATTATATTAAGGGTGTGTCCAAATGAATATTTTCAAGCAGTTTATAAAAAGTCTTTATTCACCAAAGGATATTGCACAATATCGTTTTCAAGGAATTGGCAAAACGATATTGTACGTGTTTTTTTTAACATGTATATCCATTATTCCCTCAATCATTTATTTCAGTACAGCGTTAATGAATGGTTTGGGCGCATTACAAGATAGCGTTAAAACAGAACTTCCTTCTTTTATTATTGAAAACGGTGAAATGCAGTCAGATCTTGATGCTCCTAAGATTATAAACAAAGAAAATTTTACTATTATCTTCGACTCTACTGGAACAGTTGATCAAAAGGAATTAACTAACGAGAATAACACAGTTGCACTACTAAAGAATGAAGCCTTAATTATAGCTGGTGGTCAAATTCAATCCTTCTCTTATTCCATGGTAAATGATTTTATGTTAACAAATGATGATTTGGAGAATATCTTAGCTGCCTTTGATTCCTCATTAGCCATTATCATTCCACTTATTGCAGTAGTTATTTATATTTTTGCTGCCGGATTGAAATTTATTGAGATATCCTTTCTAGCTTTAGTTGGTCTATTATTACAAAAGCTAATGGAAGTAAATATGCAATATCGCCACATTTGGAGAATTGCGGCATATAGCGTGACGCTGCCTACAGTCTTCTTTACTATTATGGATAGTTTAAAAACTTTGGTCCCTAATGGAGCGATCATTAATTGGTTTGTTGCGTTTATCATTTTTTTATTAGTGATAAAGGAAATACCAAAGCTAGAGAAATTAGAAAAGCACTAGGGTATAGTAAAAAATAAACCGCGCAATCTGCGCGGTTTTCTTTTTATATTTCCTTCATTTGGCGTATCGGAATTCCTCATTTAACATGGCAAGCGATTGTGATAATTCAGTTAGTCTCTCACCAGCTTCATGACTTTGTTTCATCTTGATAATTTGCCTTTCTGATGTTTTCATCATCTGTTCAGCACTTGCTAATGTTTCTTGAGAAACAGAGACATAATTCTCTGTAGCTAACTCTATCCTTGGCAATAGAAAATTCAAGCCTGTTAACTCCGCTTGTGCCTTTTCAATCATTTTGCTCACCATGGCAATTTCAAGCATGAGCTGATCAAAAGATTCCTTGCTCGCCGATGCTGTTTTAACATGGGATTGGAAGTTATTCATCATCCTAGCAAATTCATTGGATGCTTTAACCGAAATAGATTCCATTTTCCCAATTGTATTCTTAATTTCACTCGTTGCTAATGACGATTGTTCAGCTAACTTTTTTACTTCATTAGCAACGACTGCAAAGCCTTTTCCCGAATCTCCCGCCCTTGCCGCCTCAATCGCCGCATTTAAAGCCAATAGCTTCGTTTGCTCTGCAATTTGCTGAATGATCGTAACCACATTTGCAATTGATTCTGCGTGGTCTTTGACTGCCTGAACAGATGTATCTACATCTTTAAACTCTATTTCAAAGCGATTAAATGTAGCAATTAGATTCCCTACATTCTTTTCACCCTCATAGGCTGAATGGTTCATTGTTAGTACTTTTTCCATAACGGCTTTCATATGTTCAAAAATGTTACTGAGGGATTTGTTCATTTCTTGAAACATTTGGATACTTTCTTCAGAGCTAATTGCTGCTTGTTCAGCGCCTATTTTAACTACTTGGATCACATCCATCAGCTGCTCATTTTCTTCCAATACTTGTCCAGAGCTATTTCTCAGCTTTTTCCCTGTTTGAGATAGATCCTTTGTCGTCGATGAAATTTCATATAGAAGCGTGCTCATTTGGTTAATCATCGCATTAAAGCTTTTTACAAGTGAAATAATTTCAGCTGTAGTTGTATTTGTTTCAATTCGGACGTCTAAATTTCCATTCCTTGCTTCTTTCATGACCTCTCGCAGCTTAATGAGTGGATTGGTTAAACTGCGTACCATTAAAATGAGAATGGAAGATGTTAGAATAAGGCTAATAAGCGTAACAATAAATATGTATTTTGCCATCTCATTAATATCATGTAAGTATTGTTTTTGAGGAATAGCAATGACATAAATCCCCTTTAACTCTTGAATCGAATGAAAGGAAAGTGTATAAAGCTCTCCGCCTATATTCTCATGGAAAATGCCATTTTGCTTTTTTCTAATTTTCTCAAGCAGCCCCTTCGTAAAATTAATCTTCGAGTTCTTACTTATTTGAAAAGGTGTCGGTCCTTTATCATCAACTATAAAATAATCCCCCTTTAACCCATCCTGTGCTAGGTCAGCATCTTGATTTTTAATGACCTGATTCATTTTTTTATGGAATTTTTCCTCCTGGCCAACATAAATAAGCATGACAGTTTGAGCAATATCATATACGGCAGCAACCTCTTTATTTAGCCGCTGCTCCATTAATTTAATTGTCGTATCCTTAGACTTTCCGTATGAAATGTAAGCAACAGTTGAAACCGTCAGCAGCAGCAAGCCTAAAATCATGACTAATAACTTTGTTTGCAGCGATAACTTCTTCAGCAATATGACTCCTACCTTTCCCGTCTCCTTGACAATTATGTACCAATTCCGACTTTCTACCTACATTATGGCAAAGGAATATTAAGGAAATGTAAATGTTAAGTTAGATTTTCGTAAACTCAGATTACAACTTTACATTTATATCTTTTGTTCTACCCTTTGATAGACAAGCATACATATTGGATATGTGAGCTATTTATTCCGGAGGTTTGGCCAATATGAAACGATTATTCGCATTTCTATTAGCAGCACTAACTATTTTTGTTATTTATTACGACTTAAGTAAAGGAACATTGCCAGCTGATGATGAACAAACAATCGAAGCAACCTCCATGACGAATACAACTGAACCCTTTTTTGAAATGAAGGTTAATCCAGGGGACACTGTCCTTTCTATTATTGAGCAAAAACTGAACGGTCCCATCCCAGTCAGTATCACAGATGTTATCACTGACTTTTCAAATTTAAATAATGGATTAAAGCCTGAAGAACTAAAATATGGAGAAATATACAAGTTTCCCATCTATAGCAGCAAAAACTAAAAAGTTCCCTTTATTGGATAAACCATCATTCTTGTCAATTCGATTGATTCATTGATACAATATGAAAGTGAATTGTATTAAATAATCAACTGTAAATAAAAGGAGCGAATCTCCATTGACTGAAATGATACATCGTTCAAAAACACGTCCAGTTAAAGTGGGACCATTAACAATTGGCGGCAGCAATGAGCTGTTTATCCAAAGTATGACAACAACAAAAACACATGACGTGGAGGCAACAGTTGCTGAAATCAAACGTTTGGAAGAAGCCGGCTGTCAAATTGTCCGTGTTGCTTGTCCTGACGAACGTGCAGCCAATGCCATTGCAGATATTAAAAAACGAATCAATATTCCCCTTGTTGTCGATATCCATTTTGATTACAAGCTAGCTCTTAAGGCGATTGAAGGCGGCGCAGATAAAATAAGAATCAATCCAGGAAATATTGGGAAACGTGAAAAAGTGGAAGCAGTTGTTAAAGCTGCTAAAGCAAAGGGAATCCCTATTCGAATTGGTGTAAATGCAGGATCACTAGAAAAACGTATTCTTGAGAAATATGGATACCCTACTGCTGACGGGATGGTCGAAAGTGCATTGCATCATATTAAAATCCTAGAAGACCTTGATTTTCACGACATTATCGTGTCGATGAAAGCTTCAGATGTAAATTTAGCTATTGAAGCTTACGAAAAAGCAGCAAAAGCATTTGACTACCCATTACATTTAGGGATTACCGAATCAGGAACATTATTCGCGGGCACAGTTAAAAGTGCAGCAGGATTAGGTGCTATTCTTCATAAGGGGATTGGAAATACATTAAGAATTTCTTTAAGTGCAGATCCTGTAGAAGAGGTTAAAGTGGCTCGGGAATTACTAAAGGTATTTGGCTTGTCATCCAATGCAGCAACATTAATTTCCTGTCCGACTTGCGGCAGAATAGAAATCGATTTAATTAGCATTGCCAATGAAGTAGAAGAATATATCCAAAAAATTAAAGCCCCTATTAAAGTAGCCGTATTGGGATGTGCTGTAAACGGACCAGGAGAGGCAAGGGAAGCAGATATTGGAATTGCTGGTGCACGCGGGGAAGGGCTTCTTTTCCGTAAAGGGGAAATTGTACGTAAAGTACCTGAAGCGACAATGGTTGAAGAACTAAAAATTGAAATCGATAAAATTGCTGAAGAATACTTTGCCAAGCAAGAAGAGGAAAAGAAAAAAGCTGAAAGTGTAAACTAAGGACAAATGCGCAAGCGCCTTGATCACCCCCGACAAGCACAAGACGAGTCTCACTAAAAAGGTGCCCTTTACCTTTTTAGTGAGGCTTGGCTTGTGACCTCGAGGGGGTAGGTGCTGGAGCTGGATGCAGACCAACTCGTCACAAAGTTATCCACAACATCTGATTATATAATTTCCTTAACACTATAAGGATAAGAGCCTGGCGTTTGATGCCAGGCTCCTTTTTTCTCCGTTTAAAAAAACGGCAGAATAAACATCCCTACTATAATGGATACGACTCCGATTCCAATCGCCCAGTTGCCGAGGGCAGTAGCACCTCTTCTTCTGGCAACGAAACCGAGCACAATGCCTGTTGCTCCAAACAGGACCGGTAACACGAACAAGGACAGAATGGAAAGTGCCAGAGCTGCAATTCCCACCCCTCTTCCTGCGGTTACAGATTCCCTTTCCCGTTCATCTGTTCTATTTAAACTTCTGTCAAAGGAAATCGGTGCAGCGAGTTCAGCTGAGGTTTCTTCCGTGAAATCCGCAGTTCCATTTTGGTCTTTATTATCTCCAAATTTCTCGCTATGCCGAAGATCGTAATCTTCATAATCACGGTCTTGATCTGCCATTTACTAGATCCCTCGCTTTCATTAGTGGAAACATATAACTTCCCTTATGATCCATGTCTCGCATTTTTGGAGCATTATTATTGTTCACATAAAGGGCTAATTTATTTTTGTTAATCTTTAACTCTTTAACTGGCATTTGCTAATTGATTAAAATTCCATTCTCGACCGGACCATCCAACTGCGATAAGATAAAAGTGACATTATTTTAAAGGGGCGTTTCAAATGAAGAAGCGATTTGGAATTGATATAGATGGAACCGTCACATGTCCTGCTTCCATCATTCCATATATTAATAAGGATTTTAAAGTAAATATTACGTTAAATGATGTGAAGCAATACGATTTAACCCATGTCGTCGATTGTACAGAAGAAGAGTTTGCTGATTGGTTTATAAAAAGCGAGCCAGTGATTTATGCAGAATCGCCGCTTGCAAATGGGGCAAAAGAAATATTAAAAAAGTGGGAAACCGTCCATGAATTATTATTTATTAGCGCACGTGGTCCTCACCTTTTAGAAATAACGAAGGAATGGTTTATAAAAAATGACCTGCATTTCAATCATATCGATTTACTGGGCACACATAATAAAATAGAGGCTGCAAAAAAGTATCAAGTAGATATTTTCTTTGAGGACAAGCACGACAATGCGGTTATGCTTCACGAGGAATGTCAAATTCCTGTTATCTTATTTGATACTCCGTACAATCGGGAACCCATTCCAAATGGGGTAGTTAGAGTCAATACATGGTCTGAGGCAAGCGCGTGGGTTGACAACTGGTTAAAACAAAAATAAAAAAACGGCTTTGCCGTTTTTTTATTTTAGCTATATGCAGCATCATTACCCTCGTAGCATTCAGGGCATCTCCCATATATCTCAAATTTATGACCTGAAATATCATAACCACTTAAATTATCCTGCATTTCTTTCATTGGACATGTATTTATTTCCTTCGTTTTTCCGCAGTCTAAACAAATAAAATGATGGTGGTGATGATCATGCTTACATGTGTAACGAAAATGCTTTTCCCCTGACAATTCTGTCATCTCAAAAATACCAAGATCAACAAATAATGATAAATTCCTGTAAATTGTATCGAAACTTAGGCCAGGGTAGTCATCCTTCATCCAAGCGAGGACATCTCTTGCTGTCAAATATTTATTGCTTTTCGCAAAAAGCTCAAGCATTTCTTCCCGTTTCCCCGTATGCTTATAGCCCTTTTCCTTTAATAGCTGTAACGCTTCATTCACATCCACTTTTATTCACCTCTAATAATTCTATTTACACGGTTGAAGCTTACGATGCTGTCTTCACTGTAATTTTTTTTATTAAAATGGTAAGGATCAAAATGAGAACTGCGATAATAACAATCGTTCCGCCTGGAGCTAAATCTAAATAATAGGAAAGCAGCAGCCCGCCTAAAACAGATGTTTCACCGAAAAGAACAGCATAAAAAATGGTTTGTTTAAATCCTTTGGCAATTCGAATGCTTGCAGCAACAGGCAAGGTCATTAATGATGATACAAGAAGGATACCGACAATTCGCATAGAGGCTGCAATGACTAAAGCAACCATAACAATAAAAATAAAATGAATGCTTTTTGCTGCTATTCCAGAAGCTTTTGCATGCTCTTCGTCAAAGGATAATAAAAATAATTCTTTATATAATAAAATAATCATAGCAATAACAAAAATGCTAATCAGTAAAATGGTCCATAAATCTGCACGGCTCACCGCACTTACACTACCAAATAAGTAGCTAAATAAATCGGTGTTAAATCCATCGGCAAGTGAGATAAAAATAGCTCCTAGACCGATCCCCCCAGATAAAATGATGGGAATAGCCAGTTCTTGATAATGCTTATATACTGCCCGCAGCTTTTCGATAAACAGAGAGCCTGTTACTGAAAAAACCATCCCCATATATAATGGATTTAAGCCGCTTAGGCCGATAAATTTTTTCTCAAGGAGAAGACTTGCCGCAATCCCAGCAAGAGTAACATGGCTTAATGCATCTGCAATAAGGGAAAGTCTGCGGACAACAATAAACACACCAATTAAAGGAGCTATAATCCCAATAATAATCCCTGTTAAAAAGGCATTTTGTAAAAACTCATATTGTAATATTCCTGCAATCATTGCTCTGTTCCTCCATGATGATGGTGATGATGATCGTGGTTGTGTGTGAGGATATGAACATCATGACCATAAAACTCGGACATTTCATCCATTTTTAGCTGTTCAAATTCCTCTGTTTTTCCATGAAAATGCAAATGTTTATTTAAACAGGCAACATGAGTCACTTTATCAGAAATCGTACCGATATCATGGGTCACTAATAAAAGGGTTATACCAAGCTTTTTATTTAACTCATCAAGCATTTCATAGAAAGATTGAACATTTTGAACATCCACCCCGACTGTTGGCTCGTCAAGAATCATTAGTTTTGGATTGCTAACTAACGCTCGAGCGATGAAAACACGCTGCTGCTGGCCTCCTGAAAGCTCTCCTATGTTACGATTTTTAAATGAGAGCAGTCCAACTGAATTGATAGCTTCCGTAACCATTTTGTGGTCCTCTTTTTTCATAAAATGAAACAGTCCAAGCTTTTTCGTTAATCCGCTTGAAACAACTTCATAAACCGTTGCTGGGAAGCCTGTATTAAAGGAATTAGCCTTTTGTGATACAAAGCCTATTTTATGCCAGTCTTTGAATCGGCTAATTTCCTGTCCAAAAAGGCGAATGGCACCTTTTTGTGTTCTGAGCAGCCCAAGAATTAGTTTTAACAACGTTGACTTCCCTGAACCATTTGGTCCTACTATTGCTAAAAATGCACCTTCCTGTATCGTCAGATTAATATTTTCAAGTACATCCTCCTTTTCGTATCGGTAGGATACTTGCTTAATTTCGATAATTGATTGTTGTTTTCCCATGTCATCACCTAAAAATACAGCTGCATAAAAAATATCACAGCTTCGAATTTAAGAATCATTACGATTTAGTAGTATACAGGATGGATAAAAAATTGTAAAGAATAAGTATTCCATTTCCCCCATTAAAAAACTGTAACAAAATCTATTCACTCCTCATACAGTACATTGGAGGAGTGATGGAGAATGAAAATTTTTGAAAACATCATTAATCATAAAATAGGTACTATTACTGGTGATGAACTACTGAAATATGGAAAGCAATTTCAAATTATTATTACAAAACAGCAGGCTGATAAAATAGCCACTTATCTCCGTGGCAAACAAGTAAACATTTTTAATGATGAGGAGCGTACAAAAGTAGTAAAGGAAATTGCAAAAATTGCAGGACCTGAAACAGCTCGAGCAGTTAATAAGCTATTTATTCAATTTACTAAATAACTTTCTCAAACAATGAAAAAAGCTGTGAAAATTTCACAGCTTTTTTATTGAGATTATCCCTGCATAATTACATCTAAAAGATTTTCGTTGTACTCTTGAGCACGAAGCATAGCAATTTCATGTTTATAAGGTGCTTTTTTATTGTTTTTGTCCTCTCCGACATATGGAGTTTCAAGTATTTTTGGAACATTTACCAGCTGTGGATGGTGAACAATATAATTCAAAGCTTTAAAGCCAATATGACCAAAACCGATATTTTCATGTCGGTCTTTTCTCATTCCCCGCTCATTTTTACTGTCATTAATATGAAGAACCTTTAATCGATCAATCCCAATAATACGGTCGAACTGCTCTAAAACTCCATCAAAATCTTCGACAATATTATAGCCGGCATCATGAGTATGGCAAGTATCGAAGCAAACGGATAAGTGATCATTGTAATTCACCCCATCAATAATCATGGCAAGTTCCTCAAATGATTTTCCGCATTCAGACCCTTTGCCTGCCATTGTTTCAAGAGCGATTTGAACCTTTTCGTCTCCTTTTAAAACCTCATTTAAACCTTCAACAATTTTTTTGATGCCTGCCTCTGTACCAGCACCGACATGTGCACCTGGATGGAGGACAATTTGTCTAGCCCCTAAGCTTTCCGTCCTGTCGATTTCAGAACGAAGGAAATTCACACCAAGCTCAAATGTGCTCGGATTTGTTGTATTTCCGATATTGATAATATACGGAGCATGTACAACAATATCGCTAATTCCGTTTTCCTCCATATGCTTTAAGCCTGCTTCAATATTTAATTCTTCTATTTTTTTTCTTCTTGTGTTTTGCGGAGCACCTGTATAGATCATAAATGTATTGGATCCGTATGACACCGCCTCTTCACTGGCAGCTAAAAGCATTTTTTTCCCACTCATCGATACATGTGAGCCAATTTTTAACATCTTTTTCCCTCTCCCCAAACGTTTATTTTTTCTTTATTCTTCTTTCGCGTTTTTTAATCTTATCCATTTCCCATTTCATCTTCTTTTTATAGCCAGGTTTGACCTTTTTTGGTTTTTGGACAAGCGAAGAAGCTTTTTTATCGATATCATCTGTTTTTCTTTGACGATTTTTACGCTTGTTGCGCTCATCAAGCTTTGTCCATTCACCCTTTTGCAAATCAACATGGTGAAATTCAATGCCCATTTTTTCAAGGCGGTTGAGTGCATCTTCATCGGCAGCTTCGTAAATGGTTAAAGCAATGCCAGAATATCCAGCCCTTGCTGTTCGGCCGACTCGATGAATATAAAAATCTAGATCTGTCGGAAGTTCATAATTGATCACATGGCTTATCCCCTGGATATCGATTCCACGTGCAGCTAAGTCGGTTGCCACGATATATTGAAACTCCAAATCGATAATTTGCTTCATCATTTTTTTCCGTTCGCGCGGATTCAAGTCTCCATGAATCCTTCCTACCTTTAACCCTTTTGCAATCAATGCATCGGCAACCTCGTCCGCTTTTTTCTTCGTATTCGTAAAGACAATAGCTAAATATGGATTAAATGCAGATAAAGCCTCATGAACGAGATTTACTTTATTTCGGTGCTTTGATGGCATTATCCATTGTTCCACTTTAGCTGCCGTTGCTTGCCCGGGCTCTACGTGGATATATTTTGGGTTTTCCATATATTTTTTTAAGAATGGCTTCAGCTTTTCAGGGATCGTTGCAGAGAAAACAAGCATCTGAATTTTCTCAGGCATTCTTCCAGCAATTTGGTCCACATCCTCAAGAAATCCCATGTCTAACATTAAGTCTGCTTCATCAACAACTAGCATAGTTGCTTTATGAACAAATAAAGCCTGTTCCTTCACTAGGTCATTAATTCTTCCTGGTGTACCAACAACAATTTGAGGCTGCTTTTTTAACTTTTCAATGGTTCGCTGCTTGTCCGTTCCTCCGATATAGCAGCGTGCCACTATTTCTTCACCTTCTAAACAATGCTCCGTTACTTTAAGTATTTCTTGATAGATTTGGTTAGCTAGTTCCCTTGTTGGTGCCGTAATGATCGCTTGAACTTCATTCTTTGCAGGGTCAAGCTTTTGCAGGATTGGTAGTATATATGCATGAGTTTTTCCCGTTCCTGTTTGTGATTGGCCAATTGCGCTTTCTCCTTTAAGAATTGTTGGGATTAAGCGTTCTTGTATTTCAGTAGGCTCATAAAAGCCTAGCTTTTTTACTGCTTCAATAATAAATGGCTTGAATTCATACCGTTCAAACTTTGTTTCGTTCATTCTCTTAACTCCTCATGTATCGATTCTTATAGTCATCCTGTTATTATAATAAAATTTTAGACAAATAACCACTCATACTAAAGATTAGTTTTATTTTGGCATCTGTTTTGATTTGTTTCTTCCAGAATTCCATCTTTCCCCCGCCTAAACCAAATCAGTAATGATGCATATCTTATTAGAAAGGAGGTTAATGAGAATGTTGAATAGACCGAGAATGCCTTTTCGAGGAGGAATGCCTCCCCAATCATTCATGCCACCAATGCAAGCTCGTCCACCAATGGGATCAATGATGAGAGGGGCACCTCAAATGAGACAGGGAGGTGGAGGCCTGCTCGCAAAACTTATGGGTGGGGGCAAAGCGAGAGGTGCTGCTGGTGCTGCTGGGACAGCAAGCAGGGCTGCGGGAACGGGTGGATCAGGAGCAGGCGGCATTTTAAAAGCTTTAAGCAACCCCACTGCGATTAATGGCTTTTTATCAAATACTCAAAAGGTTTTAAATACTGCCCAGCAAGTAGGACCAATGGTGCAGCAGTATGGACCGCTCATAAAAAACATCCCTGCCATGTGGAAACTTTACAGAGGGTTGAAGAATGGCGATGAAGAACCAACTTCAGTGGATGTAAAGTCTAAAAAAGAAACAACATCCGTTAAAACAAAAAAAACGATAAAAAAAGAAAGCAAAGGAGCAGACATCGATAACAGCCCCACTAAACAAGAACAAAGAAATGGCCAATCGATGCCAAAATTGTATGTATAAAAGGATGCTGCAGCATTCTTTTTTATTTTACTTTTTCAACTTTTCCCTTTCTAGCTAATAAATAAAGACAGCATACTTAACTGCCTTTTAGTATTATTATTAGCAAAAGTTCTATATAATAGTATACGGATCATTCACTTTCTACCGAATGAACAATCAAAAATATAGAAAAATAGACCGACTTTATCATAGATGTTTGTATTATTGGGAGGGTTTTGAATATGGAAATCATTAAAATATCACCACGCGGTTATTGTTATGGAGTTGTCGATGCAATGGTTATTGCCAGAAATGCGGCACTTGATAAATCACTGCCACGGCCCATTTATATCCTTGGAATGATTGTTCATAACAAGCATGTAACAGATGCCTTTGAAGAAGAAGGAATTATTACTCTTGATGGAAAAGACCGGATGGATATACTTAGCAAGGTTGATAAGGGAACAGTTATCTTCACTGCTCACGGCATATCACCAGAGGTAAGAGAATTAGCTAAGGCGAAAGGGCTTGTTACTCTTGATGCCACTTGTCCTGATGTAACGAGAACACATGAATTAATTGAAAAAAAAGTGAAAGAAGGCTTCCAGATTATTTATATTGGAAAAAAAGGGCACCCTGAGCCTGAAGGAGCCATTGGTGTTGCTCCACATGCTGTTCATCTAGTTGAATCCCTAAAAGATGTAAATGCCTTGAAGCTTCAAAATGAAAAGATTGTTGTCACTAATCAAACGACAATGAGTCAGTGGGATGTTAAAGATGTAATGGATAAGTTAAAGGAAAAGTATCCTCATGCCGAGTTTCATAAAGAAATTTGCAATGCCACACAGGTACGCCAAGAAGCGGTTGCAACTCAAGCAGGACAAGCTGATGTAACCATAGTTGTTGGTGACCCAAAAAGCAATAACTCCAATCGCCTCGCACAAGTGTCTGAGGAAATCGCCAGCACCAAAGCATACCGGATTGCGGATGTAACCGAGCTAGAAATCGATTGGATTAAGGATGCATCAACCGTTGCAGTTACATCAGGTGCCTCTACTCCAACACCTATTACAAAAGAAGTAATTGCCTTTATCGAGCAGTTTGATCCTACTGATGAAACGACTTGGAAAAGAGAGAGAAAGGTACCGCTAAATAAAATTCTTCCTAAGATTAAAAGATAGGAACAAGGACCGGTTTGGAAAGAACCGGTCCTCGTTCGTTAACTATTGATCAGACAATCCTCTTATACAAACTGAAAAGGATCTGTATGCAATTCAGATGCAAAGATTGAGACATCATAGCCCTTTTCCTTGCACATTTTCTCCAGCTGTATTGCTACGCCTTTTTTCATCACTTTCTCGACATTATGGCCTGGATCAACTATATTTAGTCCCATCATCATCGCATCGTGCGCAACATGGTAGTACATATCACCGGTAACATACACATCTGCACCTTTAAATTTTGCCGAAGTAAAGTATTTGTTTCCATCTCCACCAAGAACAGCCACTTTCCTTACCTTTTCATCCAAAGCACCTACGACCCGTACCGCTTTCACATCAAGACAGCTCTTTACGTGAGCAGCAAACTCCTTTAGCGTCATTTCTTGAATATCTCCAATTCTTCCGAGACCTAGGACTTCTCCCTTATTCTCCAAGCTATAAATATCATAAGCAACTTCCTCATATGGGTGAGACTTAAACATAGCTGAAAGAATCTTTTTCTCAAGATGCTCTGGAAAGATGGTTTCTACCCGTTCTTCTTTAACCGTTTCAAGCTTTCCTGCTTGCCCGATATATGGATTTGTTTCCTCTCCCGGTAAAAACTGTCCAATCCCAGAGGATGAAAATGAACAATAACTATAGTTTCCGATTGCTCCTGCACCAGCATTCCCAAGAGCCAGCTTAACCTCATCCGCATTTTCTACAGGAACATAGACAACTAGCTTTTTCAAATGTGTTTCATATGTCGGATAAAGCACTTCCGTATTTGTTAGCTGAAGTGCCTCTGCCAGCATATCATTTACACCGCCAGTTGCCACATCTAAATTCGTATGGGCAGCATAAACTGCTATATCATGCTTGATCAGCTTTTCAATTAGCCTGCCAGCAGGTGTTTCCGTTGCAATAGCTTTTAATGGACGAAAAATGGGAGGATGGTGAGCAATGATCAACTGGACATTTTTTTCAATTGCCTCATCAACGACTTCCTCTAGTACATCAAGAGCAATCATCACATTCTCAATCGGTTTATTTAATCTCCCAATTTGCAATCCGATCTTATCTCCCTCCATCGCATAACTTTTCGGGGAAAACTGTTCGAATAACTGGACGATTTCATGCCCGTTCACCCTTTTCATTTGTTTAATACCTCCTCAACCATTTGAATCTTTTCATTAAGCTCTTTCTTTTTCAGTATTGTATCCTCTGATTGTGCTGCATTTTCCAGCTGTGTTAAAATTCTCTGCCAATTTTTTTGCTCGTTTCTCCATTTTTTCTGAAAGGAAACAGACAATTGTTTAATTAAGAAAGGACCAAGTAAAAGCTCCTTCTGTAAATCTTTATATGGTTTAAATGGAATGCCTTTCTCTGCAACTAAAATCTCGTAAATTTTTTCATCTTCTTCAAGAATTTCTTCCGCTTTTAATTCCCATCCATTATCTATAAGCCATTGTCTTATCGTCATAGCGCTAATATTTGGCTGCAGGATTAATCGTTTAACCGATTCTAGCTTATTCTTCCCTTCTTCCAAAATACTTGCAATTAAAGCTCCACCCATACCGGCAATCGTTATGCAGTCAATTTCTCCCGGAGCAATGACCTCTAACCCATTTCCTTTTCTAACGATAATTTGCTCATCAAGCCCTTCCATCTTCACCTGCCGTTTTGCTGATTGATAGGGGCCTTCTACAACCTCTCCAGCTATAGCAAACGGAACAATCCCCCGCTTAACAGCGTAGCATGGCAAATAAGCATGATCAGACCCAATGTCAGCGAGACGTGATCCACTAGGAATATAATTCGCAACAGCTTCTAGCCGCTGTGATAATTTTTCAGTATTCATTTTGTCACCACTTATATCTTTAATTTTATATAAATAGCCCGCACCTTTTTTCAGCAGCCATCTTCATAAGTATAGAAAAAGTCCTTTACATATGCAAAGGACTTTCTTTTCAATCAATTATTTAAGAGTCATTAACCATTCAGCCATTGCTTCTTCCTGTCCAGCGACTAAACCGCCAGGCATCCCATTAGCTGTACCGTTTGTTAGAATATCTACAAGTTCTTCTTGTGAATGACGTTCACCAACGCCAGTTAATGCTGGACCTACAGCCCCTTGATATTGGTCACCATGACAAGCAAGACAGCTTTGCTTATAAGTGTCTTCTGGGCTTGCTGCAACTTGCTCTTCAGCTTTTTCGCCGCCGCCTTCTTTCTCTGCAGCAATCTCATCCATGTTATTAAGTCCGATGAAAGACATAAAGAAAATTGCTACGATACCGAATGCGAAAATAATAAGATAAGGCATTGCTGTATTTTTCATGTTTTAACCTCCCTTATGTATGAACATCTAATATTAAGTAATTGTACAAACAATCTCTATTCTACTTCAAATTCTACCGAAGGAAAAGACCTAAAGCAAACTTTGTCACAGCAAATTCGGAAAATAGACAAAAACTCCATCACGTAGATGGAGTTTCTTGTTTCTTTCCCATTATTTTTAATTACTTAAGACTTGACGGGCAATGACTAAACGTTGAACTTCGGAAGTTCCTTCGCCAATTTCCGTTAACTTTCCATCTCTCATATATCTCTCAACATGATAGTCTCTCATATACCCATACCCGCCATGAATTTGAACTGCCTGATCTGTAATTTCCATACATATCTCAGAAGCATAAAGTTTACACATCGATGCTTCCTTAGAAAATGGTCTTCCTTGATCCTTCAGCCAAGCTGCCTTATAAACCATATTCCGTGCTAGTTCAATTTTCATTGCCATATCTGCCAATTTAAATTGAATCGCTTGGAAATTGGATAAAGTACGCCCAAATTGCTGACGTTCCTTTGCATATTGAACTGCCTTCTCATAAGCAGCTTGCGCGATGCCAACAGCCATTGCACCTATACCAATTCTGCCTCCATCTAAGGTAATTAAAAATTGTTTAAAGCCTTCGC
The DNA here is from genome assembly GCF_032154635.1 of Cytobacillus sp. Lineage (GTDB taxonomy): Bacteria > Bacillota > Bacilli > Bacillales > Cytobacillaceae > Cytobacillus. The sequence goes on along the minus strand of NZ_JALDXW010000001.1, from coordinate 59,294 downwards.
CCTTTTTACCGAGCAAGTGCTCAGTCGGCACGCGCACGTCTTCTAGAACAAGTTCTGTCGTATTCGATGAATGCAATCCCATTTTCTCATAATTATCAATCACCTTAAAACCAGCCGTATCAGTCGGGACAATGATTGCACTTATTTCCTTTTTCCCATCTGCCTCACCAGTTATTGCTGTAAGAGCTAAATGCTTCGCATAGCTCGCATTCGTGATAAAACACTTATTTCCATTTATGATATATTCTCCATCTTTTTCAACTGCTGTAGTTCTCGTACCGCCGGCATCCGAACCAGCACCCGGCTCTGTTAAACCAAACGCACCAAACGTTTCACCTGTACAGATAGGGACTAAATACTTTTTCTTTTGTTCTTCTGTTCCAAACAAATACAGCGGGGCGCCGCCTAAAGATATATGAGCTGAATATGTAATCCCTGTCGAGCCGCACGCACGGCTTAGCTCTTCTGTAACAATCGCAAAACTCACTGTATCTGCACCAGCACCTCCATATTCTTCTGGAAAAGGAAGACCCATTAAACCTAGGTCAGACATTTTTTTAAAAATATCAATTGGAAATTCTTTATTGCGATCCCTGTCAAGTGCACCAGGTGCTACTTCTTCATCTGCAAATTCACGTATCGTCTTAAGAATCATTTCTTGTTCAGAAGTTAAATCAAAATTCAACAGTCCATCCCCCTTATACTCGTTGTATACGCTTACAACTATATTATAAAAGAGAATAGATAATTTTCACAACATTTAAAAATTTTATAAAATATTTTATTATACAAAAATATAAATAATAAGCAAAACAAGCCCTAATATCCCTGAAATCGCAAACGCCGGCTGCTTAAGTTTCCAACCATACAACAACCATAGTAAACAGTTAATGATTAAATTAAAATAAAGGAATACGGGCTTTTCTGGGTACATACTAGAAAAAAATTCAACAGAAGCCAGCAATAGAATTAACGCGGACACAATCATTGGGATTTGCAACAGTATTCCTTTTTTAGAAAAATAAATTGTAAAGATAACTCCCATCAAAACAAACAAAATGAATACCGGCATTTGCAAAGTAATAGACAATTCAGTAAAATGGATTAAAAAAAGGGTTAGTGGAAGAAGTAAAATAAATAGATAGTGATTTTTCCAAAAGCCACCACTACCTATCCCTTTTTTTGAAATCTTTTGTTGATTTCCTTCTGTATATAAAGCCAAAAGATAATCACAATATTGTTCTGGAAGCATTCGGGCTTTCTTCCAAGATAAAATTTCATTTATAATGATGTTTTTTCGATTTTCATTCAAAAGTTACACATCCTTTTAGAAAAGCGCTTGCGCTAGACAGATCAATGTTAGAATATATTTCCAAACTAAATAAAAAAAATAGTTTACCTCTATTGTAAGAAGTAAACTATTTTCTGGCAATCCTTTTCTAAAAAGGAAATGTGGCATCCCATTTATTCTAAAAAGTCTTTCAACCGTTTGCTTCTGCTAGGATGTCTTAATTTGCGCAATGCTTTGGCTTCAATTTGACGAATACGTTCACGAGTAACACCAAACACTTTCCCAACCTCTTCTAACGTTCGTGTGCGCCCATCATCAAGCCCAAAGCGAAGACGCAATACATTTTCCTCACGATCTGTTAAAGTGTCCAGAACGTCCTCAAGCTGCTCTTTTAAAAGCTCGTATGCTGCATGTTCAGAAGGAGATGTAGCATCCTGGTCTTCAATGAAATCCCCGAGATGGGAATCATCCTCTTCCCCTATCGGTGTTTCCAAGGAAACTGGCTCTTGTGCGATCTTTAAGATCTCTCTTACCTTATCAGGGGTTAAATCCATATCTTCAGCAATTTCTTCAGGCGATGGTTCACGTCCAAGATCTTGAAGTAATTGGCGCTGTACACGAATCAATTTATTAATGGTTTCAACCATATGAACAGGAATACGAATCGTCCTTGCTTGGTCGGCAATCGCTCGTGTAATTGCTTGACGGATCCACCAAGTTGCATAGGTACTAAATTTAAAGCCTTTACGATAATCGAATTTTTCAACGGCTTTAATTAAGCCCATATTCCCTTCCTGAATTAAATCAAGGAAAAGCATGCCACGGCCAACATATCTCTTAGCAATACTAACTACTAAGCGTAGGTTAGCTTCCGCAAGGCGTCTTTTTGCCTCTTCATCCCCTTGCTCAATGCGCTCAGCCAGTGAAATTTCTTCTTCAGCAGATAATAGATCCACGCGGCCAATCTCTTTTAAATACATGCGCACAGGGTCATTGATCTTCACCCCTGGTGGAACGCTAAGGTCATTTAAATCAAATTCCTCTTCCCCTTTAGCTAATTCCTGTGCATTTGGGTCAGCATCTTCATCATTGTCACCAACAAGTTCAACCCCCTGATCCCCAAGGAATTCATAGAATTCATCCATTTGATGCGAATCCAATTCAAAATGGCCCATTCTTTCTGCTATATCATCATAGGCAAGGACACCAGTTTTTTTTCCGATTTGAATTAATTGCTCTTTTACTTGTTCTAGGGTCAATTCTGAATCAACTTCTTTTGATCGAGCTGATTTTTCAGCCATATTGTCCCCCTCCTTCCATGAAATGCGAAAAGCGCCGAGCTTACCTCCGATTCATTTACCCCGGATGGCAGACGCTGTAGTTAGAGTGAAATCTAACTTGAAATGCTCATCAAAGAGACTTTCGTAACTGAATGATTTCCATAGCAATTTGCGCTGCCTTCGCAAAATCACCCTGCCTCTCTGCTTCTTTTTCCTCAATCATTTTTTCTTTTATCTTTAACATTTTTTGATAATTAAACACCTGTTTCATGTAATCCATTAATTCCTGTTCGCTTAACTCTTCATTTATTAACATCATTTCAATGTTGGCAACGATTCTTTTAAGCTTTTCATCCTGTATAAAATCAATAAATGCGCTCGGATCTGGCGAATGGCCATTTTCATAATATCCAAGTAAATAAGTGATAATTGCTTGATGCTCATCAATATTAAACGTGTTACCTTGAAGCAACGCTTGAACTTTGAAGGCAATATCGCTGTTCCTTAACATATGTGCGATTAGTCTTCTTTCTGCTGTATAATATGCAGGCTTCAGCTGGTTAGCTTTTGTTATAGGCTGTAGCTGAATTTTTTCATCATTATTTTTCCCGTTATTGTTTCGCTTTTCAGCAAAGGAAACTTGTTTTAGCTGCTCTTTAAGCGCTTCTAGAGAAAGGGTAAATTCATTAGCTAATTGCCTGAGATAATGATCCCTTTCAACTGCATTGTCCAGCTTACTTATTTCTGCTAATACTTCTTCGATATAGCGGAGACGATCTCCTTCATCATGAAGTCTTTTTCCTTTTTTATAATACTGCAGTTTGAAAGCCATTAAGGTTACACTTGCATCAATGACCTCTTTACGGAACTTTTCTTTTCCAAACTGACCAATATAATCGTCTGGATCCATGCCATCCGGCATTAATGCAACCCTTACATGCAGCCCTGCCTCGGAAAGCATATTTCCAGCCCTCCATGCTGCTTCAATCCCCGCATGATCAGAATCATAACAGATCGTGATTGACTGAACATTTCTTTTTAAAACTGATACATGATCCTCAGTAAGAGATGTTCCCATTGTGCCAACACCGTTTTCAACGGCTGCACGGTCAGCTGCGATTACATCGGCAAATCCTTCAAAAAGGATAGCCTGCTGCAACTTTTTCATATGAGGTCTTGCTAAATGAAAATTATATAAAATTTTACTTTTATTAAAAATTGCTGTTTCAGGACTGTTCAGGTATTTGGGCTCATCGGCCCCTAATGATCTTCCTGAAAAGGCAATCGTTTGACCTCCTCGATCAAAGATTGGAAACATGATCCGATCGCGAAATCGATCAAAATATTTCCCATCTTTTTCACGTTTAATAACCAAACCTGCTTTTTCTATCACTTGTATTGGAAATTTTCTCTTTGTTAAAAAGTTTAAGACAAAATCCCATGAATTTAGTGAATAGCCAATTTGAAATTTCTCAATCGATTCCATTGTAAACCCTCTGCCAAGCAAATATTCTAATGCATGCTGGCCATCTTTTGTGTTTACAAGCAGATGATGATAGAATTTACGCAAAAGCTCATGAGCTTCCAGCATTTGCTCTATGTCTGGAGGAACGGACTTTCGAGCGGATATCGATGATGCATCGATGTCTAACTTAATGTTCCCTTTCTCAGCAAGCTTCACTGCAGCCTCCTGAAAGGAATAGCCTTCAAGGTCCATTAAAAATGAAAAAGCATTTCCACCAGCACCGCAGCCAAAGCAATGGAATATTTGCTTATCTGGTGATACGGAAAAAGATGGTGTGTTTTCGCCATGAAAAGGACATAAGCCAAAGTAATTTCGCCCTTGCTTCTTTAATTGGACATAATCACTAATGACATCAACAATATCGACAGCTTGCCGAATTTCATTCACTTTTTCCTCGGCGATGCGCTCAGCCATGAGAACACCACCTCCATTTAATAAGAAATGCGCAAACACCTTGCCCACCCCCGACAAGCACAAGACGAGCCTTACGGAAAGGTGTTCTTTACCTTTCTGGGGATTGGCTTGTGACCTCGATGGAGTAGGCGCTGAAGCTAGACAATAAGAAATGCGCAAGCGCCTTTCTTTCATAATGCTTAATTCTAGAAAAATTACCGAATTCCTTCAAAATTCGACAATATTTTTGTCAACTGACTAATAAACCTTATTCGATCATCTTGACTAAAAGGCTTGGGACCTTTTCCATATATCCCCCTTCGCCGCGCTTTCGCAGATAGATATCTCATATCAAGCGCTGTATGAATTTCATTTTCTTCAAATATAATCCCTCTAGGGCTCATAACATGAACTTGTTTCAATAAAAGCGTTGATGCTAATCCGATATCTTGAGTAACAACAATATCCCCTGCCTTTACATGATTCATGATAAATAAGTCCACAGCTTCTTTACTAGAATCAACGAACTTCCAATTCGCTTGGCTTAGGTCATTTTTCATATGGGCATAGGAAGCAATAAATATAGCTTCGATAGAAAAGCTATTACTTATTTCGACAACTTCTTCCTTTACAGGACAAGAATCGGCATCAACGATAATCATCGGTTTGCCTAATGTTCTAATAATTCTACATCACTCCGCATATTCCTTCTTTCAAACATAACTTTTGTATAATCATACTGAACTGCACTATTATAGTGAGAAATGCTAATCATTTTTGGAACATGCAGCTTAAAGATGTGGTATTCGCAAGAAAAAACTACAAAGTTTACGATTGTGTCGAATTTTTTTCATGTCATGCACTTGACTTCTCACAATAAATAGTTTATTCGTTCACATTAAACTCTAAACCTAATCTATAACATTTTTATCACAATTTTTTATTATAGTATAAAAAGCTTCAGTTTTCTATTATTTTTTCTTATTACCTATAAAAATAAATAGAAGCTTCCCAATAAAAAAGAAAAGGGCACATAACGGTGTATGTGCTAGCTTTTCGGAAAGCTCTTTCGGTATTGATTTAAGATTAAATTGGCTGTTTCTTCTACAGCCTTATTCGTCACATCGATAACATGACAATTAATTTTGCTGACAACTGTTTCAAAATAATTTATTTCTTCTTTAATTCTTTCAATATTTGCGTAGCTCGCGCTATCACTTAATCCTAAAGAAATAAGCCTTTCCCTGCGAATATGGTTCAGCTTTTCAGGACTGATTTTTAATCCAAAGCACTTTTCTGGAGGAACAAGGTATAGCTCTTCTGGCGGATCTACTTCAGGTACTAGCGGCACATTAGCAACCTTCAGCCTTTTATGGGCCAAGTATTGAGAAAGCGGGGTTTTAGAAGTTCTAGAGACCCCAACTAGTACAATATCTGCCTTCAATATTCCACGCGGATCACGGCCATCATCATACTTAACAGCAAATTCAATTGCTTCTACTTTTTTGAAATAATCCTCATCAAGCTTACGAACGAGTCCCGGTTCATAAAGCGGGGTTTTTTCGTATAATACTTGAATTTGGTCCATTAATGGCCCAATAATATCGCAGGCATAAATTCCTTCTTTTTTTGCTTGCTCATTAATATATAAGCGTATTTCGGGCTTAACCAGTGTGTAAACAATCATTCCGTTATCAAGTTTTGCAAGAGAAATCACTTCGTCAATATGTACTTTATCCTCTACATATGGAAAGCGCTTGATTATTACTTCACTGCCATTGAATTGGCTGACAGCAGCTTTTGTTACAAGCTCGGCAGTCTCTCCAACAGAGTCGGACACTACGTAAATGATAGGCTTTTTATTCATCCTTTAAAACCATCTCCTCTGTTCACATTCTCATTTATTATCTGCTAAAGCGACGAACGCCTTTGTTAAATTTGTTTTTGTTATCCTGCCTATCACTTCAAATCCTTTTTCTGTTTCTTTTACAACAGGCAATGCATCAATTTGTTTTTCAATTAGTTTCTTTGCAATGTCAATCAGCAGATCCTCTTTTTCGCACATTGTAATATTGGGCATCCGAGTCATGATGATATTAACAGGGATTGTCGTCAATTCTTGTTTCCCAATGCTTGCCCTCAGCAAATCTTTTCGTGAAAGAACCCCTACAAGCAAGGAAGATTGATCAACAACAAATAATGTCCCTACATCCTCTAAAAACATCGTCACAATTGCATCGTATACAGATACATTTTCATTTACTACTACCGGAATCGATTGATAATCCTTAACACGAAGCTTCTGAAGATTTTCTGTTAGCAGCTGTGCACCTGATTTTCCTGTGTAAAAATAACCGACACGCGGTCTTGCATCCAAGAACCCAGCCATCGTTAATATAGCTAAATCTGGTCTTAATGTTGCCCTTGTCAGGTTTAATTGGTCTGCAATATGTTCACCCGTTATCGGACCATTTTCCTTTACTATTTCTAATATTCTTTCCTGTCGCTTATTTAATTCGATTGTCCTCACCACCCGTCAACCAAAAGTGTCATACTATTTATAAATATTATAACTTAAATCTAAGAAATGAAAAGAATAGAAATAATTAAAATAATAGTAATTATAGTATAGAAGAAGAGTCTGCTAGGCGCAGACTCTTCTTTATCATAATCAGCCTTATAAAAAAAAGCAAAAAAGAAGTTTATTTTACAATAATTTCATTCATATTTGCAAAGTTCTTGATGACATCTGCTAGCTTAGCCATCTGTTTTAGCCTATTCTCACGGATTTCAAGATTATCGGCCATAACCATCGTATGATCGAAATATTGATCAATCTCAGGCTTCATCGATACAAACAGTCCAAACATTTCATCTTCGGAGATTTCTTTGCTTAACTGCCTATCAACATAAATATATTTATCATAAAGAGTTGACTCATACTCATTCTCAAATAAGCTTTTGTCCACTTCCCCTATTTTTTCAGCTTTAGAAGCAATATTTAAGACACGGCTTAAAGCCTCGATGCTTTCTTTAAAGCTATCGTCTTCCTTCCTAGCTTCAAGCACCTCTGCCTTTTTGACAAGAGATGGGAGAGTTCCAATGTTATTGCCTAATACTGCTTCAATTAAATCATATCGGACGCGCTTTTCTTGAAGGAGATGCTTAATGCGCAGTTTAAAGAATGCAATCACTTCTTTTCTAATCTCTTCTACCGCTTTTTTTGCTATTCCTGCTTCTTCGATAAGTTGTAACGATGCATTTATAACCCATTCTAAGGTAACTGCCCACTCCTTATTTAAGAGTGTTTGGACAATACCAGTAGCTTGTCGTCTTAATGCATAGGGATCCTGGGAGCCGCTAGGGATGATGCCAATTGCAAAACATGAGGCAATTGTATCCATCTTCTCCGCTATTGAAAGAGCTGCGCCTGCATTGCTTGCTGGTGTTTGATCCTCCGCATTTCTAGGCATATAATGCTCATTGATCGCTTTTGCAACTGCCTGATTTTCACCTTTTTGCAATGCATATTTTTCACCCATAAATCCTTGAAGCTCTGGAAATTCATAGACCATATTTGAAACGAGATCAAATTTGCAGATTTCTGCGGCACGATTAGCAAAATTTTTATCATCACTGGTAAAGTGAAGTTTTTCCGCTAGTTGGTTTGTAAGTCTGCGAACTCGGCTTACTTTCTCCGCAAGCGTACCGATTTCCTCATGGTAAACAATCGAGTTTAACTTTAACAGTGACGCTTCGATTGGAGTCTTTTGGTCTTCCTTATAAAAGAAAGCCGCATCTGAAAGCCTTGCTCTTAATACCTTTTCATTCCCTTTCGCTACTTTGTCGATATGTTCATGACCGCCATTGCGGACCGTAACAAAGTATGGAAGCAGCTTTCCATCGTTTGATTTCACTGGGAAATACCGTTGATGTTCCTTCATCGAAGTAATCAAAACCTCTTCTGGTATTTCTAAAAATTCTTCTTCGTAGCGGCCGAATAATGCTGTTGGATATTCAACAAGATTTGTCACCTCTTCTAACAAATCCTCATCAATTGGGATGACCCAATCGTTTTCTTCTTCTATTCTTTTTAATTGTGATAGGATCGCACTTTTTCTCTCTTCATAATTGACAATGACATATTGTCCAAGCAAAACTTCTTCATAGTGCTTCGGCTCTGTAATCTCAATTTTCCCGCCAAGGAATCTGTGCCCTACTGTCCAATTGCCTGTTTCAACATTCGTAAGCTTGAATGGAATAATCTCTTGGCCAAATAAAGCGACTATCCATTTGATCGGACGCACAAAACGAAGTTCTTTATCTGCCCAACGCATATTTTTCGGAAATGTCATGGCTGTAATAATATGCTGTAATTCTGGCAATAAGACAAGCGTTTCTTGCCCTTTAATAAATTTCTTTACATGAATGTATTCAACTCCGTTTATTTCTTTAAAAAAGATATCTTCTACATTTGCCCCTTGTCCACGGCAAAAGCCAATTGCTGCCTTTGACCATTCACCATCTTCATTCAAAGCAATTTTTCTTGCTGGGCCTTTTGCTTCTTCATTAATATCTTCCTGTGCTTCATTTACCCCTTCCACAAGGACAGCTAAGCGACGCGGCGAAGAAAAAGCTTTAATATGATCAAAAGAAATTTTCTTTTCAATCAACCACGCTTGAACCTTATCAGACAACTGATTCATCGAGTTTGTTACAAATCTTGCTGGCATTTCTTCTAAACCGATTTCTAAAAGGAGATCTCTTTTAGCCATATTAATTTTCCTCCTTTGTTTGCAGAATTGGGAAGCCTAGCTTTTCGCGTTCTTCATAAAACGTTTTTGCAATCTTCCTCGCTAAATTTCGGCAGCGCCCGATATAACCTGTACGTTCTGTTACTGAAATCGCCCCTTTTGCATCCAAAAGATTAAATGTATGGGAGCATTTTAAAACATAATCATATGCTGGATGAACTAGTCCCTCATCCATTTGTCTATGCGCTTCCTTTTCATAAATATTAAATAGATTAAACAGCATTTCAGTATCAGATGTTTCAAAGGTATACTTTGAATGCTCATATTCCGGCTGGCCGAAAATATCTCTGACAGTGAATCCATTAGTCCACTCAAGATCAAACACATTTTCCTTCTCTTGAATATATGATGCTAGCCTTTCAATTCCGTATGTAATTTCTACGGAGACTGGCTTACATTCTAAACCGCCAACTTGCTGAAAATATGTGAACTGTGTAATTTCCATGCCATCAAGCCACACTTCCCAGCCTAAGCCAGCACAGCCAAGCGATGGATTTTCCCAGTTATCTTCAACAAAGCGAATATCATGCTCAAGCGGATCAATGCCTAGCGCTTTTAATGATTCAAGATATAGTTCTTGAATATTATCTGGTGAAGGCTTCATAATTACTTGGAATTGATGATGCTGGTATAAGCGGTTTGGATTTTCTCCATACCGTCCATCAGCGGGGCGGCGTGAGGGCTCCACATAGGCTACATTCCACGGCTCTGGGCCAATTGCTCGCAGGAACGTATAAGGACTCATTGTCCCTGCTCCTTTTTCTACATCATAGGATTGCATTAGAATACATCCTTGTTCAGACCAATGCTTCTGCAAAGTTAAAATCATGTTTTGAATATTCATAAAGCACCTTCCTTATTAAAAATAAAAAACAAAAAAACTCCCATCTCTATGCATAAAGCATAGGGACGAGAGTTACCCGCGGTTCCACCCTATTTGCTGCGATTTGCAGCCAACTTGATTGTCAGATACGACTGTTGCTCCAGAACGCCCTTCCTTAACCTTCTATACCCTAGCTTCCACTATCCTAGGTTCGCTTTTATAGAGCGAGTTAAGTACTCTTCTCTTTCACAGCAACTATTAATTTAATAATTTGAATCATAGCCGAATTTACTGCGAATGTCAACAGGAGACTTATATCATTCCATCAAACTTGGCCATTTGATTAAGGAACTTTTTCGTCTTTAAATTCAAGCCAGAATATTCTTCATAGTAAGCGGAAATGATTCTTTTCAATTCTTCCTTCGTTTCTTTGCTAACAGAAATATTTCCAATTCTTGATAAATCAATGTAGTAGAAAATACGCAAAAGCTTTACTGTTGCAGGTGAAATTTTAAAATGATAAGGGTCCTTTTCTATGCAGCGATGGCAAAGCAAGCCCCCTTCACGAATAGAAAAGGAGAAATGCCCATCCGTATTTCCACAAACTGCACATTGGTTTAATACGGGATAAAGTCCGAGCGTATTAAGCATTTTCATTTCAAAAATATTGACGATGATCTCAGCATCAAAGCCTTCGCTAATCAACTTTAATGTTTGATAAACCAGTTCAAATAAATAAGGATTTGGCTTTCTATCATCTGTGCTTTTATCTGTTAGGTCTACGATATAGCTTGCATAGGCTGTAAGAAAGATATCTTCTTTAATTGAACGCATTGAGGATATCATTTCTCCCTGCTGTAAAGTTCCTAAACCATTGCTTTTTTGTACTAAAAAGTACCCGTATGTAAAAAGCTGGGTGACAGCCGAAAGTCTGCTATTAGGCTTTTTAGCTCCTCGGGCCATCACACCAATCTTTCCCCATTCACGTGTATAAAGCGTTACAATTTTATTTGTTTCACCATAGTTTGTTGTTCTAATGACGATGCCCTCACATTTATCAAGCATCCTAGCACCATCCCTAACGATTAGACAAACCTATGAGATGGGAAAATCAATTTCTTGCTCTGCGTCCTGATTTCCGGGTATATCTTGAGTTTCCTTTTCTAGCTCCTTAAAAAGAAGATATGTGTCAATGTTACCTGTCTGCGAAAAAACCTTCCAGGTAAAATCCATCATCGAAAACCCCACCTTTCCGTTATTCAACGCAATTTTTTATCCCAAATCCTTATCACTTATCATAGCCTGTCTTTCCATTTTCATAAGAGAAAAATATTGTAAATCAAAAACATACATAATTAGCAATTATCCATAATATTCTAGTTATGGTTGAGGCATTAAAACGTCCGGTGCCTTCCTGCCGAGATGGCTTATACTTGTCGCCTCTGGCAAGCCGCCTGCGCTTTTCTTTGTCTAGCTCCGGCTCCTAGCGACTATTGGACTTCAGGCTTCCTCCTGCGATAAGTCAACATCGAATCGCTTGCGCTCTTCGTGTTTCCTTTATCTTTCGTCCGGAGCCCTCCAGTCCATACGTCGCTGTTCAGTCGCCTGCGCTTTTCTTTGTCTAGCTCCGGCTCCTAGCGACTATTGGACTTCAGGCTTCCTCCTGCGATAAGTCAACATCGAATCGCTTGCGCTCTTCGTGTTTCCTTTATCTTTCGTCCGGAGCCCTCCAGTCCATACGTCGCTGTTCAGTCGCCTGCGCTTTTCTTTTAATACTCATCCTCACGGAAACCGAAGTCTCGGAGCTGGGACATTTTGTTGCGCCAGTCCTTTTGGACTTTTACCCATAGCTCAAGGAACACTTTGGATCCAAGGAGATTTTCGATATCAAGGCGCGCTCGTTGACCAATTTCTTTCAGCATCTTTCCTTGTTTTCCAATTACAATTCCTTTTTGTGAATCTCGCTCAACAATAATCGTAGCCATCACATGCACCACATCTTTATCATCACGGCGCTCCATTTTATCAATCAATACAGCTAGAGAATGAGGAATCTCCTCCCGAGTCAAATGAAGAGCTTTTTCCCTGATTAGCTCGGAAACGATAAACCTTTCTGGATGGTCTGTCACCTGATCGGCTGGATAGTATTGCGGTCCTTCAGGAATATACGTTTTAATTTGCCCTAAAAGAGTCTCGACATTATTTCCTTCAAGAGCAGAAATCGGGATAATTTCACTAAATTCGTACTTTTCCTTATAAGATTCGATTAAAGTCATCAACTTGTCGGGATGAATTTTATCAATTTTATTAATGACAAGGAAAATAGGCGTACGAACAGATTGAAACTTTTCCAAAATAAACTCTTCGCCACGGCCATAGCCCTCTTCAGCATTTACCATGAACAAAATAACATCTACTTCTTTTAACGTATTTTGTGCGACCTTCATCATAAAATCGCCAAGCTTATGCTTAGGCTTATGGATACCTGGTGTATCGATAAAAATAAACTGTGCATCATCTGTTGTTAAAACACCTTGCACTTTGTTTCTTGTCGTTTGTGGCTTATCACTCATGATCGCAATCTTCTGACCGATGACACGATTTAAAAAAGTTGATTTACCAACATTTGGTCGGCCAATAATTGATATAAATCCTGATTTATGTGCTTGTGTGGAATTATTCATGTAAATCCTCCGGTGAGAAAGCGCCAGGCAATAATCCTTCTATGGAAATTTCCTGTATATCCCCTTTTAAATTCGTTAAGAAAACCTTCATGTCTTTCGGGCATAATTCAGCGATGACTTGACGACATGCCCCACAAGGAGAACATGGGCGGTCTGTATCTGCTACTACAGCCATTGCGGTAAACTTTTTGTCTCCCTCTGAATACGCTTTAAAAATAGCTGTTCGCTCAGCACAGTTACACATGCTATAGGCTGCATTTTCAATATTGCATCCGTGATAAATCTTCCCATCCTCCGTTATGATCGCCGCACCTACTTTAAATTTTGAATACGGAACATATGCTTTTTCTCTTGCGATTTTCGCTTCTTCAATTAGTTTTTCAATGTTCACCTATCGTGCTTCCTTTCTATCAGAAGGGGATTCCTTCTTTTATTTTACCTCATTTTTACATCAATTACATCCGTTGTATCAAAAACGTAATATAAAAAATTGAATTTTCCAAAAATGATAGTATAATTATTGTCTATTGCTTTGTCATTTTATCGAATTTATCGGACCTTTTCAAATCCTTCAGTTGATACTAAAAAAAAGCGCAAACGCTTTGGTCATCTCCATACAAACGGAGAAGGACCCCGCCTGAGATAAAGGAAACACGGTAAGCGAGAGCGAATCGTGTTGGCGCAATCGTTGCGGAGAATGCCCGGAGTTTATAGGCGATATGAGCCTTTCACGCACCATTCAATTTTATAATTTTCTAGACTTGAAAAAACTGCCCGAGGACGGACAGTTTTCTCATGTTAAAAGCTCCAAGATCTTTGGTAAAAATATCATTAACCCGATTATAACTGACATTATTGCATAGAGGAGAACCGCACCTGCAGCAATGTCCTTCGCATCTTTTGCTAAAGGATGGTATTGGTTTGTTACAAGATCAACTACACGTTCAATCGCAGTATTGATCATCTCCAAGGAGAGCATGCCACCAATAGCCAAAATGATAAATAGCCACTCAAGTTTAGAAAGTGAGAGCCAAATGCCAGCCAAAATCACAATTATTGAAATAACTAGATGGATTTTCATATTTCTTTCACGCATGATCACAGAACGGATCCCAGTGAATGCAAAGCCAAATGACTTAATCAGGCGATGCTTCTTAGCGCTGGAGCCCGAACTCATCTAAGATTACCTTTTGACGAGAAAACATTACTTTCTCATCTTCTATTGTCTCATGGTCATAGCCAAGAAGATGAAGGAATCCATGGACAGCCAAAAAACCTAGTTCTCGCATAAATGAATGCCCATATTCATCGGCTTGCTCTCTTGCTCTTGCAACAGAAATAACGATATCCCCTAATACCCGAGGCATTTCAACACCGATCAGCGCCATCTCTCCATCACCCATTTCTTCCATTGCAAAAGAAATGACATCTGTTACTGAATCCTTCCTTCGGTACTCTCTATTTATTTCCTTTATTTTTTCATTACTAACAAATGTAATCGACACTTCACTTTCAGATTCTACTTCTTCATATGTAGCCGCAAAGTTGAGCAACTTTTCAATATAAGATGCTTCTTCCTCCGAAAGCTCGTTTGTTTCATCTATTAAGTCAATATTTAAACTCATGCTTGTTTCACCTTCTGTTTTGTCATTTCAGGATACTCGATACGGGAATGAAAAATTCCATTTAACGTCTCACAAAGAGCGTTTGCAACCGTTTCAATCTCCTTTAAAGTTAAATCACATTCATTTAATTGCCCATCCTGAAGACGATCAGCGATAATCTTTCTAACTAGCCCTTCTATTTGTTCAGGCGTTGGGTGAGTCATCGATCGTACAGCTGCCTCTACACTATCCGCAATCCCAATCACAGCTGCCTCCTTCGTCTGTGCTTTCGGACCCGGATAGCGATAATCTTCCTCTCTCACCTCTAGCCCATTTTGATTGGCTTTATGATAAAAGAATTTAAGCAAAGTTGTCCCATGATGCTGCTCAGCAATATCAATGATTTCTTTAGGCATCTTATGCTTTCTTAACATTTCTGCACCATCTGTCGCATGTGCAATAATAATATTTTTACTTGTTTGCGGCGGAAGTCTATCATGCGGATTTTCAATATTCATTTGATTTTCAATAAAGAACTGCGGCCGTTTCGTCTTCCCAATATCGTGATAATAACAGCCAACTCTTGCTAGAAGTCCATTTGCACCAATAGCTTCACAAGCAGCTTCAGATAAATTAGCAACCATAACACTATGATGATAGGTTCCTGGCGCCTCTGTTAATATCTTGCGCAGCAGCGGATGATTAGGGCTTGAAAGTTCAATCAATCTCATTGTTGAAAGGATTCCAAATCCGGCTTCAAAAAAAGGCAGGAGGCCGATAGTCAAAACGGCAGATGTAATCCCTGAAATTAAACCAAGAGCAATATAAAATCCATATTCAATGCCCTCGTATTGACCATTTCTTAGCAGCATCAGCGAAAAGATGACTATAATATTTACACCCGCTACAAATGTTCCTGCCTGGAGAATTTTTGAACGCTGATTTTGTTTCGTTAAGAACAATATTCCAGCGATCCCACTGCAAATAATATAGATACCTGCCGACACATGGAAGGTGCCTGTAATGCCTTCATTAAAAATGATGCTCCCGCATATCCCCATAATAATGGTAAACAGGACAGCCATTCGTTCATCAATAAGAATTTTTATTAACATAGCTCCCATTGCTGCCGGGAAGATATAGCTTATCTCTGAATACTTAAATTCATGAAAGAAGCTTATGCCTTTCATAAGTAAAATCGATAAAGTAAAAACTATACTAAAGAGCAATAAATAACTTTGCTTCATCTCCGACTGTACTTTAAGTTCATAAAAATAATAGTAAAGAGCAGCGAGAATGACAACGATGATTAATGCAAGACCAATGAATGGTTGGTTCGAATTTATACTATCCAGCATCCCAATAAGCTCCAGCTGGCGATAAACATCACTGCTTATTAATTGTTGCTCCTCAACAATAATCTGTCCTTGAAGAATCTTTACTGGTTCTACACTTTCTATCGCTTGTTGACGATGCTCCTCCGTTGCATTTGGGTCATAAAACTCATTTTGGTATACTGCATAACGTCCGAGCTCAATGGCAGCAGCTTTTAAATTTGTATTTAAGCTTGTAAATCGCAATTCCTCTTCAAGCCTTTTTTTTGCGTTTTCAACCTCATCAGCTGGAATTCGGTTGCTCATTACATTATTAATTGCTGTCACTGTTACATCCTTTGCTAAGGATAACTCTGACCTTGAGGCCTGTACTAATGCAAGCAACGTTTGATCTGATATGTCCTTTGTTACATCTTCGGTTAATTTTTCTTTCATGCGCAATAATTTGTCATTAGGGGTCGGCTCGCTAATAGTTGATTGATCTTCTTCTTCATCTGACTGTTGTGAAAGCTTTTCTTTCGCTTCCATTTCTTCTTTAATGGCATCATTTACTTCAGTTGCTGTTCCAAAGATGGACGTAATCAAATCTACTCGGTTTTGTGCAATTTCCCTTTTAACTACATAAACATCCTTTACTTGGTCTGCTGCATCCTTTTTCTTTTTCTCCGTACTTGCCTTATCTTCAATTGTGATAGGGGATCGAATGGTCTGTTCAGCAACTGAAAATAAACTTAGGTCAAGTTTTTCCGGTTTTACATTGCTGAACATCGAAAAATACATCACAAATCCAAGCAATACAAATAATAAGACTTTAAAAAAAGTCATCTCTAACAAGCCTTTAATTTTTGTCATATACTGCTGTAGCTTTTCCACTATTTCACCCTCCTATCTTTCGGCTTTATAATCACTATTTAAGAAGATAGAAATGTAATTATGTAAAATGATAACAGTTTTTTAGTAAAGATGCATCTTTATTAAAAAATTATGTCGAGGCTTGGATAAAAGCAAAAGAAAACCGTACGGAATTTCCGACGGCCTAGTTTTCTTTCTGTCCATATGCTTGAATAATTTTTGCAACGAGAGGGTGGCGAACAACGTCACTTTCTTCTAAATGTACAAAAGATATCCCTTTTACATCTCGTAATATTTCTTCTCCAACAATTAAGCCAGACTTAGCTCCTTTTGGCAAATCAACCTGTGTCTTGTCGCCAGTTATAACCATTTTTGAGCCAAAACCCAGACGCGTTAAGAACATCTTCATTTGGGCATGGGTTGTATTTTGAGCCTCATCTAAAATGACAAAGGCATCATCTAGTGTTCTTCCTCTCATATATGCCAATGGAGCGATTTCAATTGTCCCTCGTTCAATCATTCTTTCTGTATGCTCGTTTCCTAAAATATCATGAAGGGCATCATATAATGGTCTTAGATACGGATCCACCTTTTCCTTTAAATCACCTGGCAAAAATCCAAGACTTTCGCCTGCTTCCACTGCTGGCCGAGTAAGAATGATCCGTTTAACATGGCCATTTTTCAAAGCGCTTACGGCCATGACAACAGCTAGATATGTTTTTCCCGTTCCGGCTGGACCAATTCCAAAAACAAGATCATTCGTTCGTATAGCACGAATATAATCGCTTTGGCCAATTGTCTTTACTCTGATTACCTTCCCTTTGGCATTTCTAGTAATTTCTTCATCATATAAATCACTGAAATAATCCAAGGTTCCCTTTTTGGCCATTTGGAGAGCATACATTACGTCTCTCTGGTTAATATTTATTCCTTTTCTAATAACCATAAGAAGTTCAGCTAATACTTTACCGGCTGTTTCTGCTTGTTCCAAATCGCCTGACACATGCACCAATTCGCCTCTTGTTATGATGGAAACATTTAATTCTTGTTCAATCATTTTTATATTTGCATCCGAATTTCCTAACAGTGAAATTGCTTCATTCGGATTTTCTAGTTGTACATTGATTGTCTTTAGCTCTTCTGTCATTCTGTCTCTCCTTGAATTAAAGGTTTTGCTTCAGCAATATTCTCAATAATTTGGAAATGTATTGATATACTTACTTTACCATCGTCTACAGACTTGTGTAAAACCTTTTCCCCTTTTATTTTAGCATTATCAGTTAAGAGACTTTTTATATCATTACGAGCTCTATTTTTTGCGGCATCGAATGCTTCCTCATTGGAGTATATTCTAACCTCTTGTTCTCTTTCCCTTATTGTTGTATTTATATAAGAAATCGGAAGCTTCCATTTTAGAAAATGAAAATTTTTCGTATTCGTTTCTATTTCATATTCCTTATATTCAACTTTTCCAAAACCCCAAACTGGAATTTTCCATTTCCCTATACCGATAAAGTGCTTCTGTTTTTCATTGCCATTTAAGACATGAAAGGTGCTCTTTAGCGGCTGGGTTACCGTCGTTATATACCAGGTTTCTGCAAAAATCTCTCCCTTAGCCGGAACTATTTCTGTCTGTCCTTCTTTCCCGATCACCCCAGAAACAAGCAGCTGTCCTGGTTTTACATGATCATGAATACTCACTTTCGGCTGGCCTTCTTCAACAAACATGTCAACAATTACGCCTTTCTTTTTAGCTACTAAATCTCTCGGACTTAATAATTCAGGCTTTTCCGGTTCATTCTTTTCTACAACTTGGAGATGATAGGTTGTCCCTTTTAATTCCACCCCAACCCAGGTAATCGCGCCAATGTTATCTGTAAGTTTTCTTTGTATCACTTCAACATTTTCTAGGAAAAACTGGACTTTCCCCTTCTTTACACCCATCGCGTCTAGTTCCTTACGGATTTTATGCTCGGTTTCAGGATTTGCCCCCTTAATATCAATGCCCCATACCATATTTGATAAAATAAAAATAACAAGCAGAAAGGCAAATGCGCCAACAATAAATCCACTATTTTTCAAAAGACGTTTAAATAGAAATGGCATGCCTGTCCGTCTTAAAAATTTTATTTTACAGTTACTGTCTTTCACTGCCTTTCTTATTTTCTTTACATCATTAAGCTTTATTTTGAAGGTAACTGTTTCGCTGCCATGCCTTTTTACATTCCAAATGAGAATGCCGTTTCTTGTTAATATGTTTAATAGCCGTTCGATTCCCTTTCCTCTTGTTTCAACGGTAATGATACCGCCAAAAAATTCAATCCACAAATTCTTCATTTCCTTCCCTCCATAAAGAACAGGCAACTTATATTCGCTAAATTCCACTAGAAAAAGTGTAGACTTCTAAAAGCGGGTATCCTTGATTCATTCTAATCACTTAAATAGGTGACCTGATCAATTTTTCCCTCTAGCAATATTTCTTCTGGCAATATTGTCTTTATAACAAATGATTTCCCCTTAATAAGCAGCTGCCCTTGTTTAAGAAGAAGTCTTAGCTCTTTATCTGAAAAGGCAATAAGACCACGGTGGTTCTCAATATATATGTGAATTTGTCCGATCATTGTAATCCGGGGTAAATCCATCATGACATCTTGAGGAAGCTCCATATTTGTTGTCATCCATTTCCTGATGAATTGTCCCCACTTTTTGGCCATAAAAAAGAACCCCCCTTCATCTCATATGTATGAATAGAAAGGGGGTTCTAGCACATATTTTTCTTTCCTTTTGCTCGCTTATCTTTTTTGTCTTATGGACTTGTGCGGGTTAAGCGCTCTTGGAGGGCCTAAAATCTCTGCCCATACGACTCCATCAACAAGCTTTTGTTTTTCAATGGAGACTGCGGTCTTTTTCTCTTTATAGGGAATGGAGTCCAATCGACTTGATCCCCTTGGAGAATTCATCTGAAGGGAATTCCTGGTATTTATCAGCTCATTCTGTTTATTTTTTAAAGCCTGTAATTGTGCTTCTGCTTCTTGTTTCTTTCTATCGGCGTATTCCTTCTCGACATGTTTTTTAGGCATCACAGGGGGCACATCTTTATTTCTTCCTTCTTGTACTGGGCGAATTTCCTGTTGATTAGCAGTACTTTTTTGCTGGACGGGCTGACGCTGCGACCGATTGTTTTGCTTTCCTTGACCACCCTTTGCTTTATTAAATAAAGAAGTGATAATACCTATCACAATGAAAATAAGCCATGGATTTTCAAATAAGAATTCCATAAGGGAAGCCCTCCCTTCTGCTGATAGCGAACAAGGAATTAATCATTTTTCCGTCCGTCTTTATTATCATCCGTAATTCTGCCAATAGAGTCTCTCATATCTGTATCAGCAGAAATATTTTTATAATTCATATAATCCATGACACCAATATTGCCAGACCGAAGTGCTTCTGACATAGCAAGAGGAACTTGTGATTCTGCTTCGACCACTTTTGCTCTCATTTCTTCCACGCGCGCCTTCATTTCCTGTTCTTGGGCTACAGCCATGGCACGGCGCTCTTCTGCTTTCGCTTGGGCAATCTTTTTGTCTGCTTCAGCTTGTTCTGTTTGTAATTCTGCTCCGATGTTTTTACCGATATCAACATCCGCAATATCGATGGAGAGGATTTCAAAGGCAGTACCCGCATCCAATCCTTTTGCTAGAACTGTCTGTGAAATCATATCAGGATTTTCTAGTACTTTTTTATGATTTTCAGAAGAACCGATTGTCGATACAATCCCTTCACCTACACGAGCTACGATTGTTTCTTCGCCCGCTCCACCGACAAGACGGTCAATATTCGCTCTCACTGTAATTCTTGCTTTCGCCTTTACTTCAATTCCATCCATAGCAACACCAGCGATAAATGGCGTTTCAATTACATTTGGATTAACACTCATTTGTACAGCTTCTAATACATCACGGCCAGCTAAGTCAATCGCAGCACTACGCTCAAATTGCAATTCAATATTTGCGCGGTGTGCAGCAATTAGCGCATTAACAACCCGATCTACATTTCCTCCTGCCAAATAGTGGCTTTCTAATTGGTTCGTTGTTACATCTAAACCCGCTTTATGTGCTTTGATCAACGGATTGATTACTCGACTTGGAATAACCCGGCGAAGACGCATCCCGATTAAGGTAAAAATACTTACTCTTACACCCGCTGCCAAAGCGGAAATCCAGAGCATAACTGGTACGAATGTGAATAAAATCCCCAATACAATTATTGCAAAAACAACAATAACCAATGTAAAAATTGATATCGCATCAAATGGCATTTTAGTTCCTCCTTAAAGTTTGTTATTTATCTAATTTTTGTATTTCTCTAACGACAATTCTAGACCCTTCAGCCTTTACGACTCGAACTCTTGCATCTTTCATAATAAATGCTCCTTCACTAACTGCATCGATCCGTTCATCCTCAATGACAATCGTTCCTGATGGTCTTAATGCTGTTAAGGCATAGCCATCCAGCCCAATGAGCTCAAGTCTGCTTTTATTAGAAACATAGCCTTGTTCCGTTTTAGTGGAATCGGTTAAAATTAGCTTCTTGAATATTTTCATTTTTTTACCAAACACCTTTATCATTAATATAGATGCTAGAATAGAAATACTGATTGCAATTAATATGGAGATACCCATATGAACGATATTATCAGATGCTAAGAATAAGCTTCCTATTATAGCAGCTAAACCGAGTATCCCCGCAATTCCTCCGGGGAGGAAAAACTCTGCGATAATCAGTCCAATTCCAATAACAAACAGAATAATCGTCTCATATCCTGCCAGTCCGGCAACTAAGTGTCCATAGAAGAAAAGCAATAATGCAGCCAATCCCATAAAACCAGGAACACCAAATCCAGGTGAATATAATTCCAGAACAAGTCCTAGACTGCCAATTGACAGTAAAATAGGGATAATCACAGGGTGTGTGACAAATCTCGCAATCTTTTCAGCAAAGCTCTCATCTAATGTTCGGATTTCCGCACCCGAATACTCCAGTTTTTCCAATAAATCTTCTAGATTATTCACTGTACCCTTGGAATAGCCTACTTCATACGCGGCTTCACTTCCTAGCGTAAGCAGACTCCCTCTTGGTGCATTATATTTAGACAAGTCAATCGATTCATCGGCCATCGCAAGTGCATAAATTGTATCTCTTCCTTTTTGTTTTGCCGCCTCTTCCATTGCTGCAAACCAATAGGATTCTGCTTTCTTGCCCGCTGTATTTCCTTCTCCATCAATTATAGCAGCTGAACCTATAGTAGAACCGGGAGTCATATATATTTCATCTGTATTTAATGAAATATAAGCACCCGCAGAAAGAGCCTGTTTATTAATAAAAGCAACCGTTTTTACTTTTGTCGACGATAACAATTTTCCAATCTTTCCAGCAGCATCAACTGCCCCGCCTGGTGTATCTACTTCAAATATGATTGCAGAAGCATTTTCTTCCTCAGCCGTTTGAACAGCCCTGTTTAAAAAGGCATACATCCCTTTTTCAACCGTTTCTGTAATCGGTACAACATAGATAACTTCATTCTTAGCTTCTCCTTTAAAAGGTATTACCATTAAAATGAAAGCTAAAAAAAGCGATAAGACGGCAAAATTCCTTCTTATTCTCAAACCTTCCCCCTCCCTTCAAAAGATTCTTCTATTGTATACGTATTTACTTATGTAAAGGTTTCATTTTAATCAAAATTAAAAAGACCGAAAAGCAAATGCCATCGGTCTTTTACACAAATTTGTTTTTCATGAAAGGTGTTGTTGTACAAGTTTATTTACGAGTGCTCCATCTGCTTTACCTTTTACTTTCGGCATGATGGCAGCCATTACCTTACCCATTTCAGCTTTAGATTTTGCACCTGTTTCAGCAATCGTTTCTAGCACGATTTTTGAAACCTCATCTTCAGATAGCTGCTCAGGCATATATATTTCGACGAACTGAAGTTCAGTACGAATTTTTTCAACAAGATCTTCACGACCTGCTTTTTCAAATTCATGGAGGGAATCCTTGCGTTGTTTTACTTCGCGAGAAAGGACAGTAAGCTCCTGTTCTTCGTTTAAGTCTGATCCAAGCTTGATTGATTCATTTTGAATCGAAGCTTTGATCATTCGAATAACAGTTAGCTTATCTTTTTCTTTATTCCTCATCGCTTGTTTCATATCCTCATTTAGACGCTCGAGAAGACTCAATTACATACACCCTCTCTTACCACTTACGTTTTCTTGCAGCCTCAGACTTTTTCTTACGTTTAATACTAGGTTTTTCGTAGAATTCGCGCTTTCTAGCTTCTTGCAAAGTACCAGTTTTAGAAACTGAACGTTTGAAGCGACGAAGAGCATCTTCAAGCGATTCGTTTTTACGAACGACGGTTTTAGACATTCTCTTTCCCTCCCTCCGAGCACAACACACTAACACAACATGGTTTTCCATGTACTTTGCAATTATAATATAATAGCATACCTGAGGTCAACTGTATTTAGCCTGTAATGGACTTGTTTTTACCTTGGAAATATTGAGATATTAGAAGATAAAGCCGTGGTTAGCTAAATTTACTTAATTGGCATGTCCTCCCCCCTTCAGCCATAGATATATATCTAGGGGGTGGAAGCTTGGTCAAGCTATTATTTTTTATACTCTTAATCGGTTTATTCATATATGGAATGACGTTATTAAGATCTGGTCTCATGAACCTTTCAGCTGATTCATTAAAAAGATGGCTCGTTAAATTAACGAATGCTCCCTGGAAAGGTGTGATCATCGGCACTTTAATTACTGCTGTTTTGCAAAGCAGCTCAGCTGTGATGATCATTACGATTGGATTTGTTTCGGCTAGACTGCTAACTTTTCCACAATCGATTGGTATTATACTCGGGACAAATATTGGAACTACTTTTACAACAGAATTAATTACTTTTAATATAGAGGCATACCTGATTCCATTAGCAATTGCCGGTAGCATTCTTGTTCTGTTTAAGAAGAAAAGCCCTCGTAGTATTGGATTTGTTTTATTAGGAATTTCCTGCGTATTTGCCGCCATGAGAGGGTTTGAATATTTCGCCGGTACACTGAAAAATGTAGAGCAAATCAATCGCCTGCTTCTGGCATTAGATGAAAGCCATCTATACGCTGTTTTAGCTGGCATCGTCATTACAGCCATTATCCAATCTAGCACCGCGACTACCGGAATCATAATGGGCTTTCTAACCGCAGGGACGATGGATTTAGACACTGGTATTGCCATTATGCTCGGGTCCAATATCGGAACTTGTGTGGATGCTTATCTCGCTTCAATCGGATCTGGACGAGAGGCTAAGCTATCGGCCTATGCGCATATATGGCTTAATATTATTGGTGTCATTGTATTTTACCCATTTATCAGCTTGCTGACAGACATTGGACTCCAGCTTGCCTCAGAATCAGATGTTCAGCTCGCACACATAAGTGTGATTTTCAATGTTGTCTCTTCCTTACTTATGCTGCCGTTTGCTGCTCAATTTGGACGGTTTATTATAAATTTCCATGGAAGATGACAAGAAAATGTCCACTCCCAAAAGACAAACACACCCCTTTTGTCCACAAGCGGTGCCAGGCACCGTAAAAAGACAGTTAAAAAAATGCCGGATTTTAGAAATCCGGCATTTCTTTTTTAATAGTCTGAGTCACTTGTTAATCCGTTGACAATGGCTGCACCTGAGCTTGCCCCGATTCTTGTAGCACCGGCTTTGATCATTTTTTCTGCATCCTCTGCGCTTCTAACGCCACCTGATGCTTTTACACCGATCGTTGGTCCAACTGTTTTTCTCATGAGGGCGATATCTTCTACTGTTGCTCCACCCGTTGAAAAGCCAGTAGATGTTTTAACAAAATCGGCACCGGCCTTAACAGATAATTCGCATGCTCTTACCTTTTCTTCTTCATTAAGAAGGCAAGTCTCAATTATGACTTTAGTAAGAGCCTTATCCTTTGCCGCATTGACAACAGAACGAATATCTCTTTCCACTAACTCATTGTCTCCGCCCTTTAACGCACCAATATTGATAACCATATCAACTTCCGTTGCCCCATTTTCAATCGCATTTTTTGTTTCAAATGCTTTTGTCTCAGGTGTCGAAGCACCTAATGGGAAGCCAATAACTGTACAAACCTTAACTTCTGTTCCACTTAATAGTTCAGCTGATCGCTTCACCCAAGCAGGATTAACACATACAGAAGCAAAATTGTATTCTTTTGCTTCTGCGCAAAGTTTTTCAATTTGTTCTTTTGTTGCATCCGCTTTCAATAATGTATGATCGATCATTTTTGCGACATTTGTAGTCATTGATATAACTCCCTTCAAATAAACAAGTTGTCCGTACCTCTCACATCATATCATGCCTGTATAAAAATATCGAGTGAATATCATATTTTTATCTTTACACTAATAGCTTTTCCATATTTACTTTTCCCATGAATATAGACAAAAGGAACTACCTGAATGAGGTAATTCCCTTTTGACTAAATAGGATATAGTTGATGTTCGCTCCAGTATGCTAGCTTTCCGCGGAGTGGCGCAACTGGTTCAACAACGACTTTTTGAAAAAATTGCTACAATTTATACAGCTGCTTCTTCTTTTTCCTCAAACTGATCAAGGATCCTTACAAATTCACCTTGATTGTATGGGTAGCCTGCTTTTTTAATTTTCACTTTGACAATTTGCCCTACCATTGCGTCAGTGGCAGGGAAGACAACTTTTAGATAATTATCTGTATAGCCAATGTATAGACCCGTATTCGGTTCATCTTTAAATTCTTCCTCAGGAATAACCTCAAGTACTTCGCCTTCAAACTGGGAAGCATATTCCTTCGCAAGCTGATCAGATAAAGAAATCAGACGGTGAACACGTTCATTTTTTACTTCCTCATCCACTTGGTCTTCCATTCTTGCAGCCGGCGTGCCTGTACGTTTTGAATATGGGAAAACATGCAACTCTGAGAATTTATGCTCTTTAATAAAATGATAAGTTTCCATAAATTCCTCTTCTGTTTCACCTGGGAAACCGACAATCACGTCAGAGGTTACAGCTAAGCCTGGAAGCACTTCCTTTAAACGCTCCAAACGCTCACCAAAAAACTCCATCGTGTATTTACGGCGCATCCTTTTTAATACTGTATTTGAACCTGATTGAATTGGAATATGAAGATGTCTAACAATTAGTTTGGATTCTTTTATCACTTCGATTACTTCATCTGTAATTTGACTTGCTTCAATCGAAGAGATACGAATTCGTTTTAATCCCTTTACTTGTGCTTCCATATCACGAAGCAGCATAGCAAGATTATAATCCTTCATGTCTTCCCCATATCCGCCTGTATGAATACCTGTTAGAACAATTTCTTTATATCCGGCATCAACTAGCTGCTGGGCTTGACGGATAACTTCTTTCGGATCTCTAGACCGCATTAGCCCGCGTGCCCATGGAATAATACAGAATGTGCAGAAGTTGTTGCATCCCTCTTGGATTTTTAAAGATGCACGTGTACGGTCAGTAAATGCCGGTACATCAAGTTCTTCATAAACACGGTTTTTCATTATATTGCCGACCCCGTTTATCGGCTGGCGTTCTTCTTTATATTGTTCAATATAATCAAGCATTTTCACGCGATCCTGCGTTCCAACAACAATATCAACACCAGGAATTGCCATAATTTCTGCAGGTGATGTTTGTGCGTAACAGCCTGTTACACAAATAACAGCATCTGGATTTTTTCTTATCGCTCTGCGAATCACTTGTCGGCTTTTTTTATCGCCTGTATTTGTTACGGTACAGGTGTTGATAATATAAACATCTGACATGGATTCAAAATCAACCCGATCATAGCCTTCTTCTTTAAAAAGCTGCCAAATCGCTTCTGTCTCGTAATGGTTCACTTTACAACCAAGTGTATGAAATGCAACTGTAGGCATATATATTCACTCCATTAATTCAAAATGATAGGAAACAGCGGATAGTGCATATAGCGGAGCTGTTTCTGTTCTCAATATTCTTGGACCTAATCCGCAAGAATGAAAGCCTTGTTCTCTTAAGCTAGAAACCTCTTGCTCCGTTAAACCGCCTTCAGGTCCGAAAACAATTAGTAATGTTTGACCTTTTGTCATTTCGGCCAATGTTTTTGAAAGGACAGATGCTTCATTTTGCTTCGCTTCTTCCTCAAAAGCAATTAATTTATAGTCAAAATCCGCACCCATTTTTATTAAGGATTTTAAATTTACAGGACTTTTCACCTCTGGAAGCTTTGTCCGATGAGATTGTTCTGCTGCTTCTTTCGCAATTTTTTGCCAGCGATCTAACTTCTTTTCTGCCTTTTTCTCATCCCATTTTACTACTGAGCGCGCTGAAATAAAAGGGATAAACTGATAAGCGCCAAGCTCTGTCCCTTTTTGGATAATCCATTCGAGCTTATCCCCTTTAGGCAGTCCGCTCACAATTGTTACATCAATAGGAAGTTCTGGTGTCCCACTAACCCATTGTACAACTTCTGTGATTACTTGTTCATCGGTAATTTCTGCAATTGAACAGACAGCGCTTTTATTTAAAGGGTTGACACAAATAATCTGCTCCCCTTCCTTCATCCTCATCACTCGAACAATATGATGATAGTCATCACCTGTAATGGTAAAGCGGTTATCATCAGCAGTTTGATCGACAAAATAACGCTGCATCGTGCCACCTTCCTTCATTTGAATACACACTTTATAAATAACGCATAAAAAGGAGGACAATTTCAAGTCCCCCTTTTTTAGCTATTCAGAATTTATAAACATAAATTCTAAATGCATAAGAAAAACGAAGGCATTCGCCGAAAGGCTTGGTGAAGACCAAGTTTTTCTACTATTACTTTCTTCTTCCGATGATTGCCACCCAATCTTCCATTTGCAGCGTTTCAACAATTTCAAAACCAGCTTCAATCATTGAATCCTTTACTTCTTGTTTTTTCGCTTGAATAATTCCTGAAGCAATGAAAAAGCCGCCTTGTTTAACAACCGAGGAGACATCACCAGTAAAACGAAGAATGACCTCGGCCAAAATATTGGCTACAACTATATCAGCACCTGGCTCTACTCCATCGAGCAAATTATTTTGCTTTACATCTACTGCGTGATGTACGTTGTTCAATTCGATATTCAGCCTTGCTGAGTTTACTGCCACTTCATCCAGATCAAGCGCAGTTACTTTCTCAGCACCAAGCATGGCTGCTGCAATGCTTAACACACCTGACCCGGTACCAACGTCCATTACTTTATCACCCGGTTTGACCGTTCTCTCTAATGCTTGGATACACATAACTGTTGTTGGATGTGTACCAGTTCCAAATGCCATGCCAGGATCAAGTTCAATAATCAGTTCATCACTTGATACAGGTGTGTACTCTTCCCATGTTGGCACAATAGTAAATCGTTCTGAAATTTTCACTGGATGATAATATTTCTTCCACGCAGTTGCCCATTCTTCTTCATTTACTTCACTGATACTAACATTATTTTTCCCAATATCAATATTATATAAAACGAGATTATTAATCGCTTCTTTTATTTCGTCCACATTCTCCGCAAGAAAACTATTTTCAGGTAAATAGGCTTTAACGATTACACCTTCTTCAGGATAGTCATCTGGATTAAGCTGGTAGATTTCGCCGAACTGATCTCTTCTCTCTTTTATAAGTTCAAATGGATCCTCTATGACAACACCACTTGCTCCGGCCTCATGCAAAATATTCGAAATCGGCTCCACAGCCTCATTTGTTGTATGAATACTGATTTCTGACCATTTCACTTCTACCAACTCCATTTCCCTTTATTCACCCTTAAATGCTCGTTTCACCTTTGCAAAAAAGCTTTCTTCCTGTTCTCCTTGCGGAACCTGACCGCTAACCTCGGCAAACTCATGAAGCAGCTGCTTTTGTTTTTCTGTTAATTTTGTAGGTGTAATGACGCGGACAATAATATGCTGATCTCCCTTGCCATAGCCTCTTACATTTTGTATTCCTTTATCCTTTAGACGGAACTTTGTACCTGTTTGTGTTCCTGCTGGTACCTTTAGTTTCACCTTGCCATAAAGAGTAGGGACTTCCACTTCGTCCCCTAAGGCAGCTTGAACAAAAGTAATTGGCATTTCGCAGTAAACATCATCGCCATCACGCTCAAAAAACTCATGTGAACGGACATGGAATACAACGTATAAATCACCCGAAGGTCCTCCATTTATACCTGGTTCGCCTTGCCCAGACACTCGCAGCTGCTGGCCATCATCAATCCCAGCTGGGATTTTCACCTGAATCTTTTTGCGTTTCTTCACCTTGCCTGCTCCGCCACATGTTGAGCATTTATGTTTAATTTGTTTCCCTGTTCCACTACAGTAATGACAAACGCGGCGATTTACAATTTTTCCAAATGGTGTATTTTGTTCTACATTCAATTGTCCTGATCCATGACAATGACCACAAGTTTCAGGTTTTGTTCCTGGCTTGGCACCAGATCCGTTACATGTTTCACATGTTTCTTCACGAGGAATTTCAATTTCTGTCTCTTTCCCGAATACAGCTTCTTCAAAGGAAATGGTCATTGTATACTGCAAGTCAGCCCCTTGTCTTGGTGCATTAGGGTCCCGACGTCTGGAACCGCCGCCAAAGAAGGAACTGAAAATATCTTCAAATCCGCCGAAGCCTTCAAATCCGCCACCGCCAAATCCTTGATTCGGATCTGTATGACCAAACTGATCGTAATGAGCTTTTTTCTGATCATCACTTAACACTTCATAGGCTTCTTTTACTTCTTTAAATTTTTGGTCTGCGTCCGGTTCTTTGTTAATATCCGGATGGTACTTTTTAGATAGCTTTCGATATGCCTTTTTTATTTCATCCTTGGATGCGCTTTTGCTGACACCAAGGACTTCATAGTAATCCCTTTTGTCCATATGAGATTTACACTCCCCGAATCATTTCACATAAAGATTATTTTATCATTGTCTAACTTGATTGTGCAACAAAAGAAGTATCTGACAAAATACCTCTCCGTGTGCATATTAGAAATATTCAATCCTTGCATAAATGAGAAAAGTCAAAGTCAAGATACCCTGACTTTGACTTTTTAAGAATAAAGGTCTTAACTTATTTATCGTCGTTAACCTCTTCGAATTCTGCGTCAACTACATTGTCATCGTTGCCTTTTCCTGTTTGACCTTCTGCCCCTTGTGTAGCTTGAGCTTGCTGTGCAGCTTGCTCATAAAGCTTCATTGTCAATGCTTGAACGATTTCTTGTAAAGCATCTTTCTTCGCTTTGATTTCTTCTAAATCATTCTTTTCAATTGCTGCCTTTAAAGCATCCTTCGCTTCGTTTGCTTTTGAAACTTCCGCTTCGTCCACTTTTCCTTCAAGATCCTTCAATGTCTTTTCAGTCGTAAAGACGAGCTGATCTGCTTCATTGCGAAGCTCTACTTCTTCTTTACGCTTCTTATCAGCTTCAGCATTTTCTTCTGCTTCTCTTACCATTTTTTCGATTTCTTCATCGGATAAGCCAGTTGAAGATTTGATTGTAATGGCTTGTTCTTTATTTGTTCCAAGATCTTTTGCACGTACATTTACAATACCGTTTTTATCGATATCAAATGATACTTCAATTTGTGGAACACCTCGTGGTGCTGGCGGAATATCACCTAATTGGAAGCGGCCTAATGTCTTGTTGTCGGCAGCCATTGGACGTTCGCCCTGCAGCACATGAATATCAACAGCTGATTGGTTATCAGCAGCAGTTGAGAAAACTTGTGACTTTGATGTTGGAATAGTTGTATTACGATCAATTAGTTTTGTGAATACTCCACCCATTGTTTCGATACCAAGTGAAAGCGGCGTAACGTCTAGCAGAACAACATCCTTCACATCACCAGTGATCACTCCGCCTTGAATAGCAGCACCCATTGCAACTACTTCATCAGGGTTAACCCCTTTATGCGGCTCTTTTCCTGTTGCTTTTTTAATTGCTTCTTGTACAGCAGGGATACGTGTCGATCCACCAACAAGAATGACTCGATCAATTTCAGAAGCTGATAAACCAGCATCGCTTAATGCTTGACGAGTTGGTCCCATTGTACGTTCTACAAGATGAGAAGAAAGCTCATCAAATTTTGCTCTTGATAAAGATACTTCAAGATGTAAAGGTCCTGCTTCACCCGCTGTAATAAACGGCAAGGAAATTTGAGTTGTTGTTACTCCAGAAAGATCCTTTTTCGCTTTTTCAGCAGCATCCTTCAATCTTTGTACAGCCATCTTATCTTTAGAAAGATCGATGCCGTTTTCCTTTTTAAATTGTTCTACTAAATAGTCGATGATTACTTGGTCAAAGTCGTCTCCACCAAGGCGGTTGTCACCAGCAGTAGATTTTACTTCAAACACACCATCCCCTAATTCAAGGATGGAAACGTCAAACGTTCCGCCGCCAAGGTCATATACAAGAATCGTTTGATCTTCATCTGTTTTATCCATACCATATGCTAATGCAGCAGCAGTTGGTTCATTAATGATACGTTCGACTTCAAGTCCAGCAATTTTACCTGCATCCTTTGTTGCTTGACGTTCAGCATCATTAAAGTAAGCTGGAACAGTAATAACTGCTTTTTCCACTTTTTCACCAAGATATTCTTCAGCATATGATTTTAAATACTGAAGAATAATGGCAGAAACTTCTTGCGGTGAATACTCTTTTCCTTCAATTTCTACCTTATAGTCTGTTCCCATATGACGTTTCACAGACATAATTGTGTTTGGATTTGTAATCGATTGACGTTTAGCAACTTCCCCTACTTGGCGCTCTCCATTTTTAAACGCTACAACTGAAGGAGTTGTACGATTGCCTTCTGGGTTAGGAATTACTTTTGCTTCTCCGCCCTCTAAAACAGAGACGCATGAGTTTGTTGTCCCTAAATCAATACCAATGATTTTGCTCATATTAGTTACCTCCCGGGAATATGTAATTACTGATTAACTTTTACCATGCTCGGACGTATAACTCTGTCCTTCAGGATATACCCCTTTTGAAACTCTTCTACTACATGATTTGAATCGAAGCCTTCTACTTCTACTTGCATGACCGCTTGGTGGACATGCGGATCGAATTCTTTCCCTACAGCTTCAATTTGTTCAGCACCTTCATTTTTTAAAGCCTCAAGCAAACTGCGATAAACCATTTCCATTCCCTGTAAAATAGCTTTTGCTTGTTCGCTATCTGCTTCCATTTGAAGAGCTCTTTCAAAATTGTCTATTGCTGGCAATAGATTAGTGATTAAACTTTGTGCTCTATATTTTTCAGACGCTTCAAGATCCAATCGCGCACGGCGTCTGCTATTTTCAAAATCAGCCTGAAGACGGTACATTCGATTTTCAGCTTCTTTTAACTTTGCTTCTAATTCTGCTACTTTTTCTTGCTCTGCCTTCAACTGGTCCTCGATTGAAAATTCTTCATTGACTTCCGCTGAAGTATTTGTTTCAACATCATCTACAGCAGTATCTTCATTCGCTTCTTTTACTTCCGTATCTTCAGTTGACTCTTCATTTAGAATATCTTTTTCCTCTGTCAACTTGTTCACCTCCCCTAAAGTAATTTCAGGTTAATTATCTTACTATCTCTCAGCAGCCAAAAAACATAAGCAAAGGATGGAAAAACACATTCCACCCACCGCGGCTATTTCCATGGTTAATTGCCTTGATATAGCTTTGTCAGAACAGCTGTTAAATCACGACTGATATAGTCCAACAAACTGATTACTCTTGAATATTCCATTCTAGTAGGTCCTAATATAGAAATGGAACCGAGCTGTTCTGTTCCAATTGAGTAGGTCGCAGTAATCAAACTACAATTTTCCATTGCCGTATTGTTATTTTCCCGACCAATTGTTATGTTAATGCCAGATTGATTTTTCCGAATGAGCTCATATATACTCTCTTCCTGTTCAATCATCGTCATAAGGTTCTTAATCTTCTCGAAGTCATGAAATTCTGGCTGACTTAACATATTGGTTTTCCCGCCAAAAAATAATTTTTCATGAGACGGAATAAGCAGTGTATCCGCAATTGAATGAAGTATGAAATCATAATTATTTATATGCTGCCTTAACAATAGTGCGACTTCTTTATAAATTTTATCATTTAAGCTTTCAATGGAAGAGCCTGCTAAACGATCGTTTAAGATATTTGCTAATTTCTCAAGCTCCCCTAAATCCATCGTTTCTGGCAATTGGAACATGCGATTCTGGACATGACCTGAATCAGTTACAATGATTGCCACTGCTGTTTGTTTATTAATAGGGATAATCTGTATTTTTTTCAACTTATTTTCCCTAACTGCAGGCCCTAAAGCAATGGCTGTATAGTTTGTTAATTCTGAAAGGATTCTCGCAGAGTTTTGAACGATTTTCTCCAGCTCATAAATTCTCTCCGCAAAGATCGATTTCACTTTATAAACATCTTGCTTATTAAGCTTTTGCGGTGACAGCAAATGGTCTACATAGTATCGATAGCCCTTGTCAGATGGAATTCTTCCAGAAGATGTATGGGTCTTTTCGATAAAACCTAGCTCTTCTAAGTCAGACATTTCATTGCGAATCGTCGCAGAGCTAAAAGAAATTTCTTCTTTTTTCGACAAGCTTCTAGATCCAACTGGCTGTGCAGATTGAATAAAATCATCAATAATAACCTGAAGTATCAATAATTGCCTATCGGTCAACACGGTTATCACCTCTGTTAGCACTCTTTAGCAGAGAGTGCTAATTCTATTAATAAATTATCAAATGACAGGGGCTGTGTCAATTCATTTACCTAGATTTTTGCATTTAATATGCCATCTTCAATAAAGTAATTTTTGTAAACTATTGAGGTAATCTGTCGAATGCTGTTTAGCTAGCTATTTTAAAAATGACTGAAAAACCTCGTTGCCTAAAAAGCGTCCTTTCTTCGTCAAACAAATGTGCTGATCGTTCACTTGAATTAAATCTCTTGCGGTAAGGGTTTTTAATTCTTCTTCAAATAAAGATAAGGGGTTTTCAGCAAATTTTTCTTTGAACCGCAGAATGGGAACTCCAGCTATTTTCCTCAGTCCGAGGAACATCTCTTCTTCCATCTGCTCCACTTTTGTTACCGGATGCTTCTCGAGAATTGGTAATCTGTCATTATTTACCGCATCCATATATTTTTTTAATGGACCATGATTAGACATTCGACTGCCGTTCACATAACTATGTGCACCTGCACCAAATCCGTAGTACCATTCATTATCCCAATAAGTTAAATTATGTTTGCTCTCGAAGCCCGGTTTAGAGAAATTACTGATTTCATATTGTTCAAACCCATGCTTCGCCATTTCCTCCATCAATACTTCATACATCTCTGCTTCAACATCCTCACCAGGTGATGGAAGCTGGCCTTTGCGCATTAAGTTATAAAAAACAGTCTTTGGTTCAATAATTAAGGAATAGCCCGAGTAGTGCTGGATATCTAGAGTAAAAGAGGTCCCCAATGTTTCTTTAAAATCGGATATGGTTTGTCCAGGCAAACTATAAATAAGATCGATACTTATGTTTTCAAAACCGGTTTTTTTGGCCAAGGCTATCGATTGAAAAACATCTTTGGCCCGATGAACTCTTCCAATCCGCTTTAATAGCTCTTCATTAAAAGTCTGAACTCCAAAGCTAATTCTATTCACTCCTGCTTGATATAAAATCCGCAGTTTTTCTTCGGAGAGATCCCCAGGATTTGCCTCAAAAGTGAATTCTGTTTTATTGCTATAAGGAAGATGGGTCTTGATGATTTGGCAAAGCTTTTCGAGCTGTTGCTCATTCAATGCCGTCGGCGTGCCGCCGCCGATGAAGATTGTTTCCAAATGTTCTGTTGGGGTTTCATTTAGCGTCAGCTCGATTTCTTTTGCTAGTGAATCAAGATACTCATCAACAGGCTGCCCTTTTAGAAATACTTTATTAAAATCACAATAGTGGCAAATATGCTCACAAAATGGAATATGAATGTATGCTGCTTTGATCATTTTTTCACTACCTTTATTAAAATAACTTGTAAAATCAAGAGCCTGGTCTAATCTAAATGGCGGTCACCTTCCTTTCGCCGCGCTGGTTATTACTTCGTACATAAAGGCTTGCTCAAAAAAGGTGACCGATTTTTTTATTTTTATTGCCCATATAAAAAGAGGCTGATCTGCTTTATTTAAAAAGCATATCCAACCTCCCTTTACAATGCAATTATCTTTACTTTTTCGTACCGCTGTCATCCATTTTTAGGACTGCCATGAATGCCTCCTGCGGAACTTCGACAGAACCTACTTGCTTCATCCGTTTTTTCCCTTCTTTTTGCTTTTCTAAAAGCTTTCTTTTCCGGGAAATGTCCCCACCATAACATTTAGCAAGAACGTTTTTGCGCATCGCCTTAATGGTTGAACGAGCAACAATTTTCTGTCCGATTGCTGCTTGAATAGGAACCTCGAATTGTTGACGAGGAATAAGATCCTTTAGCTTATCAACAATGACTTTTCCACGCTCATAAGCAAAATCCTTATGGACGATAAAGCTTAATGCATCGACTTTTTCCGCATTTAAGAGGATATCCATTTTTACAAGCTTAGATGGCTTGTAGCCAATTAATTCATAGTCAAAAGAAGCATAGCCTTTTGTATTTGATTTCAGCTGATCAAAGAAATCATAGACAATTTCGGATAATGGGATTTCGTAAATAATATTTACACGCGTTTCATCCATGTATTGCATATCGATGAAAATTCCGCGCTTTGCCTGACAAAGTTCCATAATCGCACCAACATAATCATTTGGCGCCATCATGGTTGCTTTTACATATGGCTCTTCCACTCGGTCAATCTTTTGCGGATCCGGCATATTTGATGGGTTATCTACCTTTACTTGTGTGCCATCAGTCATAATAACATCATAAATAACACTAGGAGCTGTCGTGATTAAATCAATTTTAAATTCACGTTCGATCCGCTCTTGAATAATTTCCATATGAAGCAATCCAAGGAAACCACATCGGAACCCAAAGCCCAATGCCTGTGAGGTTTCTGGTTCAAATTGCAGGGCAGAATCATTTAACTCCAGCTTTTCAAGTGCTTCCCGCAAATCATTAAACTTCGCGCTGTCGATTGGATAAAGTCCGCAATACACCATTGGGTTTAATTTTCGGTAACCAGGCAATGCTTCTGTAGCTCCATTTTTCGCATTAGTAATGGTGTCCCCTACACGTGTATCACCAACATTTTTAATCGATGCCGTTAAGAAACCTACATCCCCAACTGTTAATTCATCTTGCACCTGTGCCTTCGGTGAAAATACGCCGACTTCAACTACTTCAAATTCTTTCCCTGTTGCCATCATTTTTATTTTGTCTCCGGCCTTTACAGTCCCTTCGACTACACGAATGTAGGCAACTACTCCTCGGTACGCATCAAAAAGAGAGTCAAATATGAGTGCTTTTAATGGCGCGTCAGGGTCACCTGTTGGTGCAGGTACCTTTTCAACCACTTGTTCCAATATTTCTTCAATTCCTATTCCAGCTTTCGCAGAAGCAAGAACAGCTTCAGATGCATCGAGTCCGATGACTTCTTCAATTTCATTTCTTACTCGTTCTGGATCTGCACTCGGAAGATCAATTTTATTAATGATTGGAAGAATTTCTAAATCATTATCAAGTGCCAGATAAACATTTGCGAGCGTTTGTGCTTCAATCCCTTGTGCTGCGTCAACTACTAAGATTGCTCCTTCGCAGGCAGCTAAGCTGCGGGAAACTTCGTAAGTAAAGTCGACATGTCCCGGTGTATCAATCAAATGGAAAATATAAGTTTCTCCATCTTTCGCTTTATATTTTAATTGAACGGAATTTAGTTTAATTGTAATTCCACGTTCTCTTTCTAAATCCATGGAATCTAACAGCTGATCCTTCATTTCTCGTGAAGTCAATGCATTCGTTTTTTCAAGAATACGGTCAGCTAATGTTGATTTCCCATGGTCAATATGAGCAATGATGGAAAAATTCCGGATTTTGGCTTGCCTTTTTAATCTTTCTTCTCTGTTCATTATTTTTCTTTCACTCCTACTTAGAAAAGCGCAGGCGCCTTGTTCATCGCCGGACAAACTGGAAGGATCGCGACTGAGATATAGAAGACACAATGAGCGAAAGCGAATTGATGTCGACTTATCGTAGGGAGCGGGCCTGAAGATTGATAGGCGATAGGCGCTGTAGCTAGACAATTCTCTTACTCTAAAGTAATACTTTTTGATACTTAGAAAAGCACCAGGTTCCTCTTGCAACCCCGGAGCTAGACATCCATCTACCTTCAAAAAAGCCATTCTTTTACGTTTATTCGAACATGCACTATTTTTTGATTATAGCAGTACGTTTATGAAGATTCAATGCTAAACAGAATCGAGAAGGATTTGGAGTGATTGGTGTTTTTTCAAAAGAAAAAACGACTGTCGGAATCACAGCCGTTATTCTCCATTTATGAGTTTAGTGATATGGTGAATCGTAGTTTCCGTAACCTTTGATATCCCATCCGAGAGCGACTTTCCTAAAGATGAAAAGAAATTATAAGCTTTCATTTCTTCAAGCTTCTCTTTTTTCCGCTGCAAGTCATGGCTGGAAATATCGTTCCCTAGAATGGAAGCTTGAAGCTCCCCTCCTTCATTTTCATTTACAGTGAATGCAGCTTTAAAATTTGCATCATCATAGCCTTTCATATTATGGATGCCTTCATTCGCAAGCTGCATGCCAAATAAGACCGCAATAAACATAAGGGAGATAAGGCAAAAGGTTTTCACCATAAACCACTTCATAACAAATCACCTATCCATTTTATTTTTTATCTGTTTGTTCTTGTGTCTGCTGATTGACCTTTTCTGCTTGCCAGTAAAAATCGCTAAAAACATCTGCGAGCGCACCCGCTGATAAATAAAGCTCTTCAAATGTATTGTCCACACCGCCAAACTCGATGAGCATGGCGTTTTCGGATAGATCTTGGTTATATTTACCGTTTGTTCCTTCTCCTCCACTTTTTATTACAGCCCTGCTTAACCCAGGATATTTTTCGTTAATTAAATTATGCATTTGCGTAGCAAGCTTTAGATTTTTTTCATAATTTGGATGATCTACACCAACTACAAAGGCTAACTTGGCATACTTTTCACCATAAATTGAAAGTGTTGTTTGTTCTTTTCTTCGTGAATCCCGATGAATATCAATAATATATTGTATATCCTTGTTTCCAGCCATTGCTGCCTGTACGACTGATCTAGATTCGCGATAGGATTCCCTAAATTTAAGTTTTTTTTCATTTAATATCGCATTAATATCCGTTTTATCAACGGAAGTACCAATCCCGCGACTTTCAAGTTCTTCTTTCAATTTATCCCCAATTTTTGTCACATTTAATTGGGAATGATATGCTCTATTGGGATCTGTCTCTCCTTTTAAATACGGCAAATAAGATTCACGATTATGCGAAAAGTATAGGTGAACAACTTTTCGTCCACCCGTTGTTAACCCAGTATCAGGCACTTGAATTCCACCCCCTGATGGAGGATCAATATTCTCTGTATTCTGCAAGGTCGCTTCTTGCTCTGCCCTCAGCACTTCTAGAGGAGGGGTAGACTCCATTGGCATATTTGTATAGTCGGTTCCTTCGCTCGCAACGACAATTTTACTGTCATATATAGAAAAAGATGGCAGCTCTCTTCCTAATAAACTGCGCGGATCATCCAAATTAATATTCGTAGATAGCTTAAAAACAAAGTTCATCAAAGTCGGTTTGTCCTTCTCTTCTCCTAATACTTGCAATAGGTGGTGATTTTCCCAGCCAAGCAAGTGATACAGCATTTTACCTGTCACTTTATTTGTTGCTGTATTGACAGATGAGGAGCTGATGCGAAATTCAGGCTTTAAGGACGTAAGTACACCACTAATTGAAAAGATTAAAAATAAAAATAAAAGAAAGCCTCCACAGATTTTTAAAATGCTCGTCCCTTGTACAAAAACAATAAACCCATTGGGTTTTAAGGGCTTCATCGTTCCACCTCTCTTTATGCAAGTCTAGTAATTCATATGACTTTGCTAGAGAAGATAGAACTCAAAACATGTTATTTGGTTATTTTTTCACAAAATTAAGATACAAATTCGATAAGGGAACATTGCGATCATCATTTGTACATTTTAGTTACCGGTATCACGCTTATTTACATTACGATGTCTGGGACAAGGGACCTGTCCCCATGTCCCGTCTCCCCATGTCCCGTCTGTATGAATAGAACTTGTCTTATTATCTTGTGTAGAAGCCGGCATTTTCCTGTTTTACATTGCTGTGCAATGCAGCATTTAGGCCATTGGCAATTAGGTTTGCCATGTCTTCTATAAATACGTCTACTTCTTTCGGCGTTACCATGAGGTTATGGCCAATCGGAGAGAGAACTTCATAAATTAACTTCCGCTTTTCATCTTCTGGCAGCGTTCCTATCATGCCTAAAAATGCCTTTCGATGCTCTTCCTCCGGCAAATCTTCCTCTGTGAGCTTTTTTCTTTTCCCAAATGTCATACCAGCAGGAGCCAATGCTCTTGATGGCCGGCCCCCTTCCTTCAGTTCCTTGCCAAAATGCTTCAAGATAAAATCAATCGTATCGCTTGTAATTGAAACAGCATCAACTACTGTCGGCACCCCGATTGCAACAACTGGAATTCCTAGTGTTTCCTTGCTTATTTCTTTACGTTTATTTCCAACTCCTGAACCTGGATGAATCCCTGTATCTGAAATTTGAATGGTTGAGTTCACACGTTCTATGGATCTTGATGCCAAGGCATCGATAGCAATAACAAAATCTGGCTTCGTCTTTTCAACAACGCCAAAGATGATATCACTCGTTTCAATTCCAGTTAACCCCATAACTCCTGGTGCAATCGCACTGACTGGGCGATACCCTTCTTCCACACTTTCTGGCTGGAGATGATAAAGGTGACGGGTTACGAGCAAATTTTCACAAACTTGTGGTCCAAGAGCGTCAGGTGTCACATTCCAATTCCCCAAACCAACAATTAAGCATGAAGCATCCTCCTTAATTCCAAGCTGCTTTAAAAACCGGGCAAATTCCCCAGCGAATATTTTAGCTACTTTTTGCTGCATGACCGTATCCTGTTGACGAATTCCAACAGCCTCAAGCGTTAAATATCTTCCCTCTTTTTTCCCAATCGCAGTTGCCCCTTCCTTCGTTACTTCAACAAAGGAAATCTTAATATCTTCCTCTTCTTTTTCTTTTATAATAACCCCTTCAATTTGTGAAAGATCTTCCTGATCATGTACATGCTTTCCTTGATCCGCTATTGCCATTTCCCGTGCTTCAATAGCAAGGTCCGTTCTAACCGTGTATTTGCTTAGATCTAAATCTTCCAAGTTGATCCCCCTCGCATTCTTCTCTTAAGCCGTCAAAAAACAGGACTTTCTTTTATCTTTTCCGTTTATATGGAAAAACATTCATTAAATGGCAAGCCACTCTTTCACTCTATTTCTCTCTGCTTATGAGTTCAGCTTATCAAAATAGACGAAGAGTATTGCAAAAGGACGGAGTGTTTGATAAAATATCACTTGTTCTTAATATTTGATTGTTAATGAATGATGTGAAAGTCGAGTTAATATAATCTCGATGCTTTTTGTAGGAGGTGAATGGAATGCCAAACATTAAATCTGCTATTAAGCGTGTGAAAACAAGTGAAGCTCGTAACGCTCATAATGCGACTGTTAAATCTTCTATGCGTACAGCTGTTAAAAAGGTTGAAGCTGCAATCGTTACTAATGATGCTGCTGCTGCAAAGGATTCTTTTGCTGAAGCTGCTCGTAAGCTAGATAAAGCTGCTGCAAAAGGTCTAATCCACAAAAATGCTGCTGCTCGTAAAAAATCTCGTTTAACAAAAAAAATGAACGCTTTAAACGCATAAGTTTAAAGAATAACGGCTATCTTTCATGGATAGCCTTTTATTTTACGCGAAAAGCGGAGGCGCCTTGATCAGTTTGATAGGCGATAAGCACTGTACCAGGCACTACAAAAAATAGGCTGGCTAAGATTAACTTAGCCAGCCTATTT
Organism: Cytobacillus sp.; assembly: GCF_032154635.1. GTDB lineage: Bacteria > Bacillota > Bacilli > Bacillales > Cytobacillaceae > Cytobacillus. The sequence goes on along the minus strand of NZ_JALDXW010000001.1, from coordinate 18,485 downwards.
TTTGTAAGCTCGATCATGTAATCGAAATAAAAACATCTCAATTAACATTACTTTATTCATTCCACCTGTTTTCATTTGAAAATCCGCTTCTGCTAACAGGTTTATTATATGAGCAAGCTCTTCATCGGCAAAAAGCCTGGCCTGTCCAGCAGCAAGTTTTATTCGAAATGGATGAATTTTCAAATGTCCAGCAATTTGCTGTTGACCATATCCCCTTCGTGCAAGCTCTTTCACTTGATAAATGAGCCTAAACTGACCTGTTATTAGCGAAAGGATTTTTATAGGTTCCTCATTCTGCTTTAATAAATCATAATAGATCCTTAATGCTCCTTCTACATGTCTGTTCACTATTTTATCAATTAAAGAAAAGATATTTTGTTCTAAAGACCGAGAGACAAGCAGTTCTACGGTTTCTTCATCAATTTCCGATCCAGAACCCATGTATAATGCAAGCTTATCTACCTCACTAGTAAGTGTAAATAAATTTGTGCCAGCTAATGTAAGCAGCATTTCAGTTGCTTTATCATCAATTTCCACTCCATTTATGGCAGACCGTTCCTTTATCCATCCCTTCAGTTCAGCTTCACTCAGCTTTTTCGCTTCCAATATCGCAGCACTTCTCTTTAATTCCTTTGTAACTTTTTTCCGTTCATCTAACTTTTCATATGGAGCAGTAAAAACAACAATGGAATAAGGGGAAGGTTCCTTTAGATAGGTTTCGAGCTTTGCCAGGTTATGCTCGACTTTCTCCTTTGTTTTACCAGAAGTAAGAAAAACTGGATTTTGCAAAAAAATGAGTCTTCTTTCCCCCATAAACGGAAACGTTTCGGCATCCTCTAGCGCAACATCAATGGGAGTTTCCTCTAAATCATAAGAAGAAAGATTAAAATCAATCTCCTCTTCATTTAATAAATGGCTGATCAGCAGCTCTTTCGTCTCATTGATTAGAAATGCTTCCGGACCATATAATAAATATAATGAATGAAACTTTTTTGCTTTAATTTGTTTCCAAAGATCAAAAATCACTTGCCTTCGCTCCGTTCACATTAGGATTACCTATTCTAATCCTAATGAAGCTTGAAGCGTTTGACAAGTAATAAGAAAAGCGAAAGCGCCTTGATCATCGCCGTACAAACTGGAAGGGCCGGTTCTTTCGATAAAGGAAACACGGTGAGCCTGTGCGAACCGATGTTGACAGTGTTAAAAAATACAAAAGGAATTGACACATCATTTAAAATGTCAATTCCTCCATCTATATAGAACGTCGAAACAAGAGGCCTAGGATACTCTTGTCGCGACGGTGCACCAATGTAATACTATTCTTTCCTCACATTCTTTACTTATTTGTGACAACTCTTGTCACAAGTGGAAAAGCCTCGAGGAACGCTAGATTTTTTCATTCTAATGCCTTATACTATATAGGAAATAGGAGGGGTAGACTGTGAACGAATTTGAAAAAGACGTCCAATATAAGCAGAATGATGCCATTGACTCTGGAATTGGATTCATCGTATCTTTCGGCTTCTTCGCAACAGTGTTTATTATTGCAACAGTCATTAAAGTAATTGGATCTTAATGACTACATAGAAAGAATGGCGAAAGGTGCCGGTTTTTGGCAACAAGCACAAGACGAGCTGGCAGAAGGGGTGTAATTTTCCTTTTTTACCGGATTATCTTTAACTAAAGAGCCGATGGCATCAGGAGATAACAGTACAGAGATTTTGGGGAGGCTGAGAGTTTTCAGCCTCTTTCGCTTGTTCATTTGATTTATATTATTTTATGGCTGCACGGCAGAAAAGGTTCCAGTTTCTCCTTTGAAAATATAAGTAATGGCTCCATGCCGATCTGTTCGAAGGATTTTTATCTTTCGTTCATTCAAATTCATCAGCACCTCTTCGGCTGGGTGGCCATAACGATTATTTTTTCCTACTGAAATGACAGCAATCTTTGGATCAAGATGATCGAGAAACGATATTGTTGTTGAAGTCTTACTGCCATGATGACCGGCTTTAAGGACATCAATTTTTAATTTATCGTAAGCATTTATTAATTGAACTTCTCCCTCTTCTTCTAAGTCACCTGTGAAAAGCCAACTAAGCCCGCCCAATTTTACAAGGAGCACAATCGAACCATTGTTGCGCTCCACCTCCACTCCAGCTTGCGGTGAAACAATATGGAAAATAGTTTTTCCAGTTTTCCAGCTATCACCTGCACTTACGAAACGAGATGGGATTTCCTTCCTTTCCGCCACTGTTAGCAATTCTTTTTCCAGCTCTGATAACTGTGAGTTTTTGGGTAGAATGATTTCTTTTACATAAAGTTCTTTCAATATGGATAAAGCACCGCCGATATGATCCGCATCCCCGTGCGTTAAAATAAGTTTATCAATAGTTACAATTCCCTTGCTCTTTAAAAATGGAACAACAACCTCTTTTCCGACCTCATATTCCTTTTTTCTTACCTTCCATTCCTCTGTATTGAATGGAATGGTCCCTCCTGTATCAATTAGATAATTCCCTCTTCCAAATGGCAGTTTAATAAAGATGCTGTCTCCTTGCCCAACATCGATAAAAGTAATTTCTCCATAGGGAGATAACGCATTTCCCAATAAATGAACGCTCATAATACTGAGTGGGAAAAGCAAAGCTTGCAAAAAACGTTTCACTCCCTTCATACGCTCCCATAATGAGAAAAATAACAGGATGCTCCCTAAATATAAGAGAATGACAAATGTGGAGGGCCTGCCAAAAGTAAGCATGGCATGAGGAAAAAGTGATAGCTGCCGTGCGAGGTCATTCATTGCTATAATGAGTAAATTTAGTGATTGAATAAGGAACTCAATCGTCCCCCCCAATAGCAAATGAAGAAGAAATAAGAGAAAGTTGGCTGGCAATATAATCAATGAAAATAAGGGAATAAAGATCACATTGGCTAAAATAGAAATAAGAGAAACTTCGTAAAAGTAATAAATCATGGTAGGCATTGCTGCCAATTGACAAATAAATGATGTTGCTAACAAAAGCGGAATCGCGTCATGGAATTTTCGCAGGAGGAATGGCGCAGAAAGGATGAGTGCGAAGCTGACACTGAATGAAAGCTGAAATCCTACATCATAAATGACATATGGGGTAAAAAAAGTGTACACAAGAAAAACCATGCTAATAATATCAATTGTATTTATCGTGTGGATGTTCCACTTTTTTAATGATAAGTAAAGAACCATCATGGATACAGCACGAATCACCGAAGGGGCAGCACCTGTAAGTACTATATAACAAGGTAAAAACAGTAATAATCCGATCGTCATTCGTTCTCTTGTTATCCCGATGCGAATCCCTAAATAATAAATCATACCTGCCAGCATACCGACATGAAGACCTGATATTGCTAACAAATGCACAATACCAAGTTTCTCGTATGTTTCTAATATATCGGTGTCCATGTAATCCCGTTCTCCAAAAAGGAGAGCGGTCGCTAATGGGGCAGATTCGTTTGGAAAATTGGCTTGTATATATTGAATGCCCTTTTCCCTAACACCCTGTAAGAAGGACAAGGGGGTTTTTTTTAGCGAAGTACATTGCGACAATTTTACCTGGTCGGCATTTAATATCCAAAAAATTTGATTTCTTAGTAAATACTCCTTGTAGTTAAAGGCATTCACATTTGTTGCCGTATTCGGTTCTGAAAGTGTGCCTGTTACCTTACAAGCTATTCCAGTTTTTAGATTTTCTAATACCCTCTTTTTCTCTTTTTCCGTTTTTATTTGATAGGAAATAACGATTTTTTCTTTGCGGATAATATCTTTACCAACGACTGACAGACGATCTCCATCTACTTTTAAATCCTTCTGGAATAAAATATGGAAATTAGTCTCATCAGCTGCAAGATTCGTTCTATTTGCCTTTTCAACCAGTTCGCTTCTTAGTAAAAAGAGAAAAAAAATCAAACTTATAATGAAAAGATTTTTTATCGAAAAACCTTTTATTTTATATAGAAATAAAAGCAGAAAAAAGAAAACGATAATAAAGACAACAAAATGGACAAAAGCTGCTAGTATTCCCGCTAATGCGGTGACGGAAAAATAAATCCAGCTTCCTTTCACATCTACTATTCTCCCTTTTCCTAATAAATGTTATGTGAGAACCATCATTCAAGGTGATGATCCTCACTATCATTTTTCTTTATTTATCTTTTTGTGAATGAAATTCGATTGAGATCTCATTACCTACTACTTGTTCGACCTTTACCCCTGCCATTTCAAAAAGGGTCATCGCATACGGATGATTTTTATAATCCTTTGAGTAGTAAACCGTTTTAATACCAGCTTGAATAATCGCTTTAGAGCATTGCAGACATGGAAAATGCGTAACGTATATATCTGCCCCGCTTGTTGGCACACCGAATTTCGCACATTGAAGAAGCGCGTTCATTTCCGCATGGATTGTTCTAATGCAATGATTATCTACCACATAGCAGCCTTCATCAATGCAATGCTCTCCGCCGGCAATCGACCCATTATAGCCGCCTGCTATGATCCTCTTATCCCTGACAATCGTTGCTCCAACAGATAATCTTGTGCATGTACTTCTTAATGCTAGCAAATGACTTTGAGCAATAAAATATTGATTCCAAGATATTCTTTCCATTCTTCCCACTCTCCCCATTTTTTTCGACAAATTCTCGTAAAATTCCACCTTACCATCAAGTGTAAGCTCCTATGAAAAATGGGTCAATGGCTTCTTTATTTTACTTTTATTTGATCTTTTAATTTTTCAAAGCTCTTTTCTCCGATGCCGCTAATTAATTTCAACTCTTCAATTGCTTTAAAAGGGCCATTTTTCTCACGATGATCAATAATAGCAGCCGCCTTTGCAGGTCCTATGCCAGTTAAAGTTTGGAGCTCAGTATCATCAGCAGTATTAATATTTACTTTTCCATCCTTTTGGTCGGTTCCTCCTATCGCCATCGTTATTCCGTTTTCCTGCTCCAGCTCCTCACCTATTTCAGGCACATATATAACCATTTCATCCTCTACTCTTATTGCAAAATTAATCTTCTCCTCATCTGCAGATTCTTTCAATCCGCCAGCCTTGTTAATCATATCAATCACCCGGTCTTCACCTTCAGCCTCATAGACGCCTGGTTTATTTACAGCACCCTTCACATCTACAAGGACAATTACTTCTTGTCCTTCATCTTCCTCTTCCTCTCTTTCCTCTTCCACTGTCCCTTCACTCGTTAGCCATTCCTCCTCCTTATCAAACACATTGTTATCTTCTGATACCGGTTCGAGAAAAAAATAAGCACCTGCAAGGAACACAATGATCCCACCTATCGCAAAATATTTATTGGCTTTAATCCATTCAATCACCTAAATCATCCTTTCTTTTTTAGCATAATCTGCAAGAAATTTTCATATCGTATATGAGTAAGTTTGCTTGTGAAGGGGGGATGAGCATGAACGTTGGAATTATTGGCACAGGGAATATGGGGAGAATACTGGCAGAAGCATTACTTGATGGAAAAGCCGTTTCCCCTTCATCCATGGCGATTACAAATCGAACAAAATCAAAAGCATTAGAATTAAAGAAAATATTCGAGGAAATTTATGTGGGGGAAAACGGAAGAGATGTTGCTGAGCGCTCTGCACTGATCTTTGTTTGTGTAAAGCCTCATGATGTTCATAGCGTGATTAGAGATATTTCACCTTTCCTAACAAAAGAAAAATGTATTGTATCAATCACTAGTCCAATAAGTGTCAAACAATTGGAGTCTATTGCCAATTGTTCTGTTGCTAGAGTTATTCCAAGTATTACGAATCGTGCCCTTACTGGTGTTTCATTATTATCGTTTGGTGAATGCAGTGATTATTGGAAGAAACAAATACGGACCCTGTTTGATCAAATTTCAAAGCCGATCGAAATTAAGGAGAACATTACCCGGGTTGCCTCTGATATCGTGAGCTGTGGACCGGCATTTTTTAGCTATATTACGCAGCGCTTTATTCTTGCAGCAGTAAAAGAGACAGAAATAGATCAGGAGACAGCAACGACACTTGCAGAGGAAATGCTGATGGGAATAGGAGAATTAATGAAAAAAGGCTATTATACATTGCCAACTTTGCAGGAAAAGGTATGTGTAAAAGGAGGAATTACTGGTGAAGGGATTAAGGTGCTTGAAAACGAACTGGGAGATGTATTTGAACATGTTTTTCAGGCAACCCACGCAAAATTCAAAGAAGATCTTGAACAAGTAAAAAAATACTACACCATTCAAACTTAATATTCTACAATCTTTGACGGATTCCTCCTTAGTTTTTAAATTAATGTAAAAAAGGCAAGACAGCTATTTTATTTAGCTGTCCTTGCCTTTTTCTTAATTATAATTTCCTGCAAGTAAAAAATATCCGTTCTGATTGTGTTTTTGGAGACACGGCTTCAAAGTCAGCAGTCACTTCGAGCACTTCAAACCCCGTATCCTTAAGCCAATTTACATACGTATCAATTGGAAACGTTCGCTGAAAATGAAGTTCATCATAGCGCTCATATTGTCCTGACCCATGATCAAGAACAAAGAAACTTAAATCATGTTCGACACTGTTCGGGTGCTCTCCCTGATAGCTATGCCAAATATAACTGATCTCTTCATCACTTAATGCAAAGGTCTGATTCATAAATATTTGCATCATCTTATGGATCGAATGAACATCAAAGATAAAAAGCCCTTGGTCATCCAAATGCTTGTAGACACGTGAAAATGTATTCTTAACATCTTGCTCTGACTGCAAGTAATTTAAAGAATCGCAGAAAATGCCAATCACATCAAATTGCCCAAGCCCTTCAAGCTCAGCCATGTTTTGCTGGTAAAATTGCACATTTATTCCCTTATTTGCAGCTTTTGCTTGAGCAACCATCAGCATATCCTCAGAAAGATCAACACCTGTTACATCAAAGCCTTCTTCAGCAAATTTAACGGAAAGCTCCCCTGTTCCACAGGCAAGGTCAAGTAGCCCTTTTCCATTTGGGTGGTATTTACTTACATGAACTTTTACGAGCTCCACCCATTTAACATAGGGAACATCCTTCATTAATTCATCATAAAGATAAGCAAACTTTCCATAGGTCATTGGTTAAGCTCACTCTGAATATTTTCAATCGGCGCATCGCCCCATAGGCGCTCTAAATTGTAATAGCTTCTTTCATCACGATGGAATATATGGGCAACAACATCGCCAAAATCAACAAGAATCCATCTTGCCTCATCAAAGCCTTCCATTCTCTTAACTGTATAGCCTAATTCTTCAGCCTTCTCCTTCATTTCCTTGGCAATCGCTTGAACTTGCTTATCGGAATTTCCGTGACATATAAGAAAATAATCAGCTATTAGAGAAATTCCTTTCATGTTTAATGCAACGATCTGTTCAGCTCGTTTGTCATCCGCTGCCTTTACTGTGGTTAATAATAAATCTCTTTCACTCATTCAATCAATCCTTTCGAATTTATAATAAGGTCATTATATGTGTTAAATGTTGCCGGAAAAACTGGCTGGCCCTTCTTCATTAAAAAAATGATCGTATTAGCAATCGATTTAATTAATGCATCATCCAAGCTTTGAGCAGCTAATTCCCGTACTTCTTCCACTCCAGGAAAATGCCTTCCTGGTTCAATATAATCAGCTAAATATATAATCTTTTCTAATAAGGTCATTCCAACTCTGCCAGACGTATGAAATCTGATTGCATCGAGTATTTCCTTATCTTCAATCTCTGCTTCTTTTTGAACAAGAAAAGCCCCTACAGGAGCATGCCAAAGTTCACTATTGAACTGAAGGAGTTTGGCATCCATCTTCTGATCGATAATGATTTGTTTCATTTCCTCTTTCGGACGGAATTTGGCATAATCATGAAAAATGGCAGCAAGCTCTGCTTTTTTTTCATCCGCCCCATATTTTTTTGCTAAGCTAATCGCTGTTTCCATTACCCCAATTGTATGGTTATATCGATGCTCTGTTAATTGTTCCTTTACTTTTAATAAGGCGAGATTACGTTCCATATAAATGATTCTCCTTAATATAGCTCCTTACCGCATCTGGAACAAGATACCGTATCGTCTTTTCTTCCTTTAAACGGCTGCGGATAAGACTGGAGGATATATCTAATTCAGGTACTTCCGCATATAGGATTGGATAAATGCTTTCATGGCTATATGAAGGTCTTCTTACACCAATAAATTGAACGATTTCGACTAGCTGATTGATATGTTTCCATTTAGGCAAATACTCAATCATATCTGCACCAATAATGAAATAAAATTGGTTATCTGGATGTGTTTCCTTAAGGATTTTCATCGTATCAAACGTATATGAAGGTCCTTTTCTTTCCAGCTCAATCAGCTCCATTTTAAAATGAGGATGCCCTTCAATAGCTAGTTTGAGTAAATTTATCCGGTCTTCATCTTTAACCGCATTTGTCTTTTTTTTATGCGGAGGCTCTTGATTAGGCATAAACCATATTTCATTTAACTGATGCGCATGCAAAACTTCATTCGCAATAATTAAATGGCCGAGATGCGGCGGATCAAATGTGCCTCCTAATATGCCGACTTTCTTCAAGTGCTCTCCTCCTGCTCACGCTGCTAGCTCTTAGGTAAAACGATTTGTTTATTTTCTCTCGATTGTTTGTACAAAACAATGATATTACCAATAATTTGTACAAGCTCTGCTCGCGTTCCTTTTGCTAATTGTTCTGCAACCGTATGTTTATCCTCATCACAGTTTTGCAGAATACTGATTTTCATTAGTTCACGTGCTTCTAGTGCATCGCTTATTTGCTTAATCATGTTATCATTAACCCCGCCTTTACCGACTTGAAAAATCGGGTTCAGGCTGTGAGCCATTGAGCGTAAAAAACGCTTTTGTTTTCCTGTTAACATTTTCCTTATCCTCCCAGTTGGTTGAGTACAATGTTTTTCATGCGTTCGATATTTGGAAAAATGCCTGTCCATTTTTCAAAAGCAAGTGCTCCTTGATAAACAAACATATCTAACCCATTTTGTATTTTTGCACCTTTATTTCTAGCTTCCCTCAAAATTTTCGTTTCAAGCGGATTATATATTATATCACTTACAAGTGCATCAGTCTTTAGATTATGTAATGAAAACGGAATACTTTCAATGTCCGGAGCCATTCCTATTGGTGTGGTCTGAATAAGTAATTGATAATCTGCAAGATTTTCCTCCGCTTCTTCTTTTCCAATAACGGCTGAAGGGACATGAAATGGGCAATCATTTATCAGCACTTCTGCCTTTTGCGCTGTTCGATTACATATGTCTAATTGTTTTGCTCCAGCTTGTGCCAATGTAAAATAGATTGCCCGCGCTGCACCGCCTGCACCAATGATCAAGATGTTTATCTCTTTTATCGTTGAGAATTGCGTTAATAGGCCTTGTAAATATCCGCTGCCATCCGTATTATAGCCGACAAATTTTCCCTCTTCATTTACAACTGTATTCACTGCTCCAATCGCTTCTGCAAGGGGGTCAAGCTTATCCAAAAGCGGGATAATCGTTTCTTTATGCGGAACGGTAACATTAAATCCCGCTATACCAATGGCTTTTAAACCAATCACAGCTTCCTTCAGACTATCTCTTTTCACGTGCATAGGCTGATAATGAGCATCAATCCCATAAGCTTGAAATAAATCATTGTGCATAGCAGGCGACATCGAATGAGCGATTGGGTCCCCTATTACAGCAAAAAGCTTCTTCATGCCCATCCCCCCTATATATACGATCTACATTATGTTAAATTAATGATTTCCTCACTAGCGCATGAACGCCTTTTGGCACATAAGCAGCCACTTTTGCGCCAGGGTCATTAATTGTTATCCAGCCAAGGCCAGAAAAAACAATATCTGTCTTTCCTTCTCTGATGGTAAATTCATGCTTAACTAACTCAGGGAAAGTCCCCATATCATCCATTCTCGGTGGGGTCAGTAATTCACCGGCGTGATTTCTATATAACTCATCTGCTTTTTCTAATTTTGTACGATGGATATTAATCTCATTTGAAAAATGGCACACGAAGGACCTTCGTCCACCTGAAAGATAATCAAAGCGAGCAAGACCGCCAAAGAAAAGGGTTTGTCCTTCATTTAACTGATATACCTTTGGCTTAATTTCCTTCTTTGGGGTAATAACTTTTAAATCACGTTTATCAACGTAATGGGCCATTTGATGATGATTAATAATTCCAGGTGTATCGACCAGTGCCTTTCCATCAGATAATGGAATTTCAATAATATCTAAAGTTGTTCCCGGGAAATGAGATGTCGTAATCACATCGCCTTCTCCAGTCACTTCTTTCAATATACGGTTAATAAATGTTGATTTTCCTACATTTGTACACCCAACTACATATACGTCTTTTCCTTCACGATATTCATCAATGGCTTGCGCTACTTCATTTATAAACTGCCCTTTCGCTGCACTTACAAGAAAGACTTCCTCTGGCCGTAAGCCAAGTTCCTTTGCTTCCTGCTTCATCCAGTTAATTAGTTTATTCGCTTTTACAGACTTTGGAAGCAAATCCACTTTATTTCCGACAAGCAGAATTTTGTTGTTCCCAACGAATCGATGCAACCCTGGAAGCCAGCTACCGTTAAAATCAAATATATCAACAATTTTAACGATTAACGCATCACTTTTGCCAATTTCATTTAATATTTTCAAAAAGTCGTCATCCGTTAAATGTACATCCTGCACTTCATTATAATGCTTCAAACGAAAACAGCGTTGGCAAATAACTTCTTCTTTCTCAAGAGCTGATGTCGGCGCATAGCCGATTGCATCTCTGTCTTCCGTTTGAATCTTCACTCCGCAACCGATGCATGAATATTGTTCACTCACTAATTAATCCTCCCATTGAATCATTCCCTTTTTTCGGAACCAATTTAATATTTGTCTTTCTACCTTTCGATTAAAACGGGTCATAAATCCGTCTGTTTGTGCAACCGGAACAACAAGAATTGTCCGGAAACCACTGCGATTGCCTCCAAGCACGTCAGTTAATAATTGATCGCCGATCACAACCGTCTCTTCCTTTGCAAGCCCCATCTCCTTTAGCGCCCGATTAAATGCTCGTCCTAACGGCTTTCTTGCTGCAGGGATAAACGGGATATTTAGTGGGTCTGAAAAAGACCGTACACGGTCCTCATTATTATTTGAAACAATCGTAATCTTCACATTGCTATGCTTCATTTCCTCAAACCATTGAATTAATCGTGGCGTTGCATTTGGCCGATCCCATTCGACCAGCGTATTGTCTAAATCAGTAATGATTCCCTTAATGCCTTTTTCCTTCAATATCTCAGGAGTAATCTCAAAAATACTCTTCGCATGCTGATCCGGCAAAAATTGTTTTAACACTATATTCACACCTCAGTTACCTTCGTAATTAAAATCAATCGTCCATTTTTCTTAACAATCATAACCAATATAAAACGTTCTATCAATATGAAAAGCGGAAGCGCCTTGGTTAGGGGCGACAAGCATAAGACAAACCGGCCGGAAGATTGTTCTTTAACCTTCTGGACGGAAGCGCCTAATAAGTATAGTATATCCTTTTTAACGGAAAAATTTTTCGACAATATTCTTTGTCTTCCTACTTGTGGATAACTTTATTCACATGCCCCACACCCATTTATATACTTTTCTAAATTTTATAAACAACTTAACCACAGGTTATCCACTAAATACTGTGGATAACAGAACGGTTGTTCTAACCGTTTATTTTTGCTAGAGTAAGGGTACAACATTAGAAACTACATTATATGTATAAATAAGCACAAATAGAATCAAACTTTTATATTCTTTATGGAGGTGAATGAACATGCGTAAGCTATCGGACGAATTATTAATTGAATCGTATCATAAAGCAAGAGAACTGAAACTTAGTCCCGATTTCATCCGCCTTATAGAAATTGAAATTCACAGACGCTCATTATCTCATAGAATAAAAGTCTCTTCATAATATAAACAAGCCCAAATAGGGCTTTTTCTTTTTTAGTTAGTTCTACCTAAAGAAATGTAGCCAATGCAATCGCCAACGTTTACATCAAAAGGCACATGAATGGAAGACAGCGGCTCAAAACTATTTTTTTCAAAAAGCAGCACGACCGTTGATCCAAAGGAAAAATAAGCCATTTCATTTCCTTTTATTAAGTCATCTCCTTCGTGAATGACTTCAATTGAATTAACAAACATTGCCCCAACCTTCACAATCGAAAGAAATCCGCCACCCGCGTGTTTAACCTCTGTAATTTTCCGATAATTTTTTGATAATGAATCTTTTCCGTATTTCAATCCGTACTTATTAACTGGATAGGATTTCCCACCTAATGTCCATTGGTCAACAACTTTCCCTGACACTGGACTATGGATTCGATGGTAATGACTCGGACTTAGATAGAAAATCATATAATGCCCACTTGAATACTTTTCGACCTTTCGATCATCACCTAACATTTCTTTAATAGAATAATTCTTTCCTTTCACAGTAATAATATGGCTCGGCTCAATCATACCGATGTCTTCGATTACAGCATCTACTGGACTGCTAACTGCTTGTGGGTTCTGATCTGGTATTCTTGCTCCCGCTTTAAGCTTGCGGGTAAAAAAGTCATGTAACGTATGATAGTCTTTAAGGTCTTTTTCCATTTCACTTTCATTGATTTGATACAATTTTGCAAAAGAAGGAATGAACAACCTGCTTGCCTTCGAAAGGGCAAATCTTTTCAATAGGCTTGAGGTCCACTTTCCATTTGTCAGTTCTATCATCAGTCGATAAAAGGATTGAATCAACAATCTCGCCTCCATTACAGTGTAAATTTACTCTTTACGTATAGACATAAAACCTATAAAATTAAATACTATTAATTATATCAACAAATAAATTACCGTTTAATGAAATTATTTATTTTATATGTTTCTTTTAACAAATGAGGTGTTCCGTAAATGTTTTTATCCGATGTACTTGACCAAACAATTAAGAAATTAAAAGCACAAACAGCAAATGTATTAACTTTAGCAAATTTATCACTGGGCGGCTTTGCGATTATTTTTACCTTAAAAGGGAATTTTAACTTAAGCTTGCTGCTTATTTTTATTGCCGCATTAGCCGATCGTTTTGATGGGATGGTCGCACGCAAGCTTAACATTGAATCGGAGCTGGGCAAGCAATTAGATTCCATGAGTGATATTATATCATTTGGTGTTGCACCTGCACTATTAATATATCAAGGAATTTTATTTGAATTTGGTGATCCAGGCGCATTTTTCACTATTTTTTACATTGGCTGCGGTGCTTTCCGTCTTGCTCGCTTTAATATTAGTGAGAACAATGGGTATTTTACAGGTCTTCCGATAACTGCTGCAGGATGTCTTGCTACCCTAAGCTATCTTGCTATTCCATATTTTCCATCTCAATTCTTCTTATTTATGATGGTTATTCTTTCCTTCTTAATGGTCAGTCCGTTTAGGTTAAGGAAAGTATAAAATGATAAAAGCCACACCCGAGAGTGCGGCTTTTATTTATTATTTAGCTGTCAGCTTTAAAAACTCCTCAACATCATCCATGCATAATTGTACAGCTTTTTCCCAGAAATCTGGCTTTGTTAAATCAACATGTAAATGCTTCATCGCTAGGTCTTCTACTGTCATTGATGCTGTATCTTTTAACAATGCGATATACTTTTCTTCGTAGCCTTTTCCTTCTTCCAATGCTTTTGCATAAATTCCAAGCGAGAAAAGATAACCAAAAGTATATGGAAAATTATAAAACGGCACACCCGTAATATAGAAATGCATTTTTGAGCCCCAGAATAATGGATGATATTCATCAAGTGCATTTCCGTATGCTTCTTTCTGCGCTTCCTCCATTAATAGATTTAATCTTTCCGTACTAACTACACCATTTTTCCGTTCTTCATAGAAACGTGTTTCAAATAGGAATCGGGCATGAATGTTCATTAATAAGGCAACAGATCGCTGAACCTTATCTTCAAGAAGCGTAATTTTCTCCTGCTCGGTTTTCGCATTTTTCACGGCAGCATCGGCGACAATCATTTCTGCTAAAGTTGATGCTGTCTCGGCCACGTTCATCGCATAATTTCGATTTAAAAGGTGAAGATCTCTCATTGCATACGTGTGAAAGCCATGACCAAGTTCGTGAGCTAATGTCGAAATGTTAGATGGTGTTCCAGAATAAGTCATGAATATCCTTGATTGACTGCTTTCAGGGAAATACGTATGAAAGCCCCCAGGTGATTTCCCTGGTCGATCTTCTGCTTCAATCCACTTTTCCTCAAAAGCCATTTTAGCAAATGATGTCATTTCATCCCCGAAGTGGGAGAATTGTTCTAAAATAAATTCTGCGCCTTCTTGATAGGATACTTTTGATACCGTTTGATCAATAGGCGCATCTAAATCATACCAGCTCAGCTTTTCTAGTCCGAGTAGCTCTGCCTTCCTCTTTAAAAATTTCACTAGCGGCTGTTTATTTTTCGAAATCACATCCCACATGGTGTAAAGTGTTTCTTTTGTCATTCGATTGATATCCAGCGGCTCCTTTAAAACATCCTCCCAGCCGCGCTGTCTGTAGACATTCAATCTAAAGCCTGCTAAGTGGTTTAGCGCCTTTGATAAATAATCTGATTGCCCCTTCCATGCCTCTTCCCATTTAGCAAACATTTTTTTTCGTACGCTTCTGTCAGGGTTTGAAAATTTATTGGCAGCTTGACCGACAGATAAACTTTTTTCTTCCCCATTCTCTATAAATGGGATTTTTATATTGCCTACAACTAGATCATAAAGCTGGCTCCAGCTATGGTATCCGTCCACCCCAAGAGCATTGATGAGACTCTCCTCTTCTTTAGAAAGCTTTTCAGAAGCATTTTTCCTTCGTTCAGTAAGAACAAATGCTAATTCTTTTAGGCCTGAAGACTCGACTAATTCTGCCCATACCTTAGAATCATAGGCTGTTAGCTTTTCATCAAAAAGCGTGAGAACGGACAATAAGGCTGCGCTTAATTGTGTAATGGCTGTACGATGTTCAGCAGCTTTCTTATCCTCCGTATTCTGCGCTTGTAAACAACTGACAAATGCTCCTGCTTCTCGCAGCTTTTTTGTAACCGATTGAAATTTCTCCATTAAGTTTACGATTTCTGCCTGATCAGAAATAGAATTTGTTTGCTCCCAGTTATGTACGCTTGTTTCGAACTCATGTATTATTTCTTTTGTTTCTTTTAAATGTGTAAGAAATGCTTCGGAAGAACTTCCGCCTTTAAAAAAGACATCCAAATCCCATACTGGTGAATAAGTTGTTGCAGTCATGCATCTTCCTCCTTCTTTTGTTACTTGCAGGCCAAATACATTTATATTATAAGTGAACTTTTCGGAAATTTCTATCAATAACACTTAAGGCGCAAGCGACTAGCTTGGCGCCATTTGGACTTTCAAAAAGCATAAGCTTTTTCACTAACAATTCCCACAGTAATAAAACCAGCCGCCAAAGACGAGAAGTAAAATTAACAGCACAACCGCGAGCGCTAGCCAGAACCCTCCACCACCATAATAGGGAGCAGGACATGGGGGTGGCGGACAACTGAATGTGTACGGATATCCATATGGCATAAACTTCTGCCTCCCTTCTTGTATTAATAAATTATGTGTGTCAGTAAGTACTTGTATAGGCTTATGTGTATTTTCAATTTTTTTAGGATGAATCCTTTGCTTCTGTCTTCTGTTTTCCGTTACTATTGGGGAAGACAAATATGACTAATCAGCAGTTGGAGTGAAAAAAATGAATGGATTAAAAAAATTAATTCTGCCATGTATGATTGGATTCTCCCTATTCATGGCTGGCTGTTCGAACGGAGACCAAACAGATAAAGAACAGCCCGGCAAAAAAAGTGAACCAGTTCAGGTGACTAAATTTGAAATTAAAAAGGCATCTCCTCAACGTCTTGAGCGCATAAATGGCTTGGGATATCCAGGTAACGATGATGGCCTATATATTGCTTCCCATCAAGGAATAAAGATTTTTACTAAAAAGGGGTGGCTAGAAGGATCATCACAAAAACATGAATACATGGGCTTTCAGGCAAGTGAGGATGGATTTTATGCGAGCGGCAGTCCAGATGAAGACTCCGATTTAAAAACACCGCTCGGTTTAGTAAAAAGTACGGATAAAGGCGCTACACTAGAAAAGCTCGCTTTTTATGGAGAAAGCAATTTTCAGTTTTTATCAAAAGGGTATAGAACAAATGCGATCTATATTATTAATCAAAAGGATAATTCAGAGCTTGGATTAGGCGTGTACCTTTCAGAAGACGAAGGAAAATCGTGGGATCCAGTTGCATTAAAAGGGTTTGATGCGGATACGTTAGGTATGATTGCAGCCCATCCTACGAACAGCAGCAAGATGGCTATGTCTACTAGAAGCGGCATTTTTGCGTCCGAAGATAAAGGGGAACATATGGAGCTGATAACTGCCCCTGTCATGACGACAGCCTTAGCCTTTTCGGAGGAATACCTCTACTATTCAGCAGTAGAGGATAACAAAGTACTTTTTTATCAATTGAATTTAAAAACGAAGGAAGCTGTTAAGTTAGACATTCCATTCTTAAATTATGACAACCCCGTTACTTTTATTGCTGTAAATCATAAGAATAACGACACCATTTCCTTTGCGACATATTTAAATGATGTGTATGAGTCAACTGATGGCGGAAAAAATTGGGGTTCAGTATTGAAGAATGGAAAAATAGAATAAAAAGAAAAAATCTCAGGCAAGTAAGGTTAGCCTGAGATTTTTCTTATATTTGCTGCTGAACTGCATTTTTTACCGCTTTTACTTCATATAATCCGCCTTCAGAACTAACGATATATTCCGGCTTTGGTTTCCCTAGGTTTGCTTTGTGTCCAGCGATATGTTCTTCACTCTTTTCCCACTTTTTCCAAAACTCCTCAGCCTCCCAGCGAATCATCACAATTACCTCTTCATCTCCGCGGCGGCTTTTCTTTACCATAACCGTTGAATCAATAAAGCCTTCTTGTTTCTCAATAATTCCTTTACCGCCAAAGCGATTTATGACTTGCTCAGCATTTCCTTCAGTTACAACAATTTTTTTCATTTGAACAAACATAAGATCATCTCCAATCACTAGTAATACATCTATAGTAATTGATAATGATTTTCAATGTCAACTTTTATGTTCCTCGTTACGCTCACTTATCTTCTAGCTATTCTTTCGCTTTTCCTTTTCCGCCCGGTAAAATTCGTGAAACATTTTCATTAATGCCCGCTTTTCAATCCGTGATACATAGCTTCTGGATATGCCCAGTTCTTTTGCGATTTCTCGTTGTGTTTTTTCTTTTTTTAAATCTAAGCCAAATCGGCCGACAATCACTTCTTTTTCCCTATCATCAAGCACGCCGATGTATTCTTTTACTTTTTCTAGTTCCATGTTTAATTGGATTGTATTGATGACATCCTCTGAATCCGATTTGAGGACATCAATGAGCGATATTTCATTCCCTTCTTTATCTTGACCAATTGGATCGTGTAGAGAGACGTCTTTTTTTGTCTTCTTCAGCGCCCTTAAATGCATGAGGATTTCGTTTTCAATACAACGAGCCGCATAAGTCGCAAGCTTCGTCCCCTTTCCTTCTGAATAGCTCTCAATTGCTTTTATTAACCCTATTGTACCGATGGAGATGAGATCTTCTGCATCCTCACCTGTATTTTCAAATTTTTTGACAATATGAGCGACTAGCCGCAAATTGTGTTCAATTAGCATATTGCGTGCATGTGAATCGCCAGCAGCCATTAGCTGCAAATACTTTTTTTCATCAGCAGCAGATAACGGTTGAGGAAATGCATTGTTTTTTACATAAGAAACAAGAAAGACAATCTCCTTAATTAAAAACCCGAGTGCTGTTAGAATCCCAGACATTTTTCCACCCCCGCTTTTTCGGCCATTTGCCTATACATAATTCCTATGTAACAAGGGAGTTGTTTTTGTCTGTCCACCCATATATTTTCATAGGGGAATTATTTCCAAGCGCTTTTTTAATGGACAACGCTTACATCCTTTCGCTAAAATAAAATGAGTATACTTTGAGGTGGGAAAAACTTGATAAATCGCGCAGTTTTAGCACTCGTTTTTTTTATTGTTTTATTAGCAAGCCTTGCAGAAATTATTTTTGAAGGCTTTTCATTAAAAACAATACTCCTGTTAATCGCTACAGTCATGGTTATTGCATTTTTGTGGGTGGGTCCGAAAAAAAGAAATTAGTGTTATCCAATTAATCTTGTCTAAACCTAGAAAGCACATATATTTAAAAAAGGGATTAACCGATTCGGTTAATCCCTTTTCCCATTTATTCAACAACACTTACATCAGAGTAAATAATCAATCCTATAGTTGT